>DDJC01000001.1 GCA_002339015.1 Burkholderiales bacterium UBA1834
CCATCGCGGCCCTGACCACCGACCAGGTGGCCAACCTGAGCTCGGCCCAGGTCGCGGCCATGACCACGACGCAGGTCGGGGCCATCGAGACGGCGGACATCGCGGCGCTCAGCAGCAGCCAGGTGGCGGTCTTCAGCAGCAGCCAGGTCGCGGCCATGAGCACGACCCAGATCGCTGCGATCGAATCTGCGGACATCAAGGCGTTGAGCACCGCCGCACTGCGTGGCTTCAACACCGATGCCATCGTGGCCCTGACCACCGACCAGATCGCTGGCCTGACCACGCAGCAAGTGGCCTCCCTCACCACCGCGCAGGTGGCGGCGATGGAAACCGCCGATGTGGCCGCCCTGAGCACGGCCCAGGTCTTCGCAATGACCAGCGCTGAACTGTCGGCCTTCAGCTCGGCCCAGGTGGCGGCGCTGGACACGGCCGATGTGGCGGTGATCGGCACCACGGCCCTGCGCGGCCTGTCGGTTGATGCCATCCATGGCCTGAGCACCGACGCGATCGTCGCTTTGACCACGACCCAGGTCGCGGCCTTCACGACGACGCAGATCCAGGCGCTGACCACCACGCAGATCCAGGCCCTGGAGACCGCCGACATCGTGGCCATGACCACGGCGCACGCGGCCGCCCTGACCACCGACCAGATCGTGGCCTTCACGACCGACCAGGTGGTGGCCCTGCAGACCGCCGACATCCATGCGATGTCCATGACGCAGGTCAGTGCTTTTGAAACGGCCGACATCGCTGTGATGTCTGGTGCCCAGCTTGATGCGATGGTGGGCGCCACTCCGATCGTGCTGGACTTGGACGGCAACGGCATCAGCACCGTCTCCAGCGCCCATGGCGTGGCCTTTGACCTGAATGCCACCGGCAACACCACGACCAAGGTGGGCTGGGCCTCGGCGACGGATGGTCTGCTGGTGATGGATCGCAACGGTGATGGCGTGATCAACAACGGCACGGAACTGTTCGGTGGCTCCACCCTGAACGCCTCCGGCCAGCGTGCGGGCAACGGCTATGCGGCCCTGGCGCTTGAGGATTCCAACGGCGACGGCCACATCACCTCGGCAGATGCCAGCTGGAGCAAGCTGCAGGTGTGGGTGGATGGAAACCAGAACGGTGTGACCGACGAGGGCGAGCTCAAGGGCCTGTCCGAGCTCGGCATCATCTCGATGGACCTGCATGCCACCACCGGCACGGCGGTCGACAACGGCAACCTGCTGGGCCTGGTGTCGAGCTACACCACCAACGACGGCAACAGCCATGCGATGGCCGACGTCTGGTTCCAGCGTGATGTCAACGGCGCGCAGACGGTGACCACCGCCGACGTGCTGGCCGACCATGGCAGCTCGGCAGCACTGGAAGCCCTGTCGGCCTCATCTTCGAACACGTCTTCGGATGGTGCGTCGACGGCAGCCGACAAGGCCGGCAGCGATGCCGTGGCCATCGGTACGAACGATGTCCACGCCGCGGCGAGTACCGCGATCTCGTCAGATGCCAGCGTGGCGGTCGACATCACCAAGGGGCTGCTGGATGACAAGAACAACAATCTGTTGATCTAAGTCGACGGCCGGTTGCACCGGCTGGCCTTCTGAGCCTGGCGAAAGCGGGGCAGGGGCCGATCAGGCGGGCGCTATTCCTTCGGGAGAGCGCCCGCTTGGGTTTGAAGGTCCAGCCACGCGTAAGCCACCCGGGCCAGGTGCACAGGATCGGCACTGGACCACAGCCGGATGCTGCCGGTGCTGGTCCCGGTGCGGGCAGGGTGGCTGATGGGTAAGTCACGTACCAGACGCGCGGTCTGCCGCGACACGGCCTCGGCCGTGTCGATGATGCGCACCCCATCGCCCAGTGCCTGCTGGAACAGCGGGGCCACAAAGGGGTAGTGCGTGCAACCCAGCACGGCCGTGTCCACGCCCGCATTGATCAGGGGCTGACTGAACCGCTGGACCAGCTCACGCAATGGGCCCGAATCCAACTGGCCTTGTTCAATCTCCCGCGCCAGGCCAGGGCAGGGCTGCAGGACGATCTGGGCCTGTCCGCCATGGCGCTCGATCAGCGTGCGGAACTTCTGGCTCTGCAAGGTGAAGGGGGTGGCCAGCACGCCGATGCGCTGGTTGCGTGATTGGGCCACCGCAGGTTTCACGCCGGGCTCCACACCGACCACGGGCATCTCGGGCCAGCGTTGGCGCAGGTGGTGCACCGCCGCCGCCGTGGCGGTGTTGCATGCCACCACGATCACTTCGGCGCCTTGCGACATGAGGAAGCGGCAGATGTGTTCTGAACGCTCGCCGATGAATTCGTCCGATTTTTCGCCGTAGGGCGCGTAGCCCGAATCAGCCACATACAGCAGATCCGCCTGCGGCAGATGGTTGCGGACGGCGCGCAGCACCGACAGCCCGCCCAGGCCAGAATCGAACACGCCGATGACCGCACCGCGCCCGTGGGCGCCTGTGGCGTCAGCGTCACCGGCGCCACGTTGCGGAACGCTCAAGGGCGTGGATGAAGGCAAATCGGCTTGAACAGGCATGTCACCACCAGGGAAAACAATATTTTCTCCCCAAGGCAGGTGGTTTGTTGTACGGTGGCGCACGAAGTCGCGCTAGAATCGAACGATCGTGCTTTTTTAAGTGCGCACATTTTCAATCAACTCTTCCTCATGACGCAGGAGAACATCGCATGAAGGTTCTGGTTCCGGTCAAGCGGGTTGTGGACTACAACGTGAAGGTTCGCGTGAAGTCCGACGGCTCTGGTGTCGACATCGCCAACGTCAAGATGAGCATGAACCCCTTCGACGAAATCGCCGTCGAAGAGGCCACCCGCCTGAAGGAAAAGGGCGTGGTCACCGAGATCATCGCCGTCTCCGTCGGTCCTACCCAAGCCCAGGAAACCCTGCGCACGGCCATGGCCATCGGCGCCGACCGTGGCATCCTGGTGGAAACGTCGGACGAGGTCCAGCCCCTGGCCGTGGCCAAGGTGCTCAAGGCCCTGATCGACAAGGAAAAGCCTGATCTGATCATCCTCGGCAAGCAAGCCATCGACGACGACAGCAACCAGACCGGCCAGATGGTCGCCGCCCTGGCCAACCTGCCCCAGGGCACGTTCGCCTCGAAGGTGGAAGTCGCTGGCGGCAAGGTCAACGTCACGCGTGAAGTCGACGGCGGTCTGGAAACCGTGTCCCTGAGCCTGCCGGCCGTGGTCACGACCGACCTGCGCCTGAACGAGCCGCGTTACGTCACGCTGCCCAACATCATGAAGGCCAAGAAGAAGCCCCTGGAAACGGTCAAGCCGGCCGACCTGGGCGTGGACGTGGCCCCCCGCATCAAGACCCTGAAGGTCTCTGAGCCGCCCAAGCGTTCCGCTGGCATCAAGGTGCCCGACGTGGCCACCCTGGTGTCCAAGCTGAAGAACGACGCCAAAGTGATCTGAGGAGACAACGAATCATGACCGCTCTCGTCATTGCTGAACACGACAACAACAGCATCAAGGCCGCCACCCTCAACACCGTGACGGCCGCCAAGGCCCTCGGTGGCGACGTGCACGTGCTGGTGGCTGGTGCCAACGCTGGTGCCGCTGCTGCCGCTGCTGCTCAAATCGCCGGTGTGGCCAAGGTGCTGCACGCTGATGGCGCCCAGCTGGCCGAAGGCCTGGCCGAGAACGTGGCTGCCCAGGTGCTGGCCATCGCTTCGAGCTACAGCCACATCGTGTTCCCCGCCACTGCCGCCGGCAAGAACGTCGCACCGCGCGTCGCCGCCAAGCTGGACGTGGCCCAGGTTTCGGAAATCACCAAGGTGGTCTCTCCCGACACGTTCGAGCGCCCCATCTACGCCGGCAACGCCATCGCCACCGTGCAATCGGCCGACTCGGTGAAGGTGCTGACCGTTCGCGGTACCGCGTTCGACGCTGCTGCCACCACCGGTGGTTCCGCCGCTGTTGAAACCCTGGCTGCCGTGGCCGATTCCGGTTTCTCGTCCTTCGTGGGCCGTGAAGTGACCAAGTCCGAGCGTCCCGAGCTGACCGCCGCCAAGATCGTGGTGTCGGGCGGCCGTGCCCTGGGCTCCGCCGAGAAGTTCAACGAAGTCATGTCGCCCCTGGCCGACAAGCTGGGCGCCGCCCTGGGTGCCTCGCGCGCTGCCGTGGACGCTGGCTACGCCCCGAACGACCTGCAGGTCGGCCAGACCGGCAAGATCGTCGCGCCCCAGCTGTACATCGCCGCCGGCATCTCCGGCGCGATCCAGCATTTGGCCGGCATGAAGGATTCGAAGGTCATCGTGGCCATCAACAAGGATCCCGAAGCCCCGATCTTCCAAGTGGCTGACTACGGCCTGGAAGCCGACCTGTTCACGGCCGTGCCGGAACTGGTCAAGGCTCTGTGATTTGAATTTGAACTCATCAGCTTTCATGCAGACCTCCGATGTCTGACTGAAACCGCTGCCGGGGGCGTCTTTCGAGACGCCCCCTTGTCGTTTCCCGGAGAATATTCATGACTTACCGCGCCCCCGTCAAAGACCTGCTGTTCTGCGTCAAAGAGCTGGCTGGCATCGATCAGGTTGCCCAGCTGCCCGGCTTCGACGACGCCGGCTTCGAAACCGCCCAGGCCGTGATCGAAGAATCCGGCAAATTCAACGATGGCGTGGTGGCGCCGCTGAACTGGTCCGGTGACCAGAATCCGGCCAAGTGGAACAACGGCGTGGTCACCACCTCGCCCGGCTTCAAGGAAGCCTACAAGGCGCTGGCCGAAGGCGGCTGGCTGGGCGTGCACCAGCCCACCGATTTCGGCGGCCAGGGCCTGCCCAAGACCATCGGCGCGGCCTGCATCGAGATCCTGGTCGGCTCGAACCTGAGCTTCTCGTTGTGCGCCATGCTGACCGGTGGCGCGGCCGAGGCCCTGATCACCGCGGGCAGCGACGAGTTGCAGCAGCGCTATCTGCCCAAGATGATCGACGGCACGTGGACGGGCACGATGAACCTGACCGAGCCGCAAGCCGGTTCGGACCTGGCCCTGGTGCGCTCCAAGGCCGTGAAGCAGAACGATGGCACCTACCGCATCAGCGGCCAGAAGATCTTCATCACCTATGGTGAACACGACATGTCCGAGAACATCGTGCACCTGGTGTTGGCCCGCACGCCCGACGCGCCCGAAGGCGTCAAGGGCATCAGCCTGTTCGTCGTGCCCAAGTTCCTGGTCAACGACGATGGCTCCGTCGGCAAGCGCAACGATGTGTTCTGCGCCTCGCTCGAGCACAAGCTGGGCATCCATGGTTCGCCCACCGCCGTGCTGGTGTTCGGCGACAACAAGGGTGATGTGGGCGAGGGGGCCATCGGCTACATCGTCGGTGAAGAGAACCGCGGCCTTGAGTACATGTTCGTGATGATGAACGCGGCCCGCTACGACGTGGGCCTGCAGGGCATCGGCCTGTCCGAGCGCGCCTACCAGAAGGCCGTGGCCTACGCGCGTGATCGCGTGCAGTCTCGCCCTGTGGACGGCTCGCAACCCGGCTCCGCCGCCATCATCCACCACCCGGACGTCAAGCGCATGCTGCTGACGATGCGCGCGCTGACCGAAGCCGGTCGCGCCATGGCCATGGTAGGAGCCGCCGCGTATGACTTCTCGCACCACAGCCCGGATCCGGAAGTGGCCAAGCAGAACAAGGCCTTCTACGAGTACCTTGTGCCCCTGATCAAGGGCTACGGCACCGAGAACAGCGTGGAAGTGGCCTCGCTGGGCGTGCAGGTGCATGGCGGCATGGGCTTCATCGAGGAAACCGGTGCGGCCCAGTACTACCGCGATGCCCGCATCCTGCCGATCTACGAAGGCACGACCGCCATCCAGGCCAACGACCTGGTCGGCCGCAAGACCGCCCGTGACGGTGGCGCCGTGGCCAAGACCATCGCCGCGCAGATCGCCGACCTGGAAGGCGTGCTGAACGGCCGCGAGAGCGCCGCCGGCAAGACCATGGCCAAGCGCCTGAAGGCCGCCCGCGAGGACTTCCTGGCCGTGGTGGACTACGTGGTCGCCAACTTCAAGGCCAACCCGAATGCTGCTTTCGCCGGTTCGGTGCCCTACCTGTTCCTGGCCAGCCACCTGGTCGGCGGCTGGCAGATGGCCCGCGCCCTGATCGTGGCCGAGGACAAGCTCAAGGCCGGCGAGGACACCGAGTTCTTCACCGCCAAGGTGGCCACGGCCCGCTTCTTCGGCGACCACATCCTGACGCGAACCAGCGCGCTGCGTGCGGCCGTTCTGGAGGGCGCCGACAGCGTCACGGCCCTGCCGGTGGATCTGTTCTGATCCACGCTTCATCTTCATGATGATCGCCTGAGGACACGTTGAGATCGGCCGCTTCATGCGGCCGATCGTTCGTCAGGCTCCCCGAGATCGTTCAATGCGTCATGCCGGTTGACGCACCTTCACCGGCTGTTTTCAAGAGAAGCAAAGGTTACGAAGTCATGTTGCCTCCCGTTTTGACGAGCGTTCCGTTCCCGGTGATCGCCTCGCCGATGTTCATCCTCAGCAACCCCAAGCTGGTGATCGAGCAGTGCAAGGCCGGCGTGGTGGGCTCCATGCCCGCGCTGAACGCCCGGCCGGCCGCGCAACTGGAAGACTGGCTGGCCGAGATCACCGAGACGCTGGCCGCCTACAACGCCGCCAACCCGGGCAACCCGGCCGCGCCCTTCGCGATCAACCAGATCGTGCACAAGAGCAATGACCGCCTGGAGCACGATCTGGAACTGTGCGTGAAGTACAAAGTGCCGGTGATCATCACCTCGCTGGGCGCCCGCACCGACGTGAACGAGGCCGTGCACAGCTACGGCGGCGTGGTGCTGCACGACGTCATCAACAACAAGTTCGCCCAGAAGGCCGTGGAAAAGGGCGCCGACGGCCTGATCGCCGTGGCAGCCGGGGCGGGCGGCCATGCCGGCACGACCAGCCCCTTCGCGCTGATCCAGGAGATCCGCGAGTGGTTCACCGGCCCGCTGGCCCTGTCTGGCGCGATCGCCACGGGCCGCGCCATCCTGGCCGCACGTGCGATGGGTGCTGATTTCGCCTACATCGGCTCGGCTTTCATCGCTACCGAAGAGGCGCGTGCCGCCGAGGCCTACAAGCAGATGATCGTCGACAGCAACAGCGCCGACATCGTCTACAGCAGCAAGTTCACCGGCGTGCCGGGCAACTACCTGCGCGGCTCCATCGTGGCAGCCGGTCTGGATCCGGAAGCCCTGGGCCACGGTGACCCGAGCCAGATGAGCTTCGGCAGCGGTGAGAGCAGCGCCAAGGCCTGGAAGGACATCTGGGGCAGCGGCCAGGGCATCGGCGCCATCAAGAAGATCGTGCCCACGGCTGAACTGGTGGCCCGCCTGAAGGCCGAATACGCCGAGGCGCGCGCCAGCCTCTGAGCCACAGGCTCAACGTCGGCCTGAGGCCCGCCATGCCGAGAATCGGTTGGCGGCCTGCTGGTCTTGCGCCTGCAGCATCTGGCTGACGGCGATCACGGCCTGGGTGCGGGAGCTCACGCGCAGGATGCGCAGCACCGAGGCGACATGGTCCTTGATGGTCTCGACCGACAGTTCCAGCTCACGGGCGATCAGCTTGTTCGGCTGGCCCTGCAGCAGCAGGGCCAGCACCTGCGTCTGGCGCTGCGTGAGGCCCAGTTGCGCGAGCGAGGCGGTCTGGAAACCCGCGGCGTTCGCCTCGTGCTGGACAGAGCCCGAGGCGCCCGCCAGCGAGCTGCCCATGCTCAGCGGAGGCACGTACACGCCGCCCGAGATCACCTGTCGCAGCGCCTCCACCAGGGTTTCGTTGCTGGCGCGCTTGGGCACGAAGCCCATGGCGCCCAGGTCGATGGCGCGGATGACGTCCGAGGTGCGGTCCGAGGCCGACACCACCACCACCGGCAGGCCCGGGTAGGCGCCGCGGAACTCCGTCAGTAGATCGAAGCCATCGGCATCGCCCAAGTGCAAATCCAGAAGGACCAGATCGAACGTGCTGTCGGCCTGGAGCATGGCGCGCGCGCCCGCGCCGCTGGAAGCTGCTGCCACCTCGACATGATCGCCCAGCCCCTGGATGACGGATTGCAGGGCCGCCAGGATGAGAGGGTGGTCGTCGATCAGCAAAACCTTCATCGCAACTCCTAGATTGTCTTTACCGGGGGGTTTTCCGTGCTTATTTGACGCTTGGGCACCCCTACAGTGTTGATGATAGGGCAGTCCCCCCTGTATGCAAGGTGCTGCGGGATCGATGATTGAGGGTCGATTTTCTTTTGCCTGACGAAATGCCCATCTCTGCCCCCCGACCGCTGAGCGGCGCTGCCACCATGGCGGCGCAGCCAACGGCTCAGACGGCTGGCGCCAGTGCGCCGCTCAATGCGGAGTCTGTGGCGGCCGTGCTGGGCTGCCTGCGCACGGCCCTGGATGCGCGGGATTGGCAGGGCAGTGCGGCCGAGGTGGTGTCCGAGATCGGGCAGCGGCTGAAATGCCTGCGGGTGTCGATCGGCTGGGTGGCGGCGGGGCAACTGCGCATCGTCGCCTTGTCCGATGGCGTGGTACTGGCCGAAGGGCAGGCCATTCCTGAACTGAACCAGGCCATGCTGGAGGCCGTCCATCAGCACACGACGCTGTCGTGGCCGCAGGCCACACGCAATGCCGTGCGCATCACACTGGCCCACCAGAGCCTGTTCAAGGTGCAGGGCCTGGGTGGCGTGGTCAGCGTGCCGCTGGCGCACAAGGGACGGGTGATCGGCGTGATCACCTGCGAGCGCTCCATCACATCCGATCCCCTGGCCGTGCGGGTGATCGACGAGGTGGTGCGGGTGGCCTTCGAGCCGCAGGAGATCCGCTGGCTGGAGCAACTGGCCGAAGGCCTGGCCCCCTTGCTGTACCTGCGCTACAAACTGGACCGGCCTTTCTCGGAGCGTGTGCGTGCCAAGGCCATCGTGCTGGGCTATCGCCTGAAGGACCCGTCCGAGCGCCGCCTGCGTTGGTCGATGCTGGCGGCCATCTTCCTGTTGACCGTGGGGCTGCTGTGGCCCATGCCCTACCACGTGAGCGCGACGGCCCGCCTGGAGGGGGCCGTACAGCGCGTGCTCAGCGCCGCCCAGGACGGCTACTTGCGCGAGGTACATGTCCGGCCCGGCGACGTGGTCAAAGCGGGGCAGTTGCTGGCCGAACTGTCCGATGACGAACTCCAGACCTCCCGCCGGGCACGCCAGGCCGAGGTGGCGCAGCAGGAGAACGCTTTCGCGGAGGCCTTCGCGCGCGGTGACCGTGCCCAGGCAGCCCAGGCCCAGGCCAAGCTGGCGGAAGCCAAGGCGCAACTCGGGCTGGTCGAACAGCAGTTGGTGCGTGTGCGCCTGACAGCACCGTTCGATGGTGTAGTGATCCAGGGAGATCTGCGACAGCAATTGGGTGGCCCCGTCAAGCGCGGTGAGGCCTTGCTCACGCTGGCGCCTGGTCTGGACTGGCGCGTGATCCTGGAAGTGAGTGAATCCGACGTGGCGCAACTCGAGCGCGGCCAACCCGCCTCGCTGCGCCTGGCGGCCATGCCAGGGCAACCGATTGCGCTGGTGCTGGCCCGTGTCACGCCCGTGGCCCACAGCACCGCCGACGGCGTGCGCTATGAGGTCGAGGCTTGGCCTGCAGGCAAGGGTGCAGGTCTGGCTGGGCTGCGACCCGGCTTGGAGGGGGTGGCCAAGGTCGAGCTGCCTGCGCGGCCCTTGCTCACCCGCTGGTTCATGCGTGCCTGGGACAAGCTCGGCATGCTGACCTGGTCCTGGTTCTGATTCGGCAGGCACGCCATGCAGGACACTCTCCTGTCTCCTTACTGGTACCGCATCTCGGCGCTGCATCCGCGGCTCAAGCCGCACGTGTCGGTGCGCATGCAGACCACGCGCGGTCAGGCCTGGTACGTGATGTTCAACCAGGCCACCGGGCGCTACCACCGCGTCAACGCCCAGGCTTATGAACTGGTGGGCCGGCTCGACGGGCGGCACAGCGTGGACGAGGTCTGGGGCGTGCTGCTTGATCAACTGGGTGACGAGGCGCCCTCGCAGCACGACGTGATCCGCATCCTGGGCCAGATGACCGATGCTGGCCTGATCCAGGCCGAGGTGGCGCCCGATGTGAGGCAATTGGTCAAGGACGGTAACGAGCGCCAGCGCAAGGAAAAGCGTGCCCGCCTCAATCCGTTTTCCTTCCGGTTGGGGCTGTTCAACCCGTCGGCCATGCTCGAGCGCCTGGTGCCGCTGGGCAGGCTGTTCTGTAACAGCTGGGCCACGGCCTTCTGGTTCCTCTTGGTGATCGGGACCACCTGGGCCGTGCTGGCGAACCTGCCGGAAGTGCTGGCCTATGGCCGCCACTACTTCATGTCGCCGGCCTACCTGGCTGCGGCCTGGTTGATCTACCCGCTGATGAAGGCCCTGCACGAGTTGGGCCATGCGCTGGCCTTGCGGCGCTATGGCTGCGAGGTGCCCGAGGTGGGGGTGAACTTCTTCATGTTCGTGCCCATGCCTTATGTGGATGCCAGCTCGTCGAACCGGCTGGTCAACCGCTGGCAGCGTGCGCGCATCAGCGTGGCCGGCATTGGCGTCGAGCTGGCCCTGGCAGCCCTGGCCGCCATTGTTTGGCTGAACGTGGAAGACGGCTGGGTTCGCCAGGCCAGCTTCGTGGTGATGAGCCTGGGCGGGCTGTCCACACTGCTGTTCAACGGCAACCCCTTGATGAAGCTCGACGGGTACTACGTGCTCTGCGATGCGCTGGACTTGCCCAACCTGGCCGGCCGCAGCGGCCGGATGATGGGGCAGGTCTGGCGCACATTGTTCATGGGACTGCTGGGCGTGCGGCGCGATACCTTCGACAACAACGTCACGGCAGCCGATGCGTTCGAGCGCTGGGCCTTGTGGCTGTATGCGCCGGCCTCTTGGGTGTACCGCGTCGCGGTCAGCGCGCTGATCGTGAGCTGGGCCGCCGACAAGGCGGCCTGGCTTGGTGTGGGCGTGGCCGCATGGTCCTTCTGGACCTTGTTCGCCCAGCCCATCTGGGCATGGACGCAGGCACTCGCATCGCAACCCAGTGTCACGGCCATGCGTGGGCGGCTGGTGACGGCCGTGGGCGGTGCCGTGGTGGTGGGCGCAGCCGCAGCGATGATGGTGCCGCTGCCCTCGTCGCTGGTGGTCGAGGGCATGGTCTGGCTGCCCGACGATGCCCTGGTGCGTGCCGCGGCCGATGGCGAGGTCGAGACAGTGTGGGCACGCAGCGATACCCCCGTGGAAGAGGGCGCCAGGCTGGTGTCCCTGAAATCACCGGCGCTCACGGCCCAGCGGGAAGTGCTGCAGGCCCAGATCGAACGCTCGGAGGCCGAGTTCAATGCGTCGTTCGGCAGTGAGCCCTTGAAGATGCGCAATGCCCAGGATGCCCTGGCGCGTGATCGGGCGACCCTGGCCCAGGTCGATCGGGACTTGGCAGCCAACGTGCTGCGCGCGGGCACGGCGGGCAGGTTCGTGATGTCCCGGCAGGAGGATCTGGAAGGCCTGCAGGTGAACCGCGGACAGGTGCTGGCCTATGTGCTCAATGACCGGCCGGCGGTGATCCGCGCCGTTGTACCCCAGCGGGACATCGACAGCGTGCGCCACCGCTTGCGTTCGGTGCAGGTGATGCTCGATGAATCTCCCGGCCATGCGATGCCGGCGCACCTGCTGCGCGAAGTGCCGGCCGCTACCGATCGCCTGCCCCAGGCCACCATGGGGGATCGCAAGGGCGGGCGTGTGCCGACCGACCCGTCCGACGAAGAAGGCCTGCGCCCCATGGAGCCCACCTATGTGGTGGATGTGCAGCTCAACCACGGGCTGGCACGTGCGGGTGGCCTGGCACGTGTCCGGCTGGACCTGGCGCCGCAAAGCTTGCTGGATACCGTCCTGCAGCGCCTGCGGCAGTTGCTGCTGCGGCACTTCTCGGACGTGCGGACATGACGCCCTGGTCAGCCGGTGCCCGGGCGAGTCGGCCGGGGCACGCCAGGCCCCATGCGATCTGGTCCAACAGAATTGCCCTGGGAGCACATCTGCCCATACCAGGTTCCGTGCTGGGGCCTTACCCGGAGCGCGAGGCGCCGGCGCTGTCGTCCAGCCCCATCTGGGCCTGGATGCAGGCCCGCTGGTGCATGCCCGGCCATCCTTCGGCGCGCCGCGGTCGGCGGTTCGTGCAGAGCGTTCGCCAGGCACAGACGCAGTGGTCGACGTTGTCTCCTGCCGAACTCGATGAGCATCTGGCCCGCCTGAGAGCAGCCTTGTCGGTGCAGGGGTTCACGGATGCATTGTCGGCGCGCGCCATGGGCTTGATGTGCCTGCGCGTGGCACAGCAACGCCACTGGCAGGTGCATGAGGTCCAGCTGACGGGCGCCTGGTGGATGCTGGGCCGGCGGCTCATCGAGATGGCCACGGGCGAAGGCAAGTCGCTCACGGTGGTGCTGGCGGCGGGCGTGGCCGCACTGGCAGGTGTTCCCGTGCATGTGATGACGGCCAATGACTACCTGGCCCGGCGTGATGCGGAGCAGTGGACCGCGTTGTATGAGTCGCTGGGATTGCGGGTGAGTTGGGTCACCGCAGCCAGCACGGCGGCCGAACGCCGCCTGGCCTACGAGCACGACGTGGTCTATGTGACCGCCAAGGAAGTGGCCTTCGACCACCTGCGTGACCGTATGGCGCGCGCGCAGGGCCACGACAGCGATGTGGTGCTGCGCGGCCTGTGCATGAGTGTGATCGATGAGGCCGACAGCATCCTGATCGACGAGGCCTGCACGCCGCTGGTGTTGTCCCAGGCCCTGCCATCCAGACAGGCCGAGCAGCAGCACCGGCTCTCTCTGTTCCTGGCCCGCCAGATGCAGGTTGGAAGGGATTTCGAGTGGGGAGCACAGCATCAGCTGACATGGCGCGATGCTGGTCAGGAGCGCCTGGCGTCACTGGCCGCAAACCTGCAAGGCCCCTGGAAGCTCAAGCGCTACAGAGAGGAGCAGGTGAGCCTGGCGCTCACAGCGCTGCACGTGTTGCAGCGCGATGCGCACTACCTGTTGCGCGATGGCGAGGTGCACATCATCGATGGCACCACGGAGCGCCTGGCCATTGGCAGGGCCTGGTCGCGAGGGCTTCACCAGATGGTCTGCATCAAGGAAGGGCTGACGGCCACGCCCGAGACCGACACCGTGTCTCAGACCACCTACCAGGAGTTCTTTCCGCGCTACCATCACCTGTGCGGCTTGAGCGGCACCCTGTGGGAAGAGCGGCGTGAACTGCTGGCCATCTATGGTCTGCCTGTGCTGCGGGTGCCACTCAAGCAACCCGGTCGCCGCCTGGACCTGGGCATGGCGTTGTGCGCGGATGCCCAGTCCAAATGGGCGCTGGTGGCCCAGCGGGTGGCTCGGCAGGTAGCGCGCGGCCGGGCCGTGCTGGTGGGAACCGACACCGTGGCTGACTCCGAACGACTTTCTGCCGTGCTGCAGGCGCAGGGGCTTGCGCATCGCGTGCTCAACGCGCGCCATGACGCACAAGAAGGCGACGCCGAGCGCGATGTGATCGAGCAGGCTGGCTTGGCTGGGGCGATCACCGTGGCCACGCACATGGCGGGGCGTGGCACCGACATTCTGGTGGCAGCGACTGTGCTCGAACGAGGCGGGCTGCATGTGGTGAACACGCATCTCAATGCGTCACGCCGCATAGACCGGCAACTGTACGGGCGGGCTGCGCGGCAAGGGCAGCCGGGATCTTTCGAATGCATCCTGGCCTGCTCTGACGAGACGATCCACGCCTGGGCCAGGCAGGGTTGGAAAGCCTGGCTATTGCGGGTGGCTGCAGGCGACCAGGCAGAGGCGGGGATGTTGGCCACGGGGCTTTGCGGTCTGATTCAGCGCAAGGAGGGCCGCCGTGCATTCTGGCGCCGCTGGCATCTGCTGCAGATGCAATGGGCGATGAGGCGCCAGTTGGCGTGGGCAGGGCGCGACGGCGGAGGCTGATGCCCACGCCTTTTTCGCAGGCTGCAGGGTTTTTTTGTCTTTTATTCTGCGTTACGGGGCGCGATAAAGGTACAACATCAAATTGTGCGGCGCGCCTTTTGGTGCCGGGCCCGCTCGTGAGCGGGGCTCAAGTTTTGCTGTGGCATGCCGATCAGTACCATGAGATGAAAAGTCGATCTGCTTTCAAGCGGACATCGCTTACGTGAGCCAAGTTTGAACATGTCCTTACTCAGACCTCTGATGACGGTGATGGCCAGCGCCTCGATGCTGGCATCGGTGCATGCCGAGGTGATGGGTTGCCTGGTCGAACCCGACCGCGTGGCCGATGTCGGCAGCCAGTCCATCGGGGTGCTCGAGCGCCTGATGGTCGAACGCGGGGATCAGGTGGTATCCGGGCAGGTACTGGCGCGCCTGTCGGCCCAGGTCGAACGGGCATCGGTGTCGGTGGCCGAGGCCCGCTCCGAAGCGGATGCCGAATTGCGCCAGGCCATTGCCGCGGCGGAACTGGCGCAGCGCAAATTGCAGCGTGCCAAGGACCTGCTCAAGCAGGAGTTCGTCTCCGACCAGGCCGTAGATCAGGCGGATGCCGAGTACCGCGTGGCAGAGCAACGGGTGTCACAGGCCCGCGAATCCCAGAAAGTGGCTCAGCGCGAGTACCGCCTGTCGGCCGCGCAGCTGGGCCAACGTGACGTGCGCAGCCCTTTCGATGGCATCGTCATCGAGCGCTATCGCACCGAAGGCGAGCGCATCGAGCGCGAGCCGGTGGTGCGGGTGGCCCGCATCGATCCCCTGCGTGTCGAAGCCATCGTGCCCGCATCGCAGTTCGGCAGCATCGCCATGGGCCAGGTGGCCACGATCCGCACCGACCTGCCCAACTTCAACGCCCTGTCCGCCAAGGTAGTGCTGGTCGATCGCGTGATCGATCCGGCCTCCAACAGTTTCCGTGTGCGGCTGACGCTGCCCAACCCCGACAACCGCATTCCGTCCGGCTTGCGCTGCCGGGTGGATTTCGCTTCATCGTTGCCGCCTGCTGCGCCCTCGGCGCCCACGCAACCCGGCGCGGTCACGCCCACCAAGGCGCCGTTGTCGGCCAAGCCTCCTAAAGCCCTTCAGACACCCGCCGCCGTCACGCCGCCGCCGCGGGTGCAGCAAGCTGTTGCCCCCCAGACGGCGCCAGACCAGGCGCGCCCCGTCTCTCCGCTGTCCACACGCCTGGCCACGGCCTCACAGGCCCCCGAGCGGATGCTGGTCAAGCAATACCTGACGTCGAAGGAGCCACGACTCTCCATGTCGTCCCAGTTGTCCGTGCCACGTTTGTCGTCACTGGATACTGATCGCCCCTTGCTGTCCTTGCGATGAGATTCCTATGTTCCGGGAGTCGTCGACATCGAGGAACTCGAAGCGCGGTTGCTCTATGCCGCGGACCTGGCCCAGGCCGCAGGATTGCCATGCCCTGCGCCGTGCGCCACGCAGGGGGCTGAACAAGCCGCGTCAGCTTTGCTGAGCCTGCGGCAGGCTTGGTGGTGGGGCGCCCGAGAATCGCCCGCCGCTGCAGCCTGTTCCGGGTATGCAGGGGGGCACGCTGCCTACACGGATCCCGTTCAATGCACAATCCGTGGAGGAATCCCGCTTGGCGGTGCTTGATTCTCCCGTCATGCAGGGCTCGAGTGTGGCATTGTCGGTGGGCGCGGTCTGGTGGACCGCCCGGGCAGCCGGCCTGATGAGCAGCATGAGGGTCACCGTGCCTGCCTGGCGCACCATCGACCCCATGCCGGTGATGGGCGGATCGGTGCCGCCTGACGCCGAAGGCGACGCAAGCAGCAACGGCCAGGTCACCGACGAGCAAAGCGCCATGGAGGCGCAGGCGGCCGACATGTTCAGTGCCGTCGATGTGTTGAAGGGCGAGACGGAAGGGATTGGATGAAGCTCAAGGACAAGTTCCGGCGCTGGTCGCTCAGCCCGACGGCGCGCATCAGCCTGGGGCTGGTGTCGCTGCTGGTGGGCCTGCTGATGGTGCTGGACCTGGTGCTCAAGCTGCTGCCCGATCACCGCACCATGACGCAGACCGTGCGCGAGCAAGTGGCCGTGCACCTGGCCCTGCAGGTCAAGCGCATGCTGCGCGAACCGCAATCCCTGCCGTTGATCCAGCCCATGTTCACGGACCTGGTCGAGCATTCGCCGGACGTGCAGACCGTGGCCATCCGCCGGGAGGATGGCACCCTTGTCGTGGCCACGCCCCAGCATGAGCAACGATGGCAGGCGCCCTCCATGGGCTTGTCAACCATCACCAGCGTGGTCGTGCCGCTCAACACCCACAGCGGCCGCTGGGGTCAGCTCGAGGTCGGCTTCGATTCACCCTGGCCCAAGACGGCCACCGGCTGGCTGATGCAGCCCACGGTGCAGCTGGTGGCCACCCTGAGCACTGTCAGCTTCATCGCCTTCTACCTGTACCTGCGGCGGGTGCTGCAGCACCTGGACCCCTCCAAAGCCATTCCCGAGCGCGTGCGCGTGGCCTTCGACACCTTGACGGAAGGCCTGCTGGTGCTCGATCTGGATGGTCAGATCCTGCTGGCCAACTCGGCCTTCCGCAGCTTCCACCCACAGGCCAGTGCCGTGCTGCTGGGGCGTTCCATCGACCAGATGGAATGGCTGATCCAGGGCCTGCGCGACGAATCTGACATCCCGCCCTGGAAGCGCGTGCTCAACATGAGCGAGCCCATCCTGGGCGTGCATGTGGACCTGACCGATACCAGCGGCGAGCCGCGCCGGGCCCTGCTCAACTGCGCCGCCATCCGTGACGCCACCGGCAATGCACGCGGCTGCCTGGTCACCCTGGACGACATCACCGCGCTGGACCGCGCCAATGCCAAGCTGCGTGCCGCCCTGGCCGAGCTGGAAACCTCACGCGACCAGATCCAGAAGCAGAACGAAGAGTTGACGATGCTGGCCAACTGCGATCCGATGACGGGTTGCTTCAACCGGCGTGCCTTCTTTGCGCGTGCGGAAGGGCTGATGGCACATGCGCAGTCCAGCGCTGAACCGCTGACTTGCCTGATGACCGACATCGACAAGTTCAAGAACTTCAACGACACCTATGGCCACGCCGTGGGTGACCTGGTGATCCAGCAGGTCTCGCGCCTGCTCAAGCGGGCGATGCGCCCTCAGGATGTCCTGTGCCGTTTCGGAGGCGAGGAGTTCTGCGTGCTGCTGCCGGGCTTGAACCTGGAGCAGGCGGCCGACGTGGCCGAGGCCATCCGCTATGCCATCGAGATGGAGGCCGGCTCCTCCATCGACACCGTGCCCAACCTGCGCATCACCTCCAGCTTCGGCGTGTCGCAGCTCGGCTTGGGCGATACCCAGAATCTGCTGCAGCTCATCGAGCGCGCCGACCAGGGCCTTTATGCCGCCAAGGAAGCCGGCCGCAACCAGGTGCAGTCACTGGACTGGAAGGTGCTGCACAGCATGGCCTGAGCCGACTGCGGGCGGGTGGCTGGCCTGTCAGGTGCGCCAGATGCGGGGTGTGGCGGGCGACAGGTCCCAGGCCAGTGGCCGCCATGCGGTCCAGATGCCTGAGAGCAGCCGCATCAGCGGTTCGACCCGATCGGCCAGCACGCGCACCACCACCACGGGCTCATGCGGGCTGGTGGCACCAGCGCGCACCGTGCCCAATGACGGATCGATGCCGTCGATCAGGGCGCGCGCGCTGTCCAGCAAGGCCTCGCGCCGCTCACGCGACAATGCCTGCCCCGCCGCGAACCACAGTGTCCCCATCACCCGATGACCCGCCCAGCCCAGTGGGCTGTCCAGCAGCAGGCGGTCGGTGGTGCGCACTGTGCCCTGTTCCAGCCACACGCCGGGCAGCTCGATGCGCTGGGTGTAGAAGCCTGTGCCGCCTGGGTCGTTGTCGAAGGCCTCGCCGGCTGCGGGCAGCCCCAGGGCCAGCACGTCCCAGCCCATCATCTCTGCGCCTGGGGCCAGTTCGAAGCGCATCTCGTTGCGCGCGCGGCAAGTCCGGTAGGCGATGGTTTCCAACGGCAGCCACTCCAGGCGGGCGCCGTCGGCCACGCGAGCCGTCACCAATTGCAGTGCCTCGGGGCCGGCGCTCTTGTAGAAACGCGTGGCGCCCGGGGTGGTGATCAGGGCATGGCTGCCGGCCTCCAGCGTGGCCCGCACATCGAGCACGTCGCCGCCAACGATGCCGCCGGGCGGGTGCACCAGCACGTGGTGGCAGATGCCCGGGCCTTCCGGATACAGCCGTTGCAGCACACGCAAGGGGCCGTCGTGGCGGTCGTGGGCGATGGTGCGTTCGCCGTCTCGGCGGTAATCCAGGGTCAGGTGGCCGTGCCAGCTCATCGGGGCCTAGGCGTCGGTTGGACGCGTGTGTGGTGGAACTGCAGGGCGTCAGTGTAAAGGTGAGCTGGACGTGGGCTGACGGTGGCGCGTGCCCCAGCATGGTGCTCCGACATGGCGTTCACGGTCTGGACAGCCGGCACGAAGCTTGCGACAATGCCGCTGCGGAGTAGAAGCGTTCAAGCAGCCCCCAGCCATCCATTGGTCGGCAGGGCCCGGCCAGGAAATTGCTCCCTCGTGTTCAACCGCGGCGCCACCCCACGGCGCTTCAACGAGGAGCCTGCTCATGCTCACCACCCAACAGCCCATCTTCCGGCGTTTCTGGCACGCCGTGATGCCCTTGAGCCATCTGGCCGAGGGCCCCCAGCCCTTCACCCTGCTCGGCGAGAACATCGTCTTGTTCCTGGACGAGCAAGGCCAGCCCGCCGCCCTCAGGGACCGCTGCTGCCACCGCACGGCCAAGCTCTCCAAGGGCTGGTGCAATAACGGCCGCATCCAGTGCGGCTACCACGGCTGGGTCTATGACCGCACGGGCCGCGTCGTCGAGATCCCCCAGTACGAAGAAGGCCGCCGCATCCTGCCGGACTTCAAGACCACCGCCTACCACTGCGTGGCCCGCTACGGCTACGCCTGGGTGGCGCTGGAGGATCCCGTCAGCGAGATCCCTGAGATCCCAGAGTTCGAGGCGCCTGGCTGGCGCACCATCTTCCAGTTCTACGAGCGCTGGGACACCAGCCCGCTGCGCGCGCTGGAGAACTCTTTTGACAACTCGCACTTCAGCTTCGTGCACCGCGCCACCTTCGGCGTGGCCGCCCAGCCCAAGCCCAGCAAGTACGAGCTGGTCGAGAACGACACCGGCTTCTACGCCGAAACCGTGATCGACGCGGCCAACCCGCCCCAGTACCAGCGCGTCAGCGGCGTGACAGACCCGATCACCACGCGGCACATGCGCAACGCCTACTTCCAGCCCTTCTCGCGCCGGCTGGACATCGAGTACCCCGGCGGTGTGCGTCACATCATCATCAACTGCTTCACGCCGATCGACGACGGCGCGATCCAGCTGTGCCAATGGCTCTTCCGCAACGACACGGAAGAAGACTGCCCGGCCCAACTGTTGATCGACTTCGACGAGGTGATCACGCGCGAGGACAAGGACATCCTCGAATCCACCGACCCGGACGCGCTGGTGGACGTGCGCCGGCGCGGCATCGAGTTCTCGATGGACAGCGACCGTCCTGGCATGCTGATCCGCAAGAAGCTGATGGCCCTGCTGACGCAGCACGGCGAGGCCGAGGTGCACCGCGGCCTGCCCGGCGTGAAGATCATGCTGAGCCGTGATGGCGCCGTCCACACCGGTTGCGGGGCAGCCTGTGACGGCGGCCCAACGCTCACCTCAGCAGGCGCGGCAGCCGAAGCAGCCTGAGCGGGATTTTTGCCCGATTTACCGGGCGTTTCCGCGCTTGCGCCCAGGGCGCAGTCTGCATACTGTGCCTCCATGGCAAGCACCTTCGGGCTCGGTGAGAGATGAGCGCGTCTGGCGGGCAGGGCGGCGGCCCTGCAATGGACGACGACATCACGCGCGTGATCGGCACGCCGCGTGTGCCGGAGCCTGTGCCTGAAGACGATCCCGAGAAAACGGTGGTCAAGGCTGCGACGGTGCCACGCCCGTCGTCGCCATCACAGCAAGCGGCAGCACGCACCGTACCCGTGCCGCCTCCGGCAGCCCTGCGCCCCTTCAAGCCCAAGACCGGCACGGCCCTGGCCCTGCCGCCGGGCTTTCGCCTGCATGAGTACCGCATCGACCGCGTGCTGGGGCAGGGCGGCTTCGGCATCACCTACCTGGCCACCGACGTCAACCTCAACACCAAGGTCGCCATCAAGGAATACCTGCCCGAGGACATCGCCTTCCGCACCTCGGGGCAGACGGTGTCGGCGCATTCCTCGCGCTTTCGCGACCGCTACCGCAGCGGGCTGGACAGCTTCCTGGTCGAAGGCCGCACGCTGGCCACCTTTCGCCACCCCAACATCGTGCGCGTGGCGCGCTTCTTCGAGGCGCACCAGACCGCGTACATGGTGCTGGAGTACGAGCGCGGCAGCCCCTTCAAGACCTGGTGGCCCGAGCACGCCCAGATCGGCGAGAAGGAACTGATGGGCCTGATCCAGCCCCTGCTGGATGGCCTGTCGGTGGTGCACGGCATGGGCTTCCTGCACCGCGATATCAAGCCCGACAACATCCAGGTGCGCCGCCGTGACGGCAGCCTGGTGCTGCTGGATTTCGGCTCGGCACGCCAGGCCGTGAGCACCGGCACGCAGGACGATGTGGCCGTGACCCCCGGCTACGCGCCCATCGAACAATACGAGGATGGCGACCAGGGCCCCTGGACCGACATCTACGCCATGGGCGCTACGCTTTACTGGACGGTGACCGGCAAGAAGCCGCCCGATGCCATGGACCGTGCCATGGCCGTAGGCCGTGGTGGTGCCGACCCGCTGGAGGCGGCCACCGTCGCTGCGAAGGGCCGCTACAGCGAATCCTTCCTCAAGGCCATCGACTGGGCCCTGGCCCTGAACGCGGCTGAGCGTCCGCAGGACATTGCCCAGTGGCGCATCGCCCTGTTCGCCTCGCACGCCGCCAGCCTGGGCCTCCAGGAGGCCTTGCGTGCCGATGATGCAGCCGACCCGGCAGAGCACACCTCGCACCATCACCTGGCCTTGCGCTCGGCGCCGCGCCGGATCGCGTTCGGCCTGTGGCGCTGGGCGCGCCGCGTGGTGCGCCCAGGCTCCTGGCCCATGGCGGTCAAGATGTCGCTGGCGATGGTGCTGGCCGCCTTGCTCCCCATGCTGATCACGGGTTACTACAACCTGCAGGGCAGCCTCACGGCCGTCTCCGATGGCGAACTGCGCAACCTGCAGCAACTGGCCCGCAGCACGGCCGGGCGTGTTTCGCAACTGATCGGCGACAGCCAGAACCTGGCGCGCACCCTGGGCACGGACGAAGCCTTCGTGCAGTTCCTGGCCCATCCTGACGAGGCTGCCGCCGAGACCATGCGCAACAAGCTCGAGCGCCTGGTCAAGTCCAACCCCGACATCGGTCTGATGATGCTGATGGACACCAGGGGCACCGCGATCGTCTCCAGCGATCCCAAGGTCACGGGCAAGAACTTTGCCTTTCGGGAGTATTTCCGAGAGGCGATGAAGGGGCACCCTCACATCACCGGCATCGTCGTGGGCGCGGCCACCGGCGCGGCGGGCATGTTCTATGCCCATCCCGTGTTCGGGCCGGATTACGAGGTGATCGGCGCCGTCGTGCTGCGCATCCGCTCGGCGTCCTTCGACGGCATTCTGGAGCAGGTGGGGCAGGGCGCACCGCTCACGCCCTTCATGGTCGACGGCGATGGCGTCGTCATCTACCATCCGGACGCACAGGTGCTTTTCAGCAGCCTGACGACGCTGCCTGCGCCCACGCTTGACAAGATTCGGGCCGACCAGCGTTTCAAACGCGACACCGTGGCCTCCCTGAACATGCCGGATCTGGCGCGAGCCATGGTAGGTGCCAAGGAGCAAGGGCACGTCACCTACCAATCCCCCATCAGTGGCACCGAAGAGATCGCAGGTTTTTCACCCGTGGTGGGACACGATTGGGTGGTCGGCGTGGCCGAGCCTCGTTCGGCCTTCGAGGCCCCTCTGAACAAGCTCTTCACGCAACTGCTGTGGAGCGTGCTGCTGATCGGCCTGCTGTTCACGGGTCTGGCCCTGATGTTCGCGCGCAGCATCGTGCGCCCCATCAAGGCACTGACCGGGGCGGCCGATGCCCTCAAGCGCGGCGACTATGCCGGCGCCAGCCTGCAGGTGCGCACCCGGGATGAGATCGGGCAGTTGGCGCGCACCTTCAACGTGCTGATCGATGTGCTGCGCCAGCGTGAGCGCGAGCGGGGACAGAACCAGCGTTCATCCTGACACCACGGGGGCCATTGGGGCTGCCGTTCAGGGCGGGCGTCACGGCCAGTGTCGTCACGGGTCCTCGTTGGGCCGCGGCGCGGGCAGGCATCGCACGGCGTCGCCTGTCTTCAGCCACCCGCCTTGCAACACACGCGCATTGAGCCCGCCGTGGCCGCGCATCGCGTTGTAGCCGCCCGGGCCCAGCAGCGCTTCCATGCGGGAGCATGGATCACAGGGCCCGGTGATCTCCAGCATCACTTCAACCCCCAGGTGCAGCACCATGGGCTCGTCCTGGAAGAGCGCACGCGCGGCCAGCAGGTTCAGGCCCGAGATCACCAGGTTGCGGCGCAGCAGGGCCGGGTCCACGGCAGGCAAGCCCGCGAACGCCGCAATCACGGGCAGGTGCTCTGCCTGGATCAGAGTGACCTGGCGTTTGCCCCCGCCGCTGCGCGAGGGTGTCCGCGCGGCCATGTGGTCACCTTGCAGCCCTCTGCCCATCAAGGCCTCGGTGGATGTGACGGTCACAGCCGGCTCACGCCTGGCCGGGCGCAGGTGGATCGCTTCCAGGCGTCCTGCGCGCGGGAACTGCTGCACCAGCCAGTGCAGATCATGAAGAGCGCCGGGTGTCGGTCTGACCATCAAGCGACCATCCTGTGAAGTTTGAAGAAGAATCCGCTGACCGCGGCAATCGCGGCGCTGGGGGCGATGTTGTCCCTGGCGGCGACAATGATGTCATGAGCTCCACCCCAGATCCCGTCATCGAGCAGACCCGCGACTGGCTGGTTCGCGCCGTCATCGGCCTGAACCTGTGCCCCTTCGCCAAGGCCGTGCATGTCAAGCAGCAGATCCGCTACGTCGTGACCGATGCCGCCACCCCCGAGGCACTGGCCGATGTCCTGCGGGATGAGTTGACCCTGCTGCGCGATGCCGATCCGGCGCAGATCGACACCACCTTGCTGATCCATCCTCAGGTCCTGGCCGATTTCCTGGACTACAACGATTTCCTGGACGTGGCCGACGACCTGGTGCAGGACATGGACCTGGACGGCGTGCTTCAGGTGGCCAGCTTCCACCCGGACTACCAGTTCGCCGACAGCGAGCCGGAGGACATCGAGAATTACAGCAACCGCTCGCCTTATCCCACCTTGCACCTGCTGCGCGAGAGCAGCATTGACCGCGCGGTGGAGGCCTTCCCGGAGGCCGAGGGCATCTACGAGACCAACATGGAAACCTTGCGGCGCCTGGGCCATGCTGGCTGGCGCAAGCTGTTCGAAGGGGCTTGAGACGCTTCAGGCCTGATCGTTGTCCTGAAGGCCCAGTTCCTGGCGCAGACGATCGACCAGCGCCCGCAAGGTGGCCAGTTCTTCGGCCTGGCGCCGCTGTTCGGCCTTCAAGGCGGCCAGTTCGTCGGCCCAAGCTGGCGGAGCGCTGTCAGTGGCTGCCGAGTTGGCGTGTGCGGTGCCGGCGGGGATGGTCACGTCGCCGCACAGCAGGTGCGCCCAGCGCGGCTCACGCTCACCCGGGCCGCGCGGCAGGCGTACCACGCGGGGAGGGGCCTTGGAGGCCAGTTCGTCCAGAAAACCGTCGACGGACGAGAGATCCGCGAAACGGTGCAGCCGCTCTGTGTGCAGCCGCAACTCCGCCGAGGTCTGTGGCCCGCGCAGCATCAGCATGGTCAACAGCGCCACCGACTGGCTGGGCACGCCCAGGCCGCGGGCCGCATTGTGCTCGAAGCGCACCACGCGGCTTGCGCTGACCTCGTTGACCAGGCTCAGCTCTTTCAGGCCATTGACGCCCTGCAGCACCTCGGCTTCGCTGAGCTGCATCACAGGCTCGCGCGCCGTCTTCTGGTTGCAGCCCAGTGTGAGGGCGTTGAGCGACAACGGGTAGCTGTCCGGCACGGTGTGCTGTTTCTCTACCAGGACGGCCAGCACACGGGCCTCGGTGGGGGTGAGCGTTCGGGCAGTCAAGACAGGGCTCCTGGGAGGGCGGCGTGATCGGCAGGGGCGCCGACATTACCATGCCAGGGCCCCGCAGGCATCACAACGCCAGGGTCAGGGTCGGGGCGAAGATGGCGATGGTGATGCCCAGGCCGACAGCCCACACCAACGAACGCAGGGCGCCCTGGTTGGCCAGGTAGATGGCGATGTAGACCAGGCGCGCCACGATGAAGGCGATGGCCAGCATGTCGGTGCGGCCTTGGTCCAGGCCGGCCTGCTGGGCGGCCAGCACGGCGAACACGAACAGGGGCAGGGCCTCGAAGCCATTGTGCTGGGCGGCGGCGGCGCGTGCCTTCCAGCCTTCCTGGCGGGCGGCCCAGTCACGCGGGTTGCGGTTGTCGTAGCCGCCTTCGCGGACCTTCTTGCCGGCGGTGCTGAACTTGGCCAGGCCCATGGTCAACACGGGCAGCATGGCGGCCACCAGCACGCAGGTGTTTGCAATCGTCATCGTTGTCTCCAATGTGTGGGGTTCGAAAGCCGGGCCATTCTATTTTTGACAACATCGCATGTCAAATGATGCAGGGCCGCCACACCGTGCGCATGCCTAGGGCATTGCATCGCGTGGGCAAGGATTTTACCGGCGCCCTACACTGTGTCCTTGCTTGCCAAGGTACCCCATGAAGATCGATTTCGTCTCCGATGTTTCCTGTCCCTGGTGTGCCATCGGCCTGAACGCCCTGGAGGAGGCCATCGAGCGCATCGGTCCCTCCGTGCCGGTGGAGATCCACTTCCAGCCGTTCGAGCTCAACCCCGACATGCCTGCCGGTGGCCAGGACATCACTGAGCACTTGGTGCAGAAGTACGGCATCACGGCCCAGCAGGCCGACAGCAATCGCGAGGCCATCCGCCAGCGCGGCCAGCAGGTGCACTTCGACTTCAACATGGCCGCCCGGGGGCGCATCTACAACACCTTCGATGCCCACCGCCTGCTGCATTGGGCGTGGCTCCAGGGGCGGCAGCGCGCGCTGAAGCACGCCCTGTTCACGGCCTACTTCACCAACGGACTCGATCCCAGTGATCACGAAGTGCTGGTGCAACTGGCCGGTCAGGCTGGGCTGGATGCGGCCGAGGCGCGCCGTGTACTGGATGATGGCCGGTTTGCGCAGGATGTGCGAGAACACGAGCAGTTCTATGCGCAGCAGGGCATCCGCTCGGTGCCTTCGGTCATCATCAACGACCGGCACTTGATCCAGGGTGGGCAACCCGTGGAGCTGTTCGAGCAGGCCTTACGCCAGATCGCGGCAGAAGTCTGAGTGGTCTGTGTCGCGGGCGTCGCGATCAGACGCTATGCCTCGTCCAGCAAGGACTTGAGCTTGGCCAGGTCCTTGCGTATCCACGCGGCATCGGCCTCGAACTGCTCATCTTCCACACCTGGCTGGCGCAGCAGGGTGAACAGCAGGATGCACGCGCTGCCGCCCGCATCGCGGATCAGTCGCATGGGGTTATAGCTTTGCCGTCCATCGGGCAGTTCGACCGTGTGGTCCAGCACCCCGAGGACGTTGTGTGGCTCAAAGCGGATGGCCACGCGCCCCAGTGGTCCTTCGGCGATCCACCGGCCGTCTTTCTGCCGCATCGCATCGCCCAGGCCTGAAGCCCACCGCGGCAGGTGGCCCGGGTCTGCCAGAAAAGCGTAGGCCTTGTCCCAGGGGCAGGCCAGCGAGACACCCAGGGTCAGGGCGTCGGTGAGAGGAGGGGGTGGATGGTGCGTCATGCAGGGTGCCGGCAAACGGCATTCCCCCCCGAGGTTCAATGCTTCACTGAGCCTTGAAACGCGCCTGTGGCACTGTCTTGAGATCTCCGCTCAGGCTGCCGATGTAGTTGGACAGCTGCTTCAGCTCGGCGTGCGTGAACATCTTGGCCTGCGTGGCCATGATGGCGTTGTTGCGGCCGATCTGCGGGTTCTTGTCGATCTGGTAAGACTTCATCGCCACGTAGAGGTAGTCCTTGTGCTGACCGGCCAGCTTGGGATAGCTGGCGTCGATCGGCTTGTTGAGGTTCTCGCCGTGGCAGGAGATGCAGTTGCCGCGCTTGAGCAGGGCGTCGATCTCGGCGCTGGTGGTGCTGACCTTGGCGGGCGTTGGAGGCAGGCCCTTGCCGTCGGCCTCGTAGTAGGCGGCGATGTCGGCCATGTCCTGCTCGCTCAGCGAGGCGGCGATGCCCTTCATGGTGGGGTGCTTGCGGTCACCCTTCTGGTAGGCCTGCAGGGCCGTCACGATGTACTTGGCGCTCTGGCCCGAGATCATCGGCACCCGGTGGATCTCCGGGAAGCTGGACTGGTAGCCCGGAATCCCATGGCACCCGATGCACATGGCCACCTTTTTGTGCGCCGCAGCCGGGTCTCCCGGCTTGACGTCCTGCGCCCGGGCAGGGGCGGCAAGGAAGGTGATGGACAGCAGGCCGGCAAGGGCGAGGGGCAGACGCAGTGCTTTCTTCATGACTCGGCAATGGGGATTTTGCGTTAAGAGAAATACACGAAGCTCGGGGCATTATAGGGAGGCACCCTATACTGCGTTCCAAGTATCTACCCCACTGAGCTGGATCATGAAATTCCAAGGCACCGACCAATATGTGGCCACCGACGACCTGAAGCTGGCCGTCAATGCCGCCCTGTCCCTCAAGCGCCCGCTGCTGGTCAAGGGCGAGCCGGGCACGGGCAAGACGATGCTGGCCGAGCAGGTTTCCGAGGCGCTGGGCATGCCGCTGTTGCAATGGCACATCAAGTCGACCACCAAGGCACAGCAGGGTCTCTACGAATACGACGCCGTCAGCCGCCTGCGCGACAGCCAGCTGGGCGACGAGCGCGTCAAGGACATCCACAACTACATCGTCAAGGGCGTGCTGTGGCAGGCCTTCGAGGCTGACCATCCCGTAGCCTTGCTGATCGACGAGATCGACAAGGCCGACATCGAATTTCCCAACGATCTGCTGCGCGAGATCGACCGGATGGAGTTCTATGTGTATGAGACGCGCCAGTTGGTCAAGGCCAAACACCGTCCGCTGGTGATCATCACCTCGAACAACGAGAAGGACCTGCCCGACGCCTTCCTGCGCCGCTGCTTCTTCCACTACATCCGCTTCCCGGATGCGGACACGATGAAGCAGATCGTCGAGGTGCACTTCCCGGGCATCAAGCAGGAACTGCTGTCGGCCGCGATGAAGCAGTTCTACGAGGTGCGCAACTTGCCGGGTCTGAAGAAGAAGCCCAGCACCTCAGAGCTGATCGACTGGATCAAGCTGCTGGTGGCCGAGGACATCCCGCTGTCGGCGCTGCAGAGCAAGGACGACAAGGTCGCGATCCCGCCGCTGGTGGGCGCGCTGCTCAAGAACGAGCAGGACCTGACCCTGTTCGAGAAGCTGATCTTCATGGCGCGCAACCATCGGTGATCTTCACCGCGGGTGGCTCCGGTGGCGGCGTCTTCAGGCCGCCTGCGGTCAGGCCACGTTGAGGAAGCGAGCGGCCACCACCCGGTTGCGGCCGTCGGCCTTGGCCTGGTAGAGGGCCTGGTCGGCGCGCTGGATGATGGCGTCCAGCGTTTCCTCGGGGTTGTCGGCCGTGGCCATGCCGGTGCTGATCGTCACCGAGATCACTTCGTCATTCCAAGGGATCGACACCTGGTTGATGGCCTCGCGCAGGCGTTCGGCGGCCTGCAGGGCGCCGTCGTGCAGGGTGTGCGGCAGCAGCACGCAGAACTCCTCGCCGCCGAAGCGGGCCACGCGGTCCACTTCACGGGCATGGGCCTGCAGGGTCTGGGCCACGGCGCACAGCACGGCGTCGCCCGCGGCATGGCCCAGGCGGTCGTTGATGCGCTTGAAGTGGTCGATGTCGACCATCAGCAGCGAGAAATGCTCGTTGAAGCGCTGCAGTCGCTGCGCCTCGCGGGACAGCAGATGCTCGATGGCACGGCGGTTGAGCAGGCCGGTGAGCGAATCGTGGTGGGAGAGGTGTTCCAGGCGGCTGACCAGGCGCATGATCACCATGTAACCCGCCAGGAAAGAGGTCAGGATGGACATGGTCACGTGAGAGAACACGAAGGTGAAGAGGGCCGTGTCCGCCGGCATCAGATGCCAGATGCCCAGCAAAGCTGGCACCGGCAGCATGATCGCGGTGGCGCCGAAGGTGAGCCCGGCGGTGCTCAGCAGCACGCTGTGGGCACGGGCCACCCCCCGACCGAACTCATGCGCCAGGGGCTTGTGGTTGTCGTAGGCGGTGCGCCACAGGAGCAGGGCGATGAACAGCGAACTGACGCTCTCGCCCAGGGTGGTCCACGCCATCGGGATGCAGACCAGCAGATTAAACACCACCACCGAAATGCCAAGCATCACATGAGACACATCCGTGTGCGGCAGGCGCAGGAAGCTCTGCAGGCCGCGGCGCATGGAAATCAGGCCCAGCATCACCAGCACGTTGGCCACCAGGATGTGACTGGTCAGCGAGAGCATGGGCTGCAGCGGCAGCAGCGACAGGGCCACGCCATTGGCCAGCGCGGCGATCATCCAATGCGAGGCGGCACGGCGAGACAGGCCCAGCCAGTTGGCGGCCATCCACCACATCAAGGTCACCAGTCCATGCACCAGCAGCACACAGGCCAGTAATACAGCGTTGACATCCATGCTTCACCCCAGTCGGCGCATGCCCCAAAACCCCACACGCTGACGCCTGCGTGTGCGGCAGGGCCGACAACACGACACAATAGACATCAGTTCGCAGGACTGCATATGCTCATCGACTTCTTCTTCGCGTTGCGCTCCGCGCGGCTGCCAGTGACCATTCCAGAGTACCTGGGGCTGCTCGAAGCGATCAAGGCCGGGCTGATCGGCCCGTCCATGGATGAGTTCTACCACCTCGCCCGCATGACGTTGGTCAAGAACGAATCGCACTTTGACAAATTTGACCGCGCGTTTTCCACCTATTTCGGGGGGAAGATCGCTGCTGTCGACCTGACCAAGGACATACCCTTAGAGTGGCTGCGCAAGCAATTCGAGCGTGAGCTCAGCGCCGAAGAGAAGGCCGCGATCGAAGCCATGGGCTGGGACAAGCTCATGGACCGCATCAAACAGCTGCTCGAAGAGCAGAAGGAGCGGCACGAGGGTGGCAACAAGTGGATCGGCACCGGCGGCACCTCGCCCTTCGGTGCGCATGGCTACAACCCGCAGGGTATCCGCATCGGTCAGGAAAAGTCGCGTAACCGCAGTGCCGTCAAGGTCTGGGACAAGCGCGAGTTCAAGGATTACGACGACAGCGTCGAGCTGAACACCCGCAGCATCAAGGTGGCCCTGCGCCGCCTGCGCAAGTTCGCGCGCCAGGGGGCGGCCGAAGAGCTGGCGCTTGATGACACCATCCATGCCACGGCGGCCGCTGGCGGCATGCTGGACATCAAGATGGTGCCGGAGCGGCACAACAACGTGAAGGTGCTGCTGCTCATGGACGTGGGCGGCACCATGGACGACCACATCCATCGGGTGGAGGAAATGTTCTCCGCGGCCAAGTCCGAGTTCAAGCACCTCGATTTCTATTACTTCCACAACTGCGTCTATGACTTCATGTGGAAGAACAACCACCGGCGCTTCTCGGAGAAAATCCCCACCTGGGACATCATCCGCAAGTACAACAAGGACTACAAGCTGATCTTCGTGGGCGACGCCACGATGAGCCCTTACGAGATCCTGCAGCCCGGCGGCAGCGTGGAGTACAACAACGAGGAGCCTGGTGCCGAGTGGGTGCAGCGTCTCACGCACGCCTTTCCGCACCATGCCTGGATCAACCCCGAACCGGCCGGTGTGTGGCAATACCGCCAGAGCATCGGCATCATGCAGCAGTTGCTGGGCAACCGCATGTTCCCGCTGAGCCTGCAGGGGCTGGAATCGGCCATGCGCCTGCTGAGCAAGTAAAACAATGAACACCATCCCGGGAGCTGGATGCTGAGGGTCTTGTTGAGGTGCACGGGGCGCGTGCCTGTGGCTGTCGCGAGCGGGCTGTTGACGCTGGTGGCGCAGGCGCAGGTGTCAGGTCCAGGTCAGACGCCCGATGGCGTGGCGCCGGGCACGGGGAGCGGCATGACCGCCCCCAGCCCGTCGGCGACTGCTTCGGCCGGTGCGCGTCCCCAGGCAGCGACATCGAGCGTACGGCGGCGCGCGCCATTGGCTTGGACGCTGGAAATCGAGGCGCCGAAGCCGCTTGATGGGTTGCTGCGCAGCTATCTGGACATCTCTCGTTATCAGGCGCAAGTGAGCGAGGCGGACCGCAAGCCTGTGTCGACGGGGACGGTGCAGGACGCGGACGATGGCCCCGAGACAGATGGCCCGGCCACGGAGACATCGACCGCACCCGTTGCTGCTGCGCCGACACAGCCGCGGCCGGCCGTGCCTGCATCAGCGCCATCTCGAGATGTCGGCGTGAACATCACCCGTAGCGAACTGCGCCGTCTGGTAGCCGCAGCCCCGGAGCAGGCCCGCAGCCTGCTCGAAGCGGAGGGCTACTTCGCTTCCGAGATCAAGGTGTCGCTCTCGGAAGAGGTTGAAGGCACACCAGTGGTGGTCAAGATCGCCGTGCGACCAGGGCCGAAGGCCACGGTTGAACAAGTCCAGCTGGTGTTCGAAGGCGAGCTGGACGTGCAATCCGAAAAGGGTGACCCCGATGCAGTGGGGCTGGTGCGCAAGATCAACCAGCAATGGCCGCTGGCCGTGGGCAAGCCCTTTCTGCAGGCCACCTGGTCTGCCGCCAAGAACGCCACCTTGGCCACCTTGCGATCCGAAGGCTATGCGGCGGCGGTGTGGTCTGGCACGGCTGCCACGGTGGATGCCCAAACCCACAAGGCCCGGCTGTTCATCGTGGCCGACAGCGGCCCGCGCTTCTTTTACGGGCCCTTGACGATCGAGGGGCTCAAGCGCCAGCCGGAATCGGCCGTCCGCAACACGGCGGGCTTCCGACAGGGCCAGCCCTACCGCGAGGCCGAGGTGCTCGATTTCCAGGAGCGGCTGCAGAAGCTCAACCTGTTCGAAAGCGTGTTCGTCACCCTGAATGACGACCCCGACCAGGCCAAGGAAGCGGCCGTCACCGTGCAGGTCCGAGAGATGCCCCTGCAGCAAGCCACCTTCGGGGTGGGTGTCAGCAGCGACACCGGACCGCGTGTTTCCGTCGAGCACCTGCACCGTCTGCTGTGGGGCCTGCCTTGGCAGGCCAAGTCCAAGGTCCAACTCGGCCGGGAAGAGTCTGTGCTGCAGACCGATCTGACATCGCATCCCAATGCCGGACGCAGACGCTGGCTGCTGTCCCTCCAGGGCTCGCGGCAGCTCGATACCGATGATGCCCTCACGCTGAGCTACCGTGCGCGCGCAGGCCTGTCCGACGAGGGAGACCGGCTTGAGCGCCTGACTTACGCGGAGTTCCTGCGAGCCAAAGTCACCTCCGCAGACGGGGTGGACTTGTCCGACGCATCAGCACTGTCGGCCAATCAGCAGTTGATCTGGCGCGATGTGGACAGCCAGATCCTGCCTACGCGAGGCTTCACGGCCAATGTGCAGGGGGGTGTTGGCCATACCTTCTCGACCATGGAGGAGGCGGGCTGGTTCGGTCGTGCCTATGGGCGACTGACCTGGTACCGCCCGTTGCCGGCCCAGTGGTATGCCTCGCTGAGGGCCGAAGGCGGGCATGTGTTCGCCGCCGACGACGTGAGCGTGCCGGACACGCTGCTCTTTCGTGCTGGGGGAGACGAGTCCGTGCGTGGCTATGGCTACCGAACCTTGGGTGAGCAGCGCAACGGCGTGACGGTGGGCGCACGGACCATGGTCACGGGCAGCGTCGAACTGGCCCGGCCGATGTGGCAGCGTTTTCCCAGTCTGTGGGGTGCTGTGTTCATCGATGCAGGGGACGCGACCGATCGCTGGGCTGATCTGGATCCCAAGCTGGGCTATGGCATGGGCGTGCGCTGGCGCAGCCCCGTGGGGCCCTTGCGTCTGGATCTGGCCTACGGTCAGGAAGTGCGGCAGTACCGCCTGCACTTCAGTGTGGGGATCACGCTGTGAGCGAGCCCGTACCGCCGTCGCGCATCTGGCGCTGGTTCAGGCGCAGCCTGCTGGCCCTGGTGCTGATCGTCGTCGTGGTCGTGGTGTCGGCCGTGGGCGGTGCCTGGCTGGCGCTGCGCAGTGAAGATGGGACAGCCCGGCTCTTGGCCTGGGTGCCGGGCCTCAAGGTCGTCGAGCCTCAGGGCATGCTCTGGGGTGATTTCCGCGCCCGTCGTGTCGAACTCAGCCTGCCCCGCGGATCCAGGCTGACGCTGATGGAACCCCAATGGCGTGCGCTGCGCTGGGAGCGCGCCGCAGGCTCCACGTGGGGCTGGCGACTGCACCTGGACCGGCTGCAGGCCCAGAGCGCGGATCTGCACTGGGTATCTGCACCGTCGCAGGGGCCGAGCACGGCACCCACGGCGGTGGCGTTGCCGTTCGGTGTGCGCATCGACGCCTTGTCGGTCGGGCGCTTGCAGAGCAACCTGCTGGGTTCACAGCCTTTGATGGCGCTGACCGGGCGGCTTGCCCTGCAGGAGCTGCGTGGGGATGGGGCGCCCTCGCACGAGGTGGTGATCGAGTCACTGCGTTGGCAGAACTGGTCGCTTGAAGGCCGTGCCCGTCTGCAGGCCCGTGGCGACATGGCGCTGGATGCCTCGCTGACCGCGTCGTCCACCAGCGCACCCAGAGGACAGGCGCGCTTGACGGCGCTGGGGCCCTTGCGCCTGTTGAAGGTGGCCGCTCAGGTGGAGGTGGCGCAGCAGGGGGCTGTCAAGCCAGGTGATACCGCTGTTCAGACCCTGACCGCAGAGGCGGAGGTGGCGCCTTTTGCTCCCTGGCCGCTGCCGCGCGCCGACGTGCGCGCCGACCATTTCGATCTCCAGCGCCTGTGGGCCGAACTGCCCATGACCAGCCTGACAGGGCACGTGGGCGTCGCGCCGCGGGATCTCCAGCCCGGCGCGCCTGGCTCGCGCGCGACGGTCAGTGCCGCCCCGGCCGCTCGGGCGGCCTCTTCGGATCTGCTGGTCAAGGTGGAGATCACCAACGAACGCCCCGGCCCCTGGGACGCAGCGTCCGTGCCAGTGCAGGCCGTGCGTGCCAATGCCACCTTGCCCGCCCAGGCCGACACCGCCAAGCTCGCCACGCTGGGTTTGCACGGGCAGGTTGACGCCCGCATCACCTTGCCGGCACAGGCCGGTCGGGCCGCGGGCAGTGTCGGGCTGCAGGGGCGCTGGAACCTCGAGCAGCGCCGCGAAACGGCCTTGGTGCTGACGCTGCTTGGCGTGGACACGCAGATGCTGCACGGCCAGGCACCCGCGCTGCTGCTCAAGGGCGAGGCGCAGGTCAACGGGCAGGACGACGACAGCTGGCAGGTCCAGGCGCGTGTCGATGGACGCGATGCGGGGAGCCGAAAAGGGCAGGTGCTGCGCGAAGCGGTCCAGGCGGTGCTGGCGGGGCGCTGGCAGCCAGGGCGCTTTGACCTGGCCGATCTGTCGCTCACGGCGGGCGAAGCCAGGGCGCAGGCCAAGGGGCAGTGGCTGGCTTTGGGCACGCCGGCGGTGTCGGCATCAGGCAGTGCTTCAGGTGCATCAGCCGCATCGGCCTCCGCGCCGGCAGTGGCGGCATCAGGCAACCAGGTGAATGCCTCCGCTGGGAATGCCCCAGCCGACAGCGCCGTGCCCTGGCAAGCCAAGCTTGATCTGCAGGTCAGGAACTTCGATCCTGCCGTTTGGCTGCCCTGGCCGCGTCCTGCGGGGGATGCCGTTCAGCGCACGCGTTTGAACGGTGGGGGGCAGATGGCCGTGACGATGCCGGGCCGCTGGGATGCACTGGATGGCCAGGCCAGCTTCAAGCTGGCGGATAGCTGGTTGCTGGGCGTGCCGGTGGCGGGTGACGTGAGTGCCGAGCAGACCGGCTCGGCTGAAAGGGTGCTGATGCAAGCAAAGGCACAACTCAAGGCGGCCGGAAACGAAGTCCGGGCCGACGTGCGTTGGCCCGGAGGGTTGTTTCCTTCCGAAGCGTTGCAGCACGAGGCGGGGGCAAAGATTCACGCCGTGATCAAGGCACCAGCCCTGGCCGGCCTGCAGGGGTGGGTGCAGCCGCTGGGGTGGAGGGACCTGAAGGGCGCCGCCCAGGCGGATGTGGTGCTGGAAAGCCCCGGGCCTGGTCGCTGGCGCACAGAAGGTGAAATTGACGCCAACGGCGTGCAGGCGGACCTGCCGGGTGGTGGCCAGGCCCTGCTTAGCGAGGCTCATGCCAACTGGACCCTTGGACTGGGCGATGCGTCGGCCACAGCCAAACCTTGGCGGCTCGATGCCAGGGTGGCCCGAGGCCAGTGGGGCCAGTGGGGAACGCAGCAGTTCAAGATGCTGATCCAGGGCACGGCGGCCCGGCACCAGTGGTCCTGGCAAGGACGCATCGATCTGCCTGAGCGCCGCAATGAGGCGGGCACCGTGAGGGAGTCCGCGCTGGCGCAGGCCAGCGGTGAATCCGGCTGGAACGGCAACCTGCTGCATGGCAGTGACCGCGCCTGGCATTCGAAGGTGCAGCGCTTGCAGGTGCAGCCCGTGGCGCCTGCAGGCGCGCAGCCCTGGGTGCAGGCGCAGCCCTTCCAGCTTGATTGGCGCCGCGATCGCAAGGGGCAGCGTCTCACGGGCACCCCGACCCGCATCGATTTGTTCGGCGCGGTGCTGGCCTTGCGCGAACTGGTGTGGGATCAGCGTGGCCAAGAGCAAGGCCGAAGTGACGTCCTGATCGAGTTGGAGCCCCTGAAGCTGGCCGAACTGCTTGCCCGCTTGCAACCTCACGCAGGTTGGGGCGGCGATCTGCTGCTGGCGGGTCGGGTGAAGGCTTCGCACCAGCCGGGTCAGCCGTGGGTGGTCGATGCCGAGCTGGCGCGGCAGCAGGGCGATCTGAGCCTGACCGAACAGGACATCGAAGGCACCACGGCGCAGCGGCTGGGGGTGCGACAGATGAGATTGGCGCTGCAGGCGCGTGACGGTGTCTGGACGGCGACCCAGAAGATGGAGGCCCGGGTATCGGGCAGCATTGATGGCCGCCAAGTGATCCAGGTGCGTGATCCGAGTGCCTTGCCCGGAGCCGATGATCCCATCAGCGGCCAGATATCGGCCCAGGTGGCCAACCTGCGCGCCATGGGCGTGTGGGCGCCGCCGGGGTGGCGCCTGTCAGGCAAGCTCGCGGCCCAGGCGCAGTTGTCTGGGACGCTGGGCGATCCTCAGTACGAAGGGCAGGTGCGTGGGCAGGATCTGGGCGCCACGCAGACCCTGATGGGCGTGCACCTGGCCGGTGGCACGCTCGACCTGCGCCTCAAGGGCGATCGCGCCAGACTCGAGAGCCTGACAGCCCGCGATGGCGAACCCAATGGCGGCAGCCTGCACCTGAGTGGTGACGCGGTGCTGGGGGCCGAGCCTGCCGCCAATCTGCAACTGCGTGCAGAGCGCTTCGCCTTGCTGCAGCGTGTGGACCGCCGCGTGGTGGTGTCCGCCGAGCTGCAACTGGGCCTCACGCAGGAGGCCCTTTCGGTGCAAGGACAGGCCCGCGTTGATGAAGGCCTGGTGGACATCTCGCGCTCAGACGCGCCGACCATCGGCGACGACGTCAATGTCATCAACCGGCCAGGGGTGTCTGATGCGGAGGGCGCGGAGGTCGCGGCTGCCGCCACGCCCAGGCGCAAGCTGCAGGTGGCCTTGACAGCCGACCTGGGCTCCAAGCTGCGCTTGCGCGGGCGGGGGATCGACACGCATCTGCGTGGAGCCCTCAAGCTGAGCACCCCCAATGGCTTGCCCCACATCACGGGCACGGTGTCGACGGTCGATGGCACCTACGCGGCCTATGGCCAGAAACTGGTCATCGAGCGGGGTTCGATCTCGTTCACCGGACCGGTCGACAACCCCCGCCTGGACATCCAGGCCATGCGGCCCCAGTCGCCGCTGGCATCGGCCAGCGACGTGAAGGTGGGCGTGCTGATCACCGGGACAGCGCAGGATCCGCGTGTGCGCCTGTATTCGGAACCGACGATGTCGGAAACTGAAAAGCTTTCTTGGCTGGTGCTGGGGCGTGGCTCCAATGGACTGGGCGGAGCGGACATCGGCCTGCTGCAGACCGCGGCCGCGGCGCTCCTGGCAGGCGAGGGCGGCTCGCCCACCGACAATGTGATCTCGGCCATCGGGCTCGATGAACTGTCCGTAAGGCAGAGCGATGGGGCAGTGCGCGACACCATCGTCACGCTGGGCAAGCAGATCTCCGACAAGTGGTACGTGGGTTACGAGCGCAGCCTCAACACCACCGAAGGCACCTGGCAATTGATCTACCGCCTGGCGCAGCGCTTCACCGTGCGGGCACAGTCGGGCGACGACAACGCCATCGACCTGATCTGGTGGCTCAGGTGGGATTGAACGGCGTCGACACGGGCATGGCCAAGGGCCTGCTGGTGCTGCATGGCAACCGGCTTGAATGGCTGCGCGATGCCGTCTTCGACTGGATCGGCCGCCAGCCCCTGCATCCGCTGGAGGAAGAAATCTTCCTGGTGCAGAGCAATGGCGTGGCCGAGTGGCTCAAGATGGCGATGGCCTCGGCACGGGGCGTGTGCGCCGTCACGCGGGTGGAGTTGCCCTCGCGTTTCCTTTGGCGGGTGTACCGGCAGGTACTGGGCCGGGCGACGGTGCCTCGGCGCTCACCACTGGACAAGGGGCCATTGTCGTGGCGGTTGATGCGGGAACTGCCAGCCTGCCTGAATGCGCCAGGCTTCGAGCCCCTGGGCGATTTCCTTGGAGAGGGGGATCTCGCCCGCCGATGGCAGCTGGCGCAGCGCCTGGCCGATCTGTTCGACCAGTACCAGGTCTACCGCTCCGACTGGCTGGAGGCCTGGACCGGCGGGCGCGACGTGCTGGCCCCTGCGGCGCTTGCCTCGGGGCGGGGCGCGCAGCCCGTGCCCGACGACCAGCGCTGGCAACCAGCGCTTTGGCGCGACGTGCTGGCCCAACTGGGGGATGGCGAGTGCGACCTCTCGCGTGACCGCATTCACCGCCGCTTCGTGAAGGCGCTCGAAATGGGTGATCCGGCGCGCCTGGCGACGGCGCCGCCCAGGCGCGTGGTGGTGTTCGGCATGGCGCACCTGCCATCCCAGACGCTGGAGGCCCTGGTGGCGCTCTCGGCCCACGTCCAGGTGATTCTGGCCGTGCCCAACCCCTGCCGTTTCCATTGGGCCGACATCATGGATGGCCGCGAGCTGCTGTTCACGCAACGACGGCGCCATCCCTTGCGCCAGGGCGTGGCGCTTGACATGTTGCCGCTGGAAGCGCTGCACGCCCATACCCATCCGCTGCTGGCAGCCTGGGGGCGGCAGGGGCGCGATTTCATCCGGCAGCTCGATGTGTTCGACGATGCAGGCGCCTCCCAGCAACGCTTCGAGCTGCCCCGCATCGATCTGTTCGACGAGGCCCCGGGCGAGACCTTGCTGGAGCAGGTTCAGGCCCGCATCCGTGACATGAGCCCCTTGTCAGAGCACCCACAGGCCCAGGGCCAGGTGGATGCCGGGGCGCTCGCGGCCGACCGGTCCATCATCTTCCAGGTGGCGCACGGTGCGCAGCGTGAGTTGGAAGTGCTGCACGACCAGCTTCTGGCACTCTTCGCCCACCCACCAGGGGGCGGCCGGCTGAGTCCACGTGATGTGGTCGTGATGGTGCCGGAGATCGACACCATGGCCTCGTCCATCCAGGCAGTCTTCGGGCAATACCCGCGTCATGATCCACGCCACATCCCCTTCGAGATCGCCGATCAGCGGCAACGGGCGCACAACCCTCTGATGGTGGCGGTGGACTGGCTGATGCGCCTGCCACAGCAGCGCTGCACGCTGGCCGAGGTGCGTGACCTGCTTGATGTGCCGGCCGTGCGGCGTCGCCTGGGTCTGTCCGAGGATGATCTGCCACAACTGACCGAATGGCTGGCCGGTGCGCAGGTGCGATGGGGCCTGGACGCTGCCCAGCGCGCATCGCTGGGGCTGGCCGCCTGCGGAGAGCAGAACACCTGGCTGTTCGGCTTGCGCCGCATGATGCTGGGCTATGCCAGCGGCGATGGCCTGGATTTCGCGGGGATCGAGCCCTATGGTGAAGTGGCCGGGCTGGAGGCCGAGTTGGCGGGGCGCATGGCCGAGCTGGTCGATCGATTGACACATTGGGCGCTTGAACTGGCCCAGCCGGCCTCACCGGCGCAATGGGGCGTCCGCATCCGCCAGCTGCTGACCGAACTGTTCATGGCGGTGGACGAGCATGATCGCCTGACGCTGGCCGAGCTCGACGAGGCCCTGGGCCAGTGGTTGGAGGCGGCGGGCGACGCTGGCTTCGAGGACGAACTCCCCTTGATGGTCGCCCGCGAAGCCTGGCTGTCAGGCGTGGACGACATGGCGCTGAACAAGCGCTTCATGGCCGGTGGCGTCACCTTCTGCACACTGATGCCCATGCGGGCCGTGCCGTTCGAGGTGGTCTGCCTGCTGGGCATGAACGAGGGGGATTACCCACGCCAGTCGGCGCGCAATGACTTCGACCTGATGGCGCAGCCCGGCCAGCGTCGTCCGGGCGACCGTGCCCGCCGCGACGACGACCGCTACCTGATGCTGGAGGCCGTGCTGTCGGCGCGGCGCCTGCTCTACATCAGCTGGGCGGGGCGCAGCGCGCGCGACAACAGCGAGCAGCCGCCCTCGGTGCTGGTGGCCCAGTTCAGGGACTACCTGGCCGCGGGCTGGGGAGATGCGGTGCCTGCCCAACGCACCACCGAGCATCCTCTGCAGCCGTTCAGCCGCCGATACTTCGAGGCACCGACAGGGCAGGCACCGGCTTCAGGGCTCTTCACCTACGCGCGCGAATGGCAGTCGGCCCACCATGCCGGTGAGCCTTCTGCGTTGAACCTGCCGCTGGATGCGACCGCTGCCAATGCACCAGAGATGTCCGCCCCGCCCAGCCTGCAGGTGAAGGACCTGGTGGCTCTGCTGCGCAACCCGGTCAAGGTGTTCTTCCAGCGCCGTCTGCAGGTGGTGCTGGACGATCCGCGGGATCAGCCTGAGGCTCTTCAGGACGACGAGCCCATGACCCTGGGCGGGCTGGAGTGGCACCAGGCGCTGCAGGCCTGCGTGCAAGAGGCCATCAGCGTATCGGCCCAAGGCAGTTCGACCAGCCTCGGCCAGCTTGTGGACGAAACCTCGCACCGACTGCAGCGTGCGGGTGGATTGCCTTTGGGCGCCCTGGGCGATCTCAGCCGTGCTGGCTTGGTGTCTGAAGCATTGCCCGTGCTCGACCACTGGCGACGGTGGATGCAGGATCACCCCTCGCTGGAAGGACGCCATGTGCTGACGTTCCAGCATGCCGGGCTGGTGATCCATGATTGGCTCGATGGCTTGCGCGCGCCATCCACCGCCGACCAGCGCGATCCGGATGGGGTGAGGCCATGGCGTTTCGATCTGGCCCTGTCACGGCTGGCCGGCAGTACCAAGGATGCCTTGCGCGCCGATCGCCTGCTGGGCGCCTGGGTCTGGTCCTTGCTGGCCAGCGCCTGTGATCACCCGATCAACACCCTGATCCTGGGGCGTGACCGGGTGGTGATGACGCGGGCCATGGCAGCCGACCATGCCCGCGTGGAACTGGCCAGCCTGCTCGATGCGTGGCAGCAGGCGCTGCAAGCCCCCTTGCCCGTGGCGTGCCAGACCGCGCTGGCCTGGCTGGACAGGCCCGAAGAGGCCTGTCGCAAGTACAACCCGAGCGATCATGGCCGGGCGGAAGGTGATGATGTCTACCTCAAGCGCCTGTATCCCGATTTCGATGCCTTGATGGCCGATGGGCAGATGCCGGCCTTGGCCGAGCGGCTGTACGGGGCTTTTCGCCAATGGATGGCCAGCCACATCACGACCGTTTCGCTCGTTGCCGATGAAAACGGGCAGGGCGATGGCTCAGATGCAGCGGGGAGCGCCCCATGAGCGATCTGCTCGACCCTCTGCGTCTGCCCCTGCGAGGCAGCCGGTTGATCGAGGCCAGCGCCGGCACCGGCAAGACATGGGCCATCGCCGCCCTCTACCTGCGCCTCGTGCTGGGCCATGGCGATGAGGGCTGTGCGCCGCAGCGGCCCCTGCTGCCTGCCGAAGTGCTGGTGATGACGTTCACCCGCGCCGCCACGCGCGAGCTCTCTGACCGCATCCGACAGCGCCTGATGCAGGCCGCACGTTGCTTCCGCGGCGAAGAGTCCGTGCCTGACAGCGATGTATTCCTGGCGGAACTGCTGCAGAGCCACGCCACAGCCCCTGTGCGCGAACAGGCGGCCTGGCGCCTGGCCCAGGCCGCCGATGCGATGGACGAGGCCGCCGTCCACACCATCGATGCGTGGTGCCAGCGCATGCTGCGTGAACACGCCTTCGACAGCGGCCAACTGTTCGACGAAACCCTGCTGGCCGATGAGCAGGCCTTGCGCGAACAGGCCGTGCGTGACTACTGGCGTGAGGCCATGTACCCACTGGATGCGCAGACGCTGGCGCGTGTCCAGCAGGTGTGGCCGACGGTGGAGGCCCTGGACAAGGATGTGAAGGCCCTGCTGCCCCGGCTGGAGGCTGCACCGATTGTTCAGCAAGAGGTGTCGCTCGGCGAACTCGTCGAGCAGTCACACCGTCAGTGGCTGGACGAGCTGGCCTTGCTCAAGGCCGGCTGGCCAGCGCGCATCGAGGCCATGCGCCTGTGGCTGGATGAGCAGTGCGCACGCAAGCCCAGTCCTTTCAACGGCACGCGCCTGCGCGCCAGCTACTACCAGCCTTGGCTGGCACAGTTGGCCGCCTGGGCGCAGGACGAGTCTGCTGCAGAGACTGGCCTGCCGCCCGCCGCCTGCAAGCGCCTGACCCAGGCCGGCATGGAAGAGGCGCTCAGCGACAAGGCGCCCATCGATGCCTGGCCAGATCATTTCGAGCACTTCGGCACCTTGCTGTCGGCCCTGGCGCAATTGCCCAACCCGATGGCGCCGGCACGCTGGCATGCCGTGCGGTGGGTTCATGCACGCTTGCAGACGCTCAAGCGGCAGGCTGGTGTCTACGGGTTTGCCGACATGCTGCAGCGCCTGGTGGATGCCTTGCAGGGGCCGCATGCCCAGCGCCTTCGCGAACGCATCCTGCTGCAATACCCGGCCGCGCTGGTCGACGAGTTCCAGGACACCTCGCCCCTGCAGTACCGCCTGTTCGACCTGCTCTACCGTGTGGCGGACAATGACCCGGCCCGCGTCCTGCTGCTCATCGGCGATCCCAAGCAGTCGATCTACCGTTTCCGGGGCGCCGACATCTACAGCTACCTCCAGGCCCGGCGGGCCACGGCGGGCCGGCACGCGGTGCTGGGCACCAACCACCGCTCGACACAAGCCTTGGTGGGGGCCGTGAACCGGGTGTTCGAGCAGGCTGAGCACGCATCGCCACGTGGGGCCTTCGCGTTCAAGCGGCCTGATGGCAGCTCGCTGCTGCCGTTTGAGCCGGTGGCAGCGAAAGGCCGCGCCCACGAGCTGCGCCATCGCGGCGAGGTGCTGCCGGCCATGAGCCTGGTCGTCGATGAGGAAGCCTCGACCAAGGAGGTGGCGCATACCCGCATGGCCGGCCATGCCGCCGAGTTCATCGTCGATTTGCTGTCCGACACGCAGGCTGGCCTGTACCTGCCTGGTGATCCCGCCAGGCAGCAGCCCGTACGGCCTGGCGACATCGCGGTGCTGGTGCGCAGTGGCACCGAGGCCGAACTGGTTCGGCGTGCTCTGGGCCGGCGCGGTGTGGCTTCCGTTTACCTGTCCGACAAGGACTCGGTCTTCGACAGCCAGGAGGCGCTGGACCTTCTGGCCTGGCTGCGCGCCGTATCCTCACCCCGCGATCTGCGTCTGGCGCGTGGCGCCTACGCCAGCGCCACCTTGGGCCTGAGCCTGGGTGAACTGCTCGCACAGGCGAACGACGATGCCCTGTGGGACGAGCGCCTGAGCGATCTGCGGCGCCTGCAGCTCATCTGGCAGCGGCAGGGCGTGCTGGCCATGCTGCGGCAGACCATCCATCTGCTGGGCCTGGCCACGCGCTGGCTCTCCACCCCGCAGGGCGAGCGCCGCATCACCAATGTGCTGCACCTGGCCGAACTGCTGCAGGCCGCCAGCCCGCAGGCGCAGGGAGAGCAAGGCCTGATCCGCTGGCTCGCGCAGCGCGTGGGTGACCACGGCGAGGGCGATGAGCGCATCGTGCGGCTCGAAAGCGATGCCGACCTGGTGCAGGTGGTGACGGTGCACAAATCCAAGGGGCTGGAATACCCCGTGGTGGTGATGCCGTTCGCCGCCAGCGTGAGGCCGGTCGAGCGCAAGCACGGCCTGTTCGATCTGGTGGATGACACGGGGCGGCGCCATATCACCTTGCAGGCCTCGGCCACCGATCTGGAGGCAGCGGATCTGGAACGCCTGCGCGAAGACCTGCGTCTGATGTACGTGGCGTTGACTCGGCCACGTCACGCGCTGTGGCTGGGCGTGAGCGCGGTACGCCAGAGCGCCAAGGGCCTGGCGCTGCCACGCAGTGCGCTGGGCTACCTGCTGGGCGCATCGGAGCAGTTGGCGCCTGGGGACATCGCGCAACTCGTGTCCCGCTGGTGCGATGAGCAGGGCGATGTGGTGATGCAGACGGTGTCAGGCGAGGCCGGCTTCACGCTTTGGCGGTCAGCGGCTGCCTTGGCGAGCGACCTGCCAGAAGCGCCCGTGTACCACGCCAAGTTCGAGCGCGACTGGGCGATCGGCAGCTTCTCCAGCATGGTGCGCGACATGCCGGCCGGTCTGCAAGGCGGCGGACACTGGCTGCCGACCTCGGCACGTCAGGAAGCACTGGTGGCGGACGATGCTGCCGAAGAATCGCCAGGATCCCGCGATGCCTTGACAGCGACCCCGCCTTGGCACCGCTTCCCCAAGGGGGCCTTGCCCGGCAACTTCCTGCACGAGCAGATGGAGTGGCTGGCCGGCGAGGGCTTCGGACTGGCCAGCTCGGCATCTGTGGCCCAGGCCCTGCAGCGGCGCTGCGAACGTCAGGGCTGGGGCCACCTGGCCGACGATGTGCTGCAATGGCTGCAGGCCGTGGCCACCGTGCAGATCCCGCCCTTGGGTACTTCGCTGCAGGCGCTGGACGGCATGGTGCCCGAGATGGAGTTCTGGCTACCCAGCGAGGATCTGGCTGTTGCCCGTGTGGACGCCCTGTGCCAGGCACACCTGTGGCCCGGGCAGGCCCGGCCGGCCTTGCCCGAGCGCCATCTCAAGGGCATGCTGATGGGCTTCGCTGACCTGGTGTTCGAGCATGCCGGGCGCTACTGGGTGATGGACTACAAGTCAACCACCCTGGGCACCCGCGATGAAGACTACGATGCGCCTGCCTTGACCTCAGCCATGCTGCGCCACCGCTACGACGTGCAGGGCGCGCTCTACCTGCTGGCCTTGCACCGCCTGTTGCTCAGCCGGCTCGGCCCGGCGTATGACCCCGCCCGGCAGCTGGGGGGCGCCATCTTCCTGTTCATGCGTGGCGTGGCGGGGCCTGAGCGCGGTTGTTGCGTGCTGCCGGCCTTGCCCGCGCTGCTCGATGGCTTGGGCCAGGCCTTGCTGGGCGATCAGGCCCATGATCATGCAGGCGTTGCAGGAGTGCGGGCATGAGCGACGCCACCGTCCTCCTGCAGACTCTGCAGCAATGGCGCGAGCAGGGTTGGATTGGACCGCTGGACCTGGCGTTCGCACGCTTCACGCATGCCTTGGTGCCGTCAGGTGATGAGGGGGCCCCTGTCGTCTTGCTGGCAGCCCTGGTGTCGCACCTGGAAGCCCGTGGGCATACCTGCCTGCCGCTTGACGAGCTCGTCACAAGCCCGGCTGAGTTGCTGGGTTGGCCGTCAGAGGCCGTACAGGCGTGGACGCTGTGGAACGCACAAGCGCCTCAGGCCTTGCTGAGGGCCTGGCTGGCGGCACTCAAGGCCAGCCCGGTCGTCGATGCCGGCGGGCGCGTGGCGGGGCATGAGCCCCTGGTATTGCATGGGCAGCGGCTCTATCTGCGCCGTTACTGGCGGCAGGAGCGTGCGGTGGCGGCCCAGGTGATGGCCCGGGTTTCACGCCAGCTCCCGGTGGATGAAACCGCTGCTCGCACCATCCTGCGGACCTTGTTTGATGAGGCTGGGCAGCAGCCCGGCGCGGCGCCGGACTGGCAGCAGGTGGCCTGTGCCGTGGCCTTGCGCGCCGGCCTGTCGATCATCACCGGAGGCCCAGGCACGGGCAAGACCTACACTGTGGCCAGGCTGCTGGCCTTGCTGCTGCGGCTGGCCGATGGCGCCGCCCCGCCGCGCATCACGCTGGCCGCTCCGACTGGCAAGGCGGCGGCCCGGCTGCGCCAATCCATCGAACAGGCACTGCTTACCCTGGGACCGGATCTGGCCCACCACATCGGTCCAGCCCGAACCTTGCACGCCTTGCTGGGGGTGCAGCCTGGCACGCGCCGGTTCCGTCATGATGCGGCTCATCCTTTGGAGCTGGATGTGCTGGTCGTGGACGAGGCCTCGATGGTGCACCTGGAGATGATGTCGGCCCTGCTGGAAGCCTTGCCACCCGACACGCGCCTGATTTTGCTGGGTGACAAGGACCAGCTTGCATCGGTGGAGGCCGGGGCCGTGCTGGGAGACCTGTGTCGCCACGCCGATCAGGCTGGCCATGACCAGGACACGGCGGGCTATGTCGAACGTCTGACCGGCCAGCGTTTGCCAGCCGTTGCACCGCCCACGCGAGCCATGGCTGCAAGCACCGCACCCCGACCGGCGCAAGGGGATCTGTTCGATCATTCGATCAACGCCGGCACCGAAGAACACCCGGCTGTGGATGGCGCGGCAGCACCACCCGCCTTGCTTCGGCAAACGGTGATGCTCAGGCGCAGCCGGCGTTTTGGCGGCCCCATCGGGCAGCTGGCCATGGCTGTCAACGCGGGTGATGCGGACCGGGCGCTGGCTGTGCTGCAAGGCGTGGCAACAATGTCGTCAGACCATTCTCCAGCTCCCTTGTCGCTGCATCTGTCGGCCACGACGGAGGATGTGGTGCGTCTGGCAGCAGGCACTGCCGATCAGGGTGGAGGCTACCGCGACTACCTTCAGCACCTGGCCTGCCGACCCGGTGGTGACGGCCTTGACACGCTGAACGCCTGGGCGCTGCAGGTGCTCGATGCCTTCGACCGCTTCCGGGTGCTGTGCGCGGTGCGTGAAGGCCCCTGGGGTGTGACCGGGCTGAACCAGGCCATCGAGGATGTGCTGACCCGCCAAGGCCTGCTGCGCAAAGCGGGCGAGTGGTACGAAGGCCGACCCGTGATGATCACCCGCAACGATCCATCGCTGGGGGTGTTCAATGGCGATGTCGGCCTGGTGCTGCGCTGGCCCTCTGGCGCGCCGGAGCGGCCGTCCACGCTGCGGGTCTTCTTCAAGGATGGTGGCCAGTTGCGCTCGGTGCCGGCTGGGCGCCTGGCGGATGTCGACACGGCCTTTGCAATGACGGTGCACAAGTCTCAGGGCTCCGAGTTCGGCCACGCCGTGCTGGCCTTGCCTGACGACCGTCGTGGCACCATCACGCGTGAGCTGGTCTACACCGGCATCACGCGTGCACGTCAGGCCTTCAGCCTGGTGGCGGTACGTGCTGACGTTTTCACGGCCGCCATCGGGCGGCGCACCCGGCGCCACAGCGGGCTGGCCGACGCGCTGGTGCAACTCTCTGGGGAGCCCTGATCCATGTGTGAACTGCTTGGGATGAACTGCAACGTCCCGACCGACATCGTCTTCAGCTTCTCGGGCTTTTCCAAGCGGGCCACGGAGCACGCCGATGGCTTCGGTATCGCCTTTTTCGAGAACAAGGGGGTGCGGTGCTTCGTCGATGCACAGCCGGCGGATCAATCTCCGGTGGCCGAGCTGGTGCGCCGCTACCCGATCCGCAGCACCCATGTGGTGGCTCATATCCGCAAGGCCACGGTGGGCCACGTCGCGCTGGAGAACTGCCACCCCTTCACCCGCGAACTGTGGGGCCGCTACTGGGTGTTTGCCCACAATGGCGACCTCAAAGGCTATGACCCCTTGCTGCATGCCGCATTCCGCCCCGTGGGCGACACCGACAGCGAACGGGCCTTCTGCTGGCTGCTGCAGGAAATGGCCAAGAGCCATGCCAGCGTGCCCACGCCCGAAGAGCTGACCAACACGCTGCGCGAACTGGTGCCCATGGTGGCCCGGTACGGCACCTTCAACTTCATCATGAGCAACGGGCAGGCCTTGTGGGCCCATTGCTCGACCAAGCTGCACTACCTGGTGCGTCAGCACCCCTTCCAGCAGGCACGTCTTCAGGATGATGATGTCACCGTGGACTTTGCGCAGGTGACGGGCGCCACCGATCGCGTCGCCCTGATCGCCACGCAACCCCTGACGGACAACGAAGCCTGGACGCCTTTTCAATCCGGTGAACTGCACGCCTTCGTGGATGGCGTGCCCTTGACCTGATGATGCATACGCAAGGCGGACGAGTTAGCCCTTGCGCGCGTGCTTGGCGGCGGCTTTCGGGCGCCGCGCAGGGGTATCGGTCGATGGGGTGGCACGTGGGGCCCGGGCCTGTACGGGCTCTTGGTGACCGGGCTGCGGCGCGGGACGGGGTGGTGGGGGCATGACCTGGCCCGCCTTGCCCTGGGCCGCCCAGTCCACCGGCGGTACGAAGGTGGCGAACCACCATTGCCACCATTGCTGAGAGGCCTGCAGGGCGTGCGTCCACCACTGTGCGCTCATCCCGGGCAGGGATTCGGCCGAGCCGGCCACACCCGTGGCTGCGTCCATGCTGCGCGTCCAGAACTGGTGCCAGGGATGTTGCGGCAGGCTCATGATGGTCTCCATGCTGAAACATTGGGTGAAACATTGGGTGCGGGTCCAGCATAGGCTGTTGAGCAGCCCTTGCCAAGCACTCAGGTCAAAGTGATCCCGCTTGGCGCGTCGAGTATTTGACGCTCCCGCCAGGAGATGAGCTGCTCGATCACCCAGGGGGCGTCGTCCAGGGGCAGGTCGTGGCCCGCCGTGGGGTGCCGGCGCCAGTCCACGCCCCAGCGCCGGGCCAGCGATTCGGAGCAACGTGGGTTCACCAGCCCATCGGCCGCGCTGAACAGCACCAGCACAGGCATGCCGGGGCGTTGCAGCGGGGCCCTGTAGGCGATGGCAGCGCGCAGCTGGCGCCAGGCGTTGGCCAGCGTGACGGGATGGCGATGCCGCAGTTCAACCCACTGCGCCAGCACCGATGAGGCCTGCGGCGGGTGCCGGGTGGTCAGGCGCATCACCGCCTGCTCCAGCGCCAAGGCATCGGGGCGGATCAGCGCCAGGCGCAAGATGGTGGCGTAATTGCGGGGCCGGAGTCGCTCCCAGAACCGGCTGAATGGCCGCACGCTGGTGTTGATGAGCACACAGGACTGCACTTCCTGTGGATGGCGGTGGGCCCATTCAATGGCCACCATGGCGCCCAGAGACATGGCCAGCAGGTTGTAAGGTGGCGCATGCCCTGCTGCGGACAGCTCGGTGCGCAAGGCCTGCACCATGCCCGCCACCGTGTCCGGGCTGATCTGTTCATGGCGTGCGCCGTTGCCTGGCAGGTCAGGGCACAGCAGGCGGGCATCGGACGGCAGCGCCTGGGCCAACTGCGCCGGGAAGCTGCCCCAGTGGCCTTGTTCGCGCGTCAGGCCGCGCAGCAGTACCCAGCATGGGTTCATGAGGTGCCTGCCCTGGCGCGCGCCGGATGATCGATGGGGTACCAGTGGGCCAGTGCGGCGTCGTGATGCCGCACGCGCTCCGCACCTTCAGGCCGCCAGTGTTGGTGGCTGCAGGCCGCGCGGGCCATGAAATCCAGCAGGCCCATGTGGCGCCGCAGCACACGCTCCTGCCGGTGGCGGATCAAGGGGTTGAAGATGCCGTGCCGACTGAACAACTGCCGGGGGTTCTTCTTGACCCAGAGCCAGGAGCCCATTTCCAGGGTCAGCGGCAGGAAGGTGTTCTGTGCGTGGTGAAGCCGTGATTGCAGGTAGAGGTGATCCCACAGATCGCCATGCGTAAGGTACTGCTGGCTCTGGGGTTCGAACACGTAGCGGTGGTAGCAGTGCGCCTGGTCGAAAATCTCACGCAGCGCATGAAGCTCTGCGAGGTGATCGATCGGCATGCTGGTGTGCGCATACGGAAACCAGATGCGGTCGCTCACCCCGAAGCCGGAGTGGCAGTCCACCGCGATGCTGAAAGGGTGGGGCAGCAACTCCTTCTCGACCACGTCGCACAGGGCTGCACTTTCAGGCTGCATGGGCATGCGTGGCTGTCCGCGGTACCAGGGCAGCGTGGGGCTGAGGCGCTGGCCGCCGATGAGCCAGGGCACGGGTTCGATGGCGTCCACAGGGGCATTGCGCATCAGGTCCACCCCTTGCGGGTTGGCGCGGGTGCCCAGCCAGTAGCCACCGGGGTTGACCAGGGGCATGAACACCAGGCGCAGCTGCGTCAGTTGCTCGCGCAGCAGCCCGTCCCAGCTCAGGCGCCGCACCAGGCTGCCCAGGTAGGCGATGACCACCTCGGCCCCGATGCGTTCGAGGCCGTGTACACCGCCGAAGAAGCCCACCGCGGGCGCATCAGGGCCGCCTTGTCCCAACGTGATCACGTGCACGTCAAATCGGCGGCCACGCACCTCCACCTCGCAGGCCACCCGGGTGGCCAGGTGGTCGGCGCCCTCGTCCAGCAAACGGAGCAGTTCATCGATGTCGGGCAGTGGGGTGGGCACGCTGGTCGCGCTGTGGCATGAACACAATCGACGGACCATAGCGACAGGGCATGACAGAAATGCGAAAAACGGACCGGCAGGATGTCATGGTGCTGTCATCTGGTGGCCATAGCCTGCGCGCATCTGCCCCACGCCCTGAGCCATGACACAGCCTGTCCGCCGCCACCGCCCCCTGCTGAAGCTCGTCGCGCTGGTTGGCGCCGTGATGGGCGGGTTGCTGGAGTTTCTGGCGCTGTGCCGCACCAGGCTGCCTGACGCCGTGTTCCGCCACGACTAGAAGGCTGCGCTAGGTTAGACAGCCCTGGCATCTTTCGGATGACCGCACCAAGTCGGGCGGCCAGTCTGGGAAGATCACAGGGCGGCGATGGACACTTCGGTGGATTTGACCAGGGCGATGACGTCCTTGCCCACCACCAGGCCCAGTTCCTTGACGGAGCGGGTGGTGATGACCGAGGTGACGATCAGCCCGGACGGAGTCTCGACGTCGATCTCGGAGACGACGGGGCCTTCGACGATTTCCTTGACCTTGCCGCGGAACTGATTGCGGACGTTGATCGCGGTGATGCTCATGGTGTGTGCCTTTCTGTGCCAGGTGTGAATGGGTTGAATAGTGGGGTCAGCCTAATCAGCCGGCCCCTGGGCGTGAAGCAAGGAAATTGCAGTCCGCCCTGAAGAAAATGGATATGTGTTCGGCGTTCTGCGCACGGGCTCAAACGGCCCAGCGAAGTTGCTCCACATGGGCGGTGTCCGGCAACTCTGCAGCGCCAGGCTGGGTGGGCAGGCCATCGTCCGCATCCGGTTGCTGCAGCACCCGCTGCAGGATGCGGTCTTCCTGCGCGGCAAAGGCATGGTGACCACGCTGACGAGGGCGTGGCAGCGGCACGGTCTCGTCCAGGGCCACGATGTGGTCCTCGATCAGCAGGATGCGGTCTGCCAGCGCCACGGCTTCCGAGACGTCGTGCGTGACCAGCACGGCGGTGAAGCCATGCTCGCGCCACAGGCGTTCGATCAGTTGCTGCATCTCGATCCGGGTGAGCGCGTCCAGCGCGCCCAGCGGCTCGTCGAGCAGCAGCAGGCGGGGGCGGTGCACCAGCGCACGGGCCAGCGCCACACGCTGGCGTTGGCCACCGGACAGGCGCGCAGGCCATTCGTCGATGCGTTCGGCCAGACCCACGGCCGTGAGGGCCTCGAGCACGCGCTGGCGCGCCTCCGTGCCGCTCAGGCCCAGGGCCACGTTGTCGCCCACTGTCTTCCAGGGCAGCAGGCGGGCGTCCTGGAACATCAGGCGCAGGCCCTGGTCGGCAACATGGTCGGGACGCAGGGCCTGGCCATCAAGGTCGATGCGACCGGCGCTGCCGCGCTCCAGCCCGGCCATCAGGCGCAGCAGGGTGCTCTTGCCGCAGCCGCTGCGGCCGACGATGGCCACGAACTCGCCAGGGGCGATGTCCAGGTCGATGTCGTGCAGCACCTGCCGCGTGCCATAGGCCTTGGCCAGGCCCCGAAGCGCCACGCGGGTGCCGTGCTCGCTGGCCAGAGCCCGTGTCGAGCCGGTTGGTCGCACGGGCCGGCCATCGTGCGTGGCGAAGTCGAGTACAGGGGCCGCGGTGGGTGACTGTCGCGCGGTGGACGGCGATGCCGGCGCGGCTGCGGCGACCACGGGAAGTGAGGTTGTCAGCGTCGTGCTCATGTGATGGGGATAAGCGAGGAGGCGGTGAAGGGCTCAGGTGGCGGCAGGCTGGTAGCCCGGATGCCAGCGCAGGGCCACGCGCTCCAGGCCGCGTGCCAGCACATCGGCCAGCTTGCCCAGCAGTGCGTACAGCAGGATGCCCACCAGCACCACGTCGGTCTGCAGGAACTCGCGGGCATTCATCGTCATGTAGCCGATGCCCGATTGCGCCGAGATGGTCTCGGCCACGATCAGCAGCACCCACATCAGGCCCAGCGAGAAGCGCAGGCCGACCAGGATCGAGGGCAGCGCGCCGGGCAGGATCACCTGGCGGTAGAGCTGCCAGCCACGCAGGCCGTAGCTGCGCGCCATCTCGATCAGGCCCGGGTCCACCGAGCGGATGCCGTGGAAGGTGTTGAGGTAGACCGGGAAGAAAACGCCCACCGCCACCAGGAAGAGCTTGGCTGTCTCGTCGATGCCAAACCACAGGATCACCAGCGGGATCAGGGCCAGCGGCGGGATGTTGCGCACCATCTGCAAGGTGGTGTCCAGGAAGGTCTCGGCCCAGCGCAGGCTGCCGGTGAATAGGCCCAGCAGCAGGCCCAGGCCGCCGCCGATGGCCAGGCCGATGAGGGCCCGGGCGGCGCTCACCCAGAGGTGTTCCCACAACTCGCCGCTCACGGCCAGGCGGCTGGCCGCCTGGATCACCGCCAACGGCTCGGGCAGCACACGGGTGGACAGCCAACCGGCGCGGGCGCTCAGCTCCCATGCGGCCATCAGCAGCACGGGCAGCACCCAGGGCAGGGCGTTCTTCAGCTTGAGGCGTTCGCGCCAGGTCGCTCGGGCAGCGCTCATGGTTCCAGGCTCCTTTGGTGCGCGCGTTCAGCTCGCGGACGTCTGCGGCGACGGCGTCGATGCGGACGGCGGCACGAAGCTGTTGGCCACGATCTCGCCGAAGGGGCCGGTCAAGGTCTTGCCGGGCAGCTTCTTCTGCACGTCCAGCGGCAGCAGAGGGAACACGAGTTCGGCGAAGCGGTGCGCTTCTTCCAGGTGCGGGTAGCCTGACAGGATGAAGTACTCCAGGCCCAGATCTGCATATTCCTGGATGCGGTCGGCGACCTGCTGCGGGTTGCCCACCAGGGCCGTGCCCGCGCCGCCGCGCACCAGGCCCACACCGGCCCACAGGTTGGGCGACACCTCCAGGCCGTCGCGAATGTTGTCCTTGTTGAACTTGCCCTTGTTGAGCTCGGCCATGCGGCGCTGGCCCACCGAATCCATCTGCGCGAACTTCTTCTGGGCGGCCGCCACGGTGGCCTCGTCCAGGTGCGAGACCAGCTCGGCGGCGGCGCGCCAGGCCTCGTCTTCCGTTTCGCGCACGATCACGTGCAGGCGGATGCCGAAGCTCAGGGTGCGGCCATGCTTGGCGGCGCGCTCGCGGATGTCGGCCACCTTGGCGGCCACGGCGGCGGGCGGCTCGCCCCAGGTCAGGTAAGTGTCCAACTGCTCGGCGGCCAGTTTGTGCGCCTCGGGCGACGAGCCGCCGAAGAACACCGGCGGGTACGGGTTGTTAATGGGCGGGTAGAGCAGCTTGGCACCCTTGACCTGCAGGTGCTTGCCGTCGAAGTCAAAGGCCTCGCCATCGTGGCTCTTGGCCAGCACTTCGCGCCAGATGGTCAGGAACTCGCGCGACAGTTCATAGCGCTCGGCGTGCGGCAGGAACAGGCCGTCGCCTTCCAGCTCCTCGGGGTCGCCACCGGTGACCAGGTTGACCAGCAGGCGGCCGCCTGAGATGCGATCCAGCGTGGCGGCCATGCGGGCCGTCTGCGCGGGCTGGATGATGCCCGGGCGCAGGGCCACCAGGAACTTGAGCTGGCGCGTCACGTCGATCAGGCTGGAGGCCAGGATCCACGAGTCCTCGCACGAGCGGCCGGTGGGCAGCAGCACGCCTTCGTAGCCCAGGCTGTCGGCGGCCACGGCCACCTGCTTGAAATAGTCGAAGGTGGCGGCGCGGGCGCCCTTGGTGGTGCCCAGGTAGCGCGAATCGCCGTGGGTCGGGATGAACCAGAGGATCTTCATGGTCGTGTCCTTGTGCGGGAATGGCTGTGTGTTTCTCGATGAGGTCGTCAGGCCGTGCGGCCCGGCTTCCAGACGATGTCGGCGACCTTGACCGACTTGGGGATCAGGTTCTGTTTAAAGAAGGCATCGGCCACGCGCTGCTGGTCGGCGATCACCTCGGGCCACATCGGCTTGACGGGCGAGACCGGGCGGCGCGCGATGAAGCGGTGCACCGTGGCCAGGCCCAGGCCGCTGAAATCGGCGATGAGTTGCGCGGCTTCCTTGCGGTTGCTCTGCACGTAGGCATCGGCGCGGGTCAGCTCCTCGAACAGGGCCTTGACCGTCTGCGGGTGCTGCTCAACCAGCGGCTTGGAGGCCAGGTAGAAGGAGTTGTTGTTCGACAGGCCGACACCGTTGGTCAGCACCCGAGGCTTCACATCCACTTCCGTGGCGGCGTAGAAGGGATCCCAGATGGCCCAGGCATCAACGCTGCCGCGCTCGAACGCGGCGCGGGCCTCGGCCGGTGCCAGCCAGATCGGCGATACATCCGACCACGCGATGCCGGCCTTCTCCAGTGCGCGCACTGTCAAGTAGTGGGCGCTGGAGCCCTTTTGAAAGGCGATCTTCTTGCCCTTCAGATCAGCCAGCGTGCGCAACGGCGAATCAGCCTTGACCAGGATGCCGGAGCTCAGCGGCTTGGGCGGCTCCGCGCCGACGTAGTACAGGTTCTTGCCGGCAGACTGGGCGAATACCGGAGGCGAGTCACCCGTCATTGCGAACTCGAGGCTGCCCACGGCCAGCGCTTCCAGCATCTGCGGTCCGGCTGGGAACTCCACCCACTGCACCTTGCTGTTTGGAAAGCGCTTTTCCAGTGCGCCTTGCTGCTTGAGGATCACCAGGTTGACCGAGCTCTTCTGGAAACCCACGCGCAGCAGGGGCGGCGCGGCCTCGTTGGCAAGGGCCCAGCGGGGCAGTGCGCTCAAACCCAGCAGTGCAGCGGTGGTGCCCAGTACACGGCGTCTGGCATGGAGGAAATCGCGTTGGTTCGACATGGTGAAGTCGCTCTGTGTTGATGTGTTCCGCCGCGTCATGCCGCGGGTGCTCCTGATGGGTTCACTTGACGCCGGCTGGCAGTGCATCCGTGATGCGGATGGGCTTGGGGATCAGGTTCAGCGCCTGGAAGGCATCGGCGATCTTTTGCTGCTCGGCCGCAGTCTTGGCGTTGATGGGCTGGATGCCGTAGGCGAAGCGGCTCACGGCCAGTTCGGTGATGGGCCGGTCAAGCCCGATCTGCGGGCCCAGCACGTCGGCCACACCCGACGGGTTCTTGGCCGCCCACACGTCAAGCTTCTCAAGCTCGTTGACGATGGCCTTGACCACCTGCGGGTTCTTCTCGCCGTAAGGGCGCGATACCAGGTAGAACTGGGTGTTGGCGACCAGGCCCTTGCCGTTGGCGAGTACGCGGGCGCCGATCTGCTTCTCGGCCGCGGCCAGGAAAGGATCCCAGATCACCCAGGCATCGACGCTGCCACGTTCAAAGGCGGCGCGTGCATCGGCAGGCGGCAGGAACACGGTCTGGATGTCGGCATATTTCACGCCGGCTTTTTCCAACAGCTTGACCAGCAGGTAATGCACGTTGGAGCCCTTGTTCAGGGCGACCTTCTTGCCTTTGAGTTCAGCCACGCTCTTGATGGGCGAGCCCTTGGGCACGACGATGGCTTCGGCCTCGGGGGCGGGCGGCTGGTTGGCCACGTAGACCAGGTCGGCGCCTGCGGCCTGCGCAAAGATCGGGGGCGCTTCGCCCACGGTGCCGAAGTCGATGGAGCCCACGTTCAGGCCTTCGAGCAGTTGCGGGCCGGCGGGGAACTCCACCCACTTCACGTCCACGTTGATCTGGGCCAGGCGCTTCTCGAGGTCGCCCTTGGCCTTGAGCACGGTCAAGGTGCCGTACTTCTGGAAGCCGATGCGCACGGTGGCGTTCTGAGCCCAGGCCGAAGTGCTGCCGAGCATGGCCGTGGCGGCGAGGGCGGCCATCAGGGTGCCCATGCCCAGGATCTTGGACAGGGCCCGACGAGAGAAGGTTCGTTGCATGGACAGGTCTCCGTGTGGTTGTTGACGGTGAAGTGCATCAGGCGCTGATGCGTACACCTTGTGGCAGGGCATGCTGGGGGGCGGCGGTGCGCTTGGCCAGCGGTGCGATCACAGCTGGCATGGCTTGCAATGACCGTGCGGGGAGCAGACGGCGTTGCAGCTGAGTCGCCAGGCGCGTTACGCGCTCGTCGATGTCCGGTGTGCTGGTATAGCCGTGCGTGTCGTGGCGCGGCAGTTGCGCATCGGTGGCGTAGACCGTGTCCAGGATCTCCCGGGCACCCAGTGCCGACAGCACTGGCTTGAGGGCGTAATCCACCGCCAGCAGGTGAGCGTTGCTGCCGCCGGTGGCCAGCAGCACCACGGCTTTGCCGCGGAGTCCGTCTTGGGGCAGCAGGTCAAGGAAAGTCTTCAACAGGCCGCTGTAGGCTGCCTTGTAGATGGGGGTGGCGATCACCACGATGTCGGCCTGCGCAACGCGTCCTGTGGCATCCAAGAGTTCGGGATGGTCAAAGTCTGCTTGCAGCAGGGCTTGAGCGGGCAGGTCGCGGGCACGCACCGGTTCCAGCAGGTTCAATGCGCCATGCTGCGCGGCCAGTGTGTCCAGGAAATGCCGGAGCAACCAACTGGAGCGGGAGACGGCAGTGGGGCTGCCCGAGATGCCGATGATCTTCATGGTGGTCTTCTGATGAAGTAGCGAGAGTCCGATGAGGTCGAACGATAACCATCGGCCTATATGTCTCCAACAAATGTTTGCGGAGATGCATCCGTGGTTTGCGCATATGAAGACACGAGGGCATTCCCGCAGGTCAAGCAAGCCTGTGTCCAGCGTCTGTAACTAAATTATTCAATCCGGGCGCGCTGCGCTACACAAGGGCCCGCTGCGTCCGTGTGATTTGTTACGGCCTCATGTAAGGTCATACAACAATCACAGCAAGTGAATGCATGGAGGCCTCATGGACCTTGCCAATTTGTCAGATGCAATATTGCAGCGGCTCGCCGAACTGAAGGCCGACAACCACGTCGAGGCCAAGCGCAAGCTGGAAGCCATCGAAGAAGCCATGACGCCCCAGTGGAAGAAGGCCATGCACGCGCGGATGACTGATCTTTCCAGGCAGGCTTCCGCGTCCAGGAGCAAGCTTCCAAAGCTCTACCAGTTGATGGAAGAGGTGGGCGAACTTCGGTCTCCGCACGTGTCATGCAAGGCAGGGTGCAGCGCCTGTTGTCGGACGATCCCAGTGGAAATCTCCGATCTTGAAGCCCGGCACATCGCGGCGGCAACTGGCAAGACCATGGCCAACCTGCCGCCGGGACGACATACAGTCTTGAACGGTGTCGCAACGCCGTGTCCATTCCTGTTGGAGAATCAGTGCTCGATCTATGAGCACCGTCCTTACAATTGCCGCAGCCTTGCTGCCGTGGATCGTGATGCCCTGAGTTGCAGCGAAGAGAACACGGCATTGACCCGGGCGAACGACCCCAGGGCTGTGCCGGTGGTCATGACCAAGATGCAGGCCTTCGACCCTCTCTATCGAGAGATCCTTGGCCGAAAGCCAGTTGTCTGGGCGGATATCCGGCAGTTCTTTCCGCCTCAGTCTCAAGCTGGCGAGAGCCGGACTGCCGCGACGGCTTCGAGCAACTGACCTCGACCACGGTCTCGCCCATGGTGGTGTCGGACTCGTAACCACAGATCAAACGTCGAACATGATTTCATTGAGTTCATCCGCGCGTGTTTTCAGCGGCCGTGCTGGCGGCGCGGCACTTCTGGCATTGGCGATGGCTGGGCATGGTGCCGCGCTGGCGCAAAGCGGCTTGGAAGGCGCCCCTCTTTCCGTGGCGCGGGCAGCCGTGCTGAAGGAGGGATGGCAGCCGCTGGAAACCTATGGCGCCTTTCCGGACGGCCTGCGATGGAACGAGGATGGCGATGCCGGTGCGCTCTACAAGGCGGGCTTCAAGGAGGTCGAAGCCTGCTCAGGTACCGGTGCCAACTATTGCAGCTTCAACTATGTCCGCGGTGCCAAGTGCCTGGTGCTGCATACCCAGGGGGAGTACGAAGCCGGGAAGTACGAACCCGTGGTGATCCGCCGCACGCACACCTGCCCGCGGCCTGATGTGCTTCGTCCGGCCGCTGCACCGAAGCCGTTCTAGACCTGCACGCAGGCCGTGCTTTTGCTCAAGGCTGGTGGCAGCAAGCCTTTGGGTGTCTGGCGATGCGGAGATCGAATCCGCTCCCGGCTGAAGGGCTACAGCGCATGCGTCTGCTGAAGCACTCGCAGCAATTGGGTGCGGCTCTGGCTCAAGGCATCGTCGTCACGGCGGCGGGGGCGAGGCAGGTACAGGTCCAGCGTGCCGGTCACAGGTCCGGGCAGTTGGTCCAGCACGACCACGCTGTTGCTGAGGAACACGGCTTCGTCCAGATCGTGGGTCACCATCACCACGGTCACGCCATGCTGCTGAACCACGCGGGTCAGGGTGTCCTGCAGTTTCATGCGGGTAAAAGCGTCCACCGCGGAAAAGGGTTCGTCCAGCAGCAACAGCCGTGGCCTGCGAAACAGGCCGCGAGCGATTGCCACACGCTGAGCCTGCCCGCCTGAGAGCTGCTTGGGCAAGGCATCTTCATGGCCGGACAGGCCGACATCGGCCAGCAGTTCAGTGACACGCGGATCCTTGTGCCCACGCCCGGTGAGATCGAAGCCGATGTTCTGCGCCACGGTCAGCCAGGGAAAGAGGCGTGGCTCCTGGAAGATGAGCCCGATGTCGTCGCTGATGCCGTGCACGGCCTGACCATCTAGCCGGATCACACCACGGTAGTCGGTGTCCAGCCCCGCGATCAGGCGCAGCAGGGTGCTCTTGCCACAGCCGCTGGCACCCACGAGTGTGACGATGCGGCCGCTGCCAACCTTCAGGTTCAGATCCTGCAGGATGAGGCGACCGCCATGGTGCTTGGCGTGGATGTGGACGTCGAGCAATGGGGACATGGCGGTGCGTGATGTTGATGCCATCTTTCTTGAACTCATCTTCCAGCCAGCCGAAGCGGCGGATCACCAGGCTGGAGGGCGAGTAGTAGGCGTAGTCCAGGCGCAGCTCCTTGAGCGGTTCGGCGGCGTGCAGCACGGAGGGCAGGGTGGTGGCGGCGGCGGAGCCAGCGGCCCACTGAAGAATGGAACGGCGTTGCATGGTGTGTCGGTGTCTGGTGGATGCAGGGATGAAGGTGTATGACAGCCTTGGCTCAGGTGTAGGCGCTGGCCTCGGGGTACTGGCCGGTGATCGAATGGCGCCCCAGATCGCGCAGCTTGTAATCGACCGGGTCATGCAGGGTGTGCACGCGCACGTTGCGCCAGAAGCGGTCGAAGCCGTAGCGGCTGCTGGTCGAGCGGGCACCCGTCAGTTCCAGGAACTGCGTGCTCACTTCAAGGCCTGCGCGGTGCGCCAGCACCTTGGCTTCGCTCACGGCCAGTGCGGCATCACCGCGGGTGACGGCATCGAGCGCGGCGCCCTGGTCCAGCGCGGCCTGCAAGGTGCGCGCGGCGTCATCGGCCACGGCCTGCGCGGCACGCAGGGCAATGCGGAACTCGCCGTAGCGGTGCTGGGTATAAGGGTCTTCATGCGCGCGCTGCACGTTCGAGCTGAGCCAGGGGCGCGCTTCTTCCTTGGTGTAGCGCAGCGCCGCCGCGAAGGCCCCTTCGCCCACGCCCAGGTACAGGTTGGTCAGGATCAGTTGCGACACCAGCGTGCGCAGGGACGTGTGCGGCGAGGGGGTGAGGCCGGGCGCCTGCAGCACGTCTGCACGGCTGATGTGCACATCGTGGAAGTGCACGGTGCCGCTGTCGGTCTGGCGCTGGCCGAAGGCATCCCAGTCGCTGCGCACGTCGATGCCTGGCGTCTTGGTAGGCACGACGGCGATCAGAGGGCTGGATGAGGGCTCATGCCAGGCCGAGAAGGTCATCATGTCGGAGCCCACCGAGCCTGAACAGAAGTTCTTGGTGCCGCGGATGCAAAAGCCGCCGGAGGTGGCCAGGGCCAGGGTGCGCTTGTCCAGCGGGTTCAAGGCATTGCCCCAGAACCAGCGCTTCTTGATGGTCTGGCTGAGCAGGCGCTCCTGCTGCGCCACATCGCCATACAGCAGCACGCTGGACACCTGCAGGTGGTGGAAGGCGAAGACGTGGGCCAGCGCCGCATCGACCCGGGCCAGTTCGCGCACCACCTTGTAGAAGGTGGGCCAATCACCACCCAGGCCGCCGAACTGCGTGGGAATGGTCAGGGCCAGCAATCCGCTTTGACGGATGAGTTCGCGCTCTGCGGCGGCATGCCCACCATGGCGGTCGCGTTCCACCGCGGTGCGGGCCAGCAGTTCAGCGAGTTGCCGGGACACCAACGAGACATCGTCCAGGCTATCGGCACGGGTCAAGGCCGCAGGCGGCGGTGCGTCGTCGCTGTCAGGTTTCAGAGAGCGGGTGCTGGCAGCGGCAGGATCTGGGTCATGGCTGGATGGCGCGGGCCAGGCCGGCAAGGGCCTTGTGCTTGCGTCATGGAGGTGAATGGCACCCAGTGTTCCAGCCGCTGCTTCCAACGAAAACGAATGAATGGTTCTATCGTTCTGAAGTTTCAGCAGTAGGGAGGGCTCGCACGATGCTCGCCTCGGTGCGCACTTGCTGGCCCGCTAGCAGATCGAGACCACCAGGCCAGCCTTGATGCGCCGGTGGTGTGGATCAGGGTAATCGTGGGCATCGGCTTGTGGTGGCCTTGCTTTGGGCGTCGTGCTTCCAACTGAACGCGGGATGCGTTTGGCCTTGCGCGCAGAGTTCTGAGGCTTGCGCGCAAAGCGTTTTTCTCGGGTGGCCGAGTTGCACAAGCTTGCTCGCAAAGCTTTTGGCTTTGCGATTGGCTCTTGGCTGCTTGCGCGCAAGGCAAAAAGGCTTGTACGTAACGCTCTGAGGCTTGCCGCACAGGGTTGCTGTGCCTTGCGGGCAATGCAAAAAGGGTTGCTCGCAAACATCAAAGGCTTGCGCCTGGACACCGAGAGCCTTGCGCGAAAAGAAATTAGCTTTGCGCGCAAGGCTCAAGAGGTGGCTGATGGGAATCAGCGCTTTGCGAGCAAGCCTTCGAGGTTTGCGGGTCGAGCAAAAATCCCTGTTTTCAAGTTGCAACGGTTCGCTTACAGTTGGTGAACAGATCAAAGCAGGGAAGTTAACGATGTGCTCGGGCTTGTGCGCCTTGCGATCAAGGCCCCTAACGTCGGGATTCCGGGTTAGGGCACGGACTGATGCTTCTAATCCAATGGTTACGTCAATGTCGACGTCTATATGGCGTTAGGCCACACAAGCAAGCGTGTAAGCACATGACAGAAAATTACCAAGTCGGAGTTCCGGCGTTGATGCTCATTAGTCCATTCATTGCTTGGTCGTTCTACGGCATAGGCTTTCTCTTCGGCAAGATCAAAGGAATGAAAGCCTTCAATGGTGCATCGCTCTATAACTGGTTAACCTTGTCTTTTGTGGCATTCGCGGCTCTATCGAACAACCCCGAAGGAATGGGCTCCTTAATTGCCGGCTTCTCAGTCTCTTGGTTCGTTGGTCGGTCACTATCTAAGCGGTACAAGCTCAATGCCATACCTAAACAGTAAACGCAATGTGGCCAGGTCATTGTTCGACTTTTTGGGACAATCGGACCAAGCGAAAGCAGCCGTATTCAAGCGTTCAACAAACGGTGTTTGGCCTAACTGGTTGTATATGGACTCCCCCACG
>DDJC01000034.1 GCA_002339015.1 Burkholderiales bacterium UBA1834
GGCAACCGCCTGGAGCTGTTCCTGGGCGCGGCCATCGGCGCGATCACCTTCAGTGGCTCCGTCATCGCTTTCGGCAAGCTCAGCGGCAAGTACAAGTTCCGCCTGTTCCAGGGCGCGCCCGTTCAGTTCAAGGGCCAGCACATGCTGAACCTGCTGCTGGCGCTGGCCACCATCGGCCTGGGCCTGGTCTTCATGTTCACCGAGCGCTGGGATGCCTTCTTCGCCATGCTGGCGCTGAGCTTCATCCTGGGCGTGCTGATCATCATCCCCATCGGTGGCGCCGACATGCCGGTGGTGGTGTCCATGCTCAACAGCTACTCGGGCTGGGCGGCGGCGGGCATCGGCTTCTCGTTGAACAACTCCATGCTGATCATTGCCGGCTCACTGGTGGGCAGCTCGGGCGCAATCCTGAGCTACATCATGTGCAAGGCCATGAACCGCTCGTTCTTCAACGTGATCCTGGGCGGCTTCGGCGGCGATGCGGGTGCCGCGGCCGCCGGTGGTGCGCAGCAGCAGCGCCCCGTCAAGAGCGGTTCGGCCGATGATGCCGCCTTCGTGCTGGGCAATGCCGAGACCGTCATCATCGTGCCGGGCTATGGCCTGGCCGTGGCCCGCGCGCAGCACGCCGTGAAGGAGCTGGCCGCCAAGCTCACCGAGAAGGGCGTGACCGTGAAGTACGCCATCCACCCGGTGGCGGGCCGCATGCCCGGCCACATGAACGTGCTGCTGGCCGAGGCCGAAGTGCCCTACGACCAGGTCTTTGAGATGGAAGACATCAACGGCGAGTTCGGCCAGGCCGATGTGGCCATCATCCTGGGCGCCAACGACGTGGTGAACCCTGCCGCGCATGTGAAGGGCAGCCCGATCTACGGCATGCCCATCCTGGAGGCCTACAAGGCCAAGACGGTGATTGTGAACAAGCGCTCCATGGCCTCGGGCTATGCAGGCCTGGACAACGAGCTGTTCTACCTGGACAAGACCATGATGGTCTTCGGCGATGCCAAGAAAGTGGTCGAGGAGATGGTCAAGGCGGTGGAGTGATCTGGCGGGGCAGCAGCGTCCACTGTTGGCCCTGTGTCCACTGCAACCCGCCAGTGCATTGACGCACGGGCAAAAAAAGAGGCCTCGATGTGAGGCCTCTTGTCATTTGCTCATGCGCCGAGCAGCAGGAGCTGCTGCTCGGGCGATGGGGCATCAGTCGTTGTTGCGGCGGATGCTGTTATGGATCGCCAGGAAAGGCGCCACATAGCGTCCATTGGTGTAGGTCTTGGGCCCCTCTGCCACGGCACGGACCGCTGCAGGCTGCTGCACTTGCGTGGGTGCCGTCACCGTCTTGCGGATGTCGACCACGCCCCCGGCGGCAGCAGGACCGGCCGTGGCGCCGCTGCCGACCACGGGTCCGAAGAAGGCGCCCTGGACCGCCGAGCCCGCCAGGATGGTGCCATCCGTGGCGCTGATGTTGCCTGCCGTGGCCGAGAAGGTCGAGCCGGTGATGGTGCCGTTGGTCACGTTGAAGCCCACGTTGCCCTTCAGCATCGTGCTGCCGCTGGCCGTGGTTTGAGTGGAGACGTAGCCGTCGGCGCCGCCGTTCCAGGAGCCATCCCACGTGCCGTTGCCGAATCGGATGGTGAGATTCATCGGCGTGTATTCACTGTCGATGCCGCTGTAGGTGGCCACCGCATTGCTGGCGCGCAGGGCGCTCATGTCGGCCGTGCTGGTGGTATAGCCGATCACGCCCCAGCCTTCCTGCTGCTGTGTGGGTCTTACCCCTTTCTCGCCCCGTACATAGGTGGCCAGGTTGAAATGAGCGGCCTGGATCTGTGCGGGATCATATTCGCCGCTGTACACGCGTTCGCCGTCGGGCCAGAGGTCGAACGACTCCTGAATGCGCTCCTGATTGTTGTAGAGAGTGCGTGAATAACCCAGGCCTTCACCGATATACAGATCAAGGTTGCCTGAATCGGCCAGTTGGAACGAGCCCGTGGACAGAGGCGTGCTGTTGAGCTGTATGACTTGCGGCAGGCCATTGCTGCCCTCGCCGGCCCCCCTGCACCACGGTGCCGTTCAGCCGGAACGGATGGACATCCTCCACCGTCTCGGTGTTGGGATCGCCCGCGGTCTGGAAGGCGCCGAAGCCGCAGATGCTGCCGCCGGCGCAGAAGCCTTCGACAGGCGGCTGGACCGGCGGTGTGGTGTCGGTGGTCTGAGCCAGCGGCCGGTAGGGATCCGTGGCGGCGCGCGGTGCCGCCACTGGCTGGGTGTCGCCCGCAGCAGGCGGTTCGAATTCAGCCCAGGGGCCCCAACTGCTGGTGGAGTCTTCCTGAATGGTGACATTGCCGTACAACGTGACGCTGCGCAACTGGGCTTCCGTGGCGGCGGCATGCGCCGAGGTCTGCCAGCACAGTGCGGCGGCCAGGGCCACGGTGGAAAGGCGGAAAGTGGTGTTCATGGGGACTGCTCCTGTGTGAGTGCTCAGAACCCGCGGCCCAGCGTGATTTGCACGGTGTCGCGGTCATAGCCATAGAGGCTCAGGTTGGCCTCGTTGTGGACATTGGTGACGGTGCCCGAGAGCTGCCACTTCTCCAGCCAGCCGGCCTGGAAGGTGTGGCTGGCGCCCAGCTCGACGCGGCGCTCGGTTTCGCGGCGGGCCACACCGAACAGCGGCTCGACGCCGTCGTAGCGGGCGCGGCGCCAGGCGGCGCGGGCGAACAGGTCGCCGCCGTTCCAGGCGCGCAGGCGTGCGCCGACGAAGTACTCGTGGCCATCGTTGCTGAAGCGGTCGGCGTCGGCCGATTCGTCGAACCAGCGGCCGCCGGCCTGCACGGCCAGCTGGCCGCGGTTGAACAGATGGCCGTAGGCCAGGCCGACCGAGCGGTAGTTGCTGTCGCGGCCCGTGTCGATGCTGCGCTTGAAGTCTCGCTTGACCCACTGCACATCGCCGGTGATCTCGCCGTTGATACCCACGCGCACTGCGACGGACGGGCTCAGCGAGGTGTACACGCCCAGGGTGTCGCCATCGAAGGTGAGGTGATCGACCTGCAGGTTGATGTTGCCTCGCCAGGCATTGCCCACGATCAGGGTGGGCCCGGTGGCCAGGGTCACGACGCCCAGATCATAGTCATGCTCGTTGTGGTAGCCCTTGTAGTAGAGGCTGCCCTGGTTGACCCAGCCGAAGCGGGCTGTCGATTGGCCCAGGCGCAGGGGCGCAGGGCTGAGCCAGGTGTGTGTGAGGCCGGCCTGGCCCACCACGCCCCAGTCGGAGGTCTTGAGGCTGCTGGGCGTGAGCTGCAGGCCCGGGCCGATCAGGGCGTTGTCGGGCCCGGCGTTCACGTTGCTGTCGTACAGCAGGCCCAGTGCCACGTTGGGCTCGAATTTGTGAGGCTTCTCGAAAGCGGCCTTTTCTTCGAGTTCCAGCTGCTTGAGGAAGGACAGCACCGACAGCTTGACGTTTTCAGGCGTCTGCGGGTCGTCGAGCACGCGCTGCGACTCAGCCTTGGCGCGCGCGAAGTTCAGCGTGCGGTAGTAGGCCACGGCCAGTTCCATCCGGGCACGGTTGAGCGTGGGGTTGGCCGACAGCAGGCTTTCCAGTGTCTCGATGGCGGTGTAGGGCTCGCCGGTCTCGCGCTGGTACAGGGCCTGGCGGTACTGGTCGTCCACGGCGGCGGTGTTCTGGGCGTGGGCAGGGGCGGTCGCCAGCGTAGCCAGGACGGCCGCGATGACGAGCGCGCGAGCCTTCGAGGCAGAAGTGTGCGAAGTGAAGCGGGGGGTCATTGATAGTCCTGGGAGATCATGTTCTGTAAATATTGTGAAATATCACCAGCTTCGCTGTCGAGCCCAAGGCGGCGCCGATTCGGGGGGCTTTCTCCCCTAGGAATAGGGGGCGGCCACCAAAGGGTGTAGACACCCCTTCCCACCTCGAGAAAATCGGACGTTTTGGTGGCCACTCGTGCCATCATCCCAGGCATGCACACACGCGTCGTCTGGCCCGTCGCGGCCCTTGTTCTGATCGCCGGTCTGGGTCACCTTGTGCCCGCGAATGCCCAGGCGCCTGCTGCCGCCGCCAGGGGCACCGGTGCGGCCTGCCCCGCGCTGCTCGACAAGACCTTTCCCCGCCTGCAGGACGAGAAACCCCAGTCTCTCTGTCAGTACGCTGGCAAGGTGCTGCTGGTGGTCAACACCGCCAGCTACTGCGGCTTCACCTCGCAGTACAAGGGCCTGGAGGCGCTGTACGCCAGGTACAAGGACCGCGGCCTGGTGGTGATGGGCTTCCCGTCCAATGATTTCGGCAACCAGGAGCCGGGCTCGTCCACGCAGATCGCCGAGTTCTGCCAGAACACCTACGGCGTGAAGTTCCCCATGTTCGCCAAGAGCACGGTCAAGGGCGATGGCGCCAACCCGCTGTATGCCGAGCTGATCCGCCAGAGCGGCACCACACCGAAGTGGAACTTCTACAAGTACGTGGTCTCACGTGATGGCCGTGCGGTCACGGCCTACAGCAGCATGACGGCGCCCGACGACGCCGACCTGATCCGCGACATCGAGCAGCGCCTGGCTGCGCCGCGTTGAAAGGCCGGCGCCGTGGTTGCGCGATGCGATGGTTGTGCAATACACCACACCCCCCCTGACCACGCACTGATCGGCCCTCAAGTCGGGGAGTGACGGGGCCGAATCTGGAGTCAATGATGGGCTTGAGAAAGGGCGATGTGGCCCCACCTCCCTGTCAGACCAAGACAGGATCTGGAGTACCGTCCATGCACATGCTCTACAACTCTGACAACTACGCCGTCGTACAGATCGACATGGCCGCCGAGCAGGCCGGCCTGCACCTGGCCCAGGCGCTCACGCGCGGGGGCTACGAGATCGTCGACAAGTTCGCCCGCAAGGAGATCTTCATTGAAGGTGCCCTGGCCGAATCCTTCAAGGAAGGCGTGGAAGCCCTGATCGAATCCTCGCCCAGCATCGAAGAGTTCGATGCCTACCTCGAGCGCTACGCCGGCATGGCGCAGCAGCCGGTGGTGATGCACTGAGTTGCGGGCCGCGCCGCCGCTTTGACGGGCGGCGGTGGTTGGCCACATGAGGCTCATCGGCGCTCGTCGCCGTGCGTGGCACATGCCAGGCGAGCCATTCAGGCGCACGCGGGAGCGTTCGACGCCTGTCCTTCCTGAACGAATCGGCCCCCGCGTGACGCATGCGCGACTGTGGCGCGATTGCGGCCGTACCTCCAACTTCGACGCATTTCTGCCAAACAGCGCGTTTCACGGCCTGTTTGATGCTCAAGACGACACGTCAACAGCCGAAACTGCCAAGGTGACGGCGCAGCGGCGCGCCGTTCTGGGAATGGGTCATGGTCGGTGAAGTGAATTTCATGCCGTCCAGCTACGAGGCAGGAACCGTTGCAGCATCGGTCCTGATGGCGATGTTCGCCTCCTTCGTTGCGCTGGATCTGGCCAAGCGGGTGCGCACGGCGGATGTGGCCATTGCGCGGGCATGGCTGATCGGCGGTTCGGTCACCATGGGCATCGGCATCTGGGCCATGCACTTCGTGGGCATGATGGCCTTCCGCTTGCCGGTGGCCATCGGTTACGACGTCCTGTTCACGCTGGTGTCTGCACTGGCGGCTGTGGGCGTGTCCTACATGGCGCTGTGGGTGGCCAGTCGGCACAAGCTCACCTGCCTGCGGCTCACGGGCGGCGCGCTGGCCATGGGCTCGGGCATCTGCGTGATGCACTACCTGGGCATGCATGCCATGGAGATGGACCCCGGCATCGTCTGGGACTGGCGCCTGGTGGGCGCCTCGGGCGGTATCGCGGTAGGCGCTTCGGCCGTGGCCTTGCTGATTTTCTTCTGGCTGCGCAAGCTGCAGGGTCTGCCGGCCCTGCTCTGGCAGGTGGTGGCCGCTGTGGTGATGGGGGTGGCGATCTCGGGCATGCACTACACCGGCATGGCCGCCGCCTCGTTCCCGCTGGGCTCGGTCTGCACCTCGTCGAGTGAGCTGGGAGGCGACACCCTGGGCGTGATGGTGGGCGCTGCCGCCATGCTGCTGCTGTCGATGACGCTGCTGACCTCGATCATGGATGCGCGCACGCAATCACGCACCAACAAGCTGGCCGCCTCGCTGCAGGTGGCCAACCAGCAGCTCAAGCACATCGCCTTCCGCGACCCGCTCACGGGCCTGGCCAACCGCCTGGTGTTCGAGGACCAGCTCGACAGCGCCGTGCTGCGCGCGCAGGAAGGCAACCGGCGTCTGGCCATCCTGTTCATCGACCTGGACGGCTTCAAGCCCATCAACGACAGCTTCGGCCATGCGGTGGGCGATGAAGTGCTCAAGCAGGTGGGCCAGCGCCTGTCGCTGGTTGCCCGTCAGGGGGATGTCGTGGCCCGTGTGGGCGGCGACGAGTTCCTGATGCTGCTGGAGAACCACCCTGACCGTGCCACCGCCGCGGCCGTGGCCATGCGCGTGCGCGATGCCTTGTCGCAGGTGTTCGAGGTCGATGGGCGCGGCATGCACCTGTCGTGCTCCATCGGCATCGTGGTGCACCCGGACCATGGCCCGCGCGCCCGCCTGATCGCCAACGCCGATGCGGCCATGTACGCGGCCAAGCGTGCCGGCGGCAGCGTGCACTGCTTCTACGAAGCCGAGATGGCCACCGACGCCGAGATGCAGATCGCCCTGCAGCGCGATCTGCGCCAGGCGCTGGACCAGGGTGGCAAGGGCCTGGAGCTGTACTACCAGCCCAAGATCCACGCGCAATCCCGCCAGACGGCCGCCGTGGAGGCGCTGATCCGCTGGCACCACCCCACGCGGGGCACCGTGAGCCCTGCGCAGTTCATCCCCGTGGCCGAGCGCTTCGGCCTGATCGGCGCCCTGGGCGACTGGGTGATCAACGACGCCTTCCGCCAGATGCGCCAGTGGCAGAAGGAAGGCCTGCGCATGCGCGTGGCGGTGAACCTGTCCATGCACCAGCTGCGTCAGAACGACCTGGTCGAGCGCATTGCCAAGGCCCTGCGAGAACACAGGATCGAGCCTGATCTGGTGACCTTCGAGGTGACCGAATCGGCCGCGATGGAAGACACGCAGACCTCGCTGCGCATGTTCGACCAGCTGGCCGCCCTGGGCGTGCGCCTGTCCATCGACGACTTCGGCACGGGCTATTCCAGCCTGAGCTACCTGCGCAAGCTGCCCGCGCGGCAGCTCAAGATCGACCGCAGCTTCATCAACGATCTGAAGCCCGAGGGCGATGCCCGGGCCATCGTGAACGCCGTGGTGCAGCTGGCCCATGCGCTCGGCCTGCATGTGGTGGCCGAAGGCGTGGAGACCGCCGAGCAGGAGCGCATCCTGATGGAGATCGGCTGCGATGCGCTGCAGGGCTTCCGCTACGCCAAGCCCATGCCGGCCAAGCGCCTGGCCATCTGGGCCGCCAGCGAGGAAGGACCCGATCATGGCGCGCCGATGGGCTTTCGCGATTCGCTGATCGAGCCCGAGGTCTGATCATGGACATGACGCCGTCGGCCCGCGATGCCGCCGCGGGCTTGACGGCCTTCCTACAATAGAGGCATGAGTTCCGCTGCTACGCCTGATTCTTCCGCGCCCTCCATCCTGCCGCCGGTGGTCCGCCGCCCCTACACCCGCGCGGCCGATCTGCCCGAGATCATGCGCCAGCGCATCGTCGTGCTCGATGGCGCGATGGGCACGATGATCCAGCAGTACAAGCTGGGCGAGGCCGATTACCGTGGCAACCGCTTCGCCGAGCACCACAAGGACCTCAAGGGCAACAACGAGCTGCTGCAGCTCACGCGCCCCGATGTGATCCGCGAGATCCACGAGGGCTACCTCAAGGCCGGTGCCGACCTGATCGAGACCAACACCTTCGGTGCCACCACCGTGGCCCAGGAAGACTACGACCTGCCCGAGCTGGCCTACGAGATGAACGTGGCCGGCGCCCGCCTGGCCAAGGAAGTGGCGCTGAAGTACAGCACCCCCGACAAGCCTCGCTACGTGGCCGGCGCCATCGGCCCGACGCCCAAGACCGCCAGCATCAGCCCCGACGTGAACGACCCAGGGGCGCGCAACGTCGATTTCGACGCGCTGCAGCAGGCCTACTACGAGCAGGCCAAGGCCCTGCTCGAAGGCGGCAGCGACGTCTTCCTGATCGAGACCATCTTCGACACGCTCAACGCCAAGGCCGCCATCTTCGCGGTCGACCAGCTGTTCGAGGACACCGGCGAGCGCCTGCCCATCATCATCTCCGGCACGGTGACGGACGCCTCCGGGCGCATCCTGTCGGGCCAGACGGTGAGCGCTTTCTGGCATTCGGTGCGCCACGCCCATCCGATCGCCATCGGCCTGAACTGTGCGCTGGGCGCCGCGCTGATGCGGCCCTACATCGAAGAGCTGGCCAAGGTGGCGGGCGACACCTACATCAGCTGCTACCCCAACGCCGGCCTGCCCAACCCGATGAGCGACACCGGCTTCGACGAGACGCCGCCGGTGACGGGTGCGCTGGTGGAAGACTTCGCCAAGGCGGGCTTCCTGAACATCGCCGGGGGCTGCTGCGGCACCACGCCGGCGCACATCGCCGAAATCGCCAAGCGAGTGAGTGCTTACAAACCTCGGTGCCTGCACGATGAGAATGTGCGCGGGTTTCTCAGCGGGCTGGCTGCCTGACAGCCTTTTGGCGCCTCAGGTCAATACGGATGTCGTTTAACACTCATTCGAGGGGTGCTGCGGGTTAGCCCAAGGATCGGGTTTCTGTACGGTGGGACATCATCGGCGCGCGCCTGGATTTTGAACAAACGTTCAACGTTCAGGCGGCAGACGCTTCGCATGAAAGCATTTACCCATACCTCAAGGAAACCAAGATGAAAGTCCTCAGCAAGCAAGAGATTTCGCAGGTCAGTGGCGGCGAAAGCCTGATCGACGCCATCCACCGCTATGAGTGGAACAGCTACGGCGTGCCTCTGGCCAATGCCGCCATCTTCGCGTGGAACCTGTTCTCCACCACCAAGGTGCCTTACCTGCAGCCGCTGCCCAAGCCCTGAGCCGTCGGTAGAAAAAAAGGGGGGCCCGAAGGCCCCCAAACTCTTCACCCCTAGAGAAATCGATCCAAAAGCTCACCCCATGGTGGCCCGATGCCGCGCCACCGCCTTGCCGAAGCTGGAGTCGGCCCATTGGTTGGCCAGACGACGACGCCAGCCCGCGCCAGACCGAGAAGGCTTGAACAGCAGCTTGAACACCTGCGGGGCGATCACCTGGAAGAAGGTGAGCAGATCAGCCCGCCCCACGCATGGCAGTTCGGTGCCGCGCGCCCACTGCGGGTTGCGCTGCTCGAAGAAGGCGATGTCGGTTTCCTGGCGCTGCTCTGCCGTGATCGGCGTGACATCGCTCTTGAGGCAGTTCGACCCCTCGCCGAAATCCAGCACCATCGCGTCGCGGTCCAGCTTGCCCGGGAAGAGCTTGTCGCAGTAGGCCTCCACGATGTGCTTCATGTGCGGGTTGTCGCGCTCCGGGTGCGGGTAATAATCCGGGAAATTGCGCGACATCAGCAGGAAGGTCTTATACCCCTTGGAAATCAGGAACCAGTACTGCGGTGTGAAAGGATCCTTCAGGGCTTCCCAGACCAGCCTTTTCACGAAGGCGGCGTTCATGGCGCGGTTGCCCCAATATTCCTTTTCCAGGATGGTGTCGCCGCTGAAAATCCCGCGGATTTTCTTGCCGTCCACCTCCATGTGATAAATACCCATGGTGGAAAACCCGACGATGGCGTCGTCGATCTTGCGGCGGATGATGAAGGCGCCCGATTTGCGGCCCAGGTCCGACACGAACTGCTCCAGCGAGGTGTTCTCGTAGTAGCGGCAGAACACCTTGAACATTTCGCGCACCTCCTGCACAGAAATATGGTCCAGGCGGTGGTAGCGGGTATAGATTTTTGATTTGTGAAGAGCAGACATCGAAACCTCTCGGGCTTGGCATCGAAATGCGTTGTCGATGGCGTCGATTGTTCTCGTACCCCGTTGCGCTGGTAACAGGGTGCTCCCTGAGGGCCCCCAAATAAGGGGGTAAAACCGCGTGATCAATTCACGGTTTGATGTGCTCCGTTATTTTCTGAAAACCGCGCGGTATTTTCAAACGCTTGTTCGTGTGTTATTTCCGCCCGGGGTCTCCGGACAGCGCATTCACGCGGCGTAGGGATCGTCGAAACCCAGCGCGGCCAGGATCTCGCGCTCCCGCGCCTCCATGGCCTCGGCTTCTTCGGGATCCTCATGGTCCCAGCCCTGGGCGTGCAGGGCGCCGTGCACCAGCATGTGCGCGTAGTGCGCCTCCAGCGTCTTGCGCTGCTCCTGGGCCTCGCGCTCGATCACCGGGGCGCAGATGATCAGGTCGGCCATCACCACCGGCTCGGTGGCGTAGTCGAAGGTGAGCACATTGGTGGCGTAGTCCTTGTGCCGGTAGTCGCGGTTCAGGGCCTGGCCCTCATCGGCGTCCACCAGGCGCACGGCGATCTCCGCATCGGCTTCGAGCGCGGCACGGATCCAGCGGGCCACCTTGTGACGGGGCAGGTGCGCGCGGTGGCGTTTGTCAGCGAACTGCAGGCTGAGCGACAGGGACGGCTTCATGCGGGGGGCTTACGCGGGAGATTTGACGTGGCCGGCGGCATCAGGCGCAGCCGGCTCGGGGGTGTTCTGGAAACGGTCGTAGGCTTCGACGATGCGGGCCACCAGCGGATGGCGCACCACATCCGATGCGCCGAACTGCGTGAAGGCCACGCCTTTCACGCGCTTGAGCACCTGGCGTGCCTCGATCAGGCCGCTCTTGGTGCCCTTGGGCAGGTCGATCTGGCTGACATCGCCCGTGACCACGGCCTTGGTGCCGAAGCCGATGCGGGTCAGGAACATCTTCATCTGCTCAGGCGTGGTGTTCTGCGCCTCATCGAGGATGACGAAGGCATGGTTCAGCGTGCGCCCGCGCATGAAGGCCAGCGGGGCGACCTCGATCAGACCCTTCTCGAAAGCCTTGGTGACGCGGTCGAAGCCCATCAGGTCGTACAGCGCGTCGTACAGCGGGCGCAGGTAGGGGTCGACCTTCTGCGACAGATCGCCCGGCAGGAAGCCCAGGCGCTCGCCCGCCTCCACGGCCGGGCGCGTGAGCACGATGCGCTGCACGGCGCTGCGCTCCAGCGCATCGACCGCGCAGGCCACGGCCAGGAAGGTCTTGCCCGTGCCGGCCGGGCCGATGCCGAAGCTCAGGTCGTGGCCCATGATGTTCTTGAGGTACTGCACCTGGTTGGGCGTGCGGCCCTGCAGGTCCGCGCGGCGGGTGTGCAGGGTGGGGCCTTCGGCCGCATCGTCAGTGGTGGCGCCAGGCGCGGCCTTGGCGCCGCTGCTGCGCCGGGCCGAGCCGCCCGGCGCCCCCGATGCCTGCTGTGCCTGGGCGATGGCCAACTGCACCGTTTCGGCCGAAAGGGGGCGGCCCGCCCTGGCATACAGCGCTTCCAGCAGATCCAGCACCTGTTGCGCCTGAGCCTTGGGGCCATCGATGCGAAAGGCCTCGCCCCGCCGCGCCACCTTCACGTCAAAGGCGGCCTCGATGGTGCGGAGGTGGTCGTCCATGGGGCCGCACAGATGGGCCAGGCGGGCGTTGTCGGGGGGAGTGAAGCTGTGGCGCAAGGGCATCGGGTGGGCGATGGTTCGGGGGGGATCGTGCAAGATGGCCCCTAAATTGTCGCTTGCCCTGGGTTTCCTGGTGTGACATCTGCCGCAGAATCCACCACACATGCCCGGCCACCCAGGTTCAGCGGGCTGGCGTCTTTTTCAAGAAGCAGTCGAGCACATGGTTCTACAGCGGTGGCAACAATGGTGGGCAAGAGCCAGTGGGCGATGGGCTGCCACCACGCTCCCGGGCGGCATGCCCGAGGAGGAGATCGCTTCCTCGCGCCTGATGGCGCTGGGCACGATGATGCTGGGCCTCTTGCTGGCCTGGGTCGTGGCCTGGGCGATCGTGGCGCTCAACCGCACCGCCGGCGGCGCCGAGGATGGGCGCGCCGACCCTGAGCACCTGCACGGCGTGGCCCTGCGCGGGGCCTGGACGGCCATCACCACCGGCCGCAGCTCGGGCGGGGTGTTCCCATCGCAGGCTTCGGGCCAGGTCACCACCCTGCCGGATGAATGGGCGCGCACGCGGCCGGGCTTCGATGGCAGCGTCTGGTACCGCTTCCAGTTCGAGCGGCCCCAGCGCCTGTCGCCCGAGGTGCTGCTGGCAGCGTATGTGGAGCGCGCCTGCTCGGCCGTGGAGGTGCAACTCAATGGGCAGTTGCTCTACCGCGCCGGCCGCGTGGGCCAGCCCATCGCCACGCAGTGTTACCAGTCGCACGTGGTGCCGCTGCCAGCCTTCTTGCTGCGCGCTGGCGAGAACCACCTCGATGTGAAGGTGTCCGGCCACCCGCTGGACAAGGTCACCGCACGGCAGCGTGCCGGTGGCCTGGGCGCCGTGCGCATCGGCACCTGGGGCGACCTGAGCGATCTGCACGACGAGCAGACCTTCTGGTCCGTCACCGTCTCGCAGATCATCGGCGGCATCCTGGCCGTGCTGGGCGTGTTCGCGCTGGGCCTGGGCTGGGTGAGGCGCCTGGCCTACCTGGGCCACTTCGCCATGCTCACGCTCAGCTGGGCCCTGCTCACGGGCCGCTTCTGGCTCACGGACGTGCCCCTGCCCAACACGGTGCTGGAGGTGGTGATCGCCTGCCTGTTCGCGCCGATGGCGGCTTTCGCCGTGAAGTTCCTGCTGGGCTATGCGGGGCATGGACTGCACGGCCCCAATGCGCCGGGCCGTGAGCGTCTGGTCAACCGCATCCTGTGGGCGCAGGTGCTGCTGATGCCCCTCACGCTGTGGCTGGGCCATGGCAACCTCTTCATCGTCAGCCGCCTGTGGTACCTGGTGCTGGCGCTGGAGGTGTTCGCCGCCATCGTGTACTTCCTGTGGTTCGCGGGCCGCTCGCGCCGCGCCGAGTTCTGGCTGATGAGCGGCACGCTGGGCGTGACCTCGGCGCTGGTCGGCATCGAGCTGTTCTTCCAGCATCGCCTGATCCACATGTGGGGCTGGAACGCCACCTACTTCGTGATGCCCATGCTGTTCGCGGCGGTGTCCTTCCGGCTGATCCAGGTGTATGCCCGCGCGCTGCAGACCGCCGAGGGCGCGCGCCAGCAGCTCGAGCGCCGCGTGCAGGAGATCAGCAGCGAGATCGAGCGCAACTTCACGCAGATCGCCGAGCTGCGCGTCGAGCAGATCGCCGAGAAGGAGCGCAAGCGCATCGCCGCCGACCTGCACGACGACCTGGGCGCCAAGCTGCTCACCATCGTGCACACCAGCGACAACGACCGCATCTCCTCGCTGGCGCGCGAGGCGCTCGAGGAGATGCGCCTGTCGGTGCGGGGCCTGACGGGCCGCCCGATGCGCCTGCCCGATGCGCTGGCCGACTGGCGCGCCGAGGTGGTCTCGCGCCTGGGCCAGGCCGGCATCGAGGTGGAATGGCGCCACCCGATGGACGTGATGGACGAGCCACTGTCCGCCCGCACCTACGTGCAGACCACCCGCATCATCCGCGAGGCGGTCAGCAACGTCATCAAGCACAGCCAGGCCTCGCACGTGGTGATCCACTGCGAGGTGGGCACGCACGATTTCCAGATCGTCATCCAGGACAACGGCAAGGGCATCCCGCTGGAGCTCGACGGACGGCTCGACCGCGGCCATGGCATGGCCAGCATGAAGCACCGTGCCAAGCAGCTCAACGGGCAGTGCCTGGTCGAATCCGGTCCGGGATTCGGCACCGTGATCCGCCTGAACCTGCCGCTGGAGATCGAAACCGTGGCATCCGCGCTATCTCACGGGGCCTCAACCCCCCGCAAAGGCGCTGCGGCTGCTAGCATCCCTGTTCAGACCCCTGGGGGTAACCCCAATGCTTATTGAATGAGGCCCTGGCCATGAAGCAAATCCTGTTGCTCGAAGACTTGCCCGAGATCCGTGCCTGGCTCAAGACACTGGCCCTCCAGGTGTTCCCCGGTGCGCAGATCCACGAGAGCGCCCGCATCCACGACGCGCTGCAGCTCGTCAACGCCATGCGCTTTGACGTGGCGCTGTGCGACCTGGGGCTGCCCGATGGCTCCGGCGTCGAGGTGGTGCAGGCCCTGCGCGACAAGCAGCCCGATGTGCAGTCGGTCGTCGTCACCATCCATGATGACGATGAGCACCTGTTCCCCGCGCTGCAGGCCGGTGCCTTCGGCTACCTGCTGAAAGAGCAGTCGCGCGAGCAACTGGCCGAGCAGCTGCAGCGCATCGCCCAGGGCGAGCCGCCGCTGTCGCCCTCGATCGCCCGCCGCGTGATCCAGTACTTCACCGCCCAGGCCCGCATGCAGCCGCAGCACGTGGGCAACGATGCCGATTCCGTGACACCGCACGTGCAGCTCACCGAGCGCGAAAACGAGGTGCTGCTGCGCGTGGCCAAGGGCTTCACGCTGCCCGAGATCGGCCAGCAGCTCAATCTGTCGCGCCACACCATCGCGGATTACGTCAAGCAGATCTACCGCAAGCTCAATGTGTCGTCGCGCGCCGAGGCCGCGCTGGAAGCACAGCGCCTGGGGCTGTTCCGCCGATGATCTCCCGGTTGACGGGCGTGCTGGCCGACAAGGCCCCGCCCAGCGTGCTGGTCGACGTGAACGGCGTCGGCTACGAGGTGCAGGTGCCGATGAGCACCTTCTACAACCTGCCGGAGACCGGCGCCAGGGTGACCCTGCTCACGCAGTTCATCGTCCGTGAGGACGCGCAGCTGCTGTACGGCTTTCTCACCAGCGCCGAGCGCGAATCCTTCCGTGAGCTGGTCAAGATCAGCGGCGTGGGCCCGCGCATTGCCCTGAGCGTGCTCTCGGGCCTGACTTCCAATGACCTGGCCCAGGCCGTGGCCACACAGGACACCGCCCGCCTGACCAAGGTGCCCGGCATCGGCAAGAAGACGGCCGAGCGCCTGCTGCTGGAGCTCAAGGGCAAGCTGGCACCGGCGCTGGACGTGCCGGCCGATGCCGCGGCCGGTGGCGAATCGCACGCCGACATCCTGCAGGCGCTGATGGCGCTGGGCTACTCTGACAAAGAGGCCCGCGCCGCGCTCAAGGCCCTGCCGCCCGAGGTGGGCGTGAGCGAAGGCATCAAGCAGGCGCTGCGTGCCCTGACCCGCTGACAAGCCCTTACCAGCGCATGTGGCCGATGCCACAGGGCGCTGCCGGATTCAGGGCATGATAGAGGGCTATGTGCTTCGTGAGTTCACCCCGGCAGGCGGCCCGCGCCGCCATGGCGGTGCTGGTTCCGGTATTCATGTGGGCGGCGGTTCCTGGCCTGGTGGCCGCCGCGCCGCAGGCCGCAGCGTCCGCTTCATCCCCCGCCACGGCTGCCAAGCCCGCCAAACCTGCGGCGGCGCGGACCAACAACATGACGGTCAGGCCTTCGGTAGCCCCCCTGGTCAACAAGCCGACCGTGCTGGGCAAGCCCGCCGCTGAGCCCGCCCGAGGCAAGGCCGTGCTGCCCACGTCGCCGGCCTTGTCGCGCACCGTGGCCATTCCCACCACGCAGGCCTTCTGCGAGCAGAGTGTCAAACGCCTGCCCAGTGTCGGACCGGCGCTGTGCCGTGGCGCGCAGCTCACCGACAACGGCGGGCGCTCCGTGCAGGGACAGCCCTTCTACCAGCGCGATGTGGTCTCGCCCAACCCGCAGCTCAAGGTGCTGGTGATCGGTGGCATCCACGGCGATGAGCTGTCCTCCACTTCGCTGGTGCTGCACTGGATTCAACACGCCTCGCAGACGCCGGCCAACGTGCACTGGCGCTTCGTGCCGCTGGTCAATCCCGACGGCATGCTGCGCGATGTGCCGCGCCGCACCAACTCGCGCGGGGTGGACCTGAACCGCAACTTCCCGACGCCCAACTGGGACAAGGAAGCGCCCTTTTACTGGAAGGGCCGCACCCGCAGCGATCCGCGTCGCTACCCCGGCCCCAAGTCACTGTCGGAGCCCGAGAGCAGGTGGGTGCACGACGAGATGGAGCGCTGGAAGCCCGACCTGATCGTGTCGGTGCACGCACCCTACGGCGTGCTCGATTTCGACGGCCCGACCTCGCCGCCGCAGCGTCTGGGGCGCCTGTACCTGGACCAGGTCGGCATCTTCCCGGGCAGCCTGGGCAACTTCGGCGGCGTGCACAAGCGCGTGCCGGTGGTCACCATCGAGCTGCCCAGCGCGATCCGCACCCCGCAGGAGGCCGAGATGCGCCAGATGTGGCTCGACCTCCTGCGCTGGATGGGCGAGAGGCTGGGGGCGAATTGATTTGCTTCTCCCTTTGGGGGGTTGGAGCGTCGGGGTGGAGGCGATGGGTGCCTGACTTCGGCCCACGCTCGCGGGGCATCACCGCGCGCCGCCACCGTCACCCCTTGAACATCGGCCAGGCAGTTGCCGGTCATGCAACCGCGAATGGGGCCTGCGCAGGCACCCATCGCCTCCACCCCGCGACACATTAGGGCGTGCGGAGAAGAAATCAATCGCTTGGGGTGGGGTAGCGGTCGGTTGTACCGACCGCGTCGGGCGCGCGTCGCGCACCCGAGTGAGCGCCGCCACAGCGTTGCGGGGCGGAGGCTTGCGGTGGTCGGGCGCAGGCCCCATTCGCGGTGTCATGGCTCGGCATCAGCTTGGCTGGTGTTCAAGAGGCGCGCGTCAAAGTACTCGGTGATGCCCCGCGAGCGTGGGCCGGAGAACGATCACCGCAAGCCTCTGACCTCGCTCAGCCCCCCAAGAAGCGAACGGGCCAAAACGCCGAAGCCTCAAGCAGCGCCAGGCAAAGTCCCAGCCCGAGCCTTCTCCAGCCGCTCAGCAAAACTGGCCGGCGGCGGCGCCACCACCTTGCGGCCCTGCCCGAAGTTGTCGGCCGACAGAAACACCACTCCCGTCTTGCCCCGAGCGACTTCACGCCCCGTCGCCTTGTCCTGCAGGCGGAACACCAGATCGAAGCCGTACTTGTTGAAGTCGTCTGGCACCATGTCCACGCGCATGGTCTCGCCATAGAAGGCCTCGGATTTGTACTGCGCCATCATGTCGCCCACCACGATGGACTGCCCATCGATGTCGCCCTCACTGCGGTAGCCCAGCCAGCGGAAAAAGCGCACCCGCGCCTCCGACACCAGCGTGAGCAGCAAGGCATTGTCGAGGTGACCGCCCTGGTTCACATGGCTGATGTAGATGGGAACGTCGGTGGTGAAGAGGAACTGCTCGGGCAGTTCGAATTGAAGGCGGGCCATGGCGGGTAGCGGACAGCAAGGTACAACATCCGCATGATACCCGCGGGTTTGTACCTATGCCTGACCCACGGCGGCTCAGCGCGGCCAAAACACGCCAAATGCATCCAAAACGGACGAAATCAGCGCGGCGGATTGGCTGGAATGCCCGCCAGGATGCCCAGCAGCCGCTGCAGCTGGATCGGTTTGACCAGGTAGTGGTTGAAGCCGGCCTGCAGCGCCCGGGCGATGTGGTCGGGCAGGGCGTCGCCGCTCAGCGCGATCAGCGGCACGCGGCGTGTGAGCGGGCTGGCGCGCAGGGTGCGGCACAGGTCCAGACCACTGCCATCGGGCAGGTTGATGTCGACCAGGGCCACATCGGGCATCTCACCCTGGATGGCGGCCAGCCCCTGCGAGGCCGTCGGGAAGGACGACAGCTGCACCTGCGGATAGGCCGCGAACAGGGCCTCGACCAGGCTGCGGTTCAGGGCGTTGTCCTCAACATGGATGATGCGCAGCGGCGGCAGCTCGATGCCGGCCGGCGGGCTGCTGGGCGAGGGCGTGGCGGCCGGGGTGGCCAGCCTGTCGGCCAGGGGCAGGTTCAGCGTGAACATCACGCCCTTGCCCAGGGCCGTGCTCACCCCCAGGCTGCCGTTCATCAGTTCGGCCAGGCGCTGGGCGATGGCCAGGCCCATGCCGTGGTCGTCCAGTTCATCCAGGCCTGGGCTCTGGCGCGCTGGCGCCTTCTGTCCCGCCGTGGCGGTGAAGGGCTCGAACAGGCGGTTGGCATCGCCGCCGGGCAGCAGGCCATCGCCGCCCTGGTGGTTCACCTCGATCAGCGCGCGGCCATGGTCGGGCGAATGGCGGCAGGCCATCCACACGGTCTTGTCGGGCGGGCAGTGCGAGATCGCGAAGCGCAGCAACTGGGTGACCACATCGCGCACGTGCACCGGGTCGGCCCAGGCGGTGGGCGCATCGCCTTCGATCACCAGGGTGACGCGGCGTTCGCGGGCGGCGGCCTCCAGCGAATGGCTGGCCTCCTTGCTGACGGCCAGCAGGTTCACGCGCTGGGCGTGCACGGGCAGGGAACGGTCTTCGGCGTTGGCCAGCTTGACGGCCTTGTCCAGCAGGTGGATCAGCTGTTGCGCGGCCTGCTGGATGTTGGCGACCTGGCGGCGCGCATCGGGTGCGGCCTGGATGTCCATGTCCAGCAGCTGCGAGAAACCGACGATGGTGTTGAGTGGACCGCGCATGCCCAGGCTGAGCTGCCCCAGGAAGGTGGTGCGGCGCGCCAGGGCCACCTCGGCTTCCAGGCGGCTGTGGTGCTCGGTCTGGGCCCAGCGCTGGGCGCGCAGATCGGTCAGGATCTCGATGTAGCGGTCGACCGAACCGTCAGGGCCGGGCAGAGGTTGCACGGTGCGTTCCACCCAGAAGGCTTCGCCATCCTTGTGGTGCTGGCACATGGCCACGCGCTCGACGCCCTCGCCCTGCGAGATCCATTGGTTGATGCGCCGCACGGCCTCGGCATCGGTCTGGGGGCCGCTGAGCAACTCTTCGACCTGGCGGCCATAGGCGTCTTCAAGGGTATAGCCGGTCAGGCGTGTGAACGCGGGGTTGGCCCAGCGGATGCAACGCTGCGCATCACACACCAGGACCGCATCGGTGATGCGGTCGGCCATGAGGGCCAGTTCCTGGTTGGTGGCGTGCGCAGGACGTGTGGACCCCGTTGGCGGGGCCAACGGTGCCTGAGGTGGGATCGTGGAGGAGTCCGACATGACCCGTGTCTCCTGTGGTGCCAGTGTGGGTGCGGATGTTATGGAAAAAGGATATCCACCCCGTAGGCGATCCGCAAGGGCCGACGCTGGATAATGGGTAACTCAACATTGCACCGAGGTGCTGCTCCATGAGCTCTGTCTACGATTTCACGGCCCAGACCATCAACGGCCAGCCTGCACCGTTGTCAGAATACAAAGGCAAGGTCCTGCTGATCGTCAACACGGCCAGCAAGTGCGGCTTCACGCCGCAGTTCGAAGGCCTGGAAAAGCTGTGGAAGGGCTATTCGGACAAGGGGTTGGTGGTGCTGGGTTTCCCATGCAACCAGTTTGGATCGCAGGACCCGGGCGCGAACGATGAAATTGCCTCGTTCTGCCAGCTCAATTACGGGGTGAGCTTCCCCATGATGGCCAAGATCGATGTCAATGGCGGCAATGCCCACCCGCTGTACCAGTGGCTGGTCAAGGAGGCCCCGGGCATCCTGGGCACCAAAGCGATCAAGTGGAACTTCACCAAGTTCCTGATCGGCCGTGATGGTCAGGTCATCGGGCGTTATGCGCCCACCGATGCACCCAAGGCGCTGGTGGCCGACATCGAGAAGGCTTTGGGCTAGGAAGCTGCGGCCAGGTTCATCGGGTCGGCGGTTGCCACCACGCGGTCCGATGGTGCGCTGTCGTTGGTGACCACCTGCGGGCAGCGCAGGCAGGCGCTCACCCCTTCCTGGGCCCACCACATGCAGCGCGTGCGGATGGCGCAGCGCGGCGGCTTGCTCACCACCACGGGCGCGATGCGCACGGTGCGGATGGCCAGACGGCACTTGCGGCGGTCGTCGTCGAAGTGCCAGCACTCGGTGCTCATGGCGCAGGGCGCGCCGATGCGGAAGACCTCAGCCGGGTCCACCGGGGCGGTCATGGCGACCACCTCCGGTGTGACGGGCAGGGCCTGTTCAAGGTAGGACACCTCGGGCCGTTCGGCACTGCCGCCGATCACGGCGAAGACTTCGGCGTCGTCCAGGTGGTGCTGGGCGCTGGGGCACATGGGGATGGCAGGGTGATTCATCGCATGCTCCTCGTCGTGGCCGTGAGGTGTCCTGGCGTGCCGTGCTGGATCAGCGCAGCACCACGCCGCCCAGGGCGCCGGTGTTGAGCTGCGGAATCTGCTGCGACAGCTGCAGGTTGCGGATGATCTCGGGGTTGATCTTGCCGTTGATGATGTGGCCGCCCACGGGCAGGTAGACACCGCCGCCGCTCACGGCCTGCACCTGCTCGGCGCTCAGCTCGGTCATGCGGCGGGCGGCCAGGGCGCGCTCGACGCCTTGGGCGGCCAGGGAGGGCAGATCGGCCATGGCAGCGCGGCCGGCGGTCTTCAGTTCGGTCTGGGTGGTCATGATGAGTCCTTTCGATGTTGAGGGGTCGTTCCAATCGCCACCGTGTTCAGCAGGGGTCGGGTGTCGATGGGATGGACTGTAGAAATCGGGCGGCCTCGCCACATCCTGCGAACTGGGGGCCCCCCTAGCTCAAGCTAGGGCCCTCTGAGGAGGGCCCCCGTTCTAGGGAGCCGGGATAATGGCGGGTCCAGTCAGGAGCTCTCAGCCATGTTCAAGCACGTCGATGCCTACCCCGGTGATCCCATCCTCACCCTCAACGAAGACTTCCAGAAGGACCCGCGCCAGGGCAAGATCAACCTGAGCATCGGCATCTACTTCGACGAAGAAGGCCGCCTGCCGGTGATGGACGCCGTGCGCCAGGCCGAGACCGCGCTGCTGGCCAGCATCGGCCCCAAGCCCTACCTGCCGATGAGCGGCGAGCCCGACTACCGCCAGGCCATCCAGCAGCTGCTGTTCGGCGCGCAGCACGAGGCCGTGACCTCGGGTCGCATCGCCACCATCCAGACCATCGGCGGCTCGGGTGCCTTGAAGGTGGGCGGTGATTTCCTCAAGCGCTACTTCCCCGGTTCACAGGTGTGGGTGAGCGATCCCACGTGGGACAACCACCGCGCCATGTTCGAGGGCGCTGGCTTCACGGTGAACACCTATCCCTACTACGACGCGGCCACGGGCGGTTTGAAGTTCGACGAGATGCTCGCCGCCATCGATGCCTTGCCCGCCAAGAGCATCGTGCTGCTGCACGCCTGCTGCCACAACCCCACCGGCGTGGACCTGAGCCAGGACCAGTGGAAGGCGCTCACCGCCGTGCTCAAGGCGCGTGAGCTGCTGCCCTTCCTGGACATCGCCTACCAGGGCTTCGGCGATGGCATCGATGAGGATGCGTTCGCCCTGCGCACGCTGGCCGATGCGGGCGTGAGCTTCTTCGTGGCCAACTCCTTCTCCAAGAGCTTCTCGCTGTATGGCGAGCGCGTGGGTGGCCTGAGTGTGGTCTGCCCCGACAAGTTCGAGGCCGCCCTGGTGTTGGGCCAACTCATGGCCTGCGTGCGCCGCAACTACTCCAGCCCGCCCACGCATGGCGCGCGCATCGTGGCGCAGGTGCTGGGCACGCCCGCGTTGCGCGAGTCGTGGTCGGATGAGCTGGGCGCCATGCGCCAGCGCATCAAGCTGATGCGCCAGCGTCTGTACGACGGCGTGGTGGCGCAACTGCCCGGCCGCGACGTGCGCTACTTCATCGACCAGCGCGGCATGTTCAGCTACACGGGCCTGAGCGCCGCGCAGGCCGACATGCTGCGCGAACAGCACGGCGTGTACGTGCTGCGCTCGGGCCGCATGTGCGCCGCGGGCCTCAATGCCAACAACGTCGACAAGGTGGCCGAGGCCATTGCGGCCGTGCTGCGTTGAACGGGGGATAGGATGATGGCGGTGTGATCGGGCCGCCAACGTCGTTCAACGGCCATTTTGGGTGCGTCATATCAGGGAACCCCTTAGTTGAGGGGGCTGCAAGTTCGGTTCAAGATCGACCTTTGATCGAACAAGCACAACGGATTGCGCAGCGCCATGACCCAACCCTACCCCTGGCTCCAGAGCTACCCGCCGGGCGTGCCCGCCGAGATCGACTACAGCATCTACCCCTCGCTGGTCGACCTGATCGACGAAGGCCTGACCAAGCACCGCGACAAGCCAGCCTATGTGTTCATGGGCAAGCAGTTCAGCTTCGGTGACATCGACCAGGGCTCCAAGGCCTTCGCGGCCTACCTGCAGACCCTGGGTCTGAGCAAGGGCGACCGCGTGGCCGTGATGCTGCCCAATGTGCCCCAGTACCCGGTGGCCGTGATGGGCATCCTGCGGGCGGGTTTCGTGGTGGTCAACGTGAACCCGCTGTACACGCCACGCGAGCTGCAGCACCAGCTGTCCGATTCGGGTGCGCGCGCCATCATCATCCTGGAGAACTTCGCGCACGTGCTGCAGCAGGTGCTGGCTTCCACGCCGGTACAGCACATCGTGCTGGCCGCCATGGGCGACACGCTGGGCTTCCTGAAGGGCGGCATCGTCAACCACGTGGTGCGCAAGGTCAAGAAGATGGTGCCCGCCTTCGACCTGCCCAAGGCCGTTCGCTACAAGGATGCGATGGCCCGTGGCGCGCAAGGCCGCTACACCGCGGCCCAGCCCGGCCCCGAAGACGTGGCCGTGCTGCAGTACACCGGTGGCACCACCGGCGTGAGCAAGGGGGCCACGCTGGTCCACCGCAACGTGGTGGCCAACCTGCTGCAATCCGAAGCCTGGAACCAGCCTATCTGGTCACAGGTGCCCGCAGGCGAGCAGCCCACCATGGTCTGTGCGCTGCCGCTGTACCATATCTTCGGCTTCACGGTGAACATGATGCTGGGCCTGCGCCTGGGCTCGTGCAACATCCTGATCCCCAACCCGCGCGATCTGCCGGCCACGCTCAAGGAGCTGTCCAAGCACCGCTTCCACAGCTTTCCGGCCGTGAACACGCTGTTCAACGCGCTGGCCCACCACCCCGATTTCAACAAGGTGGACTGGAGCCACCTGCGCCTGTCGGTCGGTGGTGGCATGGCGGTGCAGGGCGCCACGGCCAAGCTCTGGAAGGACAAGACGGGCTGCCCGATCGCGGAAGGCTACGGCCTGTCGGAGACCTCGCCATCGGCCACCTGCAACCCGGTGACCAGCACGGCCTACTCCGGCACCATCGGCGTGCCCATCCCGTCGACCGAAGTCCGCGTGCTCGATGAGGCCGGCAACGAGGTGCCCGTGGGCACGGCCGGCGAGATCGCCATCCGCGGCCCGCAGGTGATGGCCGGCTACTGGCGCCGCCCCGATGAAACCGCCAAGGTGATGACGGCCGACGGCTTCTTCCGCACGGGCGACATCGGCATCATGGACGAGCGCGGCTGGTTCAAGATCGTCGACCGCAAGAAGGACATGGTGCTGGTGTCGGGCTTCAACGTCTACCCCACCGAGATCGAGGACGTGGTGGCGCAGATGCCCGGCATCCTCGAATGCGGCGTGGTGGGCGTGCCCGACGAGCACTCCGGCGAGGCCGTGAAGCTGGTGGTGGTGCGCAGCGATCCGAACGTCACCGAGCAGCAGGTGCGCGATTATTGCGCCCAGCACCTGACGGGCTACAAGCGCCCGCGCGTGATCGAGTTCCGCACCGAGCTGCCCAAGACGCCGGTGGGCAAGATCCTGCGGCGGGAGCTGCGAGGCTGAGTTCCCCGCAAGCGGGAGGCCCGGCGGCCGCGAGGCTCGCCATGGGCCTCCTCACAGCGACACACGCCGGAAATCCGACAGCAGCGATGCCAGGAGGGCGTTGAACCGTGCCGCCGTGGCGCCGTCGATGACCCGGTGGTCCCAGGCGAGCGACATCGGCAGCATCAGCCTGGGCACGAAGCGCTCGCCGTCCCACACCGGTTTGGTCACGCTGCGGCAGACGCCGAGGATGGCGACCTCCGGCGCGTTGATGATTGGTGTGAAGCCTGTGCCGCCGATCCCGCCCAGCGAGCTGATGCTGAAGCACCCGCCGCTCATGTCGCCCGGGGTGAGCCGACCGTCGCGGGCCTTGCGGGCCAGTGCGGCGACTTCCTGGCTGATCTGCCGGATGCCCTTGTGGTCCGCCTCCCGGATGACGGGCACCAGCAACCCGTTGGGCGTGTCCGCGGCGAAACCGATGTTCACGTAGCGCTTGAGGACCAGGTGATCCCCGTCCAGGCTCGCATTGACATCCGGGAAGGTCTTCAAGGCGACGGCCGCGGCCTTGATCAGGAACGCCAGCAGCGTCACCTTGGCGTCCGCTGGCGCGGCCGCCTGGTTCAGGGCCACGCGGAAGGCCTCGAGCTCGGTGATGTCCGCCTCTTCGTGGTTGGTGACATGGGGGATCAGCACCCAGTTGCGGTGCAGGTTCGCGCCCGAAGCCTTCTTGATTTTCGAGAGTTCCCGGCGTTCGACGGGGCCGAACTTGGAGAAGTCCACTTGCGGCCAGGCCAGCAGGCCTGACAGCGGCGTGCTGCCGCTGGTCGGCCCATCGTGCTGCGCCGAGGCGGGTGCCAGCTGTGCATGGGCGACCGCCTGCTTGACGAAGGCCAGCACGTCCTCGCGGGTGATGCGCCCCATGGCGCCGGTGCCGACGATGCCGTCGAGGCGCACGTCCAGTTCACGGGCGAACTGGCGCACCGAAGGTGACGCGTGCGGCACGGCGTGGGGAGTTGGCTCGGCCAAGCCGGGGGGCGGCACGGCGGCGGCAGGCGCTGCTTGTTGCCTGGGCCACTGCACAGGGGCGTCCGGCGACGACACGGCCGCTGGGGCCTGCGTGGTGGCGTCGGGCTTGGCGGTCGTGCTGCCATCAGGTGGCGCTGTGTCCGCCACCGCCTGTACGCCCACCTCCACCAAGGCGATCGGCGAGCCCATCGAGACCTTGTCGCCCAGTGTCACCAGCAACTGCTTGACCCGGCCGGCCTGCGATGCCGGGATCTCCATGGCGGCCTTGTCGCTTTCGACCGTGAGCAGGGGCTGGTCCATGGCCACGGCGTCGCCGGGCTGCACCAGGATCTCGATGACGCTGACGTCGCGGTGATCACCGATGTCGGGCACACGCAGTTCAATGGTTTGCGGCATGGGGGCGATGAGGTGGGTGGAACAGATGCTGGCTCAGCAAGCCCATGACGCCGCGCGCCCGGTGTCGATGCCATAGCGCTGGATGGCCGAGGCGCACAGGGAGGCCTCGACCTGGCCCTGCGCGCGCAAGGCGGTGAGCGCTGCGAGCACGATCTGGTGACGCTCGACCTCGAAGAACTGCCGCAAGGCCGCCCGCGTGTCGCTGCGGCCGAAGCCATCGGTGCCCAGGGTCACGAAGGGCGCGCTGACATGGCTGGCGATCAGCGCCGGCCAGGCCCGCACGTAGTCGCTGACGGCCACGATGGGGGCGTCTCCCGCCAGGCACGCGCCGAGATGGCTGCCGCGGGCGGGCGCCTCTGGATGCAGGCGGTTCCAGCGCTCGGCCTCGCGCGCATCACGCGCCAGTTCGCTGAAGCTGGTGGCGCTCCAGACTTCCGTGTCCACCTGCCAGTCGCTGGCCAGCAGGCTGGCGGCGGCCAGGGCCTCGCGCAGGATGGCACCCGAGCCCACCAGGCGCACGACGGGTCTGCCGCTGTCCTCCCCACGGTCTTGCAGTAGGTACATCCCCTTGATGACGTCCGCCTCCGCGCCAGCCGGCAGGCTGGGGTGCGCGTGGTTCTCGTTCATCAGCGTGACGTAGTAGAAGACATCCTGCTGCTCCTCGAGCATCTGCCGCATGCCGTGGTCGAGGATGATGGCCAGCTCCCCGGCGAAGCAGGGGTCGTAGGCCCGGCAGTTGGGCACCATCGCGGCCTGGACCAGGCTGGCGCCATCCTGATGCTGCAGGCCTTCGCCGCCCAGCGTGGTGCGCCCGGCGGTCGCGCCCAGCAGGAAGCCGCGTGCACGCTGATCCGCGGCGGCCCAGATCAGGTCGCCCACGCGCTGGAAGCCGAACATCGCGTAGTAGATGTAGAAGGGCAGCATGGGCTGGTCGTGCACGGCGTAGCTGGTGGCCGCCGCCGTCCAACTGCTCATGGCGCCGGCCTCGCTGATGCCTTCTTCCAGGATCTGCCCGTTCGTGGCTTCGCGGTAGCTCATCAGCGAGCCGATGTCCTCGGGCTCGTAGTTCTGTCCATTGCACGAATAGATGCCCACCTGCTTGAAGAGGTTGGCCATGCCGAAGGTGCGCGCCTCGTCGGCGACGATGGGCACGATGCGCGGGCCGAGGGTGCGGTCTTTGAGCAGCTGGGTGAGCATGCGCACGAAGGCCATCGTCGTGCTCATCTCCTTGCCGTCGGCCCGGGTCGCGAAGTCGCCATAGGCGCCCAGGTCGGGCACCGGGATCGTGCGGCCGCCACCGTGCCGCTGCGGCAGGGCGCCCCCCAGGGCCTGCCGGCGCGCGCGCAGATGGCGCATTTCCGGGCTGTCGTCGGCGGGCTTGTAGAACACCAGGTCGGCCGCCTGCTGATCGGTCAGCGGCAGGTCGAAGCGGTTGCGGAACGCGACGAGGTCTTCGGGCTCCAGCTTCTTTTGCTGGTGCGTGGTCATGCGGCCCTGGCCGGCCTGGCCCATGCCGTAGCCCTTCTTCGTCTGCGCCAGGATGACGCAGGGCTGGCCCACCGTGCGCGCGGCGGCGTGGTAGGCCGCGTGGATCTTGACCATGTCGTGCCCGCCGCGCTTGAGCCGGTCGATCTGCTCGTCCGTGAGCCCCTGCGCCAGCGCGGCCAGCTGCGGGTTCTGCCCGAAGAAGTGGTCTCGGTTGTAGCGACCATCCTTGGCCGCGAAGGTCTGGAGTTGCCCGTCCACGGTCTGCGCGAAGGCCTTGGCCAGCGCCCCGTCGGTGTCCCGCGCGAACAGGCCGTCCCAGTCCGATCCCCAGACCAGCTTGATGACGCGCCAGCCCGCGCCCAGGAACAGGCCTTCCAGTTCGTCGATGATGCGGCCGTTGCCCCGCACCGGGCCGTCCAGGCGCTGCAGGTTGCAGTTGATCACCCAGATCAGGTTGTCCAGCTTCTCGCGGGCCGCGAGCGTGAGGGCGCTCATGCTCTCGGGCTCGTCCATTTCACCATCGCCGAACACGCCCCACACCTTGCGGCCGTCGCAGGGGTGCAGGCCACGGTGGGCGAGGTACCGCATGAACCTGGCCTGGTAGATCGAACTGATGGGCCCCAGGCCCATGGAGCCGGTCGGGAATTGCCAGAACTGCGGCATCAGCCAGGGGTGCGGGTAACTGCACAGCCCCTGTTCGCCGGCGCCCGCCGCCGTGATCTCCTGGCGGTAGTGCGCCAGGGACGCTTCGCTCAGGCGACCCTCCAGGAAGGCCCGGGCGTACACCCCGGGGGCGGAGTGGGGCTGGAAGAAGACCAGGTCGCCCGAGCCGGGTTGCGCGGCCGCGCGGAAAAAGTGGTTGAAGCCGACCTCGAACAGGTCCGCCGCGCTCGCGTAGCTGGCGATGTGGCCGCCCAGCTCGCCGTAGGCCTTGTTGGCGCGGGCCACCATGGCCAGCGCGTTCCAGCGCATCAGCGAGGCGAGCCGCTCCTCGATGGCGAGATCGCCAGGGAAGGGCGGCTGCTGCTCGGCGGCGATGGTGTTGACGTAGGGCGTGCCGAGCGCGGGCTGCCAGCCGATGCCCGGATCGCGCGCGCGCAGTGACAGCTGGTCCATGATCTGCCGGGTCCGCTGCGGGCCCGCGACGGCCCGCAGGGATTCCAGCGCCGACAGCCATTCCTGGGTCTCGACGGGATCGGGGTCGGGGCATGGCGCACCGGATGGAGGGTTGGGCAGGTCGGTCATCGAAAGCGCTCCTTTGAGGCCCGGACTGTAAAGATCAAGGGCCCGGAGGTGCTGCCGCATCCACACCCAGAATGGGATTGAAACGGCATAAAATGCCGCATTGATTAAAAATGAAAGCATGAATCACCATGGATGCCATCGACCGCAGGATTCTGGCGATTCTCCAGGCCGATGCCAGCCTGTCCAACGTCGAACTGGCCCGGCGGGTTCACCTCTCGCCGTCGCCCTGTCTGGCCCGCGTGAAGGCCCTGGAAAAGGCGGGCGTCATTCGTGGCCATGTGGCCTTGCTCGATCCCAAGGCCCTGGGCCTGAACCTCAACGTCTTCATCTCGATCAGCCTCAAGCAGCAAACGCGTGATGCGCTGGAGGCCTTCGAGCAGGCGATCCGCACCCGGGAAGAGGTGATGGAGTGCTACCTGATGACCGGCAACGAGGATTACCTGATCCGGGTGGCCGTGGCCGACATGGAGGCGCTGGAGCGCTTCATCATCGAGCGGCTGTCACCCATGCCGCAGGTCGAGAACATCCGCTCCAGCCTCGCGCTCAAGCAGATCCGGTACAAGACCGCGCTGCCCCTGCCGGAGGGGGGCTGAGCAGGGGCGTGGCCCCCGCCCCATGCGCCGTCAGGCCAAGGCGCCTTGTCTGAATGGCTTGCCCGCGCCCGTGCCTTCTGGCGCCATCGCCCAGTCGCCCACGAAGCAGTGGGTCAGGGATGTCAGGGCCCGGCGCAGTTCGTCGGCCCCGGTGCTGGCGCTGCGGGTGGTGCGCCAGGCTACATGGCCGTCCGGCCGCACCAGCACGGCGCCGTGCTCGCCCACTTCGAGGCAGTCCACCAGCGCCTGCCGCCCCTGCGCCGCCTCGGTCAGCGGCTGCACCACGGCCAGGTGCACAAAAGGCAGCTCCGCCGCGCCCAGCGCCTGCCGCCACGCGTCGCCCTCGTGGACCAGCAGGGTGAAGCGGCGCTTGTGGAGAAGGTCGATCAGCGGTTTGGCCTCACCCTCATGGCGCACCATGCCGTGGGGCATGCGGCACCCCGGCCAGGTCGTGGGGCGGTAATCCTCGACTCCGGCGCCCAGCTTGGGCTGCGCGGAATCCTCCGGCACGACGATGCCGGCCGTGTAGGCATAGCCGAACTCCAGGCCGGTCGACACGAAGTGCGCCAACTGCCCCGGGATGGCCTGCTGAACCTTGGCGCGCAGCTTCCCGGCGTGGGCCGACTGGCCACCCAGCAGCCCGGTTTTGCGGTAGGCCAGGCCCATGGCCCCATCGGCCAGCGCCCCTTTCAGTCTGGGCGGCAGCCATTTCAAGGGGGCGGATTCAAAGGCCTTGGTGACCTGGATGAGGCTGCGGTTGCTGATGTTGAGGTGGTCGGTGACCTCGTCGAGCTTGAAGTGGTTGCTGACGCTCTGGTCCGAGAAGAGCTGGATCACCGGCTTGCGCTCGGCCTCGTAGGAATCGAGCAGGGCCTCGTGCGCGCGCCCTTCCAGCACGCAGGCCAGCTTCCAGGCGAGGTTGTGCGCATCCTGCACGCCGCTGTTGAGCCCGAAGCCGCCCGTGTGCGGGAAGCGGTGCGCGGCGTCGCCGGCGAGCAGCACGGGCCCATCCCGGAAACGGTCCGCCATCTGGGCGGTCATGCTCCAGTTCCCATGGGTCTTGATCTGGAAGGGGGTGCCTTCGCCGATCACCTTGGGGACGATGCGGTGCCAGAAGGCCTCGGCATCGCACACGATCTTTTGCTCGCGGCAGAGGAACGGGCCCATCAGGATGTAGTGGTCCGCCGCGTGCTTGATCAGCACGCCGCAGAAATCGGGGTTGTAGATCCAGGTCAGCAGCGGATGCGGCTTGGGCAGGATGCCATCGAGCTTGGCCGAGAAGAACACGCTGGCCATGTGCGCCAGCTGCGGCCCCTTCATGTCGATGTTCAAGGCCTGGCGGACACGGCTGTTGGCCCCGTCGGCACCGACGAGCCAGGCGGCCTCGTGCACGGCGCTTCCCCCGGCGCCTTCGCCCGTGGCGCTTTCCGCCGTCACGCGCACGCCCCGCGCGTGGGTCTCGATGCGGGACACGCTGGTGCCGCGATGGAACGAGATCAGGGGCTCATCCTCGACCCAGCGCCACAGGGCGGGCATCAGCTGGTGCTGGCCGATGTGCGCGATGTGATAGTGGCAGTGCGAGAGGACCCGGTCGACGCGCGCGGCATCTCCCAGGATGTTGAGTCCTCCGAGGGGCGGCTTGTCCAGGGTGGTGCACCAGCGGATCTCGCCGATGTCCTCCAGGGCCGGGCACAAGGTGGCGATGTCCTGCGCCATCGCATGCGAGTAGCTGGCCCAGATCTCGAAGGTGCGGCCGTTGATCACATGCGCGGCGGGATGCTGCATGGGCTCCTTGCGGCGCTCGATCAGCAGGCTGCGGATGCCGTAGCCGGCCAGGAGCAGCGCCAGCGTGCAACCGGTGGCGCCGGCGCCGACGATGATCACGGGGGGCGGTGAACGGTGGTCCATCACAGCGTTCTCCAGTTGATGGCCTTCATGTTGCCGACCGGCTTGGCACCGGGCGGCGTGCCCGAGCCTTGTTTGAGCAGTTCCTGGACGGGCGTGCCGCTTTGCAGGCGCTGGAGCAGGTAGTCCGGATCGAAGTTCACGCCGATCGGGTTCTCGGCGAAGGCCCGCGTGCCGAAGTAGCGCTTGGTCTCCTCGGCCGTGGCGAAGTTGTCGACCTGGAACTCCAGCCGGATGCCATCGGGATCCTCGTAGTAGATCGAGGTGGTCAGGCCGTGGTTGATGCACCAGACCGGCTTGATGCCCTGCGCGCGCAGCCGCACGTAGGTGGCCAGCAGGTTCTCCAGCGTGCCGAAGTCCAGGGCGATGTGGTCGAAGCCGAGGAGCTTGCGACGGATCTTGGCGAAGGGAAAGAGAAACCGCAGCCAGCCGGGCAGGGCGACCAGGGCCAGGCGGTGGCTTTCACCATCCCAGCTCAGGAAGGCGATGGTCTTGTCCTTGTGAACGATGTGCGCATCGAAGGCGCGCTGGTACCAGCGGATCATCTCTTCTCGGCGGGGGGTCTTGCACACCCAGTGCGCGATGTACCGCGGCCCGGTGCGATGGCTGATCGAGGTGGGAGAGGCGGTGGTGGCCATGGTGTCGGTCCCAGGAGAAGCAATCGGACTATTCTATGTAAAAACTCGATTATCAATCGACTTTGATTGTTGATCGATTACCCTGATGCCGGGGCTTAGAATGGCCCTTGTCATGAAAGAGCCTGTGCCCACCGCCAAAAGACCTCGCCTGGAAAAGCGCAAGCAGCTCACCCGTCTGCGCCTGATGAAGTCCGCCTACGCCCTCATGGCCGACAAGGGGCACACCATCGTCTCCATCCAGGAGATCACCTCGGCCGCCGATGTGGGGTTCGGGACCTTCTACACCTACTTTGCGTCGAAGGAGGCCATCTACGACGCCTTGGTGGAAGAGGTGCTGGAGGCCTCGGGCAAGGTGGTGGACGCGGCGACGCGGCGCCTGGACGACCCGGCCGAGCGGTTGAGCGCCGGCATTCAGTACACGCTGATGCAGGCAGACGCCGATCCGCTGTGGGGCAAGTTCCTGCTCAGTTCGCTGCTGGCGCCCTCGGCGGCCACCATGGGGCTGGGCAAGTTCTTCATGCGGGATGTACAGCAGGGCGTGGCGCAGGGGCGTTTCGTGCTGCACGATGCCGAGATGAGCGTCGTTGCCGTGGCGGGCACGCTGTACGCGGTGCTGCACAGGGGCGCGCACGGTCGGGGTGCCACGGCGGGGGCGCAGGGGCTGGCAGACGCCCTGGCCGGCGCCGAGGGTGACCCGGCCGTGCAAAGCTTACCCCGCAGGACGGCGGCCCAGGTGCTGCGCATGCTGGGCGTGCCGCCACCGCAAGCCACGCATCTGGCGGCCAGGCCCTTGCCGCCGATCGCGGCCTTCGCCAGTTTCTTCGACGCGGACCTTGCCTGAAGTCTGAAGCCCGGCTGCCCGGCGGCGGGCCGGGGCCGCCATGTCAGAGGGGCGGGGACGGCCTGATGGCCGGCGTAAAGGGATTGGAGGGCAGGCTGACGGCCGGCAGCGGCCGCCGCGCCACGGCCACAGCATCATCCCACGCCAGCCCCAGGGTGTGCAGCACGGTGGTGGCGATGCGCTCGGGCAGATCCTCGGGGCTGCCCACCGGGTCGATGGCCTGCTGCACCGGTTCCACCTCGGCGCCCAGGCCCGCCAGGATGATGCCGCCGGCGGCCACCAGCAGGCTGGGCAGGTCATGGCAGCGAAAGCGCCCGGCCGCGATGCCGGTCAGGATGTCGCGCACCAGGTACTGGCCCAGCCCCGTGGTGGCGCTGGCGCGGTTGAAGCTGGCGGCCAGCACGAAACGGCCCCAGACCGGATCCTGGCGCCCCTGCCGCAAGGTGTAGCGCGTCGAGGCCGCCACCTTCTCGGCCGGGTCCGCCACCTGTTCGCCGAGCTTGTCCAGCGCCGCGGCGAAGTTCTCGATCACCTCGGCCCGCAGCGCCTCGTGGATGGCTTCCTTCGACGGGAAGTGGTTGTAGAACGAGCCGAATCCCACATCCGCCTGGTTGGTGATGTCCTGGATGGACACGCCGTGCATGCCTTTTTCCGACATCAGGGTGAGCGCCGCGCCCATCAGCCGCCAGCGGGTTTCCTGGCGGCGGCGTTCATGCCGCGAGGCCTTGGCGGGATCGGGGTCGGCACCCTGCGCCATGACGGCGGGTGTCGAGGGCGGGGCGCTGGCCACGGATGAGGCCGAAGCAGCGGCGGATGTCTTGCGGGGTTTCGAGGGGGGCATCTTGAAGCACAGCCTTCAAGTGGCGAGTATGCCCGGCTTGCAGGGACGGGATAACCCTCAAGCAAGTCAATTCTGATGAAATTATCATCAACGATTGATTTGTCACAAAAGAGGTCGTCATGGGCTTTCCTGCCATCCCCCAACGCCAGCTCACCGCCGACGAGCTGAAACGCTACGAAGAAGACGGCGTCATCATGGTCAAGGGCGCACTCGATGCGAACTGGGTCGAGATGGTCGCCCAGGGCCTGGACGAGGCCCTGTCGGCCCAGTCCGTGACGGGCAAGTTCATGTCCCGCAAGGTCGAGGGCTACAAGATGGACATCTTTTTGTGGAAGCGCATCGACGTGCTGCGCGACCTGGTCTATTACGGGCCGTTCGCGCATTGGGCCCAGGCGCTGTTGGGCAGCCGGGAGGTGCGCTTCTTCTACGACCAGATGTTCGTCAAGCAGCCGGGCACCGATGCGCCCACGCCCTGGCACCAGGATCTGAGCTTCTGGCCGATCCGCGGCGAGCAGGTCACCTCGATGTGGATCCCGTTGAATCCGGTCAACGCGGAGAACAGCGGCCTGCTGTACGTCAAGGGCTCGCACAAGTGGCCGCACCGCTTCAAGGCCCTGTCGCCTGACTATGTCGCGGCCATCATCGACGAGTCGATGGACGACATCCCGGACATCAACGCGGATCCCGGCAAGTACGAGCTGCTGCACTGGGACATGGAGCCCGGCGACATCCTGATGTTCCACCCGCTGACCCTGCACGGCTCCTTCGGCAACAAGTCGCGCACCACGCCCCGGCGCGCCCTGGCCCTGCGCTGGACGGGCGATGACGTGACCTACCAGCCGCACGCCAAACGCATGCCGATCCACTACAGGCACGACTCGGTGCCGGGCGGCCCGCTGCGTGGCGCGGCCTTTCCCATCATCCTGCCCCACCACGATCCGGCCGAGCGCGCCGCGCGCGTGCTGCCCGAGAGTGGTCAGCCCCACAAGCTCATTGGCTCGGCGGTCAACAATGCCCTGGCCTCGGTGAAGCTGGAGCTCAGCGGCCACAAGCACAAGATCGCGCCACGCCAGACCTGGGACGACGTGTCGAAGGTCGCGCCGGCCGCCAACAGCAAGAAGGATTGAAACCATGGGCATGACGAAGAAGGTGATCGCCTGCGGCGTGCTGGCACTGCTTGGCTACCTGGCCTGGTGGCCTGTCGACATCGACCCGAAGGGCTGGACGCCGCCGCCCATGGCAGATGCCCGGCCGCCAACGGGCAGCCTGGCGTCCATCGAAAAAATCGGCCTGAATGAAGGCCAAGGCCCCGAGGGCGTGTCCCTCGATGCCTTGGGGCGCCTGTACGCGGGCTACGCGGATGGCCGTGTCGTGCGCTTCGCGGCGGATGGCCGCACTGTCGAGAAGCTGGGCCAGACCGGCGGGCGCCCATGGGGCACCTTCGCCAGCGCGGACGGGCACAGCGTGCTGGTGGCCGATGCCGTCAAGGGGCTGCTCGAAGTCTCTGGCGGTCAGGTACGCACGCTGGCCACCGACGCCCAGGGCGTGCGCTTCAAGCTCACCGACGACGTGGTGCGCACCAGCCAGGGCACGGTCTACTTCACCGATGCCTCGTCCAAGTTCGGCATCGACCAGATGATGGCCGACGTTTTCGAGCACGGCCCCAACGGGCGCCTGCTGCGGTACGACCCGGCGACGAAGAAGGTGGACGTGCTCATGGACGGCCTGCACGTGGCCAACGGCGTGACCCTGGGCCCTGGCGAGCAGTACCTGCTGGTGTGCGAAACCCTGTCCTACCGGGTCTGGCGCTTCTGGCTCGCCGGGCCCAAGGCGGGCACGAAGGAAATCTTCATCGACAACTTGCCGGGCTTCCCGGACAACATCAGCTTCAACGGCCGCGATGGCTTCTGGCTGGCGCTGTTCGCGCCGCGTGATCCGGTGCTCGACAAGTTGCTGCCGCGCCCCGCCTTGTTGAAGGTGGCCTACCGCATCCCGGAGGCGTTGCGGCCCCAGGCGAAGAAGGTCGCCCACGTGCTGAAGCTGGACCTGCAGGGGGCCATCGTGGCCGATCTGCGTGACGACGGGCCGCAGGCGTTCGCGCCGATCACGAGCGTCCGCGAGCGCGACGGGATGCTGTACTTCGGCAGCATCGAGTACCCCGCGCTGGGGCGCATGCCGCTGCCGGGCGGTGTGGCCACGGGCATGGCTCAGAAAGACGGGGGCGGCTGAAGCGGCCGGGAAAACTCGGGGGCGGCGCTTTTCCAAGATGCGTACATTTGTACTCATCTTGTGATTCACCCCACGGAGCGTCCCATGACGAACGACCATCCCGCCAGCCTCACAGACCGTCGCGGCCTTCTGAAAGCAGCCATCGGGCTGGCCGCTGCTTCGGCCGGTGGCATGACGTCCGTGGCCGTTCGAGCGGGGACGCCGCGCACGCGCATCGATGTGCACGCGCACCTTATTCCCGATTTCTACCGTCAGGCCTTGACGGACCACGGTGTGCCCGATGACGGCGGCAATCCGCTTCCGTCGTGGTCGCCTGGTGCGGCCGTGAGGTTCATGGACAAATTTGGGATACAGGCGCAGGTGGTGTCGATCTCGGACCCCGGCTTTGCCTTTTTGCCGGACCGCGCCGCCAGGGAGCAGATGGCGCGGCAGGTCAACGACTACATCCGGGACGCGCTCGTCAATGTCTCTTCCGCCTCACCGCTGTACAGGCGATTTGGCGGTTTCGCGGCGCTGCCCCTGGGCAATCCCGACGATGCCGGCGAAGTGGCCGCGGCCTGTGCCGAAGCCGTGCGGGCGGTCACTGTGCTGGGGCTGGACGGCATCGGCCTTTTCTCCAGCTACAAGGGCATCTACCTGGGAGACCCCCGGCTGGAGCCGCTGATGCGCACATTGAACAGCCTCGGGGCTTACGTGTTCATCCATCCCGTGACGCCGTCGGTACGCCCCGAGCTGTCGATGCCTACCTTCGTCCTGGAGTTTCCATTCGAGACCACGCGGGCGTTGACCAACATGCTCTACAAGGGCATCTATCTGCGCTACCCATTCATCCGCTGGCAGGCGGCCCATGCGGGTGGAGCCATCCCCTTCCTGTCCTATCGCAGCGGCTTGCTGGCCCTGAACCTGAACCCGCGCAAAAGCTCCTATTCGCGGCTCTTCTATGACACGGCGCTGTCGTCCGCACCGCCCGCCATGGCCGCGGTCCGCAAGGTGACGGAGGTCAGCCACATCCTGCTCGGCACCGACTATCCCTACGCCAGCATCGTCTACGACCTGAAATGGCCGGGCGACCCCCATCCCGAGCTGAACGACACATTCACTGCGGCGGAACGTTCGCAGGTCGACCGCGGCAATGCGCTGGCGCAACTGCCGCGCCTCTCGAAACGGCTGGCAGACGTTTGATCACGCCGCCCCCGGATGGCCGGACACCGCTGCGGCACCGGTCATGCACCAGGCAAAGATGAGCTCTGCTTCGGCCAGGAGCTTCTCGCGGCGTTCCGGCATCTCGATGCAAGCCAGGCACAGTTCAAAGGTTTGCTGGACGATCACCCTCAGCGCGAGATCGAGCTTGTCGTCGGGCAGTGGTGGCAGTCGCCCGGCGGCGCCCAGGTCGCGGCGCATGTCGGCCATGATGTCGTGGGTGATCTGCTCGATGGCGCGTCTGGCCGGTCCAACCGGGCCGTATCGTTCACGCACCGCCACCACGAACACATCCTTGTTCGACAGGGCAAAGTCCAGCAGCCATCCCACCACGGTCCGGGACAGGGGCTCGTTCAACGGCACCCGGCTGCGCGCCTGCTGAAGTCCGTCCCGCAACCTGAGCGAGAAATCCTCGATCAGCGAGGCGAACATCTCGTCGACGTTGCGGAAGTGGCGGTAGATGGCGTTCTGGCTCATGCCGGCTTCGCTCGCCAGGTCGCGCAGCGTCAGCCGTGCGCTGCCTTCCCTGGCCACCAGGCGGGCAGCCGCCTCCAGGAGCTTGCCGCGGCCTTGTCCATACTTGCGCTGGAAGGACGAGGCGGCAGCCGGGCCCTCGACCTCGGTCGATCGGGTGGCGCGGATCGGTTCGCTGGGAGGCATGCAGATGATTCTAGGGCGGTCCGCTGTCGCAGTTCCGTCACTGCCTTACCCCTGTCTCACCCTTGTGATTCGATCGCCTTGAACGTGTAGGCCGCCAGGGCCTTCCTCAGCGCCGTGGCGTCGCCCTGGGCGGACCACCGCACCACCATCCCGTGCCGCGCGTCCAGTTCGGCCTCGCACAGGGCCAGCTCGATGCCCTGCGCCGCCGCTTCCTGGCGCACCACCCCGGCCAGCTCCAGCATGTTCAGCGCCGGCTTGTGGATCTTGCCGATGGCGGTGGTGGGCAGGGCCGGCATGATGCGCACCTGCTTGGGCCAGGCGGCGCGCTCGGCCACGTGCTGCTGCGCGAAGGCCACCAGTTCCTGCTCGGTGGCCGTGGTGCCGGGGCGCAACTGCACGTACACCACCGGCACCTCGCCGGCGTGCGCGTCCGGGCGGCCCACCGCCGCCGCCATGGCAACGGACGGGTGCCGGCACATCGCCTCCTCGATCAGCTTGGGATCGATGTTGTGGCCACCGCGGATGATCAGCTCCTTCTTGCGGCCGGTCAGCCAGAAGTAGCCCTGCGCATCCTGCCGGCCCAGATCGCCCGTGTTCAGCCAGGTTTCGCGCAGGCCATCGGGGCTGGGCCGGTGCACCCACAGGCCCTTGTTGTGCGCGGTGTCCAGGTAGCCTTCGAAGAGGTTGGGGCCCCGGATCACCACCGTGCCGGGCTCGTCGGTGGCGGCGTCCCTCGCCCATTGCCCCTCGTCGTCGAGGATGACGATCTTCATCTCCTGCCACGGCATCCGCAGGCCGATGGAGCCCAGTTGGGTCTGCCCGTCCGGCGGGTTCAGGCTGGAGACGCACCCGCCTTCCGTGAGCCCGTAGCCTTCGATGATCTTGATGCCCGTTTCCGTCTGGAAGCGGTGGAACAGTTCCATCGGCATGGGCGCCGCGCCGCAGACGCCGTATTTCAGGCCCGACAGGTCCTGCCCCTTGGGCGGGTACTGCAGCAGGGCCGAGTACAAGGTGGGCACGCCCGAGAAGGACGTGATCCGGTAGAAGCTGGCGATGTCCCAGAAATTGGGCACCAGCCCGGGCCCCCGGTAGCCCATGGGCGTGCCCAGCACGATGTGCGCGCCGCCCGCCCAGGCCGCCAGGCCCGTGCCGATCTGCGCGTTGACGTGGAACAGCGGCAGGCCGCAGAACAGCGAGGCCTCCGCCGGGTCCACCGTCTGCCCGAACACGGCATTGAGCTGCAGCGCATTGGCCACCTCGGTGCGGTGGCTCCGCATGGCGATCTTGGGCAGGCCGGTCGTGCCGCCGGTGCAGAAGTAGGAGGCGGTGTCGGTGAGTTGGGGCGCGGGGAATTGCAAGGCATCGGTGGGCGCCTTCTTCAAGGCCTGGTGGAAGGGGGTGACCACCGCGGCGCCGACCTTGCGCGGCGTTTTCAGGCGCGAGGCAGCCCGCAGCAGCGGCGCCAGGGGCGAGCGCAGGTAGGTCAGCGGCGTGACGGTGAGCACCGTCCGCACGCTGGGCACCATGGGGACGGCCTGGGCCACCTTGTCCCAGAGATCGGTGCCGGGCGTGGGCGCCAGTGTGACGACGATGCGCGGCCGCGCCGCGTTCATCAGCTCGGCGATCAAGGCCGGCTCGAGCAGCGGGTTGATGGCCATCACGATGCCCGCCGCCTCGCCGCCCCAGATGGTCCAGTGCGTTTCGGGCAGGTTGGGCAGCACGAAGGCGATGACGTCCCGGCGCCCGATGCCCAGGCGGTGGAACATGTTCGCCGCCCCGGTGATCCGCGCGAACCATTCGGCATGCGTCCACTGGAAGGGCTGGCGGAAATCCTCCGTGCGCAGGAAGAAGCTCATGGCCGTGCGCCCGGGGCCCTTGGCCACGCCCTGGCGCAGCAGGTCGTAGGTGCTCGAGACGCCCGTGAGCGGATCGGGCTGCTCCCGCTCGATGCGACGCACGTCGTGCAGAGAGCCGACACCGCTGGGCGGCGCGGGAAAGGAAATCACGGAGGCGAGGGCGTTGGACGGGGGCGGCATCAGGGAAAACGACGGTTATGTCATAATGACGGATGTGTCATTATGAACCCAGTGAAAGCGCTGGTGCAAGTTCAAGGACCTACGGAGAAACGCGCATGACATCCCACAGCGTGCTGCGCTCGGGCCCCGAGTACCCCGAAGATCAGCGCCCGGCCTTCGTGAAGAAGCTCGACAGGCCCGCCGCGATCGGCCGGGCCACGTCGCTGGCCTTCCTCATGTTCGAAAAGCCCGATCTGGCGCGGGCGGAGCGCTTCTGGAACGATTTCGGCCTGAGCCGCGTCTCGCGCACCGACGATGCACTGCTCATGCGTGCCGCCGGATCCGCGCCCGCGGTCATCGTCGCCCGCCGGGGCCCCAAGGCGCGCTTCATCGGCGCGGCCTTCGAGGTGGACGAGGCCATGGACTTTGGCGCCCTGGTGCGGCAGGGCCGGGCTCAGGCGCTGCCACCAGGTTGCATCCCCGGCGGCGGCGAAGGCGTCGCCCTGCGTGATCCCGATGACCACGAGGTCTGGCTGCTCAAGCGCTGGGCAAGGGTCGATCCCGAGCCGCTGCCCGCGCCGCTGACCAACAGCCTCAACGCCCTGGGTCAAATCCGACGCGTCAACCGCACGGTGCGCTCGCCCATCGAGCCCGCACGGGTGGGCCGCCTGGGCCACCTGGTGCTGCAGACCACTGATTTCGCGCGCATGGCCGACTGGTACATGGGTTTGCTGGGCCTGATTCCCACCGACGTTCAGTACCTGCCCGACGGCTCGCCCATGCTGACCTTCTTCCGGCTGGACCTGGGCCCGACGCCCGCCGACCACCACACCCTGGTCATCGCCGGCGGCATCGAGACCCGCTACGAGCACAGCGCCTGGGAGGTGGCCGACCTGGACGCCCTGGGCCAGGGCCAACAGGTGCTGCGCGCCAACGGCCACCGCCACATGTGGGGCATCGGACGCCACCTGCTGGGCAGCCAGCTCTTCGACTACTGGTACGACGGCGACGGCATGGAGTTCGAGCACTACACCGACGGCGACGTCTTCACCGCCGACCACCCCACGCACTACGTGCCCTTCGCCACTGCCAGCATCTGGGCCTGGGGCGACGACGTGCCCGCCTCGATGTTCCCGCGCAAGACGCCGGCCACCTTGCTGAAGGTGCTGCGCCTGCTGCGTTCCAAACGCATGAGCCTGAGTCGGCTGGTCATGGTCGGCGGTGTCGCCGACCGGCCGGCGCGCCCCTGGCTCTGATCCCGCTGACTGACCCTGGAGCCCATCTCATGGCCACCAAAGTTGTTCGATATGTTCCCTCCGATGCCCTGGATGCGGCGCCGGCCTGGGGTGTCCAGTTCGACCGCCTCGTCGCGCCCCTTGAGGCGGCCTTCGCGACCACCGGCGAGTTCATCGCGCAGGGCGGCGCCGTGCTGGCCCGCGCCAAGGTGCGCGAGGACGCCACGTTGCCGCTGGACGCACTCAAGCTGCTCTCGCCCGTGACGCCCAACCAGCAGTTCATCTGCCAGGGCATCAACTACGAGAGCCACGTGCGCGAATCGGGCATGGACCCGACAAATATCCCCTTCAACACCATCTTCACCAAGGCCTCGTCGTGCATCACCGGGCCTTATGACGACGTGGTGCGCCCCGCCCATGTCCGCCTGCTCGACTACGAGATCGAGCTGGGCCTGGTCATGGGCAAGGACCTCACGCGTCGCACCCAGGTCAGCAGCGGGGGCCTGCACGAGGTGCTGGCCGGCATCACCATCGTCAACGACGTGTCGGCCCGCGACATCCAACTGCCCCAGGGGCAGTTCTACAAGGGCAAGAGCTACCGCACCTTCGGCCCGGTGGGCCCCTGCCTGCTGCTGCTGGAGCCCGAGGAGTGGCGGCTGTGGCCCCAGTTGCGCATGCAATTGAAGGTCAACGGCATGACCCGCCAGGACGATGTCTGCGGCTCGATGCTGACCAAGCCGCACGACACCCTCACCGAACTGTCCGGCCTGCACGACCTCCACGCGGGCGACCTGATCGCGACGGGCACGCCGGCGGGTTGCGCGGCCAAGGCGCCGGGCGCCGCCGCCATGTTCGTGGCGCGGCACTTCATCTCCGAGCAGACCAAGTGGAAGTTCTTCATCGCCGGCGGGCTGAAGAACCCGGCCTACCTGCAGCCCAACGATGTGATGGAGCTGAGCATCGCCAGCCCTGACGGTCGGCTTGACCTGGGCGTGCAGCGCAACCGCGTGGTGAGTGAATGAGCATGGAGACCGTGATCGGCGTGCGCGTGGATCCGGATGCGCCGGTGCTGGCTGAGCAGACCGTCGCGCCATTGCAGGCCAAACCGGGCCACGTGCTGGTGCGCACCATCGCCACCTCTGTCAACCCCATCGACACCAAGCGGGCGCGGGGCTATGGCCAGCGCCTGTTCGGCCTCATGGGCGCCCAGGGCCGTCCGCTCGTGCTGGGCAACGACGTGGTGGGCGAGGTCGAGGCGGTCGGCCCGGGCGTGTCGACCCTGAGGCGTGGCGACACGGTACTGGGCGTGATGCCCACCGGCCCGCTGGGCGCCCACCGCACGCAGGCCCTCGTGCCCGCGTCCCTCGTGCGGCGCCTGCCCACGGGCGTCTCGCCGCTGGAGGCCGTCGTGCTGCCCTACACCTTCTGCACGCTGATGCGCTGTTTTGACAAGGTCCAGGCCACGCCGCAACGCATGGCCGGCGCCAGGGTGCTGATCCAGGGCGGCGCGACGGCGCTGGGCCAGCTCGCCACGCAGTGGCTGACCCAGTGGGGCGCATCCGTGACGGTGGTGTGCAGCCAGCGCAGCCAGGCCTTGTGCCTGTCCCTGGGCGCCGTGCAGGCCATCGACCGGCACGCCGGCGGGGTGGGGCGCCTGGACAGCCGCTTCCAGCTCACGCTCAATTTCGGCGACTGGCGCGACGACGCCGCGCTGGTGGCGCGCCTGGCGCCCGACGCCCTGGGCCATGCCACCACGGTGCACCCGCTGCTGGCGGACATCGACCAATCCGGCCTGCTGCGCGGCGGGTGGCGCGCGGCCCGTGCCTTCATCGCCATGCGCCGCGCGGCGCGGCGCAACGCCCCGGGCGCCCGTTACGCCTGGGTGGTCTACCGGCCCCAGCCCGGCGACATGGACCAGCTCGTCCGAGCGCTGGCCACGGGCCAGCTGCGCCTGGAAGTGGGCCTGGTCGCGCCCTTCGCGCAGGCCAGGCAAGCCTTCGATGCCGTCGAACGCGGCAGCAGCCGCCGCACCGTTCTCGTCCCTTACAGCCAAGTGCAAGTTAGTTGAGCCATGCCCGACCTTCAGACAGATTGCGATGTTCTCCTGGTGGGCCTGGGGCCCGTGGGTGCGGCCCTGGCCAACCTGCTCGGGCAGTTCGGCGTCCAGGTCCAGGTCATCGACCGGGCCACGGAGATCTTCCAGGCCCCACGCGCCATCGCCCTGGACAACGAGGCCCTGCGCGTGCTGCAGATGTGCGGCGTCGGCCTGCAGGACATCGACACCGTCGCCATCCCCGAGGTGCGCATGCACTCGCCCTCGTTCGGCATGTACAGCCGTGCCGTCACGGCCGGTGTCATCGACTGCCTGCCCAAGCTGGTCACCTTCTTCCAGCCGCAGCTCGAAGCCGTGCTGCGCCAGAAGCTGCAGGCCTATCCTTCAGTGCGCGTGGACCTGGGCGTCAGCCTCGAAACCTTCGAGGAACGCGACGGGCACGTCTTCGCCACCGTGACAGACGCGGCGGGCCAGCGTCGAACCCTCCGCGCGCGCTACATCGTCGGCGCCGATGGCGCGAACTCCCTCGTGCGCCGCATCCTGGGGCAGGATTTCCACGGCACCAGCTACCCCGAAGACTGGCTGGTGGTCGATGCCAAGCACGTGCCGCTGCCCATCGACCATGTCGAGTTCATCTGTGATCCCAAGCGGCCCACGCCGCACATGGTGGCGCCGGGCGGACGCCAGCGCTGGGAGTTCAAGCTCCAGCCGGGCGAAACGCGCGAGCAGATGGAGAAGCCGGAAACCGTCCGCAAGCTGCTCGAACCCTGGACGAACGGCATGGAGGTCGAGATCGAGCGCGTGGCCGTGTACCGCTTTCATGCCCGCGTCGCCAAGGCCTTCCAGTCGGGGCGGGCCTTCCTGGTGGGCGATGCCGCGCACATCACCCCGCCCTTCGTGGGGCAGGGCTTGGTGGCCGGCCTGCGCGACGTGGCCAACCTGGGCTGGAAGCTGGCCTGGGTCGTCAAGGGCCACGCCGGCCCTCGGCTGCTGGAGACCTACACGCTGGAGCGCCAGCCGCACGTCAAGGCCATGATCGGCCTGGCCAAGCTGATGGGCCGCCTGGTGATGCCCAGCAACCGGGGGGTCGCGCTGATGACGCATGGCGTCATGAAGGTGCTCAGCGGCATCCCCAAGCTGCGCGACCAGTTCGAGCAGCTCGAGATGAAGCCCGCCAACTGCTTCTCGAAAGGCTGCTTCGTGCGCAAGTCCTTTGGCGACAAGCTGCGGCACGGCGCGCAACTGCCCCAGGTCTGGCTGCGCGGCGAGGCCACGGGCGGCACGCCGGGCCTGAGCGATGACCTGCTCGGCAGCGCCCTGATCATGGTCGGCTTCGGCACCCCGCCCGAGAAGCACCTGGCCGAGGCCGACGCCCAGGCCTGGCGGCGCATGGGCGGGCGCTTCGTGACCATCGTGCCCTGCGGCCACCGCACGGGCGAAACACTGGAGGACTACACCGGCGCCCTGATCCCATCCGTGGTGCCGGCCGGCTGGATCGCCACCATCCGCCCGGACAAGACCGTGCTGCACGACGGGCATGCCAGTCGGGCCCCGGCCATCCTGCGCGATTCGATGGCCCTGATGGGGCTGTCGGCATCTGCCCTTTGATCGTCCGCCACCATCGACGCCATGACCCATGCCATGACCGATCCCAACAGTGCGACCACCGTGCTCATCTACGGGGGAGGGGTGGCAGGCGCCTTGCTCGCCAGGGGCCTGTCCGACGCGGTGCCCGTGACCCTCGTGGATCCGCTGGACTATTTCGAGGTGCCGATGGCCGCGCCCAGAAACCTGGTCCAGCCGGCGTTCGCCGAGCGGGCCATCATGCCCTTTGCCGAAGCCCTGCCCAAGGTGCGGCATCTCCAGGGCCGCCTGACGGAACTGTCGCCCACCGGCGGGCTGGTGGCCTTGTCGTCCGGAAGGGAGACGACGCTGCGGGGACAGATCACCGTTCTCGCCACGGGCAGCCAATATGCCAACGATCTGATGCGAGGCACCGCCGGCACGGGCGACACACGTCGGCGTTTCTATGAGCGCTATGCACAGCGCGTGGCGCAGTCGCGCAACATCGTGATCGTGGGGGGCGGCCCCATTGGCGTGGAGCTGGCCGGAGAGATCCTGGAATCAGCCCCAGGCAGGAAGATCACCCTGGTCGAGGCAGGCCCCCGCATCCTGGCGGGCACCACACCGGAGGCCGCCCGGCATGTCAGCCGATTCCTCGTCAGCCGAGGCGTGGAGATCCTCCTCGACCAGACCTTGGCGGAAGGCGGCAGCGATCCGGGCGACCCCCTGGCGGGTGCGGGCACCGCCGTCACCTCGGGTGGGCGCCGCATTCCTTATGACCTGATGGTCTGGTGCACGGGCGGGCGCCCCGGCACCGGCTACATGCGCCGGCATTTCTCGTCGGTCTTGAACGAACGCGGCCGGATCAGCGTCACGCCCGAACTCACGGTGGCTGGCCACCCCGGGTTGTATGCGCTGGGTGACATCAACGACGTGGATGAGAACAAGATGGCCTGGCACATCGCCGGCCAGGTGGACACGGCCTGCGCGAACATTCTCAAGGCCTTGAAAGACCCGGCGGCGGGCCCCGGCAGGCCCTACCGCCCGCAGACGAACAATCCCTCCATGGCCGTGACGCTTGGCAGCAAGGCCGGTGTTCTTTACCTCCAGGGCGTCGGTCTGGTGACGTGGGGGTGGTTCGTGAGCTTGGTGAAGTCGCGGCACATGCTGGTGCCGAAGTACAGGAAGGCCTTGGGCCTGAAGTGATAATCGACCGGCCCCTTGCTCATCGTCCCTTGCTCATCGCCCATTGCCCCATGACCACCCAGGACCATCGTTCACGCGTGGCCGCCGAGAAGCGCGAACGCATGCGCATGCGCCTCATCGAGAGCGCGCTGCATGTCTTCGCGACCAAGGGGGTGGAGGCCTCCGTCATCGAGGACGTCATCGAGGCAGCAGGCGTGTCACGCGGCAGCTTCTACAACTATTTCAAGACCAACGAGGAACTGCTCGTGGCGGTGCTGCAGGTCACCAGCAACGAGGTCTTCGGCCAGGTCGAGATCGTCCTCGCCGAGCGGTCCGACCCGGCCGAGCGCCTGGCGTGTGCCTTGCGGATGGTGCTGTACGTCACACAACGCTACCGGCACCTGGCGCGCTTCATCTCCAGGGTGGGTCTGGCCGCGATGATGCAGGGCAGCCTGGCCATGGTCTACATGCCGCGCGACCTGATCGGGGGCATCGAGGCGGGGCGGTTTTCGATCGCCAACCCGCTGGTGGGCATTGACCTCGTGGTCGGCACCACGCAGGCCGCCATCTTCACCCTCTCGACCCACGAGGGCCTGGCGCCCGACTACCCGGACGAGGTCGTGCAGCACATCCTGCTGGGCCTGGGCATGAGTGCCGCGAAGGCCAGGCGCCTGGCGGCCCTGCCCATCGAGCCCGTGGTGCTGCCGCCCGAAGCCCTGCTGGCACGGACGGCCCACATCCCGGTCACGCCGGCCCCATCAGTTTGACAGGCACGATTTCCACCGAGCGCTCGCCATCGCCCACCCACACGGTGCCGTCCTGCACCGTGACCTGCAGCACCATGCTGCGCTGGGCCAGCCTGGCCAGCTCCTGACTCTGCTCGGTGGGCACCTGCCACACCGTGAGCTTGTCGGCGCGCGTGAGCTTGCCGGCGATGTTGCTCCACCAGACGTTGGTGCTGCTCTGGAAGGCCCATGCGCTGACCCTGCCGGCACGGCCGCAGGCCTTCATCAGGCGCTTGTCATCCGGCTGGCCCACCTCCACCCAGTGCAGGATGTCGTCCGAGAAGTTCTTGTGCCACATCGCAGGCTCGTCGGGCTCCCACATGTCCTTGGCCAGCTCCAGCGTGCCTTCGGAGGTGTCGGCCGGCCAGCCCATGGCCAGGGCCAGCACGCGGATCATCATGCGTTCGTCGGTCTCCGAAGGGTGGCGCGCAATGGTGAGCTGCGGGTCGGCGTAGACGTGGCGGTCCATGTCGGCCAGCTGGATCTGGGCCTTGTAGATGGTGGCTTTGAGCGCCATGGTGGGGTGACTTCCGGATGCGGTGAGAGAGGTGATGCGGCGGGCGCAGTGGTTCAGTGCGCCGCGAGCCAGTCGCCCAGGTCCTTCAGCACGGTGGCCTGGTCGGGCTCGTTGAAGATTTCGTGGGCCATGTGCGGATAAGCCTTGGTGGTGACCAGGCTGCGCGGCGCGGCGGCGCTGAAGCGCTCACTGCCGGCGGGCCGTACGCAGCGGTCGCTGCCTGCGTAGATCAACAGGGTGGGCACGGCCCAACCGGAGGCGCGTGCATGCACGGTCTCGCCGCCTTCGAGCAGGAAGCGTGTCAGGCGGGCGGTGATGCGGTCGTGCACCAGCGGATCCTCCACATAGCGCTTGACCACGGCCGGGTCGGAGCACACCCATTCGGGCTTGAGTCCGTTGCCCACGGCCAGGTCGGGTGTGAGCCGTCCCAGGCTGCCCAGCATGCCTTTTTGCAGGCCGCTCAGGCCGATGTCCAGCGCGGGCGATGACAGCACGCACAGGTCCACGGGGCGGCGCCACGGCGCGTCTTCGGCGGGCTGCGCCCAGGCGGACACGAACCGCGCCACGGTCACGCCCCCCATGCTGTGGCCCAGCACGAGCAGCCGCTGGCTCGGGTAGGTGCCGCGCAGGGTGTCGATCACGGCCGCCAGATCGTGCAGCAGATCGTCGTCCTGGGCCAGGCCGCCGCGCGGGCCCGGGGAGCGGCCGTGGCCACGGTGGTCATAGGCCACCACGGCCCAACCGGCCTCGTTCAGGAAGCGCGCCACGTGGGCATAGCGGCCGGCGTGCTCGCCCAGGCCGTGTACCAGGCAGACGACACCCTGGGGTGCGCCCCCTGCCGCCAGGGGCCAGTGCGTCAAGGCCAGGGCGAGGCCATCGCGCGTGGTGGCGGTGGCGGGCAGTGAAGGAGAGGGCGGTGCGTGGGTCGTCATGGCAAAGGCGTTTGTCGTGGGACGCGGCCCGCAGTATCCCGCAAACCGGTGGTGCGGCGTGTCAGCGCAGCGCGCACAGCCAGCCCAGGCCCGCACTGGTGCCGCCAGCGCCCGCCTGCCTGGGCTTGTATTCACAGCCGATCCAGCCTGGCCAGTTCAGGGCTTGCAACTCGCTGAATACGTGGTCGTAATTCAGCTCACCCCGATCCGGCTCGCCCCGGTCGGGCACGGCCGCGATCTGCAGGTGGCCGACCTGACCCGTGGGCAGCCAGCGGCGCAGGCGTGTGGTGATGTCGCCTTCCATGATCTGGCAGTGGTACAGATCCATCTGCACCTTCAGGTGCGGCGAGCCGATGCGTTCGACCAGGCCGTGCGCGCTGGCCTGATCGTTCAGCAGGTAGCCGGGCATGTCACGCGTGTTGATGGGCTCGATCAACACAGTGAGGCCGACGGCCTGGGCTTGCGCGGCGGTCCAGGTCAGGCGGTGCTCGTAGCGTGACCACGCGGCCTGACGCTGGCGGGCGTCATCGGCATGGCGAGAGGGCAGCAGGCCGGCCATCACGTGCACGTGGGGGTAGCGCAAGGCAGCGGCCAGGTCCAGGGCCGCGTGGATGCTGCGTTGGAAGTCGGCCTCGCGCCCCTCCAGGCTGGCCAGACCGCGCTCGCCGCCCGCCCAATCACCCGGGGCGGCGTTGAACAGCACCAGCTGCAAGCCCAGACCTTGCAGGCGGGCCTGGATCTCGGCCATGGGGTGCTCGTGCGGGAACAGGCATTCCACGCCGGTGAAGCCATCACGCGCAGCGGCCTCGAAGCGGTCCAGGAAGGGCAGCTCGGTGTAGAGCCAAGACAGGTTGGCGGCGAAGTTCAGCATGGGGCCCGGCCGTGGCGCAGGGCGCGGGCCGCACAAGAAGTTTCGGGGCATGGCGGTGAAGCCGATGCCCCGAAGCCTAACCCGAGTTGCGAGGCGCGCCCGCCGCGGTGCTCAGAAGGTTTCCCAGTCGTCGTCCTTCGGCGGAGCCGAGGCCGCGGGCGGGCCCTTGCGGGGCGCGGCCGCCGGGGGCAATTGCGGTGCTGCCGGCTTGGCCGCTGGCGCGATGGCCTTGGGGCCCTGGGCAGGCGCCTGCGTGGGCAAGGGCCTGGCGGCCAGGGAAGGCTCTGCGGGCGGGCGGGCGCTGCTGGCCTGGACGCGGGCGATCACCTCGTTGGCATGGCCACGGGCCTCGGCCTGCGCCACCATGCGGGCATGGCCCAGCTTGAAGGCGGCCACGGCGTTGGCGAGCTTGCCGGCCTGCTCACGCAGGCTCTCGGCGGCGGCTGCGGATTCTTCCACCAGCGCGGCGTTCTGCTGCGTCATCTGGTCCAGCTCGTTGACCGAGTTGTTGACCTGGCCGATGCCCTGGCTTTGCTCGCTCGAGGCTGCGCTGATCTCGCCGATGATGTCGGAGACGCGCTGCACGCTGCTCATGATCTCGTTCATCGACACGCCGGCGTCCTGCACCAGCTTCGAGCCGGATTCGACCTTCTCGCTGGAGGCGCTGATCAGCGTCTTGATTTCCTTGGCGGCATTGGCGCTGCGCTGGGCCAGCGAGCGCACCTCGCCCGCCACCACCGCGAAGCCGCGACCTTGCTCACCCGCACGGGCGGCTTCCACCGCAGCGTTCAGGGCCAGGATGTTGGTCTGGAATGCGATGCCGTCGATCACGGTGATGATCTCGTTGATCTTGCGGCTGGCGCCATCGATCTCGGCCATGTTGGCCACCACCTGCGAGACGATCTCGCCGCCGCGCTGCGCGGCCGTGGCGGCGCCCGAGGCCAGCTGGTTGGCCTGGCGG
>DDJC01000036.1 GCA_002339015.1 Burkholderiales bacterium UBA1834
ACGAGATGGCCGATGCACCAGGTAACAGTGACGCCGGAGCCGCTGAGACAGCCTTCATCGCGCTGCGTCGCGCCGAGGATTCGACCAATGTCTTTGCCCTGGGAGGGCTTCTCGCACAGAAATAGCCGCATGCTGTCCCATCCGAATGAAATTCATCATGGACAGCATGTCGGGCAGCGCTGGGCACGGCAGCAAAGAATATGAATGTGAGCCGACCTTTTTGAACCGGTGTTGGGACCTGGACGCTAAGATCGGCTTGAGAAACTCTAGCGAAGGGTCAGTTGCCACTGCGAGCAAGCCGGTTGTGCAAAAGGAACCAGCACATGTTCAAGGCGAAGGAGCGTCCCAGCCGAGCCATTTGCTCTTGCGGAATGCCGATGGGGCGGTGAGCGCCAGGGCTGAGGAATCCAAAGACCCCGGCCAAGCCTTTCTCCTCTTCGACCGTGATTTCGCCACACTGGCGTAGAAATGCAATCACCGAGCCCCAGCTTGTCGGGTTGTATGTGGCGACACCTGGATGCTGCTGTGCCACGCCAGCGGCGACATCCACAGCCAGGGTTTCGAGAGCGACCCGCGCATTCGTTAAAGCTGCGTTGTAGTCCGGAGGACTGGCACGGAAAGCTTCAGCCGAATCATTGATCTTGTCGATGATGGCCTCATACTGCGGCGGAGCCGATTGACGGAGGGCTCGCACGAGATCATCCTCCATGGGGGCCGCATCGGCGATGGATGGATCGGCTTGCAGCAGTTTCTTGTCGTGGACCATATACCCATCCAGCAACAGGCACTGCGAGAGGTCATGCAAGCGCTCATCGAATACGTGCTTAGGCGAAACATTCTTGCGAAGACTTCCGATCGTTGCAACGATCTCCTGTAGTACGAGCAATAAAGTCCTGTCGTCCTGGTCGCCGATGGTGTGGTTCAGACTCATCTGCAAGTTGGCATGCGACAAGGACAGATGCTGGACGCCGTACTTGGCCAACAGCGTGATTGATACGGCGACTTCCTGTTGCGCCAGAAACTGAGCAAGGGAATACCGGGTCCTGATACTGATCATTTGAGCTACTCAAGGAAGAACCAGCCTTCAGTATGCCGTCAAGGTCGGCAGTTTGATCGGAACGAGCTTCGTCGTGTAGCCGCCGATCGACTGGGCTTCCGTGGACGTTGATAGAGCTATCCCCTGGGGAAATCTTGCGTAAGCAGGAGGGAAGCTAAGAGCTTCGCCCCCCATGTTGGGTCACTTCCTCCGCTTCGCCTCCTTCGGCGCAGCCGGCTCCTGGGCGGCCTGGGGCTTCGACTCCTCCTCCTGCACAGCCTCCTTCGACCTGGGGCTGAGGGTCACGGACTCGATGCGGAACGGCAGAATGCCGACGCTGCGCGCGTTGACCTGCCAGGTCTCGCGCGGCTGATCCTCGTTGTCCGTCCAGGGCTCGCGCTCCATGCGGCCGATGACCAGTACGCGCATGCCCTTCTGGTAGAGGTCCTTCCAGTGCGCGGCGTCGCGGTGCCAGATTTCCACCGGCGCCCAGAAGCCGCCGCGATCCTCGAAGGTGCCATCCTTCTTGGGAATGGGGTTGTCGAAATAGACGTTCAGGCGAAGCAGGCGGCTGGGTTCTTCGTTGCCGTTGGGGAACTCCCGGTACTCGGGGGGTGAACCGATGTTGCCTTCGCCGATGAAGTGTGTGCTCATAGTGCAATCTCCGTGGTGGTTGAAATACCCGCGCCTGGTCGGCGCCGGGCGCGGAGGTACCCGACGCGATCACCGATCGCGCATTGCGGTTGGGATGGACTTGAGCCTGCGTAGGTAGACCTCTTCCGCCTCCGCAGCCTTGCTGGCGCATTCCTGTGCCTGCCTGCCCAAGGTGTGCAACAGGCTGATCTGCATGTTCAGCGTGATGCGCTGCAGCTCGATCGCGTGCAGGTCGGCCAGCAGGTTGACCGGCATGCTGGTGCTCGCCATCAGCTCCTGCCACAGCGCCACGCCCATGGCCGAGCGGTCGTGTCTGCGCCAGCGAAGAAAGGCGGTGCCTGCGCCAGTGGTCTGCTGGGCCAGCTCGATGGGCAACAGGTGGAAGGGGTGCCCGTTCGCCTGGGACAACACCTGCCGCTGCGACAAGGCGATGAATTCGTCGCGCATGGCGAAGCACTGGCTGGCCCAATCCTCCAGAGGCCCCTTACCTTTAAAAGGCTTTAAAAGGCCTTTTAGAGAGGCCGCGTGTTCCAGCCGCATGAAGGCTGCCTGTTCCAGAGCGCGGAAGTAGCGGGTGTCCTGATTCAGATCGCTCATGCCTGCGCGTCCTCGTCTCCGGCGCCTTCAGGTGCTTCGGACTCCGGTGTCCCGGCAACGATGTTCTCGTCGCTGGGGATGCTGGAAGGAGCCGCTGTGGCAGGATCATCGCCACGCTGCTGCAGGCCACGGCGCATGATGGGCGGCGCGAACTTCGAGCGGCGCGTGCCTTCCACGACTTGCTGTGGCAGTTCGCCGAACTTCTCCAGCGCCGCCCGCGCAGCAGCGTTCTTCGAGGCGAAGTCGTCGCGAGTGCAGCCCGAGTATCGGTACTGCTGGGCCAGTGAGAACAGGCTGCGAAGTGCGTGCGCGCCCTCGTTGAGCCAGCGCTCCAGTGTGCTGCGGTCGATGAGGGCGGTGTGGTGCGCGAGGATCAGCTTGCGGGCGATGTCGTCGTAGTCGGCCAGCAAATACACGGCGGCAAAGCCGAGTTGGGCATTGACGAACAGCGGCAGCTTGACGGGCTGCACGTTCAGGTTCTCGCCCAAGCTGAGAGCGGCGGGCACACCGGCCAGTGCCTGGTCCACCTGCTCGCGCAGCGATTGCAGTGTGGTCCTGGTCTGGTCGAGCTTGTCTTCGATGCGCAGCATCCACCAGTCCGAATACGGGTCGTCCTGCTCCGAGCCGCGCTTCATCTTGTTCATCACAGAGATGTAGCCGTTCAGGCCGACGATGCCCGGTCGCCCTTCGGCGGCGGCACGTCCGTGCCAGATGCGGGAAGCGTGGTGGGTATGCAGCGTCAGCGACATCGCGCTGCGCAAGGAGCCGAGATTCAGTTGCAGGGGGTCGTTGGTAGTTGCCATGGTGTCCGCTCGCTGTGGGAAAAGAGCCGTCAGGATCGGCACGCAGCGGAAGGCAGTCAGTCAACAAACCGAAATCAACCAGTCCCCGGTTGTCGTAGCGATGAGCAGTTCGCGAAGCGCCAGGGGATTCGGCTCACTTACATGCAGTTGCATGTCTATCCCCTGGGGATAGCTCCACTGAGCGCTATGAAGGCCTACAAGGCTTGCGTCAAGCGCGGAACCGCACAGAACGAGCCGTGATCTTTTCGCCGTCGGAGCTGAGCTGTATGACCCAGTTGTTCGACGAGTTGATGAAAACGTCGTGAAGCATCTCGCCGAATTTTTCCTTCGAGTAGGACATGTCCGAACCGATATCGGCCAAAGCCCCGGCCAGGTAGTCCGGCAAGCGGATCAACGGATCAAACCTGTGCTTTCCCGTTGGATTCGGAAGCTCGAACATGGTTTTGGGCAAATCGAGTATCAGGAGTCCCTCGGCCGTGTGCTCCAGGTCGGGCAGGCTCGACGACATGAGCATGAAGTAGAGGTAAGCCAGGTCGTAGACCACGGTCTCGTTGTGCTCTATCAATTTATCCCTGTCGGAGATCCAGCGAAGGTAGCCAGCACCCGTGGCCTGCGTCACGAGATAGAACATCGTTGCCGCGAATCCAGATGCCAGATGAATCTGTCGAGACAGCTTGGCATTCACCTGCTTGCGGGCCAGATCCTTCTCAAAGGTTCGGAGCCGCTGCAGGACTTCATCGAAGTAAGCCGGGTCCAAGGATGCGCTGGGAGGCGAGTTTCTCCGGAAGGTCTCGATCAACTCGCAGGCGTCCGGAATAAAGCTGGCCATGTGCTCTACCTTTAGGTAGTCGCGCAAAAGAGCTGCATCTCGGTCAATGACGAAGGACACGCTGAACGTGATCGGCTTCGGGCAGGTCAGATACTGCTTCAGTCCTAGTGGAATCTGCCTGACATTCTTGATGTCATTGGGGGCTGCAGCCGAGAGGTATGCAGAGATGTTGTCCGTAGTGTCGTGATTGGCGATGACCACGAAGGAGAAGACGTCGTTCTTCTTGCCTTCATCTCCGATGCAATAGTCCGAAACGATGGTCCACGGCATCCCGGCGGGATAGCCAGAGAACCACTGCTTCATCAGTTGCTGGATCGTCTTGGACGCCTTGATGAATACCGGCAGCAAATCCACCACGATTTTTCCTCCCCTCTTGATGCTCGCAATACGGATTTGCGACATAGCTATGGGCTGCGTTTCACAGCTTTCAGCCTATTGAAATAGCATTGTTGCAGACGTTGCTGGCCTTCCTTGGCGCTATCCCCTGGGGATAATCTCTGTTCTATGGCTTGCGAAACAACTCGCGCAGTCTGGCAATGTGCTGGCGGGCAACCTCGGGCGGCACTGGTTTACCCGGTGGTGGCGTGGGTGGGGCCGGCGGCCTTGATGGCCCCGCACTGGTTGCGGGCTTCAGCGCCGACGCAGGGTCGGACTTGGCCCATGCATTGAATTCGCCACGAATGGCCCGCTGGATGATGCCGAACAGGTATCCCGCTGGATTGCGAATGCCGTGGTTGGCGCACCGTGCGGCCCATTCGTCCAACACGGCCTGCCTCAGCGAAGCATCGACCTGCTGCAACGCCACCTTGGCACCTGTCTGTTGCTCTGACTTCAGATCCGTGAACCGCTTGGGCCATTGCAGATCGCCCAGCGCGCGCGCCTGCGCGGTAGTACGTACTTCATTCATACGACTACTACGTACTGTACGGGCCTGTTTCGGATTCCGAAGAGAGCCGTCTGGCGCGGGTTTCGACCCTGCTTCGGAATCCGAAGTGGGGTCATCACGATTCCGAAGAAAGCTTGAATCACCATCTTCGGAATCGTGAGTGGCACCCTCCTGTGAATAACTTTCGGGCGCCCCGATGCCCCGGCTGGCAAGGCGTTCGGCCAGGACTTGCAGCCTGGACGGCAGGGTGCGCCCGGCCAGCAAGGGGTCTTCACCAATTTCCCGGAGGGTGTGCAAGCCCACGACCTGCACGGCCTTGGCGGAATGGCCCAGCGCCTGGCTGACGAGCTGCAGGTAGTCCGGGTCGAGCTGCATCGCTTCAAAGGGCGTCAGCGGCTCGTCGTGCAAGACATAGAGGTTGCCGAGGATGCGGCCGGTCTTGGCGTCGCGGCGGCGCCGTACCAGGCTCAGCCAGCGGGTCAGGCGCAGTAGCGTCAGCGCCCGGGCCACGGTTTCATGCGAGGCTTGGCCGGCGCAGGGCATCGAGGCTAGCCAGGGCCGTAACTGCTCATAGGTCGGGAATGCCGTCACGCCGTCGTCGTTGAGCATTAGCCGGAACACCTGCCAGGCGTTGCGCTCCAGCGGCGTCAGCCGGCGATCGAGGAACAGTCGCCGCGGCACGGTCTCATGCCGGTTGCCACTGAAGAGGAACGCATCGCCGGACGCTGCTGGCGTTGCAGGTGACGGCGCAGGTATAGGCATGCGCGTGGGGGTGGGCGTGGGCGGGCTGGGCCTGGGCGCAAGGTCTTTCAGCGCCGCGTCGAACAGGTCCGCGAGTGCGACGGGGCCACGGCGTGGTGCGGTGTCGTCCATGGCCATGGCTCAGGCCAATCCTTGATCGACCCACGAATTGATCGCGGCCCAGACCACCGACAGTGGCAAATCCATGCCTTCGGCAAGATCCATGGTCGCGTCGAGGATTGAGGTCTCATCCTCCAGATCGACGTTTTTGCTGCTGGTGATGGCTTTCCAGCGCCGCCACAGCTCCGTGTCCTGGGTTTCGTCCAGAACGGGATGGCGACCCTTGCGCTTGGGCAGGCCCAGCACCTCACGGCGCAGGGCGACTTCCTGGTGGGTCAGGCCGTAGAAGCGGCTGACCATCTCGGTGCTGGCGCCCAGGCGCAGCATGCGATCGACGGTGGCGATCTCTTTTTCCACATCCTGGGCCTGCGCCAGCAAACGCCGCAGCACCTCACCATTTACCGTGACGGAGCACCACGAGACATTGGCGTTGGCCAGCACGCTCACCATGGCGGGGTGCTTGAGCGCATCCAGTTCGGTCTCGCTGAAGCCCATGGCCTTGCAGCGGCGCAGTTGCCCGTTGCGCAGGTCATAGAGCGCCTGGGCGATCACGGCTTGATTGAGCGGGTGGGGTGCGGACATGCGGGTCTCCTTCGCTCACGTCCCTGGGGCTGCGGCGCCGGATTCCAGATCCAGCAGGCGCCGCGCCAGGCGGAGCAATCGGAACAGCTTGACCAGTGCGGTATCGCTCAGGCGCTGAGCCGGATTGCCCTGGCCATGGAGCAGCGCCGGCAGCTCGGCGGCCAACTGCCCGCCGTCCACACCTGCCTCGGGGAAGACCTCGCCGGCCAGACACGCCAGCAGCGCAAACACCGCGCGGCCCTGCGGCGATGGCGTCCGGTCTTGGGCATGGCATACGAAGCCCACGCCGTCGGTGCGGTCCTCGATGCAGTCGCCCACACCGGCCTCGCCCGCGATCTCGCGCGCGAACTGGGCGATGTGGATGCGCAGACGGTCGGGCGTGTCGAGGCCAGGGTCGATATGCCAGATGTCGGAAATCGGATAGAGCCCGCCCGCCTGGACGGGGATGGACTGCAAGACATTCGCCGAGAAATCAGGCAGCGCATCCCCCAGCTCATCGGCGACCATCCGCTGAATGGACTGGAGCCGCTCGGTCGTTGGCGCCGGCGACACGACGTGCCCTTGCAGTCGATCACCAAATGCCGGGCTTCCTGCAGACGACTCGCCCGAATCCGAATCGTCCTCGCGTGGCTGGACGGCAGTCGCTGGCGCCGCGGTGGATGGCGTCGGTGCGGTTGGGGGACGTGCAATGGTTTCAGGCTCGGGCAGTGCAGGCGGCGCCGATGGCGGGGTGGGATCGCTGACCAGGGCGCGATGGCGACTCTCCGATTCGGTGAGATCGAGGGCCAGTACGTCATAGTCGATGCTCAGCAGTTCGGACATCTGGCCGATCAGCTCATCCTGCACGCGCTGCGGAGCGAACTCGTCGGCCTGCGTGTCGAACTGCGACAGCACCTCCTGAAAGAAGTCGTCGAAGTCCTGTACCAGGGTGCGGCCCTTGGCGTAGCGCTCCCAGGCGAACATGCAGGCTTTGCGCGTGACCGACAGGCGCTCCACCTGGTGGCGGCCGAGGCCCCCATAGAGCAAGGTGGGGATCGCGGGCAGTAGGTAGCGCACCGCGTCATTCATGCGGCTGATGTGCGACTGCTGAACGGGGAAGCCATCGGCCGCGAGGCGGCGGGCCAGTTCGGACTGGCTCAAGGCGGTGCTGCTTTCCTGCTCGTAGAACTCGCGCGCCTTCTCGACGCCGAGGGCGCGCTCGATGAAGGTGAGGCCGCCGCGCAGTTCGTTCTCGGCCAGGTGGCCGGTCAGCATGACCACTTCACCGCGGCGGGGCCACGGCCGGAACAGGCACGCTATGCGAAAGAACTGCTCGTCCTTGGTCTCCGACCACAGTTCGCGCAGGATCGCTAGCCGCGTGTTGCCGCCGTTGCGGATGATGTAGTAGTCCTCGCCGGGACGGCGGGTGATGGCCGGTGCCGCATCCAGGCCACGTTCGCGGATGGATGCCTTGATCTCGTCGTAAGCCGGGTTGCGCTTCTTGCGTGGGTCGTGGTCGTAGGGGCGCAGCTGGTCCAGCGTCACGACCATCGGTGTGTCGGCGATTGGATCGCTCAAGGCAGTGGCAGTGGGGCCGCTGCGCTCGAACCCGGCAGCGAGCAGCTTGCCGGCCATGTCCTGGGAGGTCATGTCAGCCATGGCGGCCTCCGCAGGCGTTGGATGCCATGGCTTCGCGTTCTGCACGGCGGATTTGGGCACGGGCGTTCAGCGCCGCCCGGTGGTCGCTGGCTGTCGAGCTGGTGTAAATCGCAGCGCAGCCGGCCTTGGTGAATTTGAGGTGTCCGCCCGGCGTACGCTTGACGTGCCAGCCTTCGCCCACGGCGAACTCGATCAGGGCGCGCAGCCGCTTGTGGCCCCGGGCCAGTTCATGTGCGTTCGCCATGGGGCCTCCCAGTATCAAGAGGGAGTGGCCCAATTGGGTGGGGCGGACGGCCCGACACCGCGGCAAATCGGTGGTGCCACTGCGGGAACAGTTCGCCCGCGAGGCCGCGCATGGTGTCGAGCGCGGCAGAGGCGACTCTGCCCGGCGGCTGGCGGTGTTCGACCCGATGCACCGGCATGCCGCGCGTCGCGGCGCGCGGGTAGGCCTCGATGGCCGGCACGTCGGTGGCCAGCACGCGGATGCCGGCGTGGTCCTGGAACAGATCGCGCAGGGCTTGCTGGATCAGCCGGGCGTTCGCGGACACTGGATGGACACGGTTGATGAGCAGGTGCAGCGNNTCGATGCCCAGGTGCCGGTACGGCGCAATGTCTTCGAGTAACTGCATGGTGCCGCGCCGAAGCTCTCGGGCCGCAAGGATCTCAGGCGTCACGGGCGACAGCGCGAGGCCGGAAGCCAGCACCGCCATCTCCAGCAGCACCGAGCGCGCGCCCTGGGTGTCGATCAGCACCAGGTCATAGAGCGGAGCCAGCACCGGCAGCAGATGCCGCAGCCGCAGGCGTCCATCCGGTGCGTGTAGCAGCATGGTGTTCAACTCGCCCCGGTGGTCGTTGGAGATCACCAGGTCTAGGCCCGCCACGATGGTGCGGGACACGAGCTGGCCGAGGTCGCGCTCGTTGAAGGCCAGCAACTCGTAGATGCCACCAGGCGCGCGGTGGGTCAGCTCGTAGTACGAGGACAAGGTGGGCTGCACGTCGAGATCGAGCAGCAACACGCGCAGCCCCGCGTCCGCGGCGAGCCCGCCCAGGTTGGCGGCCGTGGTCGTCTTGCCGACGCCGCCTTTCGTTGAAATGATGGATACGACCTGCATGGCGCTCTCCGTGTGAGGATGGGAAATCCGCGCGAGAACGGATCAGGTCCGGCTGTTGACGCGCTCGGCGATCCACTGGTCGATCTCGATAGAGTCCCAGCCCACGGCGCGCACGCCCAGGCGAAGCGCCTGCGGGAACTGGCGCTTTTTCATCAGGTTGTAGATGTGGGCGCGCTTGAAGCCGGACTTCGCTTCGACTTCATCCAGGCGCAGAATGCGACGCTCGCTCGGCGGCAGTACGGGGGATTGCGACATGGCGGTCACTCCTGAACGCTCAGTGGCGTTTGTTGGCGTGATCTCTATTCAATAGACATGGATGCCAAAAGACATTGCATATGCAATCTCCTGGATTGCACATACAAGCTGGAAGATTTCACTCGGATGCGCTACGGACGTTCTTCCTAGCGTTGGCGAACTTGCCATTCAAGGTTCGCTCCGTGATGCCCACGGCGCCACCGCAGTTGGCAAGCATTGCAGAGACGATGGCCTCCTGCGTTCTGAATCTGGAGTAAGGCACACCCGCAGGAGACTGGCCGAGCATCAGCGCCAGCATCGCGCCGATGATGTTCAGGTACGTGGTCTCTGCCCGGTGGCTGATTGCGCGCTGATTGGAAGCCAGCAGCACGGTTGATTGCTTCAGCAGGGTTTCGTGCTGCTCTCGCAGTTCGTGCATCTGATGCTGGGTATGGTCCAACGCTGCTTTGAGAGCCATTCGCTCCAAGAGGAGCGCCTCTCCTGTTTGTATGGAGATGAACGGGTGGGCCATGCGCTCGCCACGGCTGAAGAGAAAGGCGGGGCGATGCTCAGGATAGTGGGCGCGCATCCAGCGCTTGAGATCGACATGGCGGATGGTCAGGTCCGGCGAACTCACCAGCGCTGGGTCGTTGAGCGTGATCCCGTTCTTGCCGTAAGGAAGCTCAGCGTGGAGGATGCCGTCGTAGATGCGTTCCGAATACAGCCGACACTCATTCCATCGCGGGCAGTCCAGTGTCTGTGGCAGGCGCAGCGGCGATGTGATCGATGCGAGGATCATCGTCTTGAACCGCAACAGCCCGGCCCACCGTATGGCAGCTTCGATGGGGCGATAGAACACCTTTGATAATGGAGGTTCCTTGTGCATGGTCTCGTCTCCTTTCGGAAGCGCTACATCACCGGCTCCTTTTCTGCCCCATCAAGGGCTATTGTATTGATTGGCCTGTGGCGCATGCCTGAGACGACTCTCAGGAACATGGGGGAGGCGATCATGGCGTTCGCCACAGGTGGTCCTCTCTTGTCTGTTGTGCAAGAATTGACCGGTTGCCGGCGCATCGAGCCACGAGGAAGAAGCCCGCTCGATTGGCGCTCACGGTGCCAGCGTCACGGGGGCGGGCAAGCCCATCAAGACTGATTCGATATGGTCTGATATCCAGGCGGTTTCAGAAGACGCATGGTCCAGCTTTTTACGGATCAACGTCGATCTGAATGGAGAAGAAGCGGCACACGTCATGCTTGTTTCGACATCCTGATATATCGATAAAGCATTACCGCGCCGGCCGTCATTCGTCGCTGTTCCCTGCTTCTTATTCTTCGAATGTGGAGCGCACGGCCTGCACAACATGTTCTGCCCGTTGGGCCGCGCTAAGCTGAGAGTAGGTCTTTCTCAGCTTGCCCGATACCTGCTAGCCGTTTTCCTTGATAGAGTCGATGATGCGGTTCGCATCCTCAGCCTATGCCTGCAAGTAGGCGTCTAGCAGATCGGCAGTGACGTGAGGCAGGAGCGCTTCGACGGGAGAAAGTTTGTAGGTATAGGAGACGGGAGCTGGGCCATGCAGAGCGAACCCTGAAGCACGCATTCCTGCCCAGAACAAAGCGAGGTTCTTGTCCCCTGTACACAGCATGATCTGCTCTTGCGGAAATAGAGCAAAGAAATTGATCAGCAGCTCCAGCGCCCTCAGATCGGCCAGCGCGTTGTAGGCGTCCTGTTCGGAATACTGTGCGGAAGGCTTGACCAGACGCTTGGCGGGGCCTGCGCCGTTTTCAACGCAGACAATGCTCAGGGCAGCAAGCACCGCCAGCGTATTTCGCTGCAAGCCGCAGCGCTGGGCAGCTTCAAGAACCTGGTTCCACATCTCGGGGCGTCGGGCTGCGCTGATGGGCGACTGCAGTGCAGGGGCCACCTGACACAAGAATTGGACTTTGCGCTCCATGCTCTCGCGCATTTCCTCCAGGAGTCCGGTCAAGCCAGCGACTGCCGAGTCGGGGGTGAGTTGGGCTTGCGGAAGCGCCGAGCGGATTTTTCTGCAGGCTTCAGCCCATTGGTCCTCGACCTCTTGCGGCGTGGGAATCTGCCGCTTGTTGCCTTCCAGAGCGAACAGGCCGGGATTGATCCGCACGGGCTTGTCTTGGAAGAGGTCGAGAAAATCGTCCCCGCCGCGGACCTTCCGTCCATCTTTGTAGCGTGACGCAAGCTCGCTGATGGTGCAGCGATCGGGCATGACAAGCATGTTCGACCGCAAAGCCAGGCCGGATGGCAGCCAGCCGCCGCGAACGAGGCCGATGGCCTTGTTCGAGTATTGGCTCTCCAGCGTTGTGCGAAGATTTGCGGCTGCCTCTACCGACAGTTCCGGAATGCTGCTCTCGACGATGCGTGCATGGGACCAGTTCAGTGGAATGTTGACAGGGCCATTGAGCTTCATCCCGTCAAGGTCCGAGTACCGCAGCGGCTGTAGATCCACGCCGTCAAATGAGGCCGTTCGGCCCGTGGGCACGCCTTCAGCGTCTTGCTCTTTGAAGATCCAGACCCCTGCTGTCTGGGGTACTTGCTGATTGGTCATAGTCACTGCTCGATCAAGGGGGGGGAAGTCCTGGAGCCTGCAGGCCGACTGAACTCTGCGTAGAGGGCTTCTGCCAGCTCCTAGCCATCAATGAAGCCAGCCTCTTCGGATGTCAGGCAGATCGCCAAGACTTTGATACCTCCATTGTCCAGGTGCTGCTGGATGCCTGCGTGGTGATATCCATGGTGTAGCCGGGCCGAGTCCGCCATGTTGTACGCACGGAGCGACGGGTAGCTGCTCCTGGACCTTGATGGAAGTCTTTGGACGAACTTTGTTGTCGAGGGCAAAAAACAAGGCTATAATCAAGTTCTTCGCTGCTCACCACAGGGAAGGAAGTGATTGGGAAACAACGACTTAGCGCTCAGGTGTTTGTCTGTTTTCCCGCTCCAAGACAGTAAAAGATCCCCTCACATAGGTGTGAGGGGATTTTTTTTGAGTACAGGCGCAGAGGATTTCGACAGCCATCGGCGTCGTGATCCACCTTACCAGCGCAGCGTGAGCAGCATGACAGCAGCGGCCAAGACCAGTGCCCCTCCGCTCACGGCCACACGGTGCGTACTGAGCCAGAACTGGGCACTCGTGTTCACCGCAACGCCGTCAAATCGACCATGGGCGCCCTTGTCGCCTGGCACTGGATGCCACAGGTTGTCATGCCGGCCCACAGGCAGTGGCTCATCGCTTTGCTGCCCCTCCACGGCACGTCGGCCAAGGCGACGGTCGAGAAACCCGGCCAGCAGACGGTGCCCCAGGATGGCCTGCACGGCCGGCCATCCGACCCATACTTCGCGGCGACGGTGGGTAGCGGCCCAATAGATGGCCTTTGCCGCCACCTCTGGCTGGAAGATCTTGCCCATCGGTCGCGGACGATTGGGCATGGTCGTGCGGCCCCATTCGAACTGGGGCGTGTTGAAGGCTGACAGCTGAACCATCGTGAGGTGCACCCGGCTGTGCGTGTGAGCCAGTTCGCACCTCAAGGAGTCGGTGAATCCGCGCAGTGCGGCTTTGGCGCCGCAGTAGGGCGCCTGCATCGGAATGGATCTGTACGCGAGTGCGGACCCCACTTGCACGATGGTGCCCCTGTTGCGCGGCCTCATGCGCCTGAGCGCCGCCAGCGTGCCCCAAACCGCACCCATGTAAGTAACTTCCGTGGCCCGCCGGAAATCCTCTGGTGCAATGTCCATCGCATCTGCAAAGATGGTAGCCATGGCATCATTGACCCACACGTCGATGGTGCCCCAGCAGGCCATCACTGCGTTGGCCGCTGCCTCGACCTGATTCTCATGTGCCACATCGGTGGGAATCACCAATGCCTGTGCGCCCAGCTTCTCCACATCGCGGCGGGCGCCTTCCAGACCGTCTCTCCCGCGGGCCAACAGTGCCACGCGCCAGCCGTGCCGCGCGAACTCCGTGGCCGTGGCCCTGCCGATGCCTGCCGATGCGCCGGTGATCACTACCACAGGGGGGCTCGTCCCCGCGGCAGCTGTTTCAGATGTCTTGTATGTCGAGGTCGGGGTGCTGTTCATGGCAATGCCACCGCCTTGGTGGGAGTTGCTTCAAGTGATGTGACATGTCGGCAGCCACAGGATCGGTGCGGCCGTCCACAGCGTGGCGACCAGCGACAAAAGGCTTGCCATAAGCCGAACCTGGGCAAGCGTCGCTCCCGTGGACTGCATGGCATCCCGGCAGGCCATCGCGGTCAGCCATGCCAGCCCGCCGACGGCCATTGCGCTCAGGATGAGCAAGCCCCATTGCAGCGTCGACAATCCCATCCAGACCTGCCGGCCCCATCCCTGATCGCAGGCCAATGCGACGGCGACGTAGCAAAGGCAGAAGTGTCCCGCCCAGACGAACAACGGCAGGGTGCCGAACCATGATCCGCGGAAAAAGGGCGAACCGCGTTTCACGACATCACCCCCGCGACAAGGAGTGGAGAAAGCGCCACGAACACGCCCTGCGCGGCGCTGCCCAGCCACAGCAGCGTGGTGTTGTCGAATGTTGAGCGCTGGCGCGGTGTGCTGTGGCCCGTCCAGATGCGGGCGCAAAGATAGGGGCCGCACAGCAACAGCACGGCCACATGGAAGCCGACGTAGCTCAACATCGCGGCAACGGTCGCGTCCCAGGCCCGCGCCGTGGGCACCAGGCCCGCGTCGCCAAATGCTTGCCACAGCCACCAGTACGCCGTCGCCGCCGCCCCGGTGGCTGCAAGCACCGGCAGGGTGCGCCAGCGCTTCAACGCCTGCCTGGATCTGCCCCTGCCGGCGATCATCAGCAACGTTGCACTGAGTAGGAAGCCGCCGCAGGGTAGAAGCAATTGCCGCCAGGAGGGCGTGGCCGCACCGGGCGGCGGGCACATGTCCGCCACCATCGACACGTGAATGTGCGCAAAGGCCATGGATGCCAGCACCGTCATGTCCACCATCAGCAGGATCACCGTGCCCCACCAGGAATGGGACCGTACTCCCACGTTGCCAACTGGCAAGCTGACACCGTCGGCCACCTCCACCGCTGCCGCCCCTGGAAGTCGGTCCGTTTCCCAAAGCCAGGCCACCACGCACGCGACCGCCAGCACACCGAACGCAAAAGCGGTGATGACCCATTTGATGGTCAGCAGCAGGAAGAAGGCGGCCGTGCCGATGGCAGCCACCAGTGGCAGCCAACTGAAAGGCGGCAGCACGAGGAGGTGCATGGGCCGAGCCGCCCTTGGCGTGGTCACCAGGGTTTCTCGCAAGCCGGTGGCCGTGCCCGGCAGCCAGTGCCGGCCTTGCTCCACTTCCTCGGGCAGACAGGGGCGGTCCCACAACGGATGGCGTGACTGCACCTGTGCAATGCTGCGCGTGCTGTAGTTGCCGGCGGGCAGCCATTCCAGGGAAGGCGAGCGCCAGGGATTGCCGTGAGGCTGCTGCGGCCTGCGCCAGGTGCGGATCACATCGATGGTCAGCATGGCCACGCCCAGGCCCAGCACGGCCGAGCCGAGTGAGGACAGCATATTGGGCCATTCCCATCCCAATCCGGCGTCGTAGGTGTAGACCCGCCTGGGCATCCCCATGAGCCCGGCAAAGTGCATCGGGAAGAAGGTGAGCTGGAAGCCCCCCACCACCAGCCCGGCGATCCAACGGCCCCAGGCCTCCGACAACCGGTGTCCGTTGATCAGCGGGAACCAGTAGTACAGCGCTGCGAACACGGGAAACAGCACTCCGCCGATCAACACGTAATGCAAGTGCGCGACGATGAAGTAGGAGTCGTGTGCCTGCCAGTCGAAGGGCAGGATCGCCACCATTACCCCGGTCAGCCCACCGATCACGAAAGTGAACAGGAAGCCCAGGATGAAGAGCGTGGGGGTATCGGCGCGCACACGGCCGCGCCACAAAGTACCGATCCAGGCGAAAACCTGGATGCTCGTGGGCACCGCCACGGCCAGGCTGGCGGCGGAGACGAAGCTCATCGACAGGGTGCCTAGCCCTGCCGTGAACATGTGGTGGCTCCACAGTGCGAAGCTGAAAAAGGCCGTGCCCAGCAGCGCCGCCACGATGGCCCGGTGCCCCACCAGCGGCGTTCCCGTGAGCGCAGGCACCATCGCCGAGACCATGCCGGCGGCGGGCAGGAAGATGATGTAGACCTCCGGGTGGCCGAAGAACCAGAACAGGTGCTGCCACAACAAGGGATCGCCGCCCCTCTCGGCAATGAAGAAAGGCCAGTCGAACGCTCTTTCCATCTCGAGCAAGGCCGTACCGGCGATGATGGCCGGGAAGGCGAACACGATCATCACGCCGACCACTAGCATGGCCCAGGCGTAGATGGGCATGCGGCCCAGCGTCATGCCCGGCGCGCGTGTCATCAGGATGCCGATGATGAGCTCGATGGCGCCCGCGATGGCTGAGATCTCGATGAAGCCGATGCCCAGGAGCCAGAAATCGGCGTTGAGTCCGGGCGACCATTGGCGGCTGGTGTAGGGCGGGTACATGAACCAGCCGCCATCGGGTGCCAGGCCCACGAAGAGCGTGCAGAAGAAGGCCAGGCCGCCGAATGCATAGGCCCAATATGCATAGGCTGAGAGGCGGGGAAAGGGCAGATCGCGCGCGCCGAGCATGTTGGGCAGCAGGTAGACGGCCACCGCCTCGACCACGGGCACAGCGAACAGGAACATCATCACCGTGCCGTGCATGGTGAAGACCTGGTTGTAGGTGCCGGCAGAAAGCAGGTCGTTGCCGGGCACTGCCAGCTGCGCGCGCATGAGCAGGCCCAGTACGCCGGCCAGCAGGAGAAACAGCATGGCCGTGCCGATGTAGAGCTGGCCGATGAATGTGTTGTTGACGGCGGTGAGGGCGCGCCATCCCTTGGGCAGGTGCCAGACGCGTTCGAGCTCGGTGAACTCCCCGGGTGGCCGGGGCAGGCCGCTGGGCAGCCTCGCGCCTTCTAAGATGGCACGTTCTTCGGGCGAGCTCATTTCAACTCCGACAGGTAAGCGGCGATCGCCTGCAGGGCGGGCTCGTCTAGGTGGTGGTAGGAGGCCATGCGGGATCCCGGCTTAAGCGCCTGCACATCCCTGATCCAGGCAAGAAGGGCGCCCTGGTGGTTGCGCAAGGTGCCGGCACCCAGGGTGTCGCGGCTGGCGACATGTGTGAGGTCTGGCCCACCGCGCCCATCGTCGGAAACGCCACGGACGGCATGGCAGGCCAGGCAGCCGTGATCGTGCAATGCCTGGCGCCCGGCGATCGCCCGCGGCGTGCGGGGCAGGGCGGCCGGTGCGCGCTGAGCGGCCAGCCACTTGGCGTGGTCTTGAGGGGGCTGCACGATGACACGCAGTCCCATGCGCGCATGTTGCGCACCGCAGTACTCCGCGCACTGGCCCCTGTAGACGCCGGGCGTGTGCGCCTGGATCATCAATCGATTCACCCTACCGGGCACCATGTCCATCTTGCCGCCGAGGCTCGGCACCCAGAAGCTGTGGATCACGTCGGCCGCTGTCAGTCCCAATTGCACTGGCTGGCCGGCGGGCAGATGAATCTCGTTGGCCGTGCGGATCTCCTGGCCGGTGGCCGGATCGTGGATGCGGACCTCCCACCACCACATGTGGCCCGTCACGCCGATGACCATGGGCGGGGCAGCAAAAGGGCGGTCCAGCCCCTGCGTGCGCCATGTGCTGTAGATGAGCAGCGCGGTGAGCACCGTGATGGGAAAGACCAGTCCCCCAGCGACCACCCACCAGGCCGTGGACACCCGCCGCTCGTGGGTACGCAGGCTCCATGCAGCCAGGGCCATGGTGATGAGGAACACGGCGCCGGTTCCGCCGATCAGCAGCCAACTCACCTCCGCCAGCACGTCGGCCTGCGTGCTGCCGGTCAGAAAGACGGAGGAAAGGCCCTGGCCCGGGGATGCGGTCATTTCAGCGACAACAGGTAGGCGGTCATGTCCCTGGCGTCCTCCTCGGATACACCCAGATCGGGCATCGCGGTCCCGGGCACCAGACTCTGCGGGGATTCGAGCCATTGCTGAAGCAAGGACGGCACGTTCGGGACATGGCCGGCGATGTAGCTGCTACGGCCGAAGGCCTCCAGGGAAGGACCCATGCCATTCCGATGTCCGGGCACCTCGGGAATCTCATGGCAATTCGCGCATTGATAGTGGGCGACCAGTCGAAGGCCTCTGTCGGCGGAACCCGCAGACGTGCGCGTGATCGCCTCGTCGGGAGCAGGCTCCCGGTCGCATCCCGCCTGCAGTAGCAGGATGGTCATCAGGATTTCATACCCAAAGGCGCGTCGCATGCCGCAAGCGGTATGTGGTCTGGTGTGGTGTCCGGGTGTCACGCCTGCGACATCCTGCGGCATTCCTCGGCGCGGCGGCCGCGACCCTTTGGGCAAGCATTGCCTGCCTTGACGCACGCTGAGTAGGATCGGTTGTTCATCCTGGCTCCTTTGCAGAAAAAGTTACCGATGGGTTGATCGGCGCGCATCTTGCCCCCATGGGCGATGCCGGGGGGGGGCATCATCCTGTGGGCCGGATCATGTAGAGAACGACGATGCCTGCCATGTACAGCGCGATGGCTGCCAGCGAGTCGGGCCCCAGGCGCAGCCAGGTCCGGTCGCGGCGCTCGATCAGCCCGACCATGAAGAGGCCCGTCAGCGCGATGGCCATCAAGGCACCGAAGGCGGCGAACGGCCCGGCCTCCTGCAGCACCGGGCCTCCGGGATGCAGGAAATCGACCAGGGCGATGATCGTGACATTGAAGATATTGGTGCCGAAGATGTCCGCCATGGCCATTTCATTCCGTCCCAGGCGCACGGCTGCGAGCACGGTGCTGATTTCTGGCAGGGACGTGGCCATGCCGAGCAGTACTGCGCCGGTGAAACTCGTCCCCAGACCGGTCTGGTGTGCCAGTGCATCAGCGCTGCGCGCCAGCACAAAGCCAGCCGCCAAGATGATGACCGCTGCCACGACCGTACCTGTGACCAGACGGTTCGTCGACGGGGCGCTTCTGGCGCCCGCCCCGTTGCGGTGATTGCCCTGCGGCAGCGTGTCTTTCCGCTGGGCGCCGGCCTTCTCGGGAACCCATGAGGTCAAGCCCCGGGACTTGGCGATCACCCAGATTGCGGCGAAGTAGACCGCCAGAATGAACCAGCTCCAGATGCCAGCCCCGAATACCACGCGGTCGATGGACACCACGGCGCCTACGACGCATGTCAGAAGGATGATGCCAAGAATGGCTTGGATCATCACATGCGGCGAGCCGGGTGAAGATGTCAGCGCTTTGCGTCCATAGGCCGCATCGGCCAGTGCAAGGATCAACACATTGACTGAGGCACTTCCGATCACGTCGTTCACGGACAAGGCCACGGCACCAGTCAGCGTGGCCGTCATCGCGACCGCCAGTTCCGGCAGCGACGTCACGCCACCGAGTAACAAGATGCCGATGACCTCCTGCCCAATGCCTGTCTTGGTGGAAATGGCGTCGGCATTGATGGCCAGACGTGTACCGGCGCGCCATACGAAGACGGCGGCCACGATGAAAAGTGCCAGGTTGGCAATCAATGGGAGGTCCTGGAACATCGCGGGTGCTTGGCAAGCAGTGGACCCGCTATTCGCTGAGCGCCGGTTGTGTCTGCGGTGGCTGGTACACCGATTGCCGCCGCCCGTCCCGTGCGACGTCATTGGTTCGCGTCATGTTGTGACATCGAGAAGGGAAGGCATTCGTGAAAGCAGGCGTCTTTGCCCTGTTGCTGGCGGCCTTGGCGGGCATGGCCGCAGCCGTCCTGATCGTCTGGCGTGGCTTGTACGACGTGTCCGCCACCAGCGCGCACACTCAAGCTATTTACGGCTTGCTGGAGTTGGTGATGCATCGATCAGTCAAGTCCCGCGCGGCCAACATCAAGGTGCCTGAATTGAGCCGCGAGCCACTCATGCTGCGCGGCGCGGCATGTTTTCGTGACTGGTGCGTGCAGTGCCACGGCGCGCCTGGCGTGGCACCCGGCCCGATCGGGATGAGCCTTCAGCCACTGCCTGGCTCACTGGTGGATGCGGCGCGCCGCTGGCATCCCCGAGAGATGTACTGGATCACGCGTTACGGTATCAAGATGAGCGGCATGCCGGCATGGGAGTTCAGATTGAGCGACGAAGACATCTGGGCCGTCACCGCCTTCCTCGCCAAGCTCCCTACCTTGTCTCCCCGGCAGTACGACGCCATGACGGCCATGCCGGCCGCGGCACCATCTTGTCGAACGCGTCAGGGCGTTTGCGCCAACCCTCCTTGCAAACCGGGCCAGATTGGCGAGGCCGGTGGCGCAAGGGATGCCGTATCCGGGCCCGCCCAGGCGCCGCTGTTGTTCAGGCAGTACGCCTGCACGGCCTGCCACACGATCCCGGGCGTGGCGGGCTCGGAACTGCATGTCGGGCCGCCGCTCAGGAACATGGCACGCCGCACCCTGATCGCCGGAAAGCTGACCAACACCGAGGAAGCGCTCATCCGCTGGATCCGCTTTCCGAAACAGATCGACCCGGACTCCGCGATGCCGGATTCCGGCGTGACGCAGGCTCATGCCAAGGCTATGGCGCGTTATCTTCTTGAGCAGCCCTGACGCAAGACGGCAGCCGTCGTCCTTGCAAAGCCAGCCACGCCATGATCTGGGAGACATGGGTGAGCGCTTGCGGCACATTGCCGGCCATGGCGCCATGCCCGTTCACTTCTTCTGCGAAAAGACCGGCGCCATTGGCGCATGCTGCGGCACGTTTGTAGACCGCCTCGGCTTGGACGTGGCGGCCCTGGAAAGCCAGGCATTCGGCCAGCCAGAAGCTGCACGGCAGGAAGGTACCTTCCGTGCCGTGCAGGCCGTCGGGGCTGTCATAGCGCCTCAACAGGCCGTCATCGCGCATGAGCCCGCCTTCGCCGACGGGCTGGCACATCGCCTCGACGGTGCTGATCATCCGGGCGTCCTGGTAGTCGACATAGCCGAAATGCGGCAGCAGGAGCGAGGCAGCATCGAGATGCGTGTCACCGAAGGCCTGCACATAGACGCCCCTGCGCTGGTCAAAACCCTGTGCCTCAATAGCGTCTCGGATTGCAGCACGCTCGGCTCGCCATCTCTCCAGTGGCGCCTTCAGGCTTTCCTGCTCGGCCAGACGAATGGCGCGGTCCAGCGCCACCCAGCACATCACCTTGGAATGGACGAAGTGGCGTCGCCCGCTGCGCACCTCCCAGATGCCGTGGTCGGGTTCGCGCCAGTGCTCACAGGCCCGCTCCACGACGCCGACCAGCAGATCCCAATAGGCGTGATCGAGAGGATGTGACTGATCGTGCCAAGTCCAGGCCAGGTGCAGCAGCCAGCCGTACACGTCGAGCTGGGTCTGGTGCGCGGCCCTGTTGCCCACCCGCACCGGACGGGCGCCCCGGTAGCCTTCCAGGCACTCGATGAGCACTTCGGGTATCCTGCGTCGGCCGTCCAGGCCGTACATGAGCTGGAGTTCACTGGCACTGCCGGCCGCTGCGCGTTCGATGAACTCGCTGAACCGTCGGGCTTCGTGCTGGAATCCAAGGGTGTGCAGTGCCTTGACCGTGAAGACGGAGTCCCGAATCCATGAGTAGCGATAGTCCCAGTTGCGCTTGCCCTGCGGCGCCTCTGGCAACGAAGTGGTGCTGGCAGCGGCGATGGCACCGGTGCGCTCGAAACACAGGCCCTTCAGAATCAGCGCTGAGCGGCGTGTCTGGCGATCCTGCAATGCGTCATCCTTGAACTGGCTGGCCCACTGGCGCCACCAGGTCCGAGTGCGTTCCAGGTCGTCAAAAGGGCGCCAGGCCTCGTCGACAGCTCGCCGGGCGAGGGCTTCCAGGTGCTCTGGTGGCGCGAACTGGATCTGGATGGAGACCGACTGCCCGGCCTTCAACACGCCGCTACCGCGTAAGCCCGCTTCGTCTGGCACCACCCGCAGCGGGAGGCTGCTGAAAATCAGCAGTCCCCGGTTGCTGCCGAAGACTGTGTGCACGCCCGAACCATGCTCGCGAAGCGCGGGCACCGTTTCGCCAAAGTCGAAGCGCGGCATGATGGCGATGTCGACATCGAACTTGCCTTGAACACATTCTGCCAAACGTAGCAGGCGGCTGGGCGGCAGCGACAAGCCTTCAGCCTCGTCCATACAGAAAAAGTCTCGCAATGCCAAGGCGCCCTGTGCCGTCTGCATCCGACAGTGCGCGATCAGGCTATCGTCCTCATAGTCGTGATGCGCCACCAAACCCCTTGCATCTTTCGGCCCAATGCTGCAATGGCCCCCTTGCTGCCAATCGAGCAGCCGGCCGAAGCAGGTATCGGCGTCCAGGGTCGGCATGCAGCACCAGTCGATGGTGCCCGAGCGACTGACCAGGGCATTGGACTGGCAGTCACTGAGCAGCACGTAGTCTTCGATGGGAGGATAAGGGCCAATGTGAAGCGGGCGTTTGTCCAACGTCACGATGCCTCCCCTCCCGCCATGGCGATGAGTTTTGTGAAGGGCACTGGGCGGCACGGGAGGGGCTGCGCTGCCAGCCCGCTGCTGTAGTAGCCATTGGCCACGCGCACAGTGCCCTGCAGCGCCGAAATCAAGGCAGCCAGCATCACACACTCGGCGCAACACTGCGACATCAACATCTGCGCTCGCTGTTCATGTCGAGCACACAGTGACGGTGACAGTGGCCATGGGCCAAGTTGCTGGCCTTCACGGAAACAGGAAGTCGCTGACAGTGTGGTTCATGGGATGTTCCTTGCATGTTGTGGCAACAGGAGCTGCGGCGCGGTTTCTTCAGATGAGCGGCAGCAAGCGCCGTTCCTTTGGTCTGCCTAAGCACTGACACCTGAGAGTGGGTACCTGGCCCCGCCACCGTGAAAAAGTGGCCGCAAATTGTGCCGCCCCATCCCTGGCCCCCACGCCAGGATGGGGCGGATAGCCTTGCTGCTCCCCTTGGATGCGTCTCAGGCTGGTGCCTGCCAACAAACCCAGCATCCTTGTGTCAAGGCAGGATGTGCAAATCTGGGCCATAATCCGGCCTGCCTGAGGCGCGGTAGCAAAGCGGTTATGCACCGGATTGCAAATCCGTGTAGGTCGGTTCGACTCCGGCCCGCGCCTCCATCTTTCAAGGGCTTGTTGGCCGGTGCCAATGATGTCCGAAGCAACCGTAAGGAACGGGAAAGGCACGTTTGGTTATGACACCGCGAACTTCGACCACCCCCTTCACCTCGACCGAGGTTTAGTCGGCTGGCCGCTGCTTTCGCACTCTCGTTTCCATCTCCATCAGAAAGCGCGGCGCCCACCGCGCTTTTTTGTTGTCTGCGCGTGCCTCTCATCCCCTGGCTCCCTTGCACCCCACAGGTTGAACACCATGATCTCGATCCAACTCCCCGATGGTTCCAAGCGTGAATTCCCGGGCCCCGTCACCGTCGGCGAGGTGGCCGCGTCCATCGGCGCCGGCCTGGCCAAGGCTGCCCTGGCCGGCAGGGTGGGGCAGGGCGATGCCGCTCGCCTGGTTGACACCAGCTACCGCATCGAGGCCGACACGCCACTGGCCATCATCACCGAGAAAGACGCGGATGGCCTGGATGTGATCCGCCACTCCACGGCCCACCTGCTGGCCTACGCCGTGAAGGAGCTCTTTCCCGACGCGCAGGTCACCATCGGCCCGACGATCGAGGACGGCTTCTACTACGACTTCGCCTACAAGCGCCCCTTCACGCCGGAAGATCTGGAGGCCATCGAGAAGAAGATGGTCGAGCTGGCCAAGAAGGACGAAAAGGTCGAGCGCCGTGTGGTGCCGCGCGATGAAGCCGTGGCGTACTTCAAGGGCCTGGGTGAGCATTACAAGGCCGAGATCATCGAGAGCATCCCGGCCGATCAGGACGTATCGCTCTACAGCGAAGGCGCCTTCACCGATCTGTGCCGTGGTCCGCACGTGCCCAGCACGGGCAAACTCAAGCACTTCAAGCTGATGAAGGTGGCCGGCGCCTACTGGCGTGGTGACCACCGCAACGAGCAGCTGCAGCGTGTCTACGGCACGGCGTGGACCAGCAAGGACGATCTGGCGCAGTACCTGCACCGCCTGGAAGAGGCCGAGAAGCGCGACCACCGCAAGCTGGGCCGCGAGCTGGACCTGTTCCACATCGACGAGCACGCGCCCGGCGTGGTGTTCTGGCACCCCAAGGGCTGGACAGTGTGGCAGGCCGTTGAGCAGTACATGCGCGCGGTGTACCGAGACAACGGCTACCAGGAGGTCAAGGGCCCGCAGATCATCGACAAGACGCTGTGGGAGAAGACCGGCCACTGGGACAAGTACCGCGAGAACATGTTCACCACCGAATCGGAGAAGCGCGACTACGCGCTCAAGCCGATGAACTGCCCCGGCCACATCCTGATCTTCAACCAGGGCATCAAGAGCTACCGCGACCTGCCCATCCGCTACGGCGAGTTCGGTCAGTGCCACCGCAACGAGCCCACCGGTGGCCTGCACGGCATCATGCGCGTGCGCGGCTTCACGCAGGACGACGGCCACGTGTTCTGTACCGAAGACCAGATCCTGCAGGAGTGCGTGGACTTCACAGCACTGCTGCAGAAGGTCTACGCCGATTTCGGCTTCACCGACATCATCTACAAGGTGGCCACGCGCCCTGAAAAGCGCATCGGTTCCGACGAGGTGTGGGACAAGGCCGAGCAGGCCTTGATGGAAAGCCTGCGTGCCACGAACAGCGAGTTCACGATTGCGCCGGGCGATGGTGCCTTCTACGGCCCCAAGATCGAGTACACGCTGAAGGACGCTTTGGGCCGCCACTGGCAGTGCGGCACGATCCAGGTCGACTTCTCGATGCCCGAGCGCCTGGGCGCCGAGTACGTGGCCGACACGAGCGAGCGTCGCCACCCGGTGATGCTGCACCGCGCCATCCTGGGCAGCCTGGAGCGCTTCATCGGCATCCTGATCGAGCAGCACGCCGGCGCGCTGCCCATCTGGCTGGCCCCGGTGCAGGTGGTGGTGCTCAATATCACCGATGCGCAGGCCGACTACGCCCAGGATATTGTCAAATCACTGCAGAAACAAGGACTTAGGGTCCAGCTGGATTTGCGAAACGAGAAAATTAACTATAAAATCCGCGAGCATTCGTTGCAGAAGGTGCCGTACTTCGTCGTTGTCGGTGACAAAGAGAAGGCTGATGGCACCGTCGCCGTGCGCGCCCGGGGTAACCAGAACCTCGGTGTGATGTCACTGGATGACTTCTCCCAGAAGATCTCTCAAGACATCGCCAGCAAGGCCTGAGGCGGGAGCGTGCTTTGCCCGTGCCGTTAGGGCATGAGCACGCTGCCAGCCGGCGTTGCCTGGGTGCGTGAACATTGTTAACTGGTGCGGTTGTCGCCTGGCGACCGTGGCCTGAAGGAATTTGACATCGCTAACTTCTTTGACCGCCGTACGCGCAACGATGAGCGCAAGCATCGGCTGAACCGTGAGATCACTGCGCCTGAAGTCCGCCTGAATGGCGTGGAAAACGAATCCCTTGGCATCGTCAGCATCCAGGATGCCCTGCGCATGGCTGGCGAGGCTGACGTGGATCTGGTCGAGATCGCTGCCACCGCGGATCCTCCTGTTTGCCGCCTGATGGACTACGGCAAGTTCAAGTACCAGGAGCAGAAGAAGGCCCACGACGCCAAGCAGAAGCAGAAGGTCATCGAAGTCAAGGAAGTCAAATTCCGTCCCGGCACGGACGAAGGCGACTACCAGATCAAGCTGCGCAACCTGCGCCGCTTCCTGGAAGATGGCGACAAGGGCAAGGTCACGCTGCGTTTCCGCGGTCGTGAAATCACCCACCAGGAGCTGGGCATGCGCCTGCTCGAGCGTGTGCGTGACGATCTGACCGATGTCTCCGTCGTCGAGAACATGCCCAAGCTGGAAGGGCGCCAGATGATCATGGTGCTCGGCCCGAAGAAGAAAAAGTGATGCACAGACGGCTTCGGCCGTCGTAGAATGCGAGCTTCGCCCGGATTTTGTCCGGGCGAAGTGCAACCAGGCAGGTGGTTTGGTCACCGCTTGCCACGGACAAGTGCCTGATACGCACTTGATAAGTTCCTGGGGGCCATCAAGACGCGAAGCAGTTTCGCGGCGCCTGGCAGGAACAAATTAAAAGGAGCAGAACATGCCCAAAATGAAGACCAAGAGCAGCGCTAAAAAGCGTTTTCGCGTGCGTCCGGGTGGTACCGTCAAGCGCGGTCATGCCTTCAAGCGCCACATCCTGACCAAGAAGTCCACGAAGACCAAGCGCCAACTGCGCGGCGTCGCCAACGTGCACGAGACCAACCTGGGCCACGTTGCCCAGATGCTGCCTTTCGCTGGCCTGTAATCGGCTGCAGCGGATCGCAACGTCTCGAATTTCTGGTTTTAGGTATCAACGCCGAAGGAGTCACTCATGCCTCGCGTCAAACGTGGTGTAACAGCCCGCGCTCGTCACAAGAAAGTTCTCGCCCTGGCCAAGGGTTTCCGTGGTCGCCGCAAGAACGTCTACCGCATCGCCAAACAGGCGGTCATGAAGGCAGGCCAATACGCCTACCGTGACCGCCGTGCCAAGAAGCGCGAATTCCGCCGCCTGTGGATCGCTCGTATCAACGCCGGCAGCCGTGCACTGGGCCTGACTTACAGCAAGCTCATCGCCGGTATCAAGAAGGCGTCGATCGAGATCGACCGCAAGGTGCTGGCTGACCTCGCCGTCAACGACCCCGCTGCTTTCGCCAGCATCGTTGAAAAGGCCAAGGCTCAACTGGCTGCTTGATTTTTTCAAGCGGGCAGCAAAAGATGCTGCTCCGGCCCATGCCGGCCGAGGCTCACCCCCTCGGACGGCCAGGCCGGTGACTCAAAGGCCAACGGTTCGTTGGCCTTTTTTTTCGACACAAGACCATGAACGACCAGCCAAGCGACCTGCAGGCCCTGGTGCAATCGGCCCAGGAAGCTTTCGCCGCAGCCCTCACGCCCGCCGACCTTGAGAACGCCAAGGCGCGTTTCCTGGGCAAGTCCGGCAGCGTGACCGAACTGCTCAAGGGCATGGGTGCCCTGAGCCCCGAAGAGAAGAAGACCCGGGGTGCGGCCATCAATCAGGCCAAGCAGCAGGTGGAGGCGGCCCTGAACGCCCGCCGCCAGGGCTTGGCCGATGCCGAACTGGCGCAGCAACTGCAGGCCGAGAAGCTGGACGTGACCTTGCCTGGCCGCCGCCGTGGCGAGGGTGGCTTGCACCCGGTGTCGCTCAGCATCGAGCGCATCGAGGGCATTTTCGGCTCCATGGGTTTCGATGTGGCCGATGGCCCCGAGATCGAGGCCGACTGGTTCAACTTCACCGCGCTGAACACGCCGCAAGACCATCCCGCGCGTTCGATGCACGACACCTTCTATGTCGAGGGCGGCCACCTGCTGCGTACGCACACCAGCCCCATGCAGGTACGCTATGCAGTGCAGCACGTGAAAGTCCACGCCGACCTGATCGCCAAGGGCGAGCGCATGCCCGAGATCCGCGTGATCGCGCCGGGCCGCACCTACCGCGTCGACAGCGATGCCACGCACTCGCCGATGTTCCACCAGTGCGAAGGCCTGTGGATCGGTGAGTCGGTGAGCTTTGCCGACCTCAAGGCCGTGCTGGGCGATTTCTTCAGCACCTTCTTCGAGACGGATGACTTGGACATCCGCTTCCGCCCGTCCTTTTTCCCGTTCACCGAGCCGTCGGCCGAGGTGGACATCGCTTTCGCGAGCGGCCCGCTCAAGGGGCGCTGGCTGGAAGTGGGCGGGGCAGGGCAGGTGCACCCCAATGTGGTCCGCAACTTCGGGCTCGACCCGGAGCAGTACATCGGCTTCGCCTTCGGTCTGGGCCCGGACCGCCTGACCATGCTGCGCTACGGCGTGAACGACCTGCGCCTGTTCTATGAGGGCGACCTGCGCTTCCTGCAGCAGTTCCAGTGAGTGAGTCCCGGTCGCCTGCCCCCAGCGATCGGCCGAACCGTTTGACCAGAGAACAAGCCATGAGCACCACCAACATCCGCGCCTGGGCCGCCCAGGAAGCCGCCAAGCCGCTGGTGAACTTCGAATACGATCCAGGCCCGCTGGGCGCTGAAGAGGTCGAGATCCGCGTCGAGCACAGCGGCCTGTGCCACTCCGATCTTTCGCTGATCGACAACGAGTGGGGCTTTTCAAGCTTCCCGATCGTGGGGGGGCATGAGGTGGTGGGCACCGTGCTGGCCCTGGGGCCGAACACGCGTGGCCTCAAGGTGGGCCAGCGCGTGGGCCTGGGCTGGATGGCCGAATCGTGCATGGCCTGCCGCAGCTGCCTCAATGGCGAGCCGCAGCTGTGCCGGGCCGGCCGCCCGACCATCGTCGGTCATCACGGCGGTTTCGCCGAGCGCGTGCGCGCGCATTGGCTGTGGGTATGCCCGATCCCTGAAGGTCTGGATCCCGCCAAGGCCGGCCCGCTGCTGTGCGGCGGCATCACGGTGTTCTCGCCCTTCCTGAACTTCGACATCAAGCCGACACACCGCGTGGGCGTGGTTGGCATCGGTGGGCTGGGCCATCTGGCCTTGAAGTTCGCACGCGCCTGGGGCTGCGAGGTCACGGCCTTCACGTCCAGCGATTCCAAGCGCGACGAGGCGCTGCAGTTGGGGGCGCACCAGGTGGTCTCCAGCGTGGACGCCAAGGCCATGAAGCAGGTGGCTGGCCGCCTGGACATGGTGCTGGTCACCGTGAACGTGATGCTCAACTGGAAGGCTCTGATGAGCACGCTGGCGCCCAATGGTCGCCTGCACCTGGTCGGTATCCTGCCGCAACCGATGGAGGTCGAGGCCTTCCCGCTGATCGGCGGTCAGCGCAGCGTGTCGGGCTCCCCCACGGGCTCGCGCCAGGACATCGACACCATGCTGGAATTCGCCGCGCGCCACGGCATCGCGCCGCAGACCGAGCACTTCCCGATGAGCCGCATCAACGACGCGCTGGACCACCTGCGCGCCGGCAAGGCCCGTTACCGCGTGGTGCTCGATGCCGATTTCGCGCCGGCCGCCTGACACTGCCTGAAGAAACGTTTTTAAAGAGATTCCCGAGGATCCCATGCAATTCCCCGAGTCCTGGCTGCGCAGCTTCTGCAACCCCGACCTCGACACCCGTCAACTGGCCGATCTGCTGACCATGGCCGGCCTGGAGGTGGAGGAGCTTGAGCCCGTGGCCCCGCCCTTTACCGGCGTGGTCGTCGCACAGGTGCTGGAGGTGGCCCGCCACCCCGATGCTGATCGGCTGAACGTGTGCAAGGTGGACGCGGGCACAGGCGCCGTGCTGCAGATCGTGTGCGGCGCGCCCAATGTTCGCCCGGGCATCAAGGTGCCTTGTGCCACCGTGGGCGCCGAGCTGCCTCCGGGTGCCGATGGCAAACCCTTCAAAATCAAGCTGGGCAAGCTGCGTGGCGTCGAGAGCCAGGGCATGCTGTGCTCGGCGCGCGAGCTGGGTGTCTCGGAAGAATCCAACGGCCTGCACATCCTGGCCGATGACGCGCCCGTGGGCGAGAGCATCCGCACGCACCTCAGGCTGGACGACACGCTGTTCACGCTCAAGCTCACGCCCAACCTGGCGCACTGCCTGAGCGTGGCCGGCATCGCCCGTGAGGTGTCGGCCCTGACCGGCGCGCCGCTGATGTTGCCCACCATTGCCCCTGTCAAGCCCGCGATCGACGACGCGCTGAAGGTGTCCGTGCAGGCGCAGGATCTGTGCGGCCGCTTCGGTGGCCGCGTGATCCGTGGCGTGAACCCGCAAGCGTCTACGCCGGACTGGATGGTCGAGCGCCTGGCGCGTTGCGGCCAGCGCTCCGTGTCCGCCCTGGTCGACATCTCCAACTACGTGATGTTCGAGCTGGGCCAGCCCTCGCACGTGTTCGACCTGGACAAGATCCACGGGGGCCTGACGGTGCGCTGGGGCCGCGCGGGCGAAACGCTCAAGCTGCTCAACGGCCAGACCATCACGCTGGACGAGCAGGTCGGTGTGATCGCCGACGATGCGCAGGTCGAATCCCTGGCCGGCATCATGGGTGGGGATGCCACCTCGGTGGGCGATGACACGCGCAACATCTACCTCGAAGCCGCCTTCTGGTGGCCCAAGGCCATCGCCGGCCGCGCGCGCCGCTACAACTTCTCGACCGATGCCTCGCACCGCTACGAGCGTGGCGTGGACCCGGCGCCGACGGCCCAGTACATCGAGCGCATCACGCAGCTGATCCTGGACATCTGCGGCGGCGAGGCTGGTCCGCTGGACGACCAGCAACTGCACCTGCCCGAGCGCAAACCCGTGACCCTGCGCTTGTCGCGTGCTCAGCGCGTGATCGGCATGGAGGTGTCGCTGGTCGATTGCCAGACCGTGTTTCATCGCCTGGGCCTGCACTACACCACGCAGGCGCTCAAGCACGACACGAACCTGATCGTGAACCCGCCGAGCTGGCGCTTCGACCTGCAGATCGAAGAGGATCTGATCGAAGAAGTGGTGCGCGTGATCGGCTTCGACAAGCTGCCCAAGCGCGCGCCCAAGGCGCCCGTGACCAGCCGGGTTCGCCCCGAGCGCCAGCGCGGCCTGTACGCCGTGCGCCGCGCCGTGGCCGCGCGCGGCTACCAGGAGGCGATCACCTTCAGCTTCGTCGAGGAGCGCTGGGAGCGCGAACTGGCTGGCAACGCCGACCCGATCCGCGTGCTCAACCCCATCGCCAGCCCGCTGGCCGTGATGCGCTCCAGCCTGGTCGGCAGCCTGGTCGAGGTGCTGCGCCTGAACCTGTCGCGCAAGGCCGATCGCGTCCGCGTGTTCGAGATCGGTCGCGTGTTCAAGCGCGATGCGTCCGTGCAGGATGGTGACCAGACCGTGGCCGGTTTCGATCAGCCCGTGCGCGTGAGCGGCCTGGCCTATGGCCCGGCCGATGTCGCCCAGTGGGGCACGGCGTCGCGCGGCGTCGATTTCTTCGATGTGAAGGGTGATGTCGAGGCCTTGCTGGCGCCGCGCCAGCCGCGCTTCGTGGCGGCCGAGCATCCGGCTTTTCACCCTGGCCGCTGCGCCCGCGTGGAGCTCGATGGCCAGGCTGTTGGCTTCATCGGTGAGCTGCATCCCAAGTGGCGTCAGGCCTACGAGCTGCCGCAGGCGCCTGTGCTGTTCGAGCTGGATGCGCAGGCCCTGGTTACCCGCGTGGTGCCGGTCTTCACCAGCGTGCCCAAGCTGCAGTCGGTCTACCGCGATCTGGCCCTGGTGGTGAGCGACGCCACCACCCACGAATCGCTGATCGGCGCCATCGTGCAGGCCAAGACCGATGGCCTGGTTCGCGGCGCACGCCTGTTCGACATCTACAAGCCCAAGACGCCGGCGGCCGGCATCGCCGACAATGAACGCAGCCTCGCCGTGCGTGTGGAGCTGCGCGACGATGAACAGACGCTCACCGACGAACGCATTGAAGCTGCGATGGCCGCGGTGGTCGATGCGCTGTCGCGCGGTGTCGGCGCACGCGTGCGTGCCTGACGGCCAGGGGGAGGGCCAGGAGACATGAACGACAAGATCCGCGACCTGACGGTGCTGCTGCCAGCCACACTGGAGACGCCCACGCTGACCAAGGCCGAGCTGTCGGACATGCTGTTCGAGCGTTTGGGCCTGAACAAGCGCGAGTCCAAGGACATGGTGGAGGCTTTCTTCGAACTGCTCCACGAATCCCTGGTGGATGGCAAGGATGTGAAACTGTCCGGATTCGGCAATTTTCAGATCCGCCAGAAGGCCCCACGGCCGGGCCGCAACCCTCGTACCGGCGAGGCCATCCCCATCAAGGCTCGCCAGGTGGTGACGTTCCATGCCAGCCAGAAGCTCAAGGACATGGTGCAGGGGGATGTTCCCAGCGACGACGACTTGGAGTAAAGTCTGAAGCCCCTGGGCCATCACGCTGATTCAGCGCACGGTGGCCCAGGCATTTTTTACCCTCCCTCCACGTCATGGAACGCACAGAGCAAGAATCGGCGCCGCGTTCGGAATCGCCCGTGTCCACGACACCCGGGGCTGCGCAGCCGCGTGGCGCCACATCACGTGCCCTGGCCCGCACGGAGGCCAAGGGTGCTTCTCGGGCGGAGGGGCGTGGAGAAGGCCATGCTGAGAGCCGTGCCGAGGCACGGACCGAGGTGCGCGTTCCCACAGGGGCCGTGGCACCCGTGAGCAGCCTGCCACCCATTCCTGCCAAGCGCTACTTCACCATTGGCGAGGTGAGCGAGCTGTGCGGCGTGAAGCCTTATGTGCTGCGCTACTGGGAGCAGGAGTTCACGCAGTTGCGCCCCATGAAGCGGCGCGGCAACCGTCGCTACTACCAGCACCACGAAGTGCTGCTGATCCGGCGTATCCGCGAGCTGCTGTACGAGCAGGGCTTCACGATCAGTGGTGCGCGCAACCAGTTGCACGATCACGCGCCAGCGACAGCTCAGGCCGTGGCTGGCGTGGACGCGCAGGATGCGGCCGGCAAGACGGCCTTGGCACCTGATGTGGCCTGGGCCGGCCCTGACCTGGTGGCCCTGGCCCACAGCCATCCCCAGGCTGCCGCCGAGTTGCGCGAGGCCTTGTTGTCCATTCGCGACTTGCTGACCTGACGCGCCTGCATGGTGCGGCGCGTGTCGCAAAAAAATGGCACGGCTTCAAAAGCCCCTCCAAACCGTGCTATAGTCTAAGTCTTCGTCGGGGCGTAGCGCAGCCTGGTAGCGCACTTGCATGGGGTGCAAGGGGTCGCGAGTTCGAATCCCGCCGCCCCGACCAAGAGAATCACGAGGGTCAGCAGAGCAATCTGCTGACCCTTTCGTGTTTCTGGGACCGTGGTTCTATGGTCTGCCCTTGGGCCCGTTCCTTGGGCTCAGTCAGGCAGCCTGTACCTCGTAGCCTTCTTCGTTGATGACCTGGGCCACGGCATCGGCCGCCAGCACCGTGTGCACGCTGACGCGGCCCTGTGCCAGATCGACCTGCACCGTTGCCTGTGGATCGAGTGCCTGCACGGCGTTGGTCACGGATTTGACGCAGTGCTGGCAGCTCATGCCCTTCACGCTCAACTGCAGCGTTTGCGGGTTGGTGCTGCTCATGATGGTTCCTTTCCTTGAAGCTTGAAGCGCCCTGATCAGGGGCATGTAATGGGAGTATTGACCTTGACATCATGGCAAGGTCAATACTGGCGCCATGGCCATCACGGAGTAGCCACAAGGATCGACAACATGAGCGTCGCAGCAACGGCCGTGCCCCACGCGCCTGAAGACCCCTTGCAACTCGCGGTGCGCGGCATGACCTGCGCGGCCTGTGTGCACCGCGTAGAGCGTGCGCTGCGCAAGGTGCCGGGCGTGGCCTCGGCCAACGTGAACTTCGCGACAGAGACCGCATCCGTGCGATGGGCAGAGGGGGGCGATCATCCTCCTGACAGCGCCTTGGTCGAGGCCGTGGCCCACGCTGGCTACAAGGCCCATGTGCAGGCGCCTGATGCACCCCTGGCGGATGAATCACAGCGTTGGTGGGATGTCTGGGGCGCTGTGACCATGGGGCTGGTGGCCAGCGTGCCCCTGGTGCTGCCCATGCTGTGGGGCGACCATCACTTCTGGCCCGCCTGGGTGCAGTTCGCGCTGGCCACGCCGGTGCAGTTCGTCCTGGGCGCGCGCTTCTACCGGGCGGGCTGGGCGGCCCTGAAGGACCGTAGCGGCAACATGGACCAGTTGGTGGCACTGGGTACCACCGCGGCCTGGGCCTTGTCATGCTGGCTGTGGTGGTCTCATGAGCGCGCAGCAGGGCATGCACAGCACACCGGCATGCCGGATCTGTACTTCGAATCTGCGGCGGTGGTGATCACCCTGGTCCTGCTCGGCAAGGCGTTGGAGGCACGGGCCAAGCGCCAGACGACCGCGGCGATCCGGGCCTTGCAATCGCTGCGGCCGGACACGGTGCTGCGCCTGGGGCCGCAAGGCGAGGTGAACGTACCGCTGCGCCAGGTGGTGGTGGGCGACATCCTGGTGGTGCGCCCCGGTGAGCGGGTGCCCAGCGACGGTGTCGTCACCGAAGGCCGCAGCCACGTCGATGAATCCATGCTCACTGGCGAGCCCCTGCCCATCGCCAAAGGGGAGGGCGAGCGCCTGACCGGCGGCGCCATCAATGGCGATGGGCGTCTCTTGATGCGTGTGTCAGCGGTGAGGGGGCAGACCGTGCTGTCGGGCATCATCCGCAGCGTTGTCGAGGCCCAGGCCGGCAAGGCGCCCATTCAGCGTGTGGTCGACAAGGTGTCGGCCATCTTCGTGCCCACGGTGCTGTTGCTGGCCGTGCTGACCGGGCTGGGCTGGTGGGCCTGGGGCCTCGGGTTGGAGCAGTCCCTGGTGCGGGCGGTGGCGGTGCTGGTCATCGCATGCCCTTGCGCGCTGGGATTGGCGACCCCGGCGGCCTTGATGGCCGGCACGGGCGCAGCGGCGCGCCACGGCATTCTCATCAAGGATCCGGAGGCGCTGGAGGCAGCCCACCGGATCACGGTTGTGGCGTTCGACAAGACCGGCACGCTCACCGTGGGCCAGCCGCGCCTGACGCACTGGCAAGTGTCCGATGGCTTGGGGCTCGGTCCGGATCAGGCACTGCAGGTGGCTGCAGCCATGCAGGCGGGCAGCGAGCATCCCTTGGCCAGGGCAGTGGTGGCCGCTTGCGCGCAGGGGGTGGCCGGTGTGCAGGCCACGGCCGTGCAGGCGGTACCAGGGCGTGGCCTGCAGGCCGTGGTGGTGGGCGATGCCTTGCCATCTTCATGGTCGGGGCTGACTTGGCGACTGGGCAGCACACGCTGGATGGAATCACTGGTGCCGGCGTCGGCGCGGCCCGCTGATCTGGGCGCCAAGGCATTGGCTCTGGCAAGCGGCGGCTCATCTGTGTCGTGGCTGATGGCCGGGCCAGCGCATGGCACGGCAACACCTCTGGATGGCGAAGGCGCTGCATGGCAGGTGATGGCCTTGTTGGGGTTTGGGGACGAGCTCAAGCCGCAATCGGCGCAGGCCGTGGCGCAGCTCCATGCGCTGGGCATCGAGACGGTGATGATTTCGGGCGACAACCGGGGCGCGGCTGAGGCCGTGGGCCGGGCACTGGGGATCGGCAAGGTGGTGGCCGAGGTGCTGCCCGCCGACAAGGCCGAGCAGGTTCGCACATTGAAATCCGGCCGTGATGCTCACCCGCGCGTGGTGGCCATGGTGGGCGATGGCCTCAACGATGCGCCGGCACTGGCCGCGGCCGATGTGGGCATGGCCATGGCCAATCCACACGGCGCCACCGATGTCGCCCTGCACGCCGCCGGTGTCACGCTGATGCGCGGTGACCCGGCGCTGGTGCCCGCAGCCATCGACATCTCGCGGCGCACCTCGGCCAAGATCCGCCAGAACCTGTTCTGGGCCTTCGGCTACAACGTGATCGGCATCCCGCTGGCCATGGCAGGTGGGCTCAGCCCGATGTTGGCCGGGGCCGCCATGGCCTTCAGTTCGGTGAGCGTGCTGGGGAATGCCCTGTTGTTGTCGCGATGGCATGCGAAGGGTTCGCGCCCCGAGGGGGGGCAAAGCCATTAAACTCGCCCGATCACTGCCAGTAGCTCAACTGGATAGAGCAATTGCCTTCTAAGCAATAGGTCGGGGGTTCGAGTCCCTCCTGGCAGGCCATCGTGCACATCGGGCCATCAGATGTGCATTCAGAACGAGGTCCGTGGATGATGTTGGACGCACTCAAGCGATTGATCGGCGCCGGCCAGTCTCCGGCCAAAGGTGCTGACCAGCAGCAGGTGCTGGCCACCTGGGCCAAGGCCGAAGGTCACAAACTCAAGACGGTGTCGGGTCAGTCCGGCGGCGTGGTCGTGGACACGACTGCCGGCTGGCGCATCGAATGGGGGCCGGCCCAGCGCCCTTATTTCACGGGGCATGAACTGCGTTTCCGCTTCGATGCCGGTGTGCCGGCCGATGTGCAGATCCTGTTCCTGACCAAGGTGCTGGCGCACACGCTTGAGACAGACGTATTTCAGCGCTTCACCGATGCCATGCAGACCCGGGTGGACAACACGCTGCCCGAAGAGATGCGCTGGCTGGCCATGCACGCCAAGGTGGCGCTGTCCGAACATCCCATATTGCATCGGCGCTTTCTGATGCTGTCCAACGCCGAGGGCATCGCCAAGCTGTGGCTCGATCCTGAGTTCGCTGCGGCGCTGGAATCGGCCGCTTCTTCCTGGTGGACGGACGCGTTGATTGCCGTGATGACCGTCAACCGCGGCATCCTGACCATCCGCATGTCGGGTGACGACATCGAAGTCAACCAGCTGCGCCTGGTGTCCGCCCTGTTCGATCTGGCGGCGCGCAAGCTGGTCGACGCTGCTTGATCAATGCTTCTTGCGCTGCAGGAAGCGCGCGATGGCTTCGCCGGCCTCGGGACGCATCAGGTTCACCAGAAAGTGCCGCTTTTCGGCGGCCAGGTGCTCGGTGAGCGGGGCCTGCGGCGCATCGTTGACCAGCTCCTTGAGGCTGGCCAGCACATGGGCCGGGGTCTTGGCCAAGGTGTCGGCCAGGGCCAGGGATGCATTCAGTGCCGTGCCGGCCGGCTCGATCTGGTGAACCAGCCCCCACTGCTGCATTTGCTGGGCGGTGGCGTCGCCGCCGGTCCACAGCCATTGCAGCGCCACGCCGCGGGGCAACTGCCGCGCCAGATGCCAACTTGCGCCGCCGTCGGTCGACAGGCCCACCTTGCTGTAGGCGCTGACGAAACGCGCGTTGTCGGCCGCGACGATCAGGTCGCACGCCAGCGTCACTGACAGTCCGCCGCCCGCCGCCACGCCTTCCACCGCTGCGATGACCGGCTTGGGAAAGGCGCGCAGGGCCTCGATCCACTGGTGAAACGCGTCAATGTTAGCCGCCTGCTGGCTCGGATCCTGCTGGCGGTTATGCGACAAACGTTGTAAATCCCCCCCACCGCAGAAATGCCCGCCGGCACCTGTCACGATCACGGCTGCCACGCTCGGATCGGATTCCGCCATGTTCAGGGATTCAATACCGGCCGCATACACCTGTGGCGACAAGGTGTTGCGGGTGGCGGGGCCGGACAAGGTCATGACCAGGACAGCGTCCCGGCGTTCGGTCAGTAATTCAGTGGTCATGGATGGATCTGGTTGTTACTGTTTCTCGATGTGAATGGGGGCTTATGATCAGAAAGACGGGTAACTTGACGTGCTAGAGTGAAAACTTGGCAGAAAACCGCACCGATATGATGAAATTCAAAGGAGTATCGGCGGCCATTGTCGTAGGTCTCTCGGTGGTGAGCTTGTGCGAATCAGCGTTTTCGCTGGGATTCGGGCGGCCCACCAGTCGGGCAGTACTGGGGGAGACACTCAGCCTGACCGTTCCGCTCCATCTGGAGGCGGGCGAGGTCATCGCTGACGAGTGCGTGGCAGCCGACGTTTATTTTGGGGATGACAAGCAGACTTCACTGTCGGTGAAGGCTACCGTGCTGCCTGGCGAAGGCACGCAGCGCGTTGTGCGCGTGGTGACCACGTCGCTGATCAACGAACCCGTGGTAACCGTTTACCTGGGTGCTGGTTGCAAGGCCAAGATCACCCGCAAGTTCGTGGCCTTTGCCGACCCACCCGGTCTGGCGATCGGCGCTGACAGCACGGTGGCCGACAACAATGCACGAGGCGTATTGTCCCCCGTGGCGGGCGATGGCGCTCCGCTGGCTGCTGCGCCGTCGGGTGCCGTGGGCGAGCGTGCGGCTTCGTCGACGCGTTCGATGCGCACGGGCAGCGCAACGCCCCGGCCTGCCAAGACGCCTTTGGCCCGTAAGCCGCGGGATGCCGCCAATGATGGCGTGATCACGGAAGGCTCCGCCACCAACCTGGCCAGTGCCACGGCACCGCTCAAGGTGAGCCCGGATCGGCGCTCCAGCACGCCTGCCAAGGCGGTTTCAGGCGCGGCGGCGCCCAAGCGCGAAACTTCGCGCCTGGTGCTCGATCCTGCCGAGGCCGATGCGCTGGTCATTCCCAACCTGATGATGACCTCCGCCATGAGCGGCGTGGCTGCGGACATTGATGCACCGGAAGTCAAGGCGCGTCGCGCGGCGGCTGCCGCGCTGTGGGCAGCGATGAACTCTTCGCCGGAGCAACTGGCGCGCGACCGCCAGCGCATGCAGGAGCTCGAACAACGCCTGGCGCACCTTCAGCAGGAATCCAGCGGTGCCCAGAGCCGTGTGGCCGCGATGGAAGCCCGCGTGCGCGAGGCCGAAGACCAGCGGCTGCGCCACCCCCTGGTGTACGGCCTGCTGGCCTTGACGGTGCTTTTGGCCGCTGCCGTGGCCTGGTTGGCCATGCGCCGGCGCGGCCAGCCGGCAGAGGCTGCACAGTCCTGGTGGCAGGGTGAGCCTGGTGATGGCGGCCCGCCTCAGGATGGCGATGCTGCAACCGCAACAGCAACCGCAGAACCGGCGCCGTCGATGGCCGAGCCCGCGCTGGCCCGCACGTCGGCCGAATTCATGCCGGTGCGTCCGGTGGCCACGCCGCCCAGCACGCCGCCGGACGACGCCGCTGCGCAGTCTGCGGCAGCCGCTGTCTCTGGAGCGGTCCCCGCCACGGCGAACGAATCAACCACCAGCAGCCGCGCCATGCTGATCAAGCCGGCTGCACAAGAGGCCCGCGAGATCACGGTCGAGGAACTGATCGACCTGGAGCAGCAGGCCGAGTTCTTCGTGGTGCTGGGACAGGACGATGCCGCGATCGAACTGCTCGAAGGGCATGTGCAGAGCACGGCCGGCGCCAGCCCCTTGCCGCACCTGAAGCTGCTCGAAATCTACCAGCGCCTGGACCGCCGCGACGACTACGAGCGCGTGCGCGAAGCCTTCAACGGCCGCTTCAACGCCTATGCCCCGTCGTGGGAATCCGATCTGCAGCATGGCCATGCCCTGGAGGATTACCCTGGCGTGATCGACCGCCTGCAGAACCTGTGGTCTGTGCCCACCAAGGCCATGGACGTGCTGGAGGTGTCGCTCACACGGGCCGATGGCAGTGCCGAGACCTTCGATCTGCCGGCCTACCGTGAACTGCTGTTCCTCTACGGTGTGGCCCGGGATCTGTCCGAGCGTGAAGCCCAGGACCGCACCCCCGTGGACCTGTTGCTGCCGGTCCAAGGTGGTGGTGCCGACGATGCCGATCACATCAGCCCGCCCACGACCCTGCAGCCCCTCATGGCCACAAGGCCGGTCAAGGCCTTGCCGGAGGTCACACCCAGCCTGAGCCTGGATCTGTCGCTGGATGATCCCGCGCCGGTCGATGACGAGGGTGGTGCCCGTGTGGACATGGGCGATGAAGACAAGCCTCAGGCCGGGGCTGGCAACAGCATCGACTTCGAGCATGTGGACCTGCCCCAGAACAAGGGCTGATCTTTTCCCTTAGAGGGCCTGATCGCTGTCGGTGGTCTGCGCCCCTGGCCCGGTGGTGCTGTTGCCCGCACTCTGCAACGCCTGCAGGATCAACTGCTTGTTGAGCCGTTCGGACAGCAATTCGGTGAAGGTCAGCACGAATTGCCGCAGGTAGCTGCCCCGCTTGAACGCGATGCGGGCCACATTGCTGCCGAACAGGTGGCCCACGGGCCGCCAGGTCAACTCGCCGCCCGGGCCGAACAGGGGGTCATCCTTGACCACCATGTCGGCGACCAGGCCGACGCCCAGGCCCAGGCGTGTGTAGGTCTTGATGATGTCGGCGTCGATGGCTTCCAGCACCACGTGGGGTGTCAGGCCCCGCTGAGCGAAGGCCTTGTCGATGCGTGAGCGGCCAGCAAACGACGGGTGGTAGCTGATCAGGGGCTCGGCCGCCAATTGCTCCAGCGTCAGGCGGGGCGCCTCGGCCAGGGGGTGGTCATGGCGCATCAGGGCCACGTGCTGCCATTCATACAGCGGCAGCGTCACCAGTTCGTCGTAGTTGGCCAACGATTCGGTGGCCAGGCCCACGTCGGCCACGTCGTCCAGCACCATGCGGGCAACCTGCTCGGGATTGCCCTGGTGCAGGCTCACGGACACCTTGGGAAAGCGCTTGCGCAGCGCGGCCACGGGTTCAGGCAGCGCGTAGCGGGCCTGCGTGTGCGTGGTGGCAATGGAGAACGTGCCGGCATCCTGCAGCGCGTACTCGGCGCCGATGCGCTTGAGGTTGCTCACCTCGCGCAGGATCACGTCGATGGACTGGAGCACCTTCTCGCCAGGCTCGGTGATGCGCTTGAGGCGCTTGCCGTGCCGCACGAAGATGTCCACGCCCAGCTCTTCCTCCAACTCCAGGATGGCCTTGGAGATGCCGGGCTGCGAGGTGTGCAGAGCCTTGGCGGTTTCGGTGAGGTTCAGGTTGCGCCGGGCAGCCTCCCAGACGAAGCGGAACTGGTGCAGGTTCATGCGGCGCCTCCGTCGGTCGGCTGCGCCGAGGAAGCGTCCAGGCCGGCTTGCGCCAGTTGCCAGGCCGCGTCGGCCAGGGCATTGACCACCGTGCGCGTTTCGCCCACGGCCGGGGCCAGGTGCCAGGTGATGCGTGGGTGCTGCTGCTGCATCTGCGCCATCAGCGCTGGCAGGTCCTTGCGCACGTGGCCGCCGGCACCCAGGAACAGCGGCACCACGGTGATGCGCTTGCAGCCTTGCGCGGCCAGTTGATCGCCGGCTTCCATCAGCGTCGGGCTCATGAACTCCAGGAAGGCGAGGGCCACGGGCACGCCAGGACCATGCTGGGCCTGCAGCTGCGCACGGGCCTGTTCGAAGGGAATGGCCCAGGCGGGGTCCCTGGCGCCATGGGCGAAGAGCAGCAGGCCGTGGGTCATCGGGGCAGGCCTTTCGGGTGTCAACGGTTGCGCACCAGCCAGATGAAGGCCGACAGCGACAGCAGCAGGTAGGCCAGGCTGGGCGCGGAGGCCGCCAGCCAGGGGCGCCATTCGTGCAGCAAACCCAGGTGGCTGGTGATGTGGTTGACCAGCACGAAGCTGATGCCCAGCATCACCCCGCCGAAGACCTTGAGGTTCATGCCGCCGCTGCGCGATTGCAGGTACGCGAAGGGCAGGGCCAACGCCACCATGACCAGACAGGTCAGCGGCGAGAGGGCCTTTTTCCAGAACTGCAACTCGTACTTCTGCGCGGCCTGGGCATTGCGGGCCAGGTGATGGGTGTAGCGCCACAGGGCCACGGTCGACATGGTATCAATCGGCAGCACCGAGGCAGCCACCACTTGCGGTGTCATCTGACTGATCCAGTCGAGCTTGTCCAGACGTTGCTCGGTCACCAGGGCCTGGCCGGTGGTCTCCTGTTCGGGCGTGACCTTGGCCGCAGAGGCCCAGTGTGTGTCGGTCACGCCTCGCAATGTCCAAAGCGAGGCGCCACCCGAGCCCTGTGCCGCATGCGAAATGTCGGCCTCCTGAGCGGTGATGCGTCGCACCATGCGGCCTTGGCCGTCGAACTCGAAGATGCGCACATTCCTGAAGCTTGATTCGCCAGTGGCCGAGCCCACGTTGACCGTCAACTGGTGGCCTTCGGGGGTGTCGGGCCCGCTGCTCTCGCGCAACCAGGCCCCGCCACGCCCCAGGTTCAGTGCCTGGCCCTTGCGGAAGTCCGATGAATTCAGCGAGGTGAGCTGCTGTGTCCACGGGGTGACGAAATCGCCGATCGCGAACAGCATCACGGCGCTGCCCACGCCCAGGGCTGCCAGCAGTGTGAGTGCCCTTGCAGGCCCCAGTCCGCTGGTGCGCAGGATCGTGTATTCCGAGCTTTGCGCCAGTTGCGACAGGGCCATGATGGTGCCGATCAGCAAGGTGATCGGGAACACGTCGTAGACGTGGCCGGGCAGCGCGAGGAGGCAGGTCCACAGCGCTTCGGTGAGGCTGTAGCCGTTGCGTCCGATGTCCTGCAGTTCATCGACCAGGTCGATGAAGAAGAACAGCGCCAGGAAGGCCAGCGTGACGAACAACACAGACGACAGGATTTGCCTGTACAGCAGGCGGCGGACGGTCTTCATGCGCCGGCTCCTTGTACGGCCGACGCGCTAGGCGTTGAAGGCGCGTCCGTATCCGTATCGGCATCGCCATCGCCGGGCTTGCGCCAGGCGCCATCACGCCACCACAGCATGGCCAGCGCGCCCATTGTGATCACCCCATGGATGCCGAACAGGCCGGCGGTGCTGCTGAGCTTGCCCGACGTGACCCAGGCCTGGGTGAGGGTGAGCACGTTGTAGTAGGCCACGAACACCAGCAGGGCCCAGACCATGCTCCAGGCATTGCCGCGTCGCACCTGGGTGTTGACGGAGGCCAGCGCGATCAGCACAAGGTTGGCTGCCGACCACAGTGTGCCCAGGCGCCAGACCAGTTCCGCCTGCATCTTGCGGTTGGTGCTGTTGAACAGCGCCAGGGTGGGGGTGCCGCGGGCGCCCAGTTCGCCGGCATTGCCCACGGGGGCGTCGCCCACCAGGATCTGGGCCTGCGCGAAGCGTGAGCGGGTCTTCTCGCCAGTGGACAGCGTGGTCTCGACACGCTCGCCCTGCCGCAGATTGAGATAGCGCTGGGCACCGATGGTTTCGATCTGCCCCTCGCGGGCGCTGACCACGGCCTCGGTGTCGCCTTCGCTGAGCACGATGAACACGTTCTTGCCGGTGCGCTCGCCATCACTGTGGCTGTCGATGAAGAACACGCGCTTGCCATCGGCGGAGCTCTGGAACTGGCCGGGCGCCACGCGGGCGATGTCGGAGCGGCGCTCGAAGCGGTCCTTGAGCACCTGGGTCTGCTGCTGCCCCCAGGGCCGCGCCACCAGCAGCAGCACGCCCAGCGCCACCAGCACGGGCCAGGCCATCTGCCAGATGGGCTTGAGCAGGCGCGACAGGCGAACGCCACTGGCCTGCCAGACGACCATCTCGCTGTCGCGGTGAAGGCGCGCCAGCATGGCCACCACGGCCACGAACAGCGCCAGGGTGATCAGGGTAGGCACCTGGGCGATCATGGTGTAGCCCAGCAGCAGGCTGACGTCGGCCAGCGCCACGCTGCCCTTGGCCGCCTGGCCCAGCACGCGGATCAGCACCATGGTGAGCACCACGGTCAGCAGCACCACCAGCGTCCCGACAAAGCCACGCCAGAGTTCTCGGCGGAGAGAGGAATCGAATAACATCAGTCAAATCAAACTCAATCCGTCCATTATGGACGTGGCAAGCATGGACTATCGCAACGTGGTGGGCTCGGGCCCGGAACTCGCAGGTTTTTCGGCCGACGTGCTGCTGGTGGTATTGACGCCTGAGCAGTCGCGCACGGGCAGCGCCCCGCTGGACGCCCTGGTGAGTGAGGCCCTGTCCGCCGGGGATCTGGAGCTGAAAGATGGCCAGACCCTGTACGTGCACCGCCCGGCCGGCCTGAAGGCGCCCCGGCTGGCCGTGGCCGTGGCCGGCGGTGACACCCCCCGCCAGTTCAAGGCCGCCATTGCGCGCCTGGCCAGTCACGCCAAGGGGGCCCGTTTGACGCACGCCGCCGTGGCTACCGCCCAGGGCCTGACTGTGATGGCCGCCCATGCCGAGATGCTGGCCGCCGCCTTCGGCGATGCCACCTACGTGTACAGCCTGAGCAAGCCCTCGGCGCCCAAGCCCGCCGCGCTGAAGAAAGTGTCGCTGATCACCACGGCTGGGGATGCGACCGCTGCCCGCGAAGGACTGGCCCGTGGCCAGGCACTGGCCGCTGGCAGCGCGCTGGCCCGTGAACTGGGCAACCGCCCGGGCAATTACTGCACGCCCACCGGTCTGGCCAACGAGGCACGCCAGTTGGCCAAGACGTTCAAGCACATCAAGGTTGAAGTGTTCGACCGCGCCGCCATCGAAAAGATCGGCATGGGCTCCTTCCTGTCGGTCACCAACGGCTCGGCCCAGCCGCCGCGCTTCATCGTGCTGCGCTATGAAGGCGCCGGCAAGGACCAGGCCCCGGTGGTGCTGGTAGGCAAGGGCATCACCTTCGACACGGGCGGCATCTCCATCAAGCCGGCCGGCGAAATGGACGAGATGAAGTTCGACATGGGTGGTGCCGCCAGTGTGCTGGGCACGTTCCGCGCCGTGGCTGAGTTGCGTCCCAAGGTCAACCTGATCGGTCTGGTGCCCACCTGCGAGAACATGCCCAGCGGCACCGCCACCAAGCCGGGTGACGTGGTCACCAGCCTGTCGGGCCAGACCATCGAAGTGCTCAACACCGATGCCGAAGGCCGCCTGATCTTGTGCGATGCGCTGACCTACGCCGAGCGCTTCAAGCCGGCGGTGGTGGTGGACATAGCCACGCTGACGGGCGCGTGCGTGATCGCGCTGGGCCACATCCACAGCGGCCTGTTTTCAGCCGACGACGAACTGGCGCAAAGCCTGGAGCAAGCCGGCAAGATCGCAGGCGACACGGCCTGGCGCATGCCGCTGGACGACGAATACGGCGACGCGCTCAAGAGCAATTTCGCGGACATGGGCAATGTGGGGGGGCGAGCGGGCGGTGCCATCACGGCAGCTGTGTTCTTGAGCAAGTTCACCAAGGCCTACCGCTGGGCCCACCTGGACATCGCCGGCACCGCCTGGAAGTCAGGAGCGGCCAAGGGCGGCACCGGCCGGCCCGTGCCGCTGCTGACGCACTTCGTGTTGTCACAGCAGGGCAAGGGCGCGCTGGAGCCTAAGCCGGCCAAGCCAGCCAAGCCCGCCAAGGCCCCCGCTCGCCGTGCGGCCAAGGCCTGATCAAGGTGCCCTCAGCATGAGCAAGGCGCGATGAATCAGGTGGAGTTCCATCACGGCATGGGCGACAAGCTCGCCTACGCCTGCCGGCTGTTGCGCAAGGCCTATCGCAGCGGTGCGCGCCTGGTCGTCACGGCCGACATGAACACCTTGCGCCAGTTGGACCGCCAGCTGTGGGTGTTCGATGACCAGGAGTTCCTGCCCCATGTGTGCGCCAGTGCCGGCCAGGCCTGGCCGCCACGATGGAAGGACACCCCCGTGTGGCTGACCGATGCGCCGGAGCAGGCCCCTGAAGGCCGTCAGGTGCTGATCAACCTGGGACAGTCCATTCCTTCGGGCATCGAGCGCTTCGAGCGGTTTTTCGATGTCGTGTCCACCGAACCGGATGACCGCCAACTGGGCCGCCAGCGCTGGCGCGAGTACGAGGCCAAGGGCTGGACGGTCAAGGCGCATCTGGCGCAGGAGTAAGCCTTGATGAGCCAGCCACCACGCCCCGCACCGTCGCATGTGCCGACCCTTACCGAGGTGATCGAGATCCCCGAAGCCCTGCCGACGCCAGCGCATCCGGTGACCAGCGCCGTCGAGGCCTTGACGTCGGAGCCCGTATCGACGTGGATGGCGCCGGCGGTTGTCGACAGCGTTCAGCCAGCGCAGACCGTGGACATCCCCGCGCCGCCTGCACCCGTGGCAGCGCCTGCCCCGGTGCCGTTGGCGATGCCACCCGCGATGCCCGCGGCGACGGCTTTGGTGGCATCACCCACCGCGCCGGTATCTGTCCCTGAACCCTTGCCCATACCGGCTTCGCTCCTGAAGCCGGCGCTGGCACCGTTGCCGCCCCTGCCGTCGCCAACGCCCGTGCCTCCTGCGCGCACTGCGTCGGTCGTGGACGAAGCGGCCATGGCGCAACGCGTGCTGAGCGAGGTGCAACGACAGATCGACGGCATGCTGGAGTACCGACTGCGCGAGGCGCTTACCCCGATCCTGGCGCGAACCTCCGAATCCCTGGTGCGCGAATTGCGACAGGAACTCTCCAAGACCATGCGCGACGTGGTATCGCGCGCCGTGGCTCAGGAAGTGGCGCGCCAGCGCAGCCGGTCCTGAACTGGCATTCCCTTTTCACCCACACAAGCAAGAGGCAGACAGACATGAAAGCGAACTTCACGAACGTGGCACCCGTGGCGCTGGCCCTGGTGGCTGCCGCTGCTGCATGGCCCGCGGCGCAGGCCCAGCAGCTTGTCCGCATCGGCCATGTGGGGCCGGTATCGGGTCCGCAGGCTCACTATGGCCGCGACAACGAGAACGGTGCCCGCATGGCCGTGGACGAACTCAATGCTCAGGGCGTGACCATCGCCGGCAAGAAGCTCAAGTTTGAGTTGATCGCCGAAGACGATGCGGCCGATCCCAAGCAGGGCACCGCTGCAGCACAGAAGCTGTGCGACGCCAAGGTCAACGGCGTGGTTGGCCACCTGAACTCCGGCACCACGCTGCCGGCCTCCAAGGTCTATGCTGGCTGCGGGCTGCCGATGATCTCTCCCTCGGCCACCAACCCGCAACTGACCGCGCTGGGCTACAAGAACGTCTTCCGCCTGCTGGCCAACGACAACTCGCTGGGAGCAGGGTTGGCCGAGCATGCCTTCAAGGTACTCAAGCTCAAGAAGGTGGCCGTGATCGACGACCGCACCGCCTATGGCCAGGGCGTGGCCGAGGTGTTCAAGAACACCGCGCGCAAGCTGGGCATGGAGGTGGTGAGCGAGCAGTACACCAACGACCGTGCCGTGGACTTCACGGCCATCCTCACGGCCATCAAGAGCAAGAAGCCCGATGGCATCTTCTTTGGCGGCATGGACCCGCAGGCAGGTCCCATGCTGCGCCAGATGCAGCAGCTGGGCCTGACCAAGGCCTACCTGTTCGGAGGCGACGGCATCTGTACCGAGAAGCTGGCTGACCTGGCCAGCGGTGCACGCACGCTGGGCAATGTGGTGTGCGCCATCGGCGGCCTGCCTGTCGACAAGCTGCCGGGCGGCCAGGATTGGCGCAAGCGCTACGACGCCAAGTTCCCCAAGCAGTTCCAGGTCTACTCGCCCTACACGTATGACGCGACCATGGTGCTGGTGGATGCCATGAAGCGCGCCAACTCCACCGATCCGAAGGTCTACGGCCCTCTGATCGTGCAGACCAACTACCAGGGCGTGACGGCCAAGGTGCAGTTCGAGAGCAATGGCGAACTGAAGAATCCGGCCATGTCGCTGTACACCTACAAGCAAGGCAAGCGGGTGCTCGCGAACTGAACCATAAGCCTGCTACAATGGCGGGCTTCCGGAGAGGTGGATGAGCGGTTTAAGTCGCACGCCTGGAAAGCGTGTGTGGGTTAATAGCCCACCGCGGGTTCGAATCCCGCCCTCTCCGCCAGATGTTGAAAAGCCCCGAAATCCCAGTCAAATCAATGACTTACGGATTCGGGGTTTTGTCATTTTCCCCCACGCATTTCCCCCACGCTGGTGCGTTCTGGGGACTACCGCGTTAGCTGAAGATCCAGACTAACAAACCCAGCACTGCGAACATGCTTAGCAGGCCGCTGGCGAGGTTAACTAGAGGGTTCCTGGAGGGGATCATTGCGAGCAGTCCGGCCCACGCAAGTGATCCGGGGCCGTCTATCGCGGTCAGCCCGAGGTAAAGCCCCCCGCAGATCAATACTGAGGGGATGGCCATGATCATCATGATTGCCCCCGCTCCGCCCGTGCTCATAGAAGCCTTTCAGTTAAAAGGCGAGATTGTGTTTGAGGATGCCGATGAAGAAAGGCACCGGGTGGTCCTGCCTTGCTGAATAATGTTTCTCGTGGTCTTGCTACCGGGCAACAACTCAATCAAAGGGAGAGGAATGACTGCGCTTGTGCCTGAACTCGTGAACATGGCGAGTGACCCAACAGTATCCGTGTCTGATCTGCTGCGGCGGGTCTTAGTGGCGGCTCATCGCCTTGGAGTGCCAGACCTCGTGGAATGGATTAGCTCAGAGCTGAACGGTTATACCGGGGACGTGCCTGAGTATCGACAGATTCGAGGGCAGTTAGAGGCGATGCACCCAGATGTCGGCCCTATGCCGGTACATGTGGGGAGCAAAATCGGTGACTGGATCACGTTGATAAATGAAAGAGGGCCTATTCCTGAGTTGGAGCCACTGTCCAAAGAGAACGGAACGCTTCACAGGCATTTCTCCTCGGAGCAAGAGTTGGCAATCATGGGTGCAATGAATGTACGGATGCGCCCGCACCTCGCCTTCACGACATTTCAGATTCGAGGCATCGTGGAGCGCGTGCGTAGCCGCATACTTCAGTGGGCGCTGGACCTAGAAGGACGCGGCATCCTTGGGGAAGGGATGACCTTCACGCAGCGGGAAAAGCAGGCCGTGCAGCAAATCCATTATCACAACCATTTTGGAGATGTCAGCGGGTCGTTGCTTCAGATTGCTTCACATGGCTCAAGCCAGACGCAGACCAACACAACAGCCGGCATAGGTTTGGATGCTCTACAAGGGCTGATTGGGGCTCTGGCCGAGGCCATCGACCGTGGGCAGGTCCGGGGAGAAACTGCGGACGAACTGCGGGCTGAACTGGCAACCCTGCGCGCCCAGGCTGCATCCCCTAAGCCCAAGTGGGAAGTCATCAGGGCCACCGCGCGCTCAATCAAGACGGTAGCCGAAGGCGCTGCTGGGGGACTTCTCGCGGGCCTTGCTCAGCCCCACATGGCAACGCTGTTGGCGCTGGCCGCTGGTGCGGTTGGACCTTAAAAAAAACAGTTGCATGCACACGCGCAGGCGCTCCATCAGGAACCCCCGCGCATCCACTCTTGACCATCAGTCCCAGGGCGCAACATCGAGGCCGCAGGCGCTGCCCTCCAGCCCTTCCCAGGGCGGCCCCACAGAGGCCTCCAGCGGCCCCGCCACGGGCTCCACTGGCTTCACTGATGGGGTAGGNNGCTGCGCCCGCCTTCGCGGCCCTGTTGGCCTCCCTGGTGGCCTTCGCCTTCTCCAGTTGCTTGGCCTTGTCCATGGCTTCGCGCTGGGCGTCCTTGAGGATGGCTGCTGCCTGCTTCTGAGCATCGGCAATCTCGGCGGCCAGCTCACGCCGCACCTTGCGCTCCATCTCAGCCTTCAGCTTGTCCAGCACCTTCGCGCGCAGGTCTTGCTCCAGGCGGGTCTCCAGCTCAGCGCATTGAACACACTGGTTGCTCGACACGCGGCGCAGGTTGCCATGCTTGGATGACCTGCGGCAGTAGGTGCGCGACGGAAAGACCTTGAGCCGGAGGGCCTTGGCTTCGCTGCGGTCCATCGGCATGTCACCTTCCCGAGGGGCTTCCCTGGTGGTCGGGAGACTCGCCATGAGCTGGTCGCCTGATTGGTGGTCACTCATGGCCGACCTCCCAGCAGCACAAGCAGGGCCCAAGGATGGGAGACCACAGCGGGGAAGTAATCCCCGATGATGATCTGTCCAAAGGCCCTCCCCGAGGTGGACAGAAGCCAGCTCATGGAATTGCTCACGGCAGTGGGGGCCTCCATGCTCTTCCTTCTGGTGGTCTTGGGTGCTCTCATGTTGCAACCTCCGCTGTCCGCAGGACTTCCCCTTGGGTGCTTTCTATAGGGGAGAAATTGAACTCAGCGCCAAGGCGGCCCTGTTCCTGGTCTCGCATACGACCCGCGATGGCTTTGGAGGCAACCCGAGAGGCTGCGGCATACCGCGATGCCTGCTGATTGGAGTAGCGGCCTGCTGTCATCTCGTGGACGGTCTCGACACTGATCACATCGGACAGCCCAACAAGCAGGTAGACCAGGGACGCCTTGAGAGGCCGCGTGGACCGGTGGCCGGGGCTTTTGAGGCACACCGCACCAGTGAGAATGTCATCTAGCCATGGATGCTCCTCAAGCCCCTCCCGTAGGGCGGGCGGCAGCGGGGCTAGGAATGCCTTCACAGCGCGGTTGTCGTGAACCTTGGTCGCATTGGCTTTCATGAGTGGCCCCGGCCTTGCCCGGCCGCTGCACGCTCCATGATTCCCCGGAGTTCGTCCAGGCGGGCCGCTTCCCTGGTCTTGGCTGCGTGCTTGCAGTTGGACAAGAACCAATCCTGCCTACCAAAGGTCATCTTCAGGTGCAGAACCATCGACGGCACCGCCAAGGTGTCGTACTCCTTGCGTCCCTTGCCGCCGCTTAGGACTTCCCGGCGAAAGTAGCGTTCACCCTTCTTGATGTGGTGCCCGCATATGTCGTCCATGTCCCAATGTGCACGGCTCTCGGTCCAAGCCAAGTCTGTCGGAAACAGGGCGTTCAAGGCTGCAACGGTGTGTCGGCCCTTCACGGGCGCGGCTCTTGGGTCGGTGGTGTTGGCGGTGAGAAATTCAGGCTCGTGGGCGGGCGATGGTTTGTTCATGTTTGCGTGTTCCGTTAACTGCGTTCTGCTGCTGGTGTTCCATGACCACGCGGGCCAGGACTTCATTGAAGGTGATGGACTTGCCGGTGGCCTGGATGGCGCGCTGGTAGTTCTTGAGGTGGTCGAAGGCGGGGACGGGGATGGGGACCGTTCTGAAGATGGTCCTGTCCCACAGGCCTGGGTCCTGGCCTCGGGTGCTGTCGTTCTGCATTGCTACGTACTCCTGTGGAGGCCCGCGATGGGGCCGGTGAAAGGGTGTTCTGGCTAAGCTAGGGGTATGGCGGCCCAATCGGACGCCCCAAGCGCGCTAGTTGCTTGATGCGAATAGCGATTGGGCCGCTGCTCGCTTACCGGGAGGCCACCTGTAGGCGAGCCTTCCAGGCCGAGGGACCGAGGAGGAGGGAGGAACGGAGGTCAAGGGCGCGGGTGTCTTCCACGCGCTCACCCTTCTGGTTGGTGAAGAAGGTCTTCAGCTCGGCCTTGAAGGCATCAGGCTTGCCATCGGCCAGCGCCTTCCAGGCCTTGGAGTAGGACCCGGGGTCACCTGTCTGATACGCCACGTCCAGCATCACGGCCCGCTGCTGCGGTGTGAGGGACTGCCACAGCCCGGGCTTGGCCGCTTCCGCTGCCTTGATCACCTGGGGCTCGAAGCGCTTGACCGTGAGCACAGTCAAGGCCTTCACCTGATCCGGCGTTAGTGCAGCCTTGCCGGCCTGGACATCGGCCACGCGCTCGGCGGGGATGCCCACGGCCTTGAGGTCAGCCGCAGCGGTTGCCGCGTTGGCCTTCAGGTTGTAGCCGGCTCCGATGTTCAGCCCGGCGCCCTTCGCAGGGTCGCCATAGGCCGACAACATGACGCCCTCACGGGCAGTCACCAGGGAGGCCGCGAGGTCCATGTGTCCCTTGCCGTAGAAGTGGCCGCCACTGAAGGCGAAGTCCATGGCGTGTGTCACCGTTGTTTGCCGGTCGGACCGGGGCTTCACCGTGTTGTTGCCTGTCGGGGGTGACAGGGTGAACGCGGCGGGGCCCTCCAGCTTGCCCAAGACCTCCTT
>DDJC01000104.1:0-129 GCA_002339015.1 Burkholderiales bacterium UBA1834
GGACTGGGTGCGCCTGACGCAGTCGCAGTTCGCGCCCGTGCCCATCACCGACGCCTTCTGGATCGTGCCCACCTGGCACGAGGTGCCTGCCGAGGCCACCATCGCGCTGCGGCTGGACCCGGGCCTGGC
>DDJC01000104.1:231-57701 GCA_002339015.1 Burkholderiales bacterium UBA1834
ACTACGGCTGCGGCTCGGGCATTCTGGCCATCGGCGCGGCGCTGTTCGGTGCGGCACAGGTGGATGCGGTCGACATCGACCCCGCGGCGGTCGATTCCACCGAGGCCAATGCCACGGCCAACCTGGCCCACCTCGCTGCCCCTGATGGCCGCACGCCCATCCATGCCGGCCTGCCGGACCTGATCGGCGAGGCCAAGGGTGACTACCCGGTCGTGCTGGCCAACATCCTGGCCACGCCACTCAAGCTGCTGTCGCCGCTGCTGGCCGGCCACGTGGCCCCAGGCGGCCATCTGGTGCTCGCCGGCATCCTGGCCCGCCAGGAAGATGAGCTCAAGCAAGCCTACGCCGGTGTCGGCCTGCAGTTGCAGGTTGCCAACGAAGAAGACGGCTGGATCCTGATGACGGCGCAAAAACCCGCCTGATCGGTGGCATAAACGGGGCCTTATGAGTCTGGCCACCCGCTGCCCCCACTGCAACACCATCTTCAAGGTCGTCCAGGACCAGCTGAAGGTGTCCGAGGGCTGGGTGCGCTGCGGACGCTGCACCGAGGTCTTCAACGCACTCGAAGGCCTGTTCGACATGGAGCGGGAGGCGCCGCCACAACGCGTGATGCCGCCGGCCCCTGCGGCGTCGGCCCGGATCAGCCCCCCCGCCTTCCAGGCCACGGAGCCGTCCGCCTTCGCCCCCTCCCGCGACGACGCCGTGGTCGAGGACGACCTGCCGCCGCCCGACCCGCGCCCCACGCCGGCCGTCACCAACTTCGACCTGGACCTGCCCCCCTCGGACGAAGCCGTGGCGGCCGCGCTGTCGGCCTTGACGCAACCCGCCATCCGCACCAGCCTGGACGACGAGCCGTCCCAGCCACAGCAGGATGACGACGAGGCCTATCCCGTCACCGACGAGGCCGACGCGCTGGATTCGCGCTACCTGCTGCCCTCGGATGAGCGGCGCGCCGCCACCGCCCGCCGCCGGCCGCGCCGTGGCGGCCCCGAGTTCGCCGACGCCGAGTTCCCCATGGACGCCATGGCCGACCTCGGCGACGACTGGGACACTGGCTGGAACAGCCCTGTGGATTCCGAAGGCGCCTTGTCCGAATCGGAGCAACTGGCCCGTGCCGCCCTGTCCGACGCCGATGACAGTGGCGCGGTTGCGCCGCCTGCGCCCCCCGCCGCGGCCCCCGGCGCCCTGCTGCAGCGCCCCTCCGACGAACAGCCAGCACCTCACCAGTCCGCAGCCCGGCACGAGGTGGCCGAGATCGCCGCATCGCCTGACAGCGACACCGGCCCCTCCACCATGCCCTCGCGCCTGCCGGGTGATGCCGGCTACCAGCCCGAGCAATCCCTGCCCCCGCCCAGCCAGCGCAAGGGCCGCTCCGGCACGCGTGGCCGGGGCCCGCAGACCGAGGCCCCGGGCTTCATCAAGCAGGCCGAACGCAAGGCCATCTGGCGGCACCCGGCGGTGCGGGGGCTGCTCTCCTTCATCGCGCTGGCCCTGACCCTGCTGCTGGGCGCGCAGTTCGTGCAGCAGGCGCACGACCAACTGGCCAGCCGCCACCCCGAACTCACGCCCTACCTGGCCCAGTGGTGCCAGCTCACCGGCTGCACGCTCTCGCCGCCCATGCAGATCGACGACCTGCAGGTCGACAACATCGCCCTGGTCAAGACCAGTTCCCTGGGCGAGGACACCTACCGCCTCACCGCCATCATCCACAACCGCGCCGATGCCGTGCTGGCCTGGCCCCACCTGGACCTGAGCCTCACCGATGCCAACGGCACGGTGGTGGTGCGGCGCGTGTTCGATGTCGAGACCGCCTCGCGCGTGCCGGCCGGCGCCGCGGAGAAAGACGCGGGCACCGCCGTGCCCGCCGCCGTGCCCGCCAACAGCAGCACCACGCTGCAATGGCGCCTGCGCGCCCCTGACCTGGCACCGGCGGGCTACACCGTCGAGCTGTTCTATCCCTGACCCTTCCTGACTGGACACCACCATGGCCATCCTCATCGGCGGCTCGCTCGCCTTCGACAACATCAGCCGCTTCGAAGGCCGCTTCGCGGACCAGATCCTCCCGGACCAGGTGCACATCCTCAACGTGTCTTTCCTGGTGCCCACGCTGCGCCGCGAGTTCGGCGGCTGCGCCGGCAACATCGCCTACAGCCTGCACCTGCTGGGCGGCACACCGCTGATCATGGCCACGCTGGGCACCGATGGCGCCCCCTACCTGGAGCGCCTGCGCGAATGGGGCGTGCCGCTGGACCTGGTCAAGACACTGCCCGACGCGATGACGGCCCAGTGCACCATCATCACGGACAACGACAACAACCAGATCACCGCCTTCCACCCGGGCGCCATGTCCAACGCCCACAGCCAGCCCGTGCCCCAGCGCGATGACCTCCAGCTGGCCATCGTCGGCCCCAATGGCCGCGACGCGATGATCGAGCACGCCGCCCAGCTGGCGGCCGCCAAGGTGCCCTTCATCTTCGATCCGGGCCAGGGCCTGCCCATGTTCAACGGCGATGAGCTCAAGCGCTTCATCTCGCAGGCCACCTGGGTGGCCGTCAACGACTACGAAGGCAAGATGCTGTCCGAGCGCGTCGGCCAGCCACTGGCGGACATCTCGCGCCAGCCGCACCTGAAGGGCCTGATCGAGACCCTGGGCGCCGAGGGCAGCAAGGTGTGGGTGCAGGGCAGCGCCACGCACGTGCCGGGCCTGAAGGTGGACAAGGTGATCGACCCGACCGGCTGCGGCGATGCCTTCCGCGGCGGCGTGCTGTACGGCCTGTCGCAAGGTTGGGACCTGGTGCGCAGCGTGCGCCTGGGCAACCAGATGGGCGCGGCCAAGATCGCCACCCCCGGCCCGCAGACCTATACCATCGACCGCCAGGCGCTGCTCGCCCAGGCTTGACCACAGAGGACACCGCCATGACGGCTCCGCGACGCAGTACCCCGATGATCCTGCGCGCGGCGTGCGCCCTCATGGTGGCCGCCTGGATGGCTGCGGCCCCCGGCACCGCCCAGGCCCAGAGCCGGCCGCTCTCGCTGCTGACCTGGAACATGGAGTGGCTGATCGCGCCGGCCGACGAACGCGAACTGCGTGCCCGCTGCCAGCGCCAGCAGCCTCGCAGCGATGAACGTGCCCTGCCGTGCACGCCGGGCCGCAAGCCACCGCCTCAGCGCAGCCGCGCCGACATCGATGCGCTGGCGGCTGTCGCCCGCCGCGCCGCGGAACTGCCGGGCGATGTGGTCGTGGCACTGCAGGAGGTGGACGGCCCTCGGGCCGCCGCCCAGGCCTTCCGCCAGGGCTGGACGCTGGACTGCTTCACAACGCGCGCGCACCCGCAGAAGGTGGGCTTCGCCATCCGCCAGGGCGTGCCCTACCGCTGCACCCCCGCGCTGCAGGCGCTGGACATCGACGGCAGCAGCCGGGGTGGCGCCGACATCACGCTCTACCCTGGCACCAAGAACGCGGTGCGCCTGCTGGCCGTGCACCTCAAGAGCGGCTGCTTCGACGGCGCACTGGACCGTGCGTTCGAGCCCTGCGGCCGGCTGCGCGAGCAGGTGCCCGTGATCGAGGGCTGGGTCGATGCACGCGTGCGCGAGAAGGTGCATTTCGCCGTGCTGGGCGATTTCAACCGCCACCTGGACCGTGACGCCCGCCTGGCCGCCGGCCCCGACGAGGCCGCGCCCCTGGCCCTGCTGGACGCCATCAACGACGACCGCCCGGTGGGCGCGATGGTCTACCCGGCCACCAACAAGCAGGTCTACGTGCCCTGCACCTCGCGCGAGAAGCACACCCGCTACATCGACGACGTGCTGATGGGCCAGAGCCTGCGCTTTGCCACCAGCCGAGTGCGCTTCGTGCGCCTGCCCTACACGCTGGAAGAAGAAAGGCGCCAGGTGTCCGACCACTGCCCGATGGGCGTGCAGCTGGACAACATGGCGCCTTGACGCATCAGGCCTTGCCTTGCGTGGCCACGGCCGCGGCGGCTTTCGCGGCGGCTTCGGCATCGCCCAGGTAGTAGTGCCTGATGGGCTTCAGATCCGCATCGAGTTCGTACACCAGCGGGATGCCGTTGGGAATGTTCAGGCCCACGATGTCGTCATCGCTGATGTTGTCCAGGTACTTGATCAGCGCGCGGATGCTGTTGCCGTGCGCAGCCACCACGATGCGCTTGCCGGCCTTGATGGCGGGCGCCATGGCTTCGTTCCAGAAGGGCAGCACGCGGGCCACGGTGTCCTTCAGGCATTCCGTCAGGGGGATCTGCTCGGGCGCCAGCCTGGCGTAGCGGATGTCCTGGCGCTGGCCGCGGGGGTCGTTGGCGTCCAGCTCGGGCGGCGGTGTGTCATAGCTGCGGCGCCACACCAGCACCTGCTCGTCGCCGTACTGCTTGGCGGTCTCGGCCTTGTTCAGCCCCTGCAGGGCGCCGTAGTGGCGCTCGTTCAGGCGCCAGGAGTTCACCACGGGCAGCCAGGGGCGCTCCATCGCGTCCAGCGCATGCCACAGGGTGTGGATGGCGCGCTGCAGCACCGAGGTGTAGGCCACGTCGAACTCGTAGCCCTCGGCCTTGAGCAGGCGGCCGGCCTGCTTGGCCTGCTCGATGCCGGTAGGCGTGAGGTCCACGTCCGTCCAGCCGGTGAAACGGTTTTCCAGGTTCCAGGTCGATTCGCCGTGGCGGATGAGGACAAGCTTGTACATGGCGCTGCGTTGGTTGAGTCGGTCAGAAAAAAGGTGGCGCGGCGGGTCAAGACCGTGGCGCCGAACCGGGGATTTTATAATCGCCGGCTCCACGCGCGGGCCCCCTGCCCGCGCGGCCCTCTGTGACCCTGTGACCCGACGGCAAGCACGCCACGCATCAAACATGAGCTACATCACCGAAAACTGGTACTGGATCGTCGCGGCCCTCGGCTCCGGCGGCGCCCTGCTGTGGCTGCAGCTGAAGAACGGCGGCGGTGGTGGCGATCTGAGCGCCCAGGACGCCGTGATGCTGATCAACCGTGAAAAAGCCACGGTGCTGGACGTGAGCGACGCGGCCGAGTTCGCCGCCGGCCACGTCCGCAATGCCCGCCACGTGCCGCTCGACCAGATCGCCGAAGGCGTCAAGGGCCTGCCCGCCAACAAGCAGTTGCCCGTGGTGGTGATCGATGCCACCGGCGCACGCGCGACCAAGGCCGTGGCCAAGCTCAAGACCCTGGGCTACGAGAAGGCCCAGGCCCTGCGCGGCGGCCTGCGTGCCTGGCGCGAGGCCAACCTGCCCGTCGACAAGGCCAACTGAGGCCCCTTGAACACCCGCCAGCGCCCTACACCAGGGTGCCAACACCTTGCCAGCGCCTTGGTTAAGCGCCAGGCGGGACAATGGCAGCACCCGTTTCAGCACCCCAAGACCACACCATGCAGCACGTCAAGATGTACACCACGCAGGTCTGCCCGTTCTGTCAACGGGCCAAGATGCTGCTCAAGCAACGCGGCGTGGCGGCCATCGAAGAGATCCGCATCGACCTGGACCCGGCACAGCGCGACCACATGATGCAGATCACCGGCCGCCGCACCGTGCCGCAGATCTTCATCGGCGAGACCCACGTGGGCGGCTGTGATGACCTGATCGCGCTGGACCAGCAAGGCAAGCTCACGCCCTTGCTGGGCGGTGAAGCCGCGGCCTGAGCCTTCTCAGGCGGACGCCATGTCCGCGAGGGCGGCCTGGGGGCGCTGTCACCCGCCAGGGCCCCCGCAACCGGGGGTTAGCCCCTGCAAACCATGAACTGCGCCCCACCCGGGGCTGTCACAGGGCTGGGCGATAATCCAGCCCTGTTGCCTTTTTCCGGCTTGGAGTTCTTCGCGCCAACCGCAGCGCCCCGGCCACCATCATTCACCGACATTCACGGATTTACGAGGATCACATGAGCGACCAAGCCCAACCCAGCTTCAACATCCAGCGCATCTACCTGAAGGACCTGTCCGTCGAGCTGCCCAACGCCCCCCAGATCTTCCTGGAGCAAGGCAACCCCAACGTCGACGTGCAGCTGAACCTGAACGCCGAGAACGTCAACGACAACGGCATCTTCGAAGTCACCGTCAGCGCCACCGTCACCACCAAGGTCAACGACAAGGTGCTGTTCCTGGTCGAAGCCAAGCAGGCCGGCCTGTTCGAGATCCGCAACGTGCCGGAAGACCAGCTGCAGCCGATCATCGCCATCGCCTGCCCGCAGATCGTCTACCCCTACTTGCGCGCCACCGTGGCCGACGCCATCAACCGCACCGGTTTCCCGCCCGTGCACCTGACCGAAGTGAACTTCCAGGCCATGTACCAGGCCCAGCTGGACCAGGCCGCCCAGGCCCAGGGCGCTGCTGGCCACGCCTGATTCACCCACGGTCTCGCCCCTGCGCCCGATGCCGGCCTCGCCCTTGAACGTTTCCGTAATGGGCGCGGGTGCCTGGGGCACCGCCCTGGCCATCAGTGCCGCCCGCCGCGCGGCCGGCGTGAGGCGGGTGCTGCTGTGGGCGCGCGATGCCGCCCAGGCCGAGGGCATGCGCGAGGAGCGCCGCAACACGCGCTACCTGCCTGAAATCGGCCTGCCTGAAAGCCTGGAGATCACGGCCGACTGGCAGGCCGCGATCGACCATGCCGGCACGGATGGCCTGCTGGTCATCGGCACGCCCATGGCGGCCCTGGCCGACATGCTCGCGCGCGTGCCGCCCAGCGCGGCCGTGCTGTGGCTGTGCAAGGGCTTCGACAAGGCCACCGGCCAGCTGGGCCACGAGATCGCCCAGGCCGCGCGTCCCGGCGGGCGCAGCGGCGTGCTGTCCGGCCCCAGCTTCGCGCTGGAAGTGGCCCGAGGCAGCCCCACCGCGCTGGTGGCTGCCAGCCTCGATGCCACGCTGCGTGAGCAGGCCGTCACGGCATTTCACAGCGACAGCCTGCGCGTCTACACCTCCACCGATCCGATCGGCGTCGAGGTGGGGGGCGCCGTCAAGAATGTGCTGGCGATCGCCACCGGCATCGCCGACGGCCTGGCACTGGGCCTGAACGCCCGCGCGGCCCTGATCACCCGCGGCCTGGCCGAGATGACCCGCCTGGGTGTGGCCCTGGGCGCACAGCCCGACACCTTCATGGGCCTGTCGGGCCTGGGAGATCTGGTCCTCACCGCCACGGGCCACCTCTCACGCAACCGCACCGTGGGCCTGCAACTGGCCCAGGGCAAGGACCTGCCCACCATCCTGCGGGAGCTGGGCCATGTTTCCGAAGGCGTCTACAGTGCCGCCACCGTGCTGGCACGAGCCCAGGCCCTGGGCGTGTCCATGCCCATCACCGAAGCCGTGGTGCAGGTGATCGACGGTCGGCTCAGCCCCAAGGCCGCGGTGCAGGCGCTGATGGGCCGCGAAGCACGTTCAGAGCAGCATTGACCCTGATCGCAGGCCACTCCCTCGCCTGGCACTACATTTGCTCAATGGATCCCATGCCTTCGACGGCGCAGCCTGCGTCCCAGGCCAATGCCCAGAAAGGCCTTTGTGATCAAGATCAAGCTCGGCATCGAGCTCCGGTACGACATCGCACCACCCGGTTGCGACCTCATCTTCAACATCCACGCAGCCCATACCCGACAGCAGACGGTCACGCAAGAAAGCCTGCAGCTCAGCCAGGCACTCGTTCCGCAGATCCACACCGACGCCGTCACCGCCAACCGTTATCTGCGCCTGAATGCTGTGCCTGGCCCCTTGACTGTGCAGTACGGCGCCACGGTGGCCCTGCACCACCACATCGCCCCGCCTGAGCAGCTCGCCGAGATACCGGTCTCGCGGCTGCCCATGCACGTGCTGAGCTACATCTACCCCAGCCGCTACTGCCAGTCAGACCAGTTGCACAAGCTGGCCGTGGCGGAATTCGGGCACCTGTGGCAGGGTTACAGCCGCGTGCAGGCCATCCAGGACTGGGTGCAACGCCGCGTCAAGTTCACCTCCAACACTTCGGACTCGAACACCTCAGCCCTGGACACCCTGCGCGACGGGGTGGGCATCTGCCGTGATTTCGCCCACCTCATGATTGCCCTGTGCCGTGCGGTGAACATCCCCGCGCGTTTTGCCACCGGCATCGACTACGGTGCCGACCCGGCCCTGGGCCCGACCGACTTCCACGCCTACGTCGAGGTCTACCTGGGCCATCGCTGGTACATCTTCGATCCCTCGGGCACGGCCATCCCAATGGGTTTCGTGCGCTTCGGCACGGGGCGTGATGCCGCCGACGTGGCTTATGCCACCATCTTCGGCACCGTGACATCGCCACCGCCGCTGATCACTGTCGAAGCCCTGGTGGCCCCTCACGCCACGATGCCCTACCACTGCCGCGAGGCACTGTCGACCGACGACGGACTGTGAACGCCGGTCAACCGCCGCCCGCGTAGCCATTCTGGCGCCAGGCTTCGAACACGGCCACCGCCACGGCATTGCTCAGGTTCAGGCTGCGCTGACCCGGCCGCATCGGCAGGCGCACGCGCTGCGCCACCGGAAACTGCTCGCGCAGGGCCGGATCCAGCCCCCGCGTTTCGCAGCCGAAGACCAGCCAGTCGCCCGCCTGCCAGGCCACCTGCCCCATGGGCTGGCTGCCATGCGTGGTGAAGGCGAACAGGCGCGCCGGATCAGGGCGATGCGCCGCCACGAAGGCCTCCCAGCTGGCATGGCGCTGCACCGGCGCGTACTCGTGGTAATCCAGGCCTGCGCGGCGCAGCAGCTTGTCGTCCATCGAAAACCCCAGGGGCTCGATCAGGTGCAGCTCGCAGCCCGTGTTGGCGGCCAGGCGGATCACATTGCCCGTGTTGGGCGGGATCTCGGGCTGGACCAGGACGATGCGGAACATGGGGCGCGATTCTAGGCCTACACAGATCTTTACGAGAGGTCCACACACGCTTTACCCCCGGCGCCGAGCATCGAGCCATCGACAGAAGACATGGTGTCACCTGTCATCACCGAGGAGACCTGCTCCATGACGCAATCGACTTCCATTTCCTCCCGTGGCCTGGCGCCACGCTGGGCACGCCTGGCCTCCGGCTCGATGCTGGTGGTCGGTGCCGTGCTGGCCTCCGTGTCCGCCATGAACGCCTCGGCCGCACCTGAGCACGGTCCGCGTGCCGCCTTCCACAAGGTGGCCCATCACCCGGGCAGCGGCGCCCCTGGCGTGCTGCTGGGCGGCCCGGGCCTGGACCGCATGCTCGACGAAGTGCAGGCCAGCGCGGCTCAGCGCGCCCAGATCCGCCAGATCGCCGGCGCCGCGCGCGATGACCTGCGCAAGCTGCGCGAAGCCGCCCCTGACCTGCGCAAGGACACGCTGAACTTGCTGGCCCAACCCAGCATCGACGCTGGCGCCGCCGAACAGGCCCGTCAGAAGATGCTGGCCCAGCAGGATGCGGTGTCCAAGCGCACGCTGACCGCGATGCTGGACGTGGCCAAGGTGCTCACCCCCGAGCAGCGCGCCCAGCTGGGCGAGAAGCTCAAGGCCCGCCAGGCCGAGCGTGAGCAGCGCCGCGAGCAACGCCGCCAGGCACGGGCCGATCGCCTGCCCGCGGACGGCGCCCCGACGCCGCCGGCTCAGTGAGGCGGTCACGCTGACACCTGCTGAGACGCCCTGACACGGCGCCTGCCCCGGTGACGCCCGCACGGCGCCACCGGGGTGTTTGGCCTTCGAACCCCTACTTGAGCACGTCCGCCGGAGAACGCCACAATGATGGACATGAGCGAACACATCCTGATGATCGACGACGACCTTCGCCTGAGCACCATGGTCGGCGACTACCTGCGCAGCCATGGCTACCAGGTGTCGACCGCCCCCAGCCTCAGCGCCGGCCGCGAGCTGCTGGCCCGACAGGCCTGCGACGCCCTGGTCCTCGACCTCATGCTGCCCGATGGCGACGGCCTGGACCTGTGCCGCGAAGTGCGCGCCTCGCCCCGCACACGCGCGTTGCCCCTGCTGATGCTCAGCGCCCGCGGCGAGCCCACCGACCGCATCGTCGGCCTGGAGATCGGCGCCGACGACTACCTGCCCAAGCCCTTCGAGCCCCGCGAGCTGCTGGCCCGCGTGCGGGCCCTGCTGCGCCGCACCGCCACGGCCCAGGTCGACGACGACGTCTGGCGCTTCGGCCGGCTGGAGATCGACAATGGCCTGCGCCAGGTGCGCCTGGACAACCAGCCCTGCGAGCTCACGTCCTACCAGTTCGACCTGCTGACCGTGCTGGCGCGCCACCCGGGCCGCGTGCTCAGCCGCGACCAGATCATGGATTCGCTCAAGGGCCACCCGCTGGACGCTTTCGACCGCTCCATCGACGTGCACATCTCGCGCATCCGCGCCGCCATCGAGCTCGATCCCAAGAACCCCCAGCGCATCCTCACGGTGCGCGGCGTCGGCTACGTGTTCGCCAAGAAGCAAGACGCTGAATGAAAACCCTGGCGCTGCGGATCTACCTGGCGGTCGTCACGGTCCTGCTGCTGTTTGCGCTGCTCACCGGCTGGCTGGCCAAGCGCAACCTTGAGCGGGAGATCGAACGCTTCCAGAGCGAGCAGACGCAGTCCAACCAGGTCAGCCGCAATGCCGCGTGGGGCGAACTGATCGAAAACAGTTTGCCGGGCGTGGACGCCCCCGAGGCCCTGCAGCGCGATGCCCTGCTGGACTGGTCCGAGCGCCTGCGCCTGCCGCTGGCCCTGGACAACCCCCAGGGCCGGCGCATCGCCACCTCCGCCTTGCTGGCCGAACGCCTGCAGCGCCACCCCGACCTGGCCAACCGCCTGCAGAGCGCCAAGCTCACCGATGGCCGCACCCTGTGGATCCTGCGGCCCGGCGGCCCCATGCCCGGACCACGCCGCCCGCCCTCCGGGCCCAACGTCCGCGATGACGACAGACGCCCCCCGCCGGGGTTTCGGGATGAGCGTGATCGCCGTGAAGGCCGTGAAGGCCGCGACCGCGACATGCGCCCGCCACAGGGTCTGCAGGACCGCCCGCCCCCCTTCGTGCCCAACGAGCCCTGGCTCTCACCGCTGGGCGTGATCCTGCCGCCCGCCTGGGCCGGTGGCGTGCCCGAACTGCTGCTGGTGCTCGTGATGGTGTTCATCGCCGTGGCCGTGGGGGCCTGGCCCGTGGCCAACCGCCTCACGCGCCGCCTCAAGCAGCTGCGCCAGGGCGTGGAGCGCTTTGGCGAAGGCCAGTTGCAGCACCGCGTCGAGGTGGAAGGCAAGGATGAGGTGGCCGATGTGGCCCGCAGTTTCAACCAGGCCGCGCAGCGCATCGAAGAGCTGGTCACCGCCCACCGCAGCCTGCTGGCCAATGCCAGCCATGAACTGCGCTCACCGCTGGCACGCATGAAGATGGCCATCGCCATGCTGGACGATGTGCCGCCCGAACACGCCAACCGCCTGAAGGACGAGATCCAGCAGGACATCAACGAGCTCAACGGGCTGGTCGAGGAAGTGCTGCTGGCCAGCCGCCTGGATGCCCGTCCTACGCTGGATCTGCAGCCGGTGGACGTGCTGGGCCTGCTGATCGAGGAAGCTGGCCGCGTGGGCGCCGAAGTCGACACCGAGCATCTGCCACCCGACCTGGCTGGCACGCCCTTGCGCGCGGATGAACGCCTGCTGCGCCGTGCCGTGCGCAACCTGCTGGAAAACGCTCGCCGCTATGGACGCACCGGCCCGGAGCCTGCGGCCATCGAAGCGCGGCTGCGCATCAGCGCCGCCCAGCGCCTTGAAATTCTGATCGAAGACCGGGGCCCAGGCGTGCCGCCAGACCAGCGCGAACGCATCTTCGAGCCCTTCTACCGCATGCCCGGCCACGCCGAACACGCCGGCGGTGTCGGCCTGGGCCTGAGCCTGGTCGCGCAGATCGCCCAGCGCCACGGCGGCGAGGTGCGCTGCGAGGCGCGCGAGGGCGGAGGCAGCCGCTTCGTCATCGCGTTGCCGATGCCCTCCGAGCCCCATGGCCGGGAAGCGTCACGCCGGGGGGCTCAGGCCCGGAAGTAATCCCGGTACCAAGCCACGAAGCGCGCCACGCCGTCGCCGATGGGCACCACCGGGTGCACGCCGGTCCAGTCGTCGAGCCGCGCCGTGTCGGCGTAGGTGGCCTCCACATCGCCGGGCTGCATGGGCTGCAGATCCTTCACGGCCTGCCGCCCCAGCGCCCCTTCGAGGGCGGCGATGAAATCCAGCAAGGCCACCGGCTCGCTGTGGCCGATGTTGAAGACACGGTAAGGCGCCCACGAGGACGCCGGCGTCGGCGCCAGCCGGTCGAAGGCGCCATCAGGCTCGGGCACACGGTCCAGCGTGGCCACCACACCGGCCACGATGTCGTCGATGTAGGTGAAATCACGGCGCATCTGGCCATGGTTGAACACCTTGATCGGCTCGCCCGCCAGGATGGCCCGCGCGAACAGCATCGGCGCCATGTCGGGCCGTCCCCAGGGGCCATACACCGTGAAGAAACGCAGCCCCGTGGTCGGCAGGCCGTACAGATGGCTGTAGGTGTGCGCCATCAGCTCGTTGGCCTTCTTGGTGGCCGCGTACAGGCTCACAGGGTGGTCCACCGGATCACCCTCGGCGAAGGGCATCTTGCGGTTGCCGCCATACACGCTGGAGCTGCTGGCATAGACCAGGTGCGCCACGCCGTGGTGGCGGCAACCTTCCAGCACGTTGACGAAGCCCACCAGGTTCGACTGCGCGTAGGCCTGCGGGTTCTGCAGCGAGTAGCGCACGCCGGCCTGCGCGGCCAGGTGCACCACGCGGTCGAAGCGTTCACGTGCGAACAGCGCGGTCATGCCGGCCTGGTCCGCCACATCCAGCGTGTCGAAGCGGAAGGCGGCACCCGGGGCCCAGGCGGCGCGCTGCGCCTCGATGTGCGCCAGCCGGTCGCGCTTGAGCTGCGGATCGTAATAGTCGTTGAGGTTGTCGATGCCGACCACCTTGTCACCGCGCGCCAGCAGCGCCAGCGCGGTGTGCATGCCGATGAAACCGGCCGCGCCGGTCACCAGGATTTTCATGCCTTCACGCTGTTGTCAAGACCGCGCCCGATGGCCTGGTAATCCAGCCCGGCGGACTGCACCAGCGAGGGCTCGTACAGGTTGCGCCCGTCGAACACCACCGGCGTCTTGAGGGCGGCCTTGATGCGGTCGAAATCAGGGCTGCGGAATTCCTTCCACTCCGTCACGATCACCAACGCATCGGCGCCAGCCAGGGCGCTCATGGGGCTGTCGGCATAGGCCAGGCGGGACTCGTCGCCGAAGATGCGGCGGGCTTCATCCATCGCCACCGGGTCATACGCCGTGACGGTGGCGCCGCGCCTGAACAGCTCGGCCAGCACCACGCGGCTGGTGGCTTCGCGCATGTCGTCGGTGTTGGGCTTGAAGGCCAGGCCCCACACGGCGAAACGCTTGCCGGACAGGTCCTCGCCGAAGCGGCGCACGATCTTGTCGACCAGCACGAGCTTCTGCGCATCGTTGGCATCTTCCACTGCCTGCAGCACCTTGAGCTGCTGGCCGTTCTGCGCACCGGTCTGGATCAGCGCCTTCACGTCTTTCGGGAAGCAGCTGCCGCCGTAGCCGCAGCCGGCGTACAGGAAGTGGTAGCCGATGCGGGGGTCGGAGCCGATGCCCTGGCGCACCTGCTCGATGTCGGCGCCCAGTTTCTCGGCCAGCAGCGCCAGCTCGTTCATGAAGCTGATGCGCGTGGCCAGCATGGCGTTGGCCGCGTACTTGGTCAGCTCGGCGCTGCGCACGTCCATCACGTGCACCTTGTCGTGGTTGCGGTTGAAGGGCGCGTACAGCGCACGCATCAGCAGGATGGCCTGCTCGTCGTCCGCGCCCACGATGATGCGGTCCGGGCGCATGAAGTCATCGACCGCCGCGCCCTCTTTCAGGAACTCGGGGTTGGACACCACCGCGAAGCGCGCGTCGCTGCCGCGCCTGGCGAGTTCTTCGGCGATCGCGGCACGCACCTTGTCGGCCGTGCCCACCGGCACCGTGCTCTTGTCGACCACCACCTTGTAGTCGGACATCAGGCGGCCGATGTTGCGCGCCGCGGCCAGCACGTACTGCAGATCGGCCGAGCCATCCTCATCGGGCGGCGTGCCCACGGCGATGAACTGCAAGGTGCCATGCGCCACCGAACGGGCGATGTCGGTGGTGAAGGCCAGCCGGCCAGCCTTGACATTGCGCGCCACCACGGCGTCCAGGCCGGGCTCGTGGATGGGGATGCCGCCTTCTTCCAGGATGCGGATCTTGTTGGGATCGACATCCAGGCACAGGACGTCGTTGCCCATTTCGGCGAGGCAGGCGCCAGTGACGAGGCCGACATAGCCGGTGCCGATGACGGAGACTTTCATTGCGGATCAGAAGATGAGGATCAATCCCCGGAATTGTGCATGCGAACCAGCCCCGCTGTCGCCGCTTACAACACCCCTCGGATGAACTCGCCGGCTTAGGCCCATAATCGCGTCAACCAGCGACGACAATATCCACCATAGGGGGCTCAGCCCTCAACCTGGACGGGGTTCTCTACACGAACCGTCCCACATAAACTCTTTTCCCCAGGCGCATGAAAACACCCCAGACCGTCTTCATAACCGGAATCCTGGGTCAGGATGGCAGTTATCTCGCAGCACATGCCCTGAACCTCGGGCAACGTGTGGTTGGCGGTATCCGCGGCAAACTGTCCGATGAGCGCCTGTGGCGCCTGAATCATCTCGGCATAGCCGGGGACATCGAGTTCGTCGAACTGGATCTGCTGGATCCCGCGTCGATCGATCATGCCATCGACAGCACCAAGCCTGATCTGATTTTCAATTTCGCGGCACAGAGTTCGGTCGGCGACTCGTTCAACACGCCGATTGCCACGGCTGAAGCCGGCGGGATGGGCGCCATCCGCATCTTCGAGAAGGCCAAGCTGTCAGGCAACCGTATCCGAGTGTTTCAAGCTTCATCGTCAGAAATATTCGGCGACATCACCGACTCTCAGCATTCCGAGGAGAGCTTCTTCAACCCCAAGACACCTTATGGGGCAACGAAGCTCTTCGCACACATCATGGCCGAGGCGTATCGGGCCAGCTACGGCACGCACGTCTCCACCGGGATCCTGTTCAACCACGAGAGCCCTCTGCGCGGCATCAACTTCGTAACCCGCAAGATCACCAACTCCCTCGCCAAGGTCAAGCTGGGGCAGATCGACAGCTTCTCGCTGGGCAACCTGGATGCTCGACGCGACTGGTCGCACGCCAAGGATTTCGTCTCGGCCATCTGGACCATGCTGACACTCGACAAGCCGGACAACTTTGTGCTGGCCAGCGGCCGTCTGACCTCGGTGCGCGAGTTCGTCGATCTGGCCGCCGAAGCGCTGGACATGAGCCTGGCCTGGGAAGGCTCCGGCACGGATGAGCGCGGCATTGACACGGGCACAGGCAAGGTCATCGTGAAGGTCAACCCCGAGTTCTACCGCCCTTACGACCCGGCTCAGCCTCTGGCCGACATCCGCAAGGCCCAGCGTTTGCTTGGCTGGCAGCCACAGCAGTCGCTCCACGGCCTGGTCAGCGAAATGGTCGAGTTCGAACTGCAACAACTCAAAGCATGAAAAAAGCTCTCATCACCGGCGTCACGGGCCAAGACGGCGCCTACCTGGCCGAGTTCCTCCTTAAAAAGGGCTACGAGGTCCACGGCATCAAGCGCCGCTCGTCGCTGTTCAACACCGACCGCATCGACCACCTGTACCAGGATCCGCACGTCGACAACCGCAACTTCATCCTGCACTACGGTGACCTGACGGATTCGACCAGCCTGGTGCGCATCGTGCAGAAGGTGCAGCCCGACGAGATCTACAACCTGGCCGCCCAATCACACGTGGCGGTCAGCTTCGAAGAGCCCGAATACACGGCCAATGCCGATGGCATCGGCGCGCTGCGCCTGCTCGAAGCCATCCGCATCCTGGGCCTGGAAAAGAAGACACGGTTCTACCAGGCCTCCACCTCCGAGCTGTACGGCCTGGTGCAGGAGATCCCCCAGAAGGAGACCACGCCCTTCTACCCGCGCAGCCCTTACGCGGTGGCCAAGATGTACGCCTACTGGATCACGGTGAACTACCGCGAGGCCTACGGCATGTACGCCTGCAACGGCGTGCTGTTCAACCACGAGAGCCCGGTGCGTGGCGAGACGTTCGTGACGCGCAAGATCACACGCGCCATCAGCCGCATCGCGCTGGGCCTGCAGGAGTGCCTGCACCTGGGCAACATGAGCGCGCTGCGTGATTGGGGCCACGCCAAGGACTATGTCGAGATGCAGTGGCTGATGCTGCAGCAGGACAAGGCCGAGGATTTCGTGATCGCCACGGGCGTGCAGTACAGCGTGCGCCAGTTCGTGGAGTTCTCGGCCAAGGAACTGGGCATCATGCTGGCGTTCGAGGGCGAGGCCGAGCAGGAGGTGGGCAAGGTCGTGAAGGTCGAGCCGGTCAACGGCGAACTGCTGGCCAAGTGCAAGGTGGGTGATGTGATCGTGAAGGTCGACCCGCGCTACTACCGCCCCACCGAGGTGGAGACCCTGCTGGGTGATCCGACCAAGGCCAAGGAAAAGCTGGGCTGGACGCCCAAGATCTCGCTGCCCGAGCTGGTGGCTGAGATGGTGCAGAGCGACTATGCCAGCGCCAAGCGCGACAGCCTGGTCAAGCAGGCGGGCTTCAAGGCTTACGACCATTTCGAGTAAGTGTGACCATGGGGGCTATCTACTTCGACATCACGGACATCGTCTGCCATGCGCAGCATCACCCACGGGTGTCAGGTATTCAGCGCGTCCAATTGCGGCTTATCGCCAATCTGGTCAAAAAGCATGGGCCCAGCAGCATCCGTGGCGTTGCACACCTTGACGATGAACAGGGATGGCACGACATTGACCTCGGATTCCTGGCCCAGCAGACCGAGTTCGATGCTGCGGAAATACTGATTCACGCGGGCCTTGTTAAGCACGGCCGCTTTCCCGATCGCCGTGAAGTCAAGAAGTACCTGCGTCGGTTCAGCGAGAACAAGCTGCTGAGAACCATCAAGAAGCTAGAGGTCTATGGCCGGGCATTGTTCGCGCCACATAGCCTGGCACGCTACGGGATCATCCACCTCGCATCACGGGCCGCCTCGAGCACATCACCCAAGCCAACGACAGCCCTCAAATCGCTGACAGCCCAGGATATCTATGTGATGTTGGGCGCCAATTGGGCGATCGCGACAACAGTGTCAATGGCGCAGGCGCACAAGGACCGCGGCGGCAGAGTGGTGCAGATGATCTACGATCTGATCCCCTACACGCACCCGCACTACCACACCGAGAAGCTCTCCGCTGAGTATTGCACCTGGCTCGATCGAGTACAACAATGTACTAGCGCATTCATGTGCATCTCCGAGAACACGGCAAGGCATCTCACCGATTTTCTGGCCAGCCACGGGGCACTCGCAGATGTGTCGGTAACGGCCCTCGCACACGAGTTCAGCGGCTACAGGCGTAACCAACGACTGGAAATCCAGAAGGGTTCACGCATCGCCAACTTGCTGCAGGGACGCCCTTACGTACTGTGTGTCGGCACCCTTGAAATCCGCAAGAACGGGCTGGGGCTGGCACGCGCATGGCAGAAAGTACACGAAGTACTGGGCGACGACACGCCTTTGCTGGTCTTTGCGGGTAGCCGTGGCTGGCGGATCGAGCAATTCGAGGCATTCCTCCAAGCCTCGAACCATGTGGCGCAGACCATCCGGATACTTCCCGCACCCAGCGATGCAGAATTGGCCACGCTGTATTCCCAGAGCCTGTTCACTGTCTATCCCAGCCTGTATGAAGGCTGGGGGCTGCCTGTCGGTGAGAGCGCCTGGTTTGGCAAGTATGGCGTGGTCTCATCAACGTCATCGCTTCCTGAGGTCTGCGGCGACAGCGTCGACTACATGAACCCAGAAGACATCGAGGACATGGCTGCGAAGATACTGCGCCCGTTGCAGGATGAGGCCTACCGCTCTCTCAGGCATGCTGCCATTGCAACGAGCCCACTGCGCACCTGGGCAGATGTATCGGAAGACGTGTTCCGCTGCATCACGGATTCTTCGCCAGTTTCGGAACTCACCAGCAACACTGCGTCCTCGCCGTCAGCGGCCAATCGCCCCCCCACAGCCAATGAGCCATCGCCCTTCCTGCGGCCGCTTACGAATGCCCGGGAAACTCTGCGCTGATATCAGGCAGGCACAGGCAGGTATCACAGCCCCGCAGGCAGTGACGGATTGACCTTGTAGAACCACTGGCAACTTTCCTGCACAGGGCTCAGACGCAAAGTAAAATCCCCTCGCCTGCTAGGTAACTTGACCACCAGCGTCAGCACTCGACTCTGCCCTGGCAACAACGGCTCGACCAGGGCCGACCTCACGCCGTCCACCACCGTCTTGCCCTTGGCGTCGACCCACTGATAACTCATGTACGTCCCGCCAGGCGCGCGCGCGGACACCCATGGCTCTGTACCAGTGTTGGTCAGTTCAATCTCGACAAGCAAGACACCATGACGCCCGAACAGGCTGGCCATCTTGCCCCACTCCTTCATAACCACATGCTTGGTCTGCCAGGAAGCCGAAGAGTCTTTGAGGCAAGGCTGGGGCTGCTCAAGCCGCACCGAAGCGTTGTGCGTGTAGTCGTCGATATCGTTGTTGGTGACCAGAATCCTTGTATCGAGGTTGTAGCCCATGGGCAACACCAGTGCGATGGTCAGGACACCCCAAGTGATACGCCTGAGCACGACGCCCCCCCGCCATACCGACACCAGGAAAGGATCGAGGAAGAAGAACACTGCCACGGCCTTGTAGTAGCCGGTGTAATGCATGATCACCACGTGACCGAAGCTGGCATATAGCGCCGCAAGCGCAAGTGCTGCCCAGGCCGTTCCCTGCACCTCTTGTGTCAGATCTACCAGCCGCTTCTTCAAAAGCGCAACAGACCAACCTGACGCCAGCACAAGCACAAGCAAGAAGAGCAGCAAGCACACGGCCTCGGCATAGCTGTCGGAAGGCGCGAACAAATGCTGCCCCCGGACGCCCGACACGAAGTAAGCCCACCAGGCCTGCAACGGCATGCCCAGAATGCCCCCCGCCTGTTGCGACGGAGAAATACCGAAGTGCAGCTCAACATAACAGCGCCACGCGACCACCACCACACCAGGCAGCAGGAGCCAAAAAAAGCGCGGCCGCCGCAACAAGGCGAGCCACCGAGCCCCCCCGCTCGATGCCCGCAAACTGCCCACGACATGCGACAGCAGGATGAACGCAGGGAACAGCACATAGACCTCACGTGCCAGGCCCGCGAAAGCAAACAGCACCGCCGCGCCAACCACCCTGCTCGCACACAAGGCGGACAAGGCCAGGATCATGAACGCGTCAGCAGCCGCATCGGGAAGAGCATTGAACAGTGTGATCTGCGGCCCTACACCCAAGACCCAGAAAAGGATCAGGTAGGGCGACGCACCCAGCCGCTGGAACAGTCTGGCACCGGCCCATACAGCAGCCAGCAACAGCCCCAAGTAGCTCCAGAAGAACAGGCTGGGTGATACCCAGTCACGCCACAACAGCTTGGCCACAATGGCCGTGTAAAGCGACAAGCCTATCCGTTGGTAGCGGTACGAGGGAGCGTCGATGTGCTGGGGGGTATCCTTCAAGGCCAGGATGTCGTTGGCCATGTAGTAATAGAACTGCCCATCCCAACCAGTCATCCCAGGCCCGCGGTACAGCGGCTGAAGCCCCCTCTCCTTGAGCGCGGCAGGCGTACCGAACATCTCTCCCGCAAGGATGTGATGATCGATGTCGCCCTGCAGGGTTCGCGCGTGGTAGAACCCGAAGCACAGCAAGGTGAACGACAGATAGATCAGGCAGGCATACAGTGGCCCGCGCTTGCTCATCGTGCTCTGCATGGTGTCCTATTTCGCCATCGCCTGCCGGTAGCGCTCAGCGTCCCAATTCAACAGTTCGGCGATCTGGTCCATGGACAGTGACCGGATCACGGCATCGGCAGGCTGGCGGGCCAGCACATCGAGGTAGCAACGCAGCTGCGCCGTTTTGGCCACGCTGAAGGACTCCCGCGCGAACACGCCAAGGCCCTGCACAAACACCAGTTCAGGCACAGCATCGGCCTGTGCCAGCGCCTGCGTCAGCGCGGGCACAGTGGCGTGCAGCGACGCGCGTGCCCCGAGGAACACGACATGGTCCGGGTACAGTGCCCATGCATCGCCCATCCTGCTGTACAGAATGGGCTCCGTGGCCAACTGGTGCAGTCCCGGCTCTTCCAGGGGCAGGTATGCCGCGTCGCCAACCACCAGCGGCTCGGTGGGCGCAGCCTGGCCGGCACGCGCCAGCGGAACTGTCTTGAAACGCTCGGAAAGCTCCTGTATCACGCGCTCGACATCGTCGACATCATCACCCCCTACGACCACGCCATGGTTGCGCATGAACACCACGCGTGCCGACGGCGTCTGCGCCAGTGCGGCCTGCACGGCGCGGGCCAGTGCCACGCCGGGCTTGTGGTAATCCACCACGGCACAGTCAAAAGCATCCTGCAGGCCAGATCGGCGCAGGGATTCGGTGAAGTCCTCTCGGACCAGGTGCGCGAGCACCTCGATGGCGTGCAGATGCACCACAACTTTGTGCGGCATCAGGGCATGCAGGACCGTCTCAATCGATGGCCGCAAGGCATGCTCGCCCTTCACCTGCGGCTTGGACTCGTGGCGGCCAGCCGCCAGTTCTTGCTGCAGGTGCGGCAGATTCACCGGTACGAAGATGTCGCGCTGCGAGGCATCGGCCAGCCAGGTGCCCGAGGCCTTGATCCACAGCGTGTCGCCCTCTTTCCAGGACACATTGCCGCCGGCGCCCTGCACGAGCAGCGGGTCGGCACCCGCGCGGGTGCAGTACGCCACCACGGCGTCACGCAGGTGTCCTGAAGCCTGGGTCATGCGCTTTCTCCAAGGCGGGCCACCAGCTTGCGCAGCTCGCCGAATTCGTGGAAAGCCGCATGGGGGGCGTGCTCGCCCTCGCCCAGCGGCGTGCCTTCGTGGATCTTCTGCAGGGTCACCGCGTTGATCTTCTCGCGCGCGCCACGGATGTCGTTGACCGGATTGTCGCCAATCATCCAGATGCAGTCACCCTTGGGACGCATTTTCTCCAGGGCGATCTGGAAAGGCGCCTCGTGGGGCTTGTCGTAGCCTGCCTCTTCGCTGGTGACGATGTAGTCGAAGTAATGGTCCAGCCCGAAATAGACCACCTTGCGGAACTGGATCTGCGCGGTCAGGTCCGTGACGATGGCCGTGGGGATGCCCAACAGGCGCAGATCGTCCAGCAGTTCCTTGACATCGTCAAACAGGATGGCCTCGCTCAGGAAGATACGCCAGTAGGTCTGCTCGAAGTCCAGCGCCAGCAGCACCTGCGAGCCCAGGCCCATGATCTCCAGCATGCGCTGAAGGTACAGCAGGCGGCTGTGCGACGAGGCGGTGTGCTTCAGGCGCGTCTTGACCTGCTCGCGAGCTTCCTTGAAGGCCTTGTCGAATTCTTCGGGCTTGATGGAGAAGGTGCTGACGACCTTGTCCCTCACGGCCTGCTGGGCGGCCGCGTGGGCTGGATCGTAGGGATACAGCGTGTTGTCGGTGTCGAAGAGGATCGCGTCGGGAAGGCGCGTGAATCGCTCGGGGTTGAAGATCTTCACTAGATGAACCGCTTCGTCAAAGCCTGGTTGATATGGGACAGGGTGATCAACTGCATGAGCCCTGCCATGCCGTCCTGCCAATCCGGCTGGACATCAAGAAACTCCAGGATGCGCGGGCACACCATGCGGGCGGCCAGTGCGATGTCCTGTGCGGAGGATTCACCTTCGATGGTGAGCTCGATCTCCGACGCGTCGTCGTTGACCGTCATGTCGACGTGCAGGCCACACACACCCACGAGCACACGTGTCAGCGTCATCTCGTTCAGACCATGGCGCGAGCGCACCACGAGCTTGAAGCGCAGCACCGAGCGCTGGGCTTCAGCCTCCTGGATCATGCGGGGATGGATGGGCTGCAGCGACAACACCAGGTCAGCCCGCTGCGCCTGCGGCCGGATAAAGCGCACGGAATCAGGCTCGCGCCGCTCGAACGACGCCAGCACACGCTCGACCGTGTGACCGCGCTTGTGCACATCACGCTGCAGCTTGAAGTGGCGGCGCAGGCTTTCGTCAATGTCCAGGTAGATGCTCAGGTCGTAGCAACTGCGCAGGATGGGCAGGTACAACGCGTGCAGGCCGCTGGCGATGATGAAGTCGTTGCTGCGGATCTGGAAGGGGCGGCTCATGCGCCCGGTCTGGTGGTCGTAGTGGCGCGTCAGGATGGTCTTGCCGTCCGTCAGGGCGACCAGGTCGTGGGCGAAGCCCTCCAGGTCGTTGGCCATCGGGTTGAGGTGCGTCATCACCTGCCACATGGGCTTCTGACGGTCCCACAGGTGGTAGTCATCGCCGGAGAGCGTGGCCACGGAGTGCCCACCAAACAACCCCTTGATGCCATCGGACAGGGTGTCCTTGCCCGCGCCGGAATCACCCGCAATGCCGATGACGAAGGGCTTGCGGCTCAAGCGGAAATAGTCATTGCGGCTGACCGTGTCCCGCCAGATGCGCATGGCCAGGATGATGCCCGTGGCCACCATCAGGGTGTGCACCAGCGAGGCCACACGGCTGGTGGGATCCAGCTCGGCGAACAAGGCCGCCACCGAGGCCAGCGGCCACGTCGCGAGCGGCCCGACATGGGGCGTCACGAGCAGGCAGCCCAGCACATACAGTGCAGAGAAGATCACCACCAGCGCCATCGCCACGCGCCCACCCAAGGCCTGGTAGCTCACGAGCAGCGGAATCGTCCAGATGAACCAGCCAGGCGTGACGGGTGTGGTCAGCACCACCAGCAGGAAGGCCATGCCCAGCATGGCGTGGAACAGCTCGAAGTTCAGGCGCCGCACACGCCAGGCGGCATAGAGCATCACCACATAGACCAGCGGTACCAAGTAGATCAGCGACTGCGCGCCGACCGACAGCGACAAGCGGTACACCTTGCCGATTTCGGGGTTGCTCAGCAGCATGCTCAGCCCGGCCGGCGACAGCACGAAAGGCAAAAGCAGCAGCAAGGCACCGGCCACCGCACCCTTCAGGAAGGCAGGCAGGAACTGCCGCAGCGCCCGGTTGTGCAGGAAGTACACCAGGAAGAAGGGTACGGCCAGCACCATACTCAGCTTGGCCGACACCGACACCACGCACAGTGCGCCAGCCCAGACAAACAAGGATTGCCGGATGCAGTACAGGGCCAGCACCAGGAACAGCACCGGCACCAGGTCATTGAAGCCGAAGGCGTAGCTGGCCAGTATCACGATGGGCGACAGCCAGTACACGGCCAGCAGCAGCCGGTCGCGGTCCGGGATCATGCGGCGCAACACGGCCAGCAGGCCGATGTCTGCCAGTAGCAGGGTGCAGCCATAACCGAGCAGCAGGTTCAGGCCCAGCAACTTGCACACCAGTGTCAGCGGCAGGAACACCAGCCACATGGCGTAGCCATAGGGGAAGGCCATAGGGCTGCCCCCCTGGGACAACCAGGCCGCCCAGGGGTCGATACCCCATGAGAGGCTGGACGACAGGAACGGCACATACCACTGCGTCACCGGCGCCGGGGCCAGCCCCGCGATCAGCAACAGCCGGATCAGCAACCCGGCCACGAACAGCGGACTGAGACAGAGTTTCTTCATGAGGCGGTCAGGCTCGACGTCCAGAGATCAGGCCGCTTGGTGCAGACCGCATGGGGGTCGATGTTCAAGGACAGCAGTTGGCGGCGCAGCGCGGGGATCTCGTCCTCGGCGGGACGGCCCTGCAGTTCCGGAGAGACCAGGCAAAGCTTAAAGCCGGCCGATATCAGTCGGCGTGCGTCGGCTTCATCCAGCGGGAACCGGGTGAAGCAGTCCACCCACACCCAGTCGACCTTGCCGGCCAGCGTGAGTGCCGTGTCGACGGACTCGAACTCCGACACCCGCACGGCACAACGCCGCTCGCCGGCCCTGGCCCACTTCACCAGGAAGGGAAAGGACTGGTCCAGGAAGAAGAAATCGTCAATGCCATGGCGGGCCATCAGTTCCAGCAGGCGCTTCTCCAGGCCTTCCTCCTTGACATTCAGGATCAGCGTGCCGTGGCGGTAGGCCGCGATCCAGTCGTCGAAAGACTCGCCCTTGACGAAAGGGTCGTGGTGAATCACGAGGCGATCGCCCTGGCTACGGATGTCCACCTCCACCCCCAGGGTCACCGGGGTGGCGGCCAGTTCGCTCAGGGTGTTGCGGCGGTGCGAGATCAGCTTCATGGCTTGAGGTTCTTTCTGAGCTGCAGGCTGAAATCGACAGTGCGGCGAATGAACTTGCGCTTGGCCGCCCAGTTCACGTTCCAGTGCGACACGCCATGGACGCGCTCGCCGAACAGCACGGGAAAGCGCCGTACGCCCAGGCCCTGGCGGCGCGCCTGGTAGTAGGCGTACAGGTCCAGCGAGAAGTCATGGGGGGCTTCGTCACCCCAGGTTTCGAAGAAGGTTCGCGGAAACATGGTGGGCTGGGCGTTGATGTCCCACAGAGGCTTGGCCAGCAAGGCGGTCTCGAAGAAGCTCATGCCGACCGTGAAGGCCACGTCCGACAGCGGACGGCCATACCGGCGGCCCTTCACGAACAGCTTGCCGGATGCACCGGTGAACAGATCCAGGCCCTTGAGCGCATCCTGCGGATCGGTCTGCATGTCGGCGTGGGTCCAGGCCAGGATCTCACCCTTGGCCGCCTTCAGCCCGGAAAGGATGCCGAAGCCATAGCCCTGGTTCTTCTCGACCTTGACGGTGCGGCAACCGGGATAGCGAGGCAGCAGTTCGGTCAACACGGCCGCACTCTCGTCGGTGGAGCCGTTGTCCACCAGGATCACCTCGACATCCGGACGCTGCCGGGTCAGGCCGGCGCACCGCTCCAGCAGCAGAGGCAGGTTCTTCGCCTCGTTGTAGCAGGGGATCACCAGGGAGAGTTTCATGACGATGCGTGTTCGGCTGTACTGGGGCGGAAGACGTACAGCTTCATGCCCAGGAAGTTAAGGGTGGCGGACACCCCGGTGGCCACCAGGAACGCGCCCTGCACGGCCCATGCGGCATCACCGGCCATACGCAGCACCAGCGCGTTCACGGCTACGTTGGCCAGCAGGGTCGCACCATACAGCACGGCGAAGCGCCAGGCGCTCGAAGCCTCATGGCGATGCTGACCAAAGGTCCATAACCGGTTGGCAACGTAAGCGAACACGGTGCCGGCCAGAAAGCCAGTGCCCTTGGCCAAGCCAACGCCAACGCCCGTGCTCCACAGCAACCCGCGGTAGATCGAGAAATCCACCAGCACCGTCAGGCTGCCAACGACCAGGAAGACGGCCAGTTCGCGCCGGATCATGCGGAGATGCCGGCAGGCCAGGGCGGGATCGTGGCCTGGTAGCGCGCCTCCAGGCCCGGCAATGCTTCAGGCGGGATGCGGCTGTCCAGGGCCAGGCGGTATGGATGACCCGACCACTTGTGAAAGCACGACTGCCAATACTCGAAGGTGCGCAGATCATTGGGCGTGCCCCAGGACAGGAAGCTGTCCACCTCGAACAGGCAGCAACGCAGGCCCAGGTCGATCGCGTCGTTGATGCACGAATCGATGTAGAACTCGCCGTTGACCCGGCCATCGCGCGCCTGCAGTGCCGCCACCGCACGGCGGAAATCCTCGGCACGGCGGAAGGTGAAGGTGCCCAACACGATCGGATCGGTGGCCGGCGAGCCGAGCGGCTGCTTGACGGAAATCCGATTGATGCGCCCGTCGGCGTGGTCGATCCAGCCAAACATCGTGGGGTGTCGTACGGCATTGGCATGGCCGCGCACCCCCCAGACGATCACATCAACATCCGGGTCATCGCACAGGCGCTGCAAGGCCTGTCGGTCGTACAGGGCGCCGTTGTCGCAGGCGCCGAAAGTGACAGGGCCGTCGACATCACCCAACGCGGCCTCCAGCGCGTCCAGCCCGATGAGCGCCGAACAGGCCTGCCCTTCGGTTACCTGCGGGATCGTCTCGATGACGATGTCTCCACCCAGGCTGCGCAACTGCGCGCTGATACCCTCATGGCCTGGCATGTCGGCGCGCAACACGAAGGCGCGACGCGAGACGGCCGGCAGATCGTTCACAGCCTGCTCAACCATCGGCTTGCCCGACACCGGGATCAGCGGCTTGGTGACCGTGTAGCCTTCTTTGGCGAAGCGCTGGCCCAGGCCGGCCATCGGCACGACCACAGAGCCCTGTACGGCCACAGGCTTGCCAGGCGGTTGCGCAAGCTGCGCGAAAGCCCTGGACCAGCCGTTGTACTCGGCCACATCGTCCGGCGTGCCCCACTGCATGAAGTGCTGCAGGGGGTAGACCGCCACGGGCCGACCAGCATCAAGCAGCGGCTTGTAGGCCAGGCTCACGTAGTACTCGCCGCCCACGTTGAGTTCGCGCCGCACCGTCTCGTCGAAAGCGTCCTGCATGATTCGGCCGCTGGCGAAGTAGTACGTGCCGCTGGAGGCGTATTCCTCCATGCGGTTGTCGGTGTAGGGCTGCTTTTCCTGGATGTCCTGCACCCAGCCATCGGCCTCGCGCATGTAGGCGTAGTTGGTGCTGCCCAGCGTGTGCGGATGAAAACCCTTGTAGGCAGGGATGGCCCCTTCGCAGCGCGTGTGGGCCACGAAGGCCTTGAAGTGCTGCCAGTCCCAGTAGCAGGTGAAATCGCAGTAGTTGACCACCACGGGCCGATCAGGGTCGACCAGATCGGCCACCTGCTTCACCGCATGGACCGGGCCCAACTTGTGGGGCGCGATGCCGACCACACGGCCCGTAGGGCAGAACTGCTGGAGCAGCGCCGCCATCCGGTACTCAGGGTGGTCCAGGTGATCCTGGTTGCAGATGAAGATGAAATCGTGCTCGCCGGGGAACATGTCGATCACATGCGCAATGATGGGCTTGCCATCGATGGGGATCAGCGGCTTGGGCACCGCATAGCCGGCGCGCCGGAAGCGCTCGCCGAAACCGGACATTGGAATGATGATCTGCACGATGTTTTACCGCCCATGCCTGACAAGACATGCACTGAAATGCGAAAGCCCAGTGTTCCGCCCCGGTGGATTTTATAGCCTGATATGGCCATCCATTGAGCCCAGTAGCGCCCCAAGCAAGGAGCGGGACACCGGTCTTTGCAACGATTCACCGCATGGCATCGACGCTGGAGGCACAATGCGCCTTGCCACGACGCTCTGCACCGGCTGATGGCCTAAGCCCGGAAACTGCCCCGTTTGCCCACAGATAATATGCCGGTGCCGCCCTCTGCCCAGCATGAACAATATTTACGTAGATATCACGGACATCATCCGTTATTCCGAGAAGAATTTCCGTGTGACTGGGATCCAGCGGGTGCAGCTTCGCCTGATGACCGACATCATCAAAATGGTCGGCGATCAGCATGTGAAAGGCATGGCGTTCATGGGCGGCCAGAAGGGCTGGCAAGCCATCGACATGTCTTTCCTGAGAGAGGAAAAGGAATTCGACGCCACGGATTTCCTGCGCCAGACAGGGCGATTGAAGCCCTCTCGCTTTCCGCCACGCAATCAGATTCGGCGGTATCTGGAGCCTTATAACCGACACAAGCCCTTGCGCACGCTCAAGAAGGCTTCCGTCTATCTGCAAGCGCTGGCATGCCCACAACGCCTGCAGCGAGAAACAGGCCTCACGATCCTGAAAGCCCCCTTCAACACAGCGCCGAGCGTCCCCGTCTCGACCCTGGATCCCCAGGACACCTTCGCCATTCTGGGATCAAGCTGGAACTGCGATGAAACCGAGGAGTTCGCCCGCCAACACCGCCACCGTGGCGGCAAGGTGGCCTTGCTCGTGTACGACATCATTCCGTACACACACCCCGAACTGCAGACGGAAGAGGTTTGCGAATCCTTCAATGCCTGGCTGAGCCGAACGCCCGGCTACGTGACAGACTACATCTGCATTTCCGAGCACACCGCCAAAGAGATGCGCAAGTACCTGGCCGACAAGGGCGTCGCTGCGCAGGTGATCGCCATGCCGATGGCGCACGAATTCCCTGGATATGGGCGACACCACGAGCCCGCCACATCTACCGTTGACAGCATCCTGAGCGTCATTCCAGACCCCTTCGTGCTGTGCGTCGGATCGATCGAAATCCGCAAGAATGGGGTCGCACTACTGAAAGCCTGGGATAAGGTTCGCCAAGTCCTGGGCCCTGCAACCCCGACCTTGGTGTTTGCCGGCAAGATCGCCTGGAAAAGCGATGCGTTCATAGACATGTTGCAGCAGACCCGCCATGTCGAGGGTAGTGTTCACCTCTTTGAGTCTCCCACTGACGAACAGCTTGCGGCCCTGTACAAGCTCAGCCTCTTCACGGTGTACCCGAGCTTGGTAGAGGGTTGGGGGCTGCCGGTCGGGGAAAGTGCCTGGTTCGGTCGATTTGCCATCGCGTCCACTGCCTCGTCGATCCCAGAGGTTTGCGGGCCACTGGTTGACTACGTCGACCCCAGCAGCGTAGATGACATCGCAGCCAAGATGCAGCGAGCGATACAGGACCGCGCCTACCTCGACGCACGAACTGCGGCCATCCAGCAGGCCCCCATGAGAACGTGGCAGCAGGTGGCCATGCGCCTGCACGAGCTGCTGCACCAACAGCCGGCCAACGGGGACGCCAAGCACCGCACAGCGGCACCCTGAACAGCCCATGCAGAGCCTGCCGCTTCAACGTCCGGGAGTGTCCGTGCTGCACCCGGACATCAAATCCCGCTCAAGGCGAGGGATCTATGCCTATGCCGTGTCATTGATCTCCGGCATCCAGCAGGCCGGCTTCCGAACCGGCCTGGTCACGGATCTTGCAGCAAGCCCTGACCTCGATGTCTGCGCAATTGCTCGGGACATTGCGCTGCCCTCAGCGCGCAAGGTGAGCGCGCTGAGAGCACTGCCGGCCTATGTGCGCCACCAATGGCGGCACACCGCACCATCACTGGCCATCACGGCCCATGAGGTCCGCGCCTGCGAGCATCACGACGCCTACCTGGAGCAGGTCGATGACTTCCTGAATCTTCCAGGGTTCTATGAATTGTGCCGGCTGGCAGGCAACAAGCCTGGTCTGCCAGCGGCCAACACCGACTTCGTGGATCAGCACGGCTACAAGGTGGTCTTCACCTCAACGCCCATGGCGGTACAGGGCCGACAGGTCAAACTTATCCAGACGGTTCACGACCTCATCATCCTCAACGAAAACGTCCACGACCTGGACCGCGCCAAGTTCCAGAGGCGGCTGCAGGCCTGCATGCGGCACGCAGACATCGTCGTCGCGGTATCACACTACACCCGCCAGGAAATCTTGCAGCGCTACCCCGAGGCCGAAGCCCGTGTGGTGGTCGCACATCAACCGCTTCCCGCAGACCCGCTGACCATCGAGCGCAGCCTGGACCCTGGCCTGCAAGCGGCCACGCTCCAGAAGTTCGGCCTGCAAAGTGGCAGGTTCATTTTCTACGTCGGCGCTGTCGAGACGCGCAAGAATGTGGCCCGCCTGGTGCGAGCCTTTGCGCACAGCAAGGCCGCTTCGCATTGCCAGCTGGTCATCGCGGGCCCGGTGGATGAGCACTACGTCCGCCAGGAAGGAATCGCCCATCTGTTCCAACCCGCATCAAGCGACCGCGACAGCAGCGCCCTTGCGGTACGCTACATCGGCAGGGTGTCCGACACAGAAAAGCTGTGCCTTCTGAGGCAGGCCCGCCTGTTCGCCTTCCCCTCTATCACGGAAGGATTTGGCCTGCCGGTGCTTGAAGCCCAGTCCATGGGCTGCCCGGTGCTGACCTCCAACACCTCTGCCTTGCGAGAGGTTGCGGCGCAGTCGGCTGTTCTGATCGACGATCCGACCGATACCGACGAGATCACGGCCAAGCTCGATCTGCTGACATTCGACGACAGGCTGCATGCCCAGAAGAGCGCGGAAGGCACCATCAACGCTCAGCGATTCCACCGGGACAAGTTTGCAGAACGTCTGCGCGAGATCATCGCCATGGTTTGCTGACGCCCTGCCCGCGGATGCATAAGCAAAGTCGTCGCCGAGCTACAGCGCGCACAACCAATGCCAATCATCCGGGGGGCAGGACACTAACAGCCGAGGTTCTTCCGAACGTACAGACCCAGCCCTCCCACCCGCTTGCGGAACTCGAAGTTATTGAAGGCTTCGAGCTCCACCAGCGTAGCCAACCCGCTGTGCATCGGTGCGATCATTGAGCGTTCGTTGAGCACGAGGAAGTCTGGCTCCCTCCATTGACCCGTAGTCCGGTGATTCAGGGATGTGCGCATGGGGATCACGGAGGGTGAGGGCAATGGTATAAGGATGTCAGCGTGCCCGATGTTGGCGCAAGGATGTTCCACCTTGAGCGCAGACTCCAGCGCTGCCATCTCCATTCTTGACGACGACACCATGGCATTGCTCTGAAGCTTGTAGCGAAGCCTTGTGTCGATTCGACGCGCATCATGTATCGCGAAGCAGAGCAGGACAATCACTGAACATAGTGCGATGCCTTTGCTGCTTGCCTGGGTGGCAAGCACAAGGCATGCGCCAAAGGCAAGCATTTGCAGAGGCAGGAACACATACCAGGCATAGGCCGATTGATGCGTAGCAGCCTGCGTCAGCATGAGCCCGCCAGACAGCAGGGCAAGCCATGCCAGCCCTTGACCATGGCCCTCTTGGCGGCGATGAGCGGTCAGAGTGATCACCGCGGCAATCATTGACACCCCGCATATGGCGACAAAATCCTTACCAAGTCCGCCCACCATGATCTGGTCCCATGTCACGGCATCACGTGACCATGCTTCCCACAATACATTTCGATTGAACTGCACGGGCGGCACGATGGACAGGGCATGAGACAACTGCGCCCATGCCTTTGGGGGGCTGCAAAGCCATGCCAGTGGTAGCCAGAAGCTGGCCAGTAGTGCACCAGCTTTGAGCCCATGGCGCACTGCAGTCTGCACGCCATGACCAGCCCATAACGGATATACGATGCTTGCGGCACATGTGACAACCAACAAGGGCGCCGCAGACACCTTGGTGGCCGTGGCCAGGCTCGCGAACAGCAGGGCCGCGAGGTAGGCCGGGCCGAACGCCGCCTTATCGCGGTCCAGGCACCACAGGCACAGGGCCGACAGCAAAAGCAGCAGGTATTCCGGCGAGATGATCTTGCCGAAGAAAAAATACCCCGGCGTTAAAAGCACCAGAAACAAAAACAACACCGCCGCACGAGCATTGCGCTTGAGCACGATCCCGAAGAGGAGCAGCCATGCCGCGTACTTCATGACGATGAACAAGCCGCGAGCCATGGGGACGGCCACGTCAAATGTCAGTGTGCCGAAAATCGCATTGATCAGCAGCCAAAACGGGGGGCCGTAGCCAGCCAGGAAACTCCATCTAGACGCTGGAGTGGCATGCTCGATGAACAGCAATTCATCGGGCGCAGAGGCCTGCATGGCCGCGAGGTCGCAGTTCTGCAGCATCAACCAGGCCTCAAGCGCCAGCTCTACCGCCAGCAACGAAAGTGCCAGAACGATCAGATGCCGGCAGCCCCGCATCGCTTGTAAACGGAGACGGTGGAGGTGACTGAATTGCGGAAGAACCAGGAGCCAGGCGTGGAGAACACGCCACCCCACCCGTCATCCTGCAGAGGGAAGGCAGAGTCCCACAGGTACACCGGCTGCTGGTGCTTGCTGGTCAAGCACATTGATGTAGCCAATGCGCGCAGTTCAGCTTTGCGCTTCTCGAAATCGGGCACGAAGCCATACATCAGCAGGTCGTAGTTGTCGAGCACCAGCATATCCACATCCGTGATGTTGACGGACTTGTAGTTGACGTGGCGCTGTATCGGCAGATTGCGGGCTGCGATCTGGTATCGCTCCGGCAATGCCACCGAGCGGACTCCTGGTGTGCTTGCGAGCATGTTCTGGATCTCGACCTCCTGAGCGAAGTAGGTCGCGGGGCCGTGGTTGAGCACCCGCGTGGCCAGGAAGGATGCGCCGTTCACGATAGACAGGCCGACGAAGGCAAGGGCCAGGTATCTGAGCAGGCCTTGCCGCGTGATCACCAGCCACAGGCATAGCAGCACGCAGAGCATGCTCAGGCCAGGCGCATAGGTAGGGTTGTAATAGCCTGACGCAAAGAACCCCGCAAAGGCTGCCAGCGGCATGGCCAGCGTGTACCGCTCCCGCCAGGTCCGCCCCACCAGTGGCAGGACCACCATCAGCGCCCACAAGGCATTCTGGACGTAGGCATGGTTGGCCCAGTAGATGTCGTGGCGCCGAGCCATCCGAAAGAGGTTTTGGTTGGCAGCCGAATCATCGAGTGATACGGGTGCGGCATGGAAGACCAGATGGATGAAAGCTTTCAACCCCGGCCGCGCAGCCGCACTCACTGAGTGGCCTGCCACAGCAAAGGCATCGGCGATAGGGCGATCGATCAACCAGGCTCTGATCGCGATATTGAATGCGATGCCCAGCAAGAATGCTGCAGGGAACAGAATGAAGGTGCGAAACCCCACCTGAGGCCTGACAAACAGGAAAAGGTAGCCCAGGGCGAAGACGGCCGGGAACCAGCTCAGGCGGTGGTTCAGTGGCAGCGCAAACAGCAAGGCTGCGACCAACGCCAGCGCACTGGCGTTCCAGGTCTTTCGGTGCAAGGCCAGAGGCAGGGCGGCGGTCACAGTCCACCACAAGGCCTCCGGCCGCACCCGATCAAACACGAAGATTGTCTGATAGGACAGCAACCAGGCTGCAGCGATCAGCAGCAAGTGCAGCGGAGAGCGGCTGACTTTCGTGAAGAGCAGTGTCAGCAAAGCCAGGGACAGACCGCCCAGCCAGGCCGATGCCAGCCGTGCGCTCTGTACCCCGTGATGCAGCTTCAGCGCCAAACCATAAAAGGCGTGGTACAGGATGCCGGAATCGTTGCTGATATTGACGGGGATGCCATCAAAGTAAATGGCCTCATCCGGGTGGAAGTCGATGTACTGAGACAAAAAGCCCAGGTACAGGAAGGCGATAAGGCCCAATGACGCCGCCAGCAGGAATCGGCTTCGGAAGGTGAGTGCCTGGGCACTGGGGGGCTGGGCTGTCATGGATGGGGGGACATGCGTCGGAGGTGTGTCAGTGCAATGCCTGCACGTAAGCTTTCAGTGAGCCGGAGTAGTCCAGATCGCTTCGCAAATAGGCCTGCAATTGAGTACGAGCTGATTGGTGAGCTTCAGGGCTGGATGCCAGTGCCTGGATCTGATCGGCCAGCGCTTGCACCTCGCCGAGCGTATTCGGTTCAATTTTCTGTACGAAATCAGGCAACTCGCTGTACCACCCCACATCGCTGACGATGACCGGCACGCCTGCCTGCATCGTACGCATTACGATGGCCGAGGTTTCTCCCATGGTGGGGTAGCGAAGGGCAACACACAGGTCCACCGAGTGGAGCAACGACAGAAATGCGTCATGAGCGAGTCGCCCATGCAGATGCACAGCTTGACGCAGCCCCAATGCGTCGATCATGCCGTGGATGAATTCGCAGTCCTTGCTGATCGAGCCCGCGATGTGCAGATCGACAGGCAAGCCTTTCGCTACCAGGTTTGACATCGACTTGAGCACAACCTCGATCCGCTTGTTGGCATCCACCCCACCAAACAGGCCCACATGAAAACGTTTGTCCGCGAACGGAAAGGGCTGGGTATCCGTCACTTCATAGAGCTGTGGCATCAGGGTGACGTCCATGCCCGGAAACACGCGCTGGATCTTGGACTTGGAGAAGCGGGAATGAACGATGCAGGACGTGGCGTGCTGAAGTACCTCCTCGAAAAGGGGGTAGTCCATCACCAAAGGGGTTTCCCACAGGCCTCTTTGCTGCGTGCGGATGACCTCAAGGCTCAGTCGCTCGACAGCCGGGCCGTACCACTTGGCCAGCACAGCTTGGTACAGGCTGGGATCACCCTGGTCGTACAGCACCCAGGCCAGAATGTGGTGCAGCATCGTGTCATGAACGTGAACGACGCCAGGATGCCTGATCAACATCGAGATCATGTACAGGTGGAATCTCGAGTTGTTGCCCATTTGGTAGGCCAACCGATCAAAGCCTTGCATCAACTCATCGGTGGCCTGCGATGGGTGAATGAACTCGATACCCGGCAGAGGGCGTGGTTCAGTGGCCTCGGTGATGGCGCATACCTCGTGCCCCGCCTCGATCAGCCCCTTGGCCAGGTCGTAGGCGTAGTCAGCGATGCCAGTAGCCTGAGGCGGCCAAGGCGTGATCAGTGCGATCCTCATCGCGGCTTGATTCCAAGCAGTGCGTAATCTTGCGGGCTGTTGAGCAGGCAGTTGAGTTGAGGGTGCTCCACCGAGCCCATGCTGGCATCCAGGCCACGCGCACTCAGGTCGATGGGTGTGACCTCAAAGCCGATTTTCTCGAGCAGCAACTGCATCAGGTTCATTGGGATGGGGTTGCGGTGTGAGGGGTCCATGTAGAACTGCACGGTTGACACCACCAGGTTCAGCGGATTGGGCGTTTCGATGATGATGCCGCCGCCTGGCCGCAGTGCGCGGAAGGATTCTCTTAAGGTCTGCACCAAGTAGTCGAACTCCAGGTGCTCAACGAAATGCGTGGTCGTGATAGCTGCCAGGCTGGCAGTTCCTCTGGATTTGATGAAACCGAGCGCATCGCTCTTGTATACCTCCAGCGACTTGGATCGGCAGTAGGCGATCTGATCATCGTTCAAATCGATTCCGATCGCCTGGAGGCCAAGGTCGTTGACCACATGCAGCATCTCGCCACGGCCGCAGGCGATATCCAGAATCGGGGCATCACTGTTGGCTGATCCCACGCTGCGCAGAATGTCGCTGTAGATACGATTGCGTTGCAGGATGTCGGCTTCGCTGCCTCGAAAGCGCTCTGACAGCTCTTTGAAGAAGTCGTTGATGAAAGCGTTCAAAGAGAGATCTTCGCCGGGCTGCTCCTTTGGGCCGTGTTCGGGAAGATGCGCGGTCGGGGGGGCTGGTTGCGCTATGTTTGCGGCACGTCGATCGAATTGGCCCTTGAGCGAGCTACTGAAATCCATGACCGCCTGGATGCGTTGATCCAACAAGGCCAGTTTGTGGTCCTGTTGGTTAAGGCCTTGCTCCACATGGCGGGTCAACTGGTTCAGTCGCGTCAAGTTACGAACAAAATCCATGGCCGATACCAGCCAGGGGAGGCGCTTGACCAACGAGGCACGCCTCCTGGCACGTCGAACGTACGCGCCAAGCCCATGGAGTTGCGGGCTATCGGATTTGCGTTCAGGGGACCTGCTCATCGTGATAAGGATCGCGTCGCGAGTGATGCGGCCTTGGCGCAGCGCATCGAGATTGCCATGCAATCCCGGCAAGTCCGCATGCCGTCCCAGGATTGTCAGGTAGGCATATTTGACGAACCATTCATCAGAGTCGATGGCAATCAAGCCCTGAACACTGTCGGGCAGTTTGGGGGGCTGCTGCGCGATCCTGGCGCGCTCGGCGATCGAGGCGCGCTCCTCTGCCATCTGCCGCTCAATGAGGGCTCTGATCTCGAGGACGTTGTGGTCTGCGTTCGCCGCGGCGTTCATGGTCGTCTTTCTCATGATGATGCGCGCTGTGAGCCTGGCTGCGTGAACCAGATGATCACCGAAGTGCTGTGTCGGATCAGGACGATAACACCGGCATGGAGTGCTCCCTGCTTCCTGGTGATGTGAGGGAGTCCTGCAGCACACGCTCCACCAACACGACGTCAATCCCAGCGCCTAAGAAAGCTGGGGCGATTCAGCCTTAGTCCGCAGCCTGGATACGAACCATCCCTGCGTACAGGCCATTGAGCCCCATGAGTTCGGAATGGGTGCCCTGCTCCACGATACGCCCTTCAGACATCACGCAAATCACATCAGCATTCTTGATGGTACTCAGGCGGTGGGCAATGAGGATAAGAGTCTTGGCATGGCGCAACTCCTCGATGGAGCGTTGCACCACAGCTTCGGATTCAGAGTCCAGCGCAGAGGTCGCCTCGTCAAAAATCCAGATGGCGGCATCGCGGTACAGTGCCCGCGCAATCGCCAATCGCTGCCGCTGACCACCCGACAGCATGCCACCGTTGGTGCCGATACCGGTGTCCATGCCCTGCGCCATGGCAGACACATGCGACCACAGATTGGCAGCGCGAAGGCATTGCTCCACCTTGGCACGATCGACCCCTTGCGGGCTGGCATAGGCCACGTTGGCAGCCACACTGCCGTCAAACAGCACGATGTCCTGCGACACCACCGCGAAGTGTCGACGCAGGCTGGCCAGCTTGAGCTCTTCAATCGGGACCCCATCGAGCAAGATGTCGCCAGCCGCGGGGTGGCTGAATCTCAACAAGGTATTGATCACCGTGGTCTTGCCCGCCCCGGAAGCTCCCACCAGGGCGACGGTCTGCCCAGGCTGGATGTGCAACTGCAAACCGTCAAGAGACGGCTTGGCGGCGCCTTCATAGTGCACCGTCACATCGCGAAACTCGATGTCTCCACGTGAGACTGGCATATCCCTGCTCCCGTTGTCAGGCTCAATGGGCGCATTGACAAGCTCAAAGGCCCCGCGTGCCGTGATCAGGGCACCCGTCACGGGCTGGTAGACATCGGTCAGGTGCCGCATCGGCGAAATGGTCATCAACAACGCGGTGATGAAAGACACGAACTCGCCGATCGTGGTCGAGCCCTGACTGGCCTGGTAGATGGCCAGGGTGATGATGATGGACACGCCGATGGCCGCCACCACCTGCGTCAACGGGGTGATCAGTGAGCTGGTCACCGTGGTCTTGAGCACCATGCGGCGCAAGGTGTTGGCCTCTTTGTCGAAACGCTTGAGTTCGAAATCGGCGGCATCAAAGGTGCGCACCACACGCCAGGCCCGCGCATTGTCATCAACCGTGTTGACCAGGCGTTGCTGTGACTCATATTGACTCTGCCCCACCCGAGACAAACGCCGCTGCACCTGTTTCAGCAGCACACCGAGCAGTGGCATGCTGATGAAGGACAGCAATGTGAGCTGCCAGTTCAGGTACAGCAAGTAGCCCAGCAGGAACACCAGGGACATGCTGTCCTTAATCACCGAGATGAGCACACTGCCCAGCGTCTGGGACGCAAACTGCGGGTCATTGATGATCTTGGTGACCGCCAAACCAGGGCTGATGTTGTTGAACAGCTTGGCGTCGGCACGCAGCAGACCTCGCATCAGGTCACGGCGCAGACTCAGCACCACATTCGTGATGCTGTGAGACATGGCGTAGTTGCCAGCAAAGTTGAACAGGCCACGCACCAGAAACAGGCCAATGATCACGACAGGCACCAGCCAAAGGGGGTAGTTCAACCCCTCCTTGAAACCCGAATCAATCAGCTTTTTGAACAGCGCGGGAATGACCGGCTCAACAGCCGCCCCCAGGGTGAAGAGCAGGAAGGACGAGACAAACATCTTCCAGTGAGGCTTGCCATACGCCAGGATCTTGCGCCCGGTGTCCTTGAGTTGCAGGTTCTGTTCAGGCGTGGTTTGCGCCATGGCGAGTCTCTCTCAGCAGGTCAAGCACGTGCTCGACGGTGATGTCAGGCAGGCTGGCCGCCATGACGTTGTGCAAAGTGTCTGGATCATGGTCCAGCCGGGCGCGGGCGCCAATCATCACATAGGTGGGCGTTCCCACCGCAGCAGCCACATTGACCATGCCGGTGTCATTTCCCACACAGCAGTCCGACAACTTGAGGGCAGCAGCACTGCCGAGCACGGGCGCATCCGTGACGACCATCAGCCCACGCTTGAGATGCTGCGGCACGGCTTCGGCCAAGTCCTGTGCTTGCTCCTTCTCAGCAGGACCACCCAGAACCACCACTCCGCACCCCGCTTCGAGCAACTTGGCAGCCAACGCGGCGTAACGGTCGATCCCCCACTGCTTGTGCGTTTCACTGGTGCCGATGGCCAGGGCGTAAAGAGGTCTGGGCAGGCTGGCCAGGCGCTCTCGCATTGTTTCAACTGCACTGTCCGGCACCGTCATCTTGGGTGCTCGGACCGCTTCGGCAAAACCATGGGCCAACATGAAGGCCTGAGCCTCCTGAAAAGCCGCCACTGCAGAGCCCTTGTAGGGCGAGATGTAGGGGCCTTCGGTCAGGAAGGCACGCTGCAAACAGCGGTAGCCGTAGCCCCAACGCACCGGGATGCCACTCAGCCCCGCGATCAAGCCCCGGCTGGTCCGGCCCGAAAACAAAACAAGCCGGTCAAATCGACCCGCCTTGAGCTGCCGGGCCATGCGCCACATGCCCACCAAGCCAGCGTGGCGCCCGCGGCGTTTTTCACCTCGCCGCGGCCGATGGTCATGGTCGATCACGGCCTCTACCCACGGCTCGTGGCCAATGAAGTGCTTCGCCAGCGTAGAGGGCTGCGCCACCACCGTGACCTGACCTCCGGCACTTTGCTCGGCGATCAGCTTGAAATAGGGGATGTGCCAGACGAGGTCACCAATACCGGTGTACTGCAGCAAGACGACGGTTCGGGGTTGATCGAAAGAGGGCTGGCTCATAAGGGCTTAGAACGTACAGGCGCTATTGTGCCTACCGTTCCAGGTGCCGCATTTCGTTGGACAATTCGGGCTTGAACTGCGGAGTCACCATGTCGAATCTGTTTCTGGCCAACTTGAAAGAGCACGCGGCGGTGTTCGAATTGCTGCCCACCCTCGCGCCCTTGGTAGCCCAGGCGGGTGAACTGCTCGGAACAAGGTTGAAGTCCGGCGGCAAGGCCATGTTCTGCGGCAATGGTGGGTCGGCGTCCGATTCTCAACACCTGGCGGCCGAACTGACGGGGCGGTTCATCCATGACCGCCCTCCCCTGGCGGGCCTGGCCCTGTCGACCGACACGTCGGCCCTCACCTGCATCGGCAACGACTACAGCTTCGACGAAGTGTTCGCTCGCCAGGTGCGCGGCCTGGGCCGCCCGGGAGACGTGCTGGTCGCCATTTCCACCTCCGGGAATTCTCGCAATGTGATAAGAGCTGTTGAAGAGGCTCGGGCGGCGTCCATCCACGTGATCGGCTTCCTGGGCCGGGACGGTGGCGCGCTCAAAGACCTGTGCGAAGTGCCCATCATCGTGCCCAGTAACGTGACTGCCCGCATCCAGGAGGCGCATATCCTGATCGGCCACACCCTGTGCGGCCTGGTGGAACAACATCTGGACCTGGCCTGAGCCTTGGGGGCTCAGCGGTTGACCAAGTGATGCAGACAACGGTGAACAAAGAACTGATGGCGGGCCGGCGCGTGCTGGTGGTAGGCGACGTGATGCTGGACCGATACTGGTTCGGCGCCGTTGAACGCATTTCTCCCGAGGCCCCCGTGCCGGTGGTGCGTGTGTCCAACGAGCAGGAGCGCGTAGGCGGTGCAGCCAACGTGGCCCTCAACATCAAGACCTTGGGTGGCCAGGTCACGTTGCTGAGCGTGGTCGGCCAAGACGAGCCGGCACGCAGGCTGCAGACCTTGCTCGAAGGTCATGGTGTCAGCACCAGGCTGGGTCATGACCCCCACATGCAGACCATCGTCAAGCTGCGCGTGATCGGCCGCAACCAGCAGATGCTGCGCGTCGATTTCGAACGCGAACCCGACCATGAAGTGCTGGCCCAGATGCTGGGCGACTACCAGCGAGAACTGGCCGATCATGATGTGGTGCTGTTCTCCGACTATGGCAAAGGTGGGCTGGCCCATATCCCGCGCATGATCGAGCTGGCTCGCCAGGTGGGCAAGCTGGTGCTGGTAGATCCGAAAGGCGCCGACTACGCGCGGTATGCCGGCGCCACCGTCGTCACACCCAATCGTGCCGAGTTGCAGCAGGTGGTGGGCACCTGGAAGGACGAGGCAGACCTGACTGCCAAAGCCCAGGCCTTGCGTATGCAACTGGGACTGCAAGCTCTGCTGCTGACCCGCTCGGAAGAAGGCATGAGCCTGTTCGAAGCCAATCACGTGACCCATGTGCAGGCCCAGGCCCGCGAAGTGGCCGATGTCACCGGTGCCGGCGACACCGTGATCGGCACCCTGGCCCTGATGATGGCCTGCGGCCTGCCGCTGGCGGAGGCCATGGTCCACGCCAACCGCGCCGGCGGGCTGGTCGTGGCCAAGTTCGGCACCGCCACCCTGAGCTACGACGAGCTCTTCGCATGAGCGAGACGCTCACCTCACTGGCAGACAAGATCTGTCCCCGGGCCGAGGCTGCCGCGCGCATCGCCGCGCTGCCCAAGCCCGTGGTCTTCACCAACGGGGTATTCGATGTACTGCACCGCGGTCACGTGAGCTACCTGCACACGGCGCGCCAGTTGGGTGGCTCCCTGGTGGTGGCCGTCAACAGTGATGCCTCTGCGCGCATGCTCGGCAAGGGCCCTGACCGCCCCTTGAACAAGGATGTCGACCGCGCCGCCGTGCTGGCCGGCCTGGCCTCCGTGTCGCTGGTCACCTTCTTCGATGAACGCACCCCCGTCGAGCTGATCCAGGCGACCAGGCCCGACCTGTATGTCAAGGGCGGCGACTACGACATGGAAACGCTGGAAGAAACCCGCGTGGTGCGCTCCTGGGGCGGCGATGCCCTGGCCATTCCGTTCGTCGATGGGTTCTCGACCACCTCGCTGGTGCAGCGCATCCGCGCCGGCGGCGAGGGCACAGCGGCGGCACCACAGCCGTCGGCGCTCACCGCGCCCCGCAAAGCAGCCTTTCTGGACCGCGATGGCGTGATCAACCTTGACCGCGCCTATGTGCATCAGTGGAGCGAGTTCGAGTTCGTTCCCGGCGCCGTCCAGGCCATGCGGCGCCTGCGCGAAGCCGGCTACGTGCTGATCGTGGTCACCAACCAATCGGGGCTGGCCCGTGGCATGTACACCGAAGCCCAGTTCCAGGAACTCACCACACGCATGCGTGACGCCCTGGCCCAGGCCGGTGCCGAGGTCGAAGCCGTGTACCACTGCCCTCATCACCCCAAGGGCAAGGTGCCTGAACTGGCCATCGACTGTGATTGCCGCAAGCCCGAGCCCGGCATGATCCTGCGGGCGGCCCAGGAGCACGGATTGTCGCTGCCAGCGTCCATCCTGGTCGGTGACAAGCCCTCCGACATTCAGGCTGCGCGGGCAGCCGGCGTTGGGCACGCCTACCTGGTGCAATCCGACAACGCAGAATCGCCTGATGAAGGTGAGGCGGGCGCCGACGCTGCGTTCGCGGACCTGGCCAGTTGCGTGGACGCCCTGCTCGGCCCCCCCTCACACTGAGCTTGTGCGCCGGGCCATGGCCTGGCCGTAAACCGCCAGGTTGCCCTCAACCATGGCATTGATCGAGAAACGCTCGAGCACCCATTGGCGACCGGCCTGCCCGTAGCGCGCGCGCAGTTCAGCCGAGGCCAGCAGCTTGCCCAGTTCCTGCGCCAGTGCCGCGGTATCGCCCGGCGTGATCAGCTCGCCATTCAAGCCTGGCTGGATGATCTCTGGGATCCCACCAGCACGCCCCCCCACCAGCGGCACACCGCAGGCCGCAGCCTGCAGCAGCGATACGCCCAGGCCCTCCATGTGGGCCGGGTGGGCCAGCACATCCAGACAAGGCAGCACGTGGTCAAGATCCTTGCGGAACCCTGGCAGGCCCACGTGTTTCGCCAACAAGGGGTCGGCCTGCACACGCGCCTGGATCTCGGCATGCAGCGGCCCCTGGCCGAACAACAGCACCTTGAGTGCTGGTTGACGCGCCACCACCGCAGGCAAGGCATCCAGCAAGGTCACGTGTCCCTTGCGTGGGATGAACTGCGCCACCATGCCGATGGTCAACGCCCCCTCCTGCACGCCGAAAGTCTCGCGAAACCAGGCCAGGTGGCTGCGGTCGGGCTGGTAGCGTTCGGTATCGACCGCGCTCAGCACACAGTGCACCTTGGACGAAGGCACCCCTTCGGACAGCAGCACCTGGCGGATCCCGTCGGAGATGGTCACCACCTCGTCGTACAGCCGGTACTTCAGATTCACCACCCAGCGCTTCTCCGGGTTGTCCACACGGCGGCTGAGCACCACGGGCACGCCCTCGAGCCGGCCTGCCAGCGCACCCCACACATCGCTGCCCCGGCGACTGTGCAGGTGCACCACGTCGGGCCGCACCTCGCGGATCAACTGGCGCAGGCGCCCGGTGAGCCCCACATCGGCATCACCACGCATCGTCATCTCGACCACACGGGCATGCGGCGCCGCCTCCGCTGCAATGGCGCTGCCACTGGGACAGGCCAACACGTTCTCCACCCCGCGGGCCTTCAAGCCACGCATCAGGAACACCACCTGCAACGCGCCACCGTAGAGGTGCATGCCGGCTTCGACATGCAACACCCTCATGCCCGCAACTCCCATTGCAGCAGGGCGGCCTGCAACACGCGCTCCGGCGTGAACTGGGCCATGCAGGTGAAAGCACCGCCGCAGGTCGGGTGGCGCCGGCAAGGTGAGCAAGGCAAAGCGTCGTACAAGACCTTGGTGAGGGCTGTCGGCCCCTGAAGATAGGGCCGGGTCGAACCGAACAGGGCTACCGTGGGAATGCGCAAGGCCGATCCCATGTGCGTCAGCCCCGTGTCCACGCCCACCAGCAACTGCGCATCGGCGATCAACGCCACGCTCTCGTCGAGCTTGAGCACGCCCGCCAGGTTGATCAGGCGGGGTTCCGGAGCACCGATACGGCCGGCTGACTCGGCATCGGCCGGGCCACCCAGCACCACAGGTTGAAACCCCTGGGCCAGAAGGCGCCGCGCCAGATCGGTCCAGTGGGTTTCGATCCAGTGCTTCTGGGGGCGTGTGGTGAATGGCGCCAGCACCGCCAGCGGGCGGGCCGGAGGCTGCCCATCCCACGCAGCACTCAAGCGCTCATTCAGCACCTCACGGGCGCGCGCCTGGGGGGCTTCGCCCACAGCCAGATCGTGCACGAAGCTGCCTTGAAGCGCTCCCAGGTAATGCGCCAGGTAACGGTATTCCGAGCCCATGACAGGATCCGCCCCTGCTGGAGGCGTGACCACCTCATGCACCAGCCGGTGGCTGCCTTCACGGGCAATGATGCTGATCCTGCGAGGCGCCCCAGTGAACCACGCGACCAGCCCGCTCTTGAGCAGGCCCTGCGCATCGAGCACCAAGTCAAAGCGCTCGGCCCGCAACCGGGCCCGGAAGGCAAGCACTGCACGCCACAGCGTCAGGTAGCGCCGAGCCTTGAGCAGCGCCTGCCACTCGCCTCTGGGCCACAGAATGACCTGCTTCAGGCGGGGGTTGTGCTTGAGCAGCGGGGCGCACACCGGCTCGCACACCCAAGATATCTCGGCCTGAGGAAAGCGCACCTTGAGCGCCGGGATCAAGCCTGAAGCCATCACGATGTCGCCCAGCGCAGACAGCCGCACAACCAAGATGCGACGCGGTTCCGGCAGAGGCGATGTGCTTGACATGGCCATCAGGCGGCAGCCCGGCTCAGTTCGCGAGCGTAGAGCGCCAGTGTTTGCTCGGCCATGCGTTCGGCCGTCAAGTGCTGCTCGAAATACTGCCGTCCCCTGGCAGCCAGCGCCTGCTTCAAACCTGGCTTCGCATACAGGCGCGCCACGGCCTCGCCCAGGGCGTCGGTATCACCGGCGGGCACGAGCAGCCCCGTGTCCTCATGAAGGACGATCTCGGGCACCCCGCCAACCGCCGTGGCCACCACCGACAAGCCGGCGGCGAAAGCCTCGATCAGCGACAGCCCCAGAGCCTCGCGCTTCGATGACAAAGCATAGATATCGAACGCCGGCAGGATGCGCTGGACATCCTTGCGGTAGCCCAGGAAATGCACCCGCGATGCATCATGCGGCAACTGCCGCACCTGCCGGCCATATTCGGTGTCGGGATCCCCGATCAGGTACAAGTGGACATCCGCAGGCCACTTCGGCATGGCCCGCAGCAGCAAGTCCTGCCCCTTGTCGGCCACGAACCGCCCGGCGTTGACCACGGCCATGACCTGCTCGGGGATGCCCAGTTCGGCCCGCAAGGCGCCACGGACACCGGCGGTCGCCGCACCGGCCGGGCCATCTGGCACGCCGTTGTGGATCACGGTGATGCGGGCGGAGTCATAACCGGCCTGTACCAGGTTATCGCGCACGGCTCCAGACACCGCAATGATGTGCGCACACCGTTGCATGTGGGTGCGCGCCGTGGTGGCATGCGCAGTACAGATGGCCAGCGGGCGCCGGTTGCCATGGCCGGCCCACCCGGCATACATGGCACCGCGGATGAGGTGTCCATGGACAACGTCGGCGTGCCAACGATGCACCAACCGCCTCAGGCGTGCATGGGACACCAGATCCACCAATCCATGCATGCCGATATGAATGGCCTCGATGCCCTCGGTCTGGCAAGCCTGCGCGATCCAGGAGTCGGTCGGCCCGGCATACATCACCTCGTGCCCGGCGGCACGCTGCCCCCTCATCAGCATGACAGCGTGGTTTTCAGCACCACCGTAACCGTGGCTGTGCAGGACGTGGACGATGCGCATGGGTGATCAAAGTGGCCCCGGATGGTATCAGAGCCTCGCAGCCGATACCCCTTGTCACGTTTTGTTGGGGAAATGCCTTGAATTTCAGGGCAAATCTCACTAGACGTCGCCCTGCCAGCGTTTACATTCAACCTTTGGGCCGGTGCGGGCATTCCCCTGGATAATCGGCAAAAGCGTTTTATTTCTATTCAGGACATGGCAGAACCCTTGGCGGAATCCCCGGGAACGCTCTCCGGCGTGGCCCGGGTGCTGGTCAACGCCGGCAAGCTTGACAGCCGTCAGGCGGAGGAACTCACGCGCACGGCCCGTGAGCAACGCCGCAGTTTCGTTCCCACGCTGCTGGCGGCCGGCTCCATCAAGCCTGACGATCTGGCCCACACGCTGTCGCGCGCCCTGTCCGTGCCCCTGCTCGACCTGAGCGCCCTCGACATTCAGCGCCTGCCTCAGGGCGTGATCGACAACAAGCTGTCCAACCAGTACCAGGTGCTGGTGCTCTCCAAGCGGGGCAGCCGCCTGTTCGTGGCCGGTGCCGACCCGACCGATCAGGAAGCCATCGAGCGCATCAAGTTCGCCACCCAGCTCAACCCCGAGTGGGTCATCGTCGAGCACGACAAGCTGGTCAAGGTGCTGGAAGGCACCACGGGCTCGACCTCCGATCAGATCGCGGCGATCGCCAACGAGGATTTCGATTTCGACATCACCGACGACGCCTCCGAGCCTCAGCAAGAGGCGCAAAGCCTGGCCTCGGAGGTCGAAGACGCCCCTGTCGTCAAGTTTCTGCAGAAGATGCTGGTCGACGCCATCAACGCGCGCGCGTCCGACCTGCACTTCGAACCCTACGAGTACAACTACCGCGTCCGCTTCCGGATCGACGGTGAACTGCGCGAGATCACCCAGCCGCCCGTGGCCATCAAGGACAAGCTGGCCTCGCGCATCAAGGTCATCTCGCGGCTGGACATCGCCGAAAAGCGCGTGCCGCAAGACGGCCGCATGAAGCTCAAATTCGGCACCAAGTCGATCGATTTCCGCGTCAGCACCCTGCCCACGCTCTTCGGCGAGAAGATCGTGATCCGGATCCTGGACCCGTCCAGCGCCAAGCTGGGCATCGAGGCCCTGGGCTACGAGCCAGAAGAAAAGGCCCGTCTGCTGGACGCCATCGTGCGCCCTTACGGCATGGTGCTCGTCACCGGCCCTACCGGCTCGGGCAAGACGGTGTCGCTCTACACCTGCCTGAACATCCTGAACCAGCCTGGCGTCAACATTTCCACGGTGGAGGATCCGGCCGAAATCAACCTGCCGGGCATCAACCAGGTCAACGTCAACGACAAGGCGGGGATGAACTTCGCCACGGCGCTCAAGGCGTTCCTGCGCCAGGATCCCGACGTGATCATGGTGGGCGAAATCCGTGACCTGGAAACCGCAGACATCGCCATCAAGGCCGCCCAGACCGGCCACATGGTGATGTCCACGCTGCACACCAACGACGCGCCCACCACGCTGACCCGCCTGATGAACATGGGCGTGCCCCTGTTCAACATCGCCTCCAGCGTGATCCTGATCACCGCCCAGCGCCTGGTGCGCCGCCTGTGCGAGAACTGCAAGGTGCCCACCGAGTACCCGCGAGAGGCCATGCTCAAGGCCGGTTTCACCGACGAACAGCTCGAAGGCAACTGGAAGCCCTACCGTGCCGTCGGCTGCTCGAGCTGCAACAACGGCTACAAGGGCCGCGTAGGCCTGTACCAGGTCATGCCCATCACCGAAGAAATGCAGCGCATCATCCTGAACCAGGGCACGGCCATGGACATCGCCAAGCAGGCCCAGGTTGAGGGCGTGCGCGACTTGCGCCAATCAGGCCTGATCAAGGTGCGCAGCGGCGTCACCACGCTGGAAGAGGTCATCTCGGCCACCAACGACTAACCCTCGTCAGAGAACGAACACAGACCGGAGCATCACCCTATGGCCACCGCCGCCAAGAAACCGCAGGAATTCGTCTTCGAGTGGGAAGGCAAGGACAGAGCCGGCAAAGTCGTGCGGGGCGAAACCCGCGCGGGTGGCGAGGCCATGGTCAGTGCCTCCTTGCGCCGCCAGGGCATCCTGGTCAGCAAGGTCAAGAAGCGCCGCACGAGCGGCGGCTCTGCCATCAAGCAGAAGGACATTTCCGTCTTCACGCGCCAGTTGGCCACCATGATGCGCGCGGGGGTACCTTTGCTGCAGGCCTTCGACATCGTCGCCCGGGGCAGCACCAATCCACGCGTCACCAAGCTGCTCAACGACATCCGCGGCGATGTGGAAACCGGCACCAGCCTGTCGCAGGCCTTCCGCAAGCACCCGATGTACTTCGATGCGCTGTACTGCAATCTGGTCGAAGCCGGCGAGGCCGCAGGCATCCTGGAGACCCTGCTGGACCGCCTGGCCACCTACCAGGAGAAAACGCTGGCCATCAAGCAGAAGATCAAGTCGGCGCTGATGTACCCTACCTCGGTGATGGTGGTGGCCTTCATCGTGGTGACCGTGATCATGCTGTTTGTGGTGCCGTCGTTCAAAGAGGTGTTCACCTCCTTCGGGGCAGACCTGCCCGCCCCCACGCTTTTTGTGATCGGCATGTCGGAGTTCTTCGTGGCCTACTGGTGGGCCATCTTCGGCTTCGTCGGGGGGGGACTCTATTTCTTCTTCCAGACATGGAAACGGTCCGAGAAGATGCAAAAGACGATGGACCGTCTGCTGCTCAAGGTGCCGGTGTTCGGCAATCTGATCTTCAAGTCGGCCGTGGCCCGCTGGACGCGTACCCTCTCGACCATGTTCGCCGCAGGCGTGCCGCTGGTGGAAGCCCTGGATTCAGTGGGCGGTGCCGCCGGCAACGCGGTGTTCGCCGAGGCCACAGAAAAGATTCAGAAAGACGTGTCCACCGGCACCAGCCTGACCACATCCATGCAGAGCGTCAACCTCTTTCCTGTCATGGTGTTGCAGATGTCAGCCATTGGTGAAGAATCCGGCGCGCTGGATTCCATGCTGGGCAAGGCGGCCGACATCTACGAAGAAGAAGTCGATGAAATCGTCAAGGGCCTGTCCAGCCTGATGGAGCCCATCATCATCGTGTTCCTGGGCACCCTGATCGGCGGCATCGTGGTCGCCATGTACCTGCCCATCTTCAAGCTGGGTCAAGTGGTTTGATCTGATGCCTGAAACCTACCTGTCGATCCTGCTGACCCCGGCAGTGCTGTTCGTGCTGGGGCTGCTGATCGGCAGCTTCCTCAATGTCGTGATCCACCGCCTGCCGCTCATGCTCGAGCGGCAGTGGAAGCAGGATGCGCGCGACATGCTGGAGCTGGGTGAGGCCGAGGACGACGGCCACCCCCTCAGCCTGTCCCATCCCGCCTCACGCTGCCCCGCCTGCGGCCACAAGATCCGCTGGTACGAGAACATCCCGCTCGTGAGCTGGCTGATGCTGCGCGGCAAGTGTTCTGGCTGCGGCACCCGCATCTCCTGGCGCTACCCCCTCGTCGAACTGGCCACCGGCCTGCTGTTCGCGGCCTGCGCCTGGCAGTTCGGCCCGCACCCCTTCACCCTGGCCTGGTGCGCCGTGGTGGCCGTGCTGGTCGCGGCCTCCATGATCGACTGGGACACCACCCTGCTGCCCGACGACCTCACCCTGCCCCTGCTGTGGGCGGGCCTGGTGGTGGCCGGCCTGGGCTGGAACCCGGCCCTGCCCCTGCAAGATGCCCTGTGGGGCGCCGTGGCCGGCTACCTCTCGCTGTGGTCGGTGTACTGGGTGTTCAAGAAAGCCACTGGCAAGGAAGGCATGGGTTACGGCGATTTCAAGCTGCTGGCTGCCCTGGGCGCCTGGCTGGGCTGGAAGATGCTGCTGCCCATCATCCTGATCTCTTCGGTGATCGGCGCGGTGGTGGGCATCATCCTCAAGCTGCAGAGCAACCTGCGCGAAGGCATGTACGTGCCCTACGGCCCCTTCCTGGCGGGCGCGGGCCTGGTGGCGCTGTTCGCCGGCGAGGCCCGGGTGCTGGCCTGGTTCGGTTGGTAAGCACTGGCCGCATCGACACCATGCCCATCCAGACCATCGGCCTGACGGGCGGCATCGGCAGCGGCAAATCCACGGTGGGCCAGATGCTGGTCGACCTGGGGGCCCACCTGGTCGACACGGATGCCATCTCCCGTGCGCTGACGGCCCCCGGGGGCCACGCCATCGAGGCCATCCGCCACGCCTTCGGCCCCGAGATGATCGATGCCCAAGGCGCCATGGACCGCGCGCGCATGCGCACCCTGGCCTTCAGCGATCCGACCGCCCTGGCGCGCCTGGAAACCATCCTGCACCCGCTGATCGGCCACCAGGCCAAGGCGCATGCCGCCAGGGCGGCCACCGGGCAGCCCGTGGTCTACGACGTGCCGCTGATGGTCGAATCGGGCCGGCGCTGGCGTGACAAGGTGGATCGCATCCTGGTGGTCGATGCCCTGCCCGAGACCCAGATCCAGCGCGTCATGGCCCGTTCAGGCTGGGAGCGGCCCGCCATCGAAGCCGTGCTGGCCAAGCAGGCCAGCCGCGAGCAGCGCCGCGCCGCGGCCGACCACATCATCCTCAACGACGGCATCACCCTGCAACAGTTGCAGCAGCAGGTCAGGGAACTGTGGGACCTGTGGAACAATCACCCCTGAACAGCGTGCAAAGGCTTTAGGTGGCGTGTTGATCCTCTACGAATACCCTTTCAACGAAAGCATCCGCACGATGCTCCGCCTGGAGCATCTGTTCAAGCGCCTGGAACAACTCGCCACGCGTGAGACGCCGGTGGATCACCACTACGCGCTGGCCACCCTGTTCGAGATCATGGATGTCGCCTCACGCGCCGACATCAAGAGCGATCTGCTCAAGGAGCTGGACCGCTACAAGCACCAGTTCGAAGGCTACCTCGGCAACCCTGCCATCCAGGAAGCCGTGCTGCAGCAGGTGCTGCAGCGCATCGACCACGCCTACCAGGGCCTGAACCAGCTGCAAGGCAAGGCCGGCCAGGCGCTGTCGGCCAACGATTGGCTGATGAGCATCCGCAGCCGCATCAGCATCCCCGGCGGCACCTGCGAGTTCGACCTGCCCTCGTACTACGCCTGGCAGCACGAGCCGCCTGCCCGCCGCCAGGCCGATCTGCAGCAATGGGCCGGCACACTGGCCCCGCTGTACGAAGCCTTGGCGCTGATGCTCAGCCTGCTGCGCGATGCCGGCGTGCCGCACATGGTGGCCGCGCCCGGCGGGCAGTTCCAGCACAGCCTGAAAGAGGGCCGCACCTACCTGCTGCTGCGCCTGCGCATCGACCCCGCCCTGGGCCTGGTGCCCGAGATCAGCGGCAACCGCCTGATGGTGTCGATCCGCCTGATGCGTCAAGACGCCGACGGCAAGCCCAAGCTGGCCACCGACACCGATGCCGGCTTCGAGCTGACCCTGTGCGCGTGATTCACGCTTGATTCACGCCTGACGCCCCGACCCGACACGGCCATGGACACGCCCAAGAAGCCCCCGATGGTGCCCTGCCCCTCTTGCGGCGAGCCTCATCCCTACCTGCTGGACAACCCCTACCGCCCCTTCTGCAGCAAGGGCTGCCAGGCCATCGACCTGGGCGCCTGGGCCAGCGAGCAGTACCGCATGTCGGCCAAGCCCAACCCGGAAGACCTGCCTGAAGACCTGATCGATCCGGACGACGTCCGATGAGCGGCCTCAGCGAAGTCGAAGCCGCCGAGCTGAAAGCCGCGCTGCAGCGCGCACGGCGCCAGCCCATGAATTTCGCGGCGGCACTGGGCAAGCGCCCTGAAGACCACCGTCTCAGCCTGCATCACACGCGCGCGGCCCGCGCCCTGGCCAAGGCCCTCAAGGAGGCCACCGGCTCCAAGCAGTTGGCCTTCGGCACCACCGAGGTGGATGACAGCCGCAAGGACACGTTGGTGCTGGTGCTCGAGGCCAAGCCGCCCACGGGCATGGCCAAGAAGCTGGCCAACTGGCTCAAGCTGCAGGGCATGCCGGTCCGCAAGGTCGCGCTCAAGCTCGAAGGGCAGGAGTTGGGTGAAGATGAGGACACCGAAGACGGATCGCCACCAGCCACGCAGGACGAGCGCAACGCCGATGACGCCAAAGAGCCCGTTTACGGCACGGCGGATTTGGCCAAAGTCCAAGCCGCGCTGAAACTGCTGTTGCCCGAGGTCCAGCAAGTCATTTTGAACGGCGGGCGACTGGCACCTGCCTTGCGCCAGGCCGTGCAGGATCTGTCAGCCATCCTTAAGCAGGGGGACCCCGTCAAAGCAGCCGTAGGCGTGAAGAATCTGAACCGCCTGCTGCGCCAAGCCCAGACTGAAGCGCTGACCCAGAAGGATCTGGCCAAACTGGACGAAGCAGGCATGGACAAGGCCTTCGTCCTCATCAAGACGCTCCAGGACGATCCCAAGATCCAGCAGGAACGCCAGACGCTCAAGAACCTCGGCGCGAGCATCCGACAACAACTGCTTGCAGCCCGACAGGCCGAGGCCGCCGGTGATCTTGCCGCTGCCGAGAAGCTCAAGGCGCAGGCCTACAAGGAACGCGTTGCGGCACGCGCGGCGCTCGAATCCTGCTGGCCCAAGCGTGACGCGCAAGCCAAAGGCACCGCCGAAGACTGGGCACCGCTGGTGGCCCGACTCGACGTGGCATCCCCAAAGGATCTGGCGGTGTTCTGGTCCGGCGACAAAGACGCGGCGATCGACATCGCGGCAGGCCAAGGTGGCGTGGCCCTGGAGTCCACGCCTGGCGGCACGATCATCGACAACTGGAACAAGGACGATCCCACCAAAGCCCTGCCCTGGAACCATGATTCCAAAGAGCCGCCCCCCCTACCTTCGAGACCTGTGGGCCCTGGCGTCTGCGTCTTACGCCGAAAGCGCACAAGGCAAGATCACCGTCGTCCAGACCCCGGATCGCCATCCCGATGGCGGCATGATGTGGCGTCTGGTCGAGGAACGCATCCTGCGCAACAAGGCGCGCCGAGGTGAGATCACCTTCACGCCCCCCATCGTCGTGCCGCCCACCAAGACCTGACCATGACCGCAGCCTACGATCTCTTCATCAAGCAACTGCAGGCCGAAGGGCGTGAACGGCTCGAAGGCTTTTCCACGGCCAACTTCGGGCAGCTCACGGAAGATGAGCGCGCCAGGGTGCGCCAGGCCCTCGTGAACCTCGTTGCGCGACGCGACATGCGCGCGCCCCTGCCCCTCGCAGTGCTGAGCCCGGAGGCCGACACCCAAGCCCTGCTGGAACCCCTGGCCCCTTCGGCGGCCACGGCACCGCAAGCCGACGACTTCGAACTCCAGGTCTTGTCCGCCTTGGCGGTGCTCACGGGCAAGGCCTCTGTGCTCGACGCGCTCGAAGGCGTCTTCACCAAGGCATCCGACAATTGGAAGCGCGGCATCGCCATGGATGGGTTGCGCTGGGCCCTGCCGGCCAGCGATGCCAGCCCTCGCCTGGCCAAGCTGGTGCGCGCCATGGACGACGAAGACCTGCGCGCCGATGCCGCCGACACCCTGCTGCAGCGCCACGGCTGGTATCTTACGGATGCCGCCACGCAGGTCGAAGCGCTGCACTTGCTGCGGGCCTTGATCGATGGCGACGCGGCGCAGCGCGATGCCGCGCTCGTCAAAGTGCTGAAAACCCCGGTCAAGCCCGTGCCTCGCTGAACATCATGACGGACGCCTATGACTTGTTCCTGAGTGAGTTCAACGCCACCGGCCAGGCGGCCAGGGACGGCGTGTCCGTCTACAACCTGGCCCACCTGAGCGAACCCGAACGCCTGCAGGTACACGACACCCTGATCCAGGCCTTTCGACAGCGCCATGCGCGCGTGCCTCGGCCGCTCGCCTTCATCGCGCCGACCACTGCCACGCAGCGATTGCTGGAGGAAGTGGTCCAGGCGCAGCCTCTCCATGAACCACCCGACGAGTTCGTGCTGAACTGCGCCTATGCCTTGCTCTCGATCAGCGGGCATCCTGCCGCCATGGAACTGCTGGAACGCCAGGTGCTCGCCCACGATGACCCATGGTCGTGCGGACTGGCCATGGAAGGGTTGACGCGCGCCATCCCCAGCGCGAATGCCAGCGAACGGCTGGCCCGCATCGTGTGTCTCGGTGTTCCTGAAGCGCCGCGGCTCGACGCGGCCGATGCCCTCTTGATACGGCACGGCTGGCGGCTGGAAGATCCACAGCGCAAGGAAGAAACCCTGGCGCTGATGCGCGCGATGATCGGCGAGGATGCGACGGCCCGCGATGCGGCGTTGCTGACGGTACTCAAGTCCCCCGTCCAGCGCTGGCCGAGACCCTGAGCGCTCAAGGCGCGCCGAACTGCAGGGCGCGAGGATCACGCGTGGTGGTCAGGTCGTACAGCTTGAAGCGGCGGCCCAGGCGCGCACCGCCATCTCGCAGCAGCGGCGCGTAGACGATCGACGCATTGGACGGCCCCGAGCGCAGCAGGAAGGCGTCAAAGGGGATGTTCACGTACACACCCTTGTCGAACGAGCCCTCGCCGAACTGTTCTGCGGACACGTTGGTCTTGGTGGCATAGGCGCCCATGGCCACGCCGTTGGGGAACACGCGCGAAATGTCCAGCGTCACGCCCTTGTCACCCGCCAGGTACTGCCCCGCGCTGAGCTTGGCCACCACGTCATGCCAGCCGGTATCCCAGTAGGCCGTGACATGGCCCGTGCTCACCTCGTAGTCGCGCAGCCCGAAATCCTGCTCGAAGGCACGCTGGCGCACGCGGTTCACGTCCACGCCCACGGCCAGCCGGCTGCCCACGGGGCGGTACAGGTACTCCCCCCCGATGCCGGCATACATGCTCTCCAGCAGGCCGGCATAGGCCAGGTAGAAGTGATCGCCGCCCACGCTGCCCATGTGCGTCAACTGCAGGTTGGGCAAGGTCGTGTTGCGGGTGGTGAGGTACTCGCGGATGTAGGTGCGCACGCGCGGCAGGTTGCTTGGCGCCGTGTACTTGAACTTGTCGTAGTTGTCGATCAGGCCCACACTCAAGGTGCCAGCGACCCAGGTGTCCGGACGCAGCTTGAACGCGGCATCCAGCGTGGCAGAAAGCTGGAACAGCAGGAAACCATCGGGCCCCCCCAGCGACTGGCGATAGCCCAGCCCGACACCGTAGGACAAGCGCGGCGGCTCGTCCTCGTACAGCGGCTGGGGCGGCGATTCGGAGGATGCCTGGGGCACCGCCTGCTTGCTGATCGCCTCGATGCGCTCGCTGGGCGCCTGCAACTGGGTGCGCGCCCGCACCCAGGCCTCCCGATCCACCACAGCCTGAGCCACGTTCACCCCGCGCTGGTCGAAACGCAACTCGATGCGGTCCACCTGGGCGGGCGCATCGCGGTGCACCACTGCGGCCACCTTGTCGACCACCGGGCGCTCATAGCCCATCTGCGGATCGGCCACCACCACGGACCAGGTATTGCCGCGTTGCTCGATGCGGCTGACCTGCAGGCCGGTCTGCGCCTGGATGTCGCGGGCGGTCGCTGCTGGATCGCCCGCCTGCACTGGTCGGCCCGCGGCCACCGGCAGCGGACGCGGGTCCAGGAGCTTGGGGGTGGCCAGCTTGTCCAGCGGCGTGTGCAGCTGCAAGGTGAGCGTGGCCATGTCGCCCCGCTCCAGCCCCAGCGTCACATCCATCCAGCGCCAGGGGCGGTACACCAGCCCGATGTTCACCGGCGTGCGCTGCTTGATCGGGCGCCCGGCCTGGTCATTGGCATAGTCATTGCCATCGATCTCGGCCTTGAGCACCCAGCGCTGGCCAGGCAGTTCGTACTGCACCCCGCCAAAGAACGCCGCCGGCCCACGGAAAAACGTATCGGCACTGACGGTGCCGCCGCGGCCAACCCTGCTATCGGGGCGGGTGTCGAAACGCTTGGCCACCAGGCCCAGCGGGTTGCGTATGTCACCGCGCCCGCCCACATAGCCAAAGCCCAGACCCGCGCTCACATCCAGCGCTCCGAAGCGCTTGCTGGCCACCAGGTATTCGCCTGAAAAGATGCCGGTGCCCAGGAAATCACGCCAGCCCACCGCCACCTGCGGCCACAGCCTGGATTCCTCCAGCAGCCGCACCTTCACATGGGCGCTCTTGTCCTTGTACGACTGATCGCCCGCGTAACCCGGGCCATAGAGCCGGTCCGAGATGCCGATGTAGCCGAACGCTACCTCCAGCCAGTCCACGGGCTGCAGGCTCAGGGTGACCATGCTGTAGGGCTCCTGCCGGCTGAACGACACGGCACCGGTGCCTGCTGGCGCCATGCGCGCGGTCGGCGTCTGAAGCAGGCCCACCACGCCCCAGTCATTGCCGATGCGGGGCAGGTCGCGGCGTTGATCAGCCAGGCCCAAGGCCCGGGCCTGCCGCTTGTACGACCAGGGCGCCCCAACAGGCGCGGCAGGCTGCGTGGCCAGGAAGGCCGACACTTGCTCGGACAGTTCAGCGTCCATGCCTTCGCCCATGTCGGGCGCCCAGAGCCAGGCCCCCGGGGCCGGCGCATCCTGCGTCTGCCCATTCCAGCGGGCCACACCATGGCTGAACACGCGCCCATCAGGCTGCACCACCCAGGCCCGGTCAGCCGCCACCACACCGCATGCACGCAGGTAGCTGGCCGTGTCGGCACCCGGTTGATGGGCCACCTGGCACATGTGCCCGCTCACACGCAGCAGCGTCACCCAGGGGCTGCGCGGGGCGGCGTGCACCACATCCCAGCGGCGCAACCAGGGGTCTGCCGCCGCGTTGGCCTGCAGCCAGCGTGCATCCGCCTTGAGCAGCGGCACACGCCCGGTGACAGGCATGTCGGCGATCACCCCGGCCAGGGCGGAGAAACGCCCCGCCAGGCTTTGCCGCAATTGGGCCTGACGCTGCTGCTGGCCACTGCGTTCCACAGACGCATACCATCCCAGCGCGGCCAGGTCGACATCAGCTGGCAGCGGATGGGCCAGCAGCCAATCACTCAAGCGCTGCTCGGCCTCGACCACGTAGTCTTGCCCTTGTGATGCCAGCGCGGCAGGGGTGGCTTGAGCTTGCGACCAGCACAGCAGCACCAGCGATCCCGCGGCCGGGATCCAGGCGATTCGGTGAAGGCTCATGAGCGCGGTTCTTGGTGAGGGGGCCACGTCTGCCAGGTCAGACACAAATCGGCCGCTACACATTGTTCGCCATAGACAGGCTCAACCCCCTGGGGCCCCATCCTCACGGCATAGCGGGCTGGGGGCAGCGCTCCCGACGACACCGACTCACGAAACCACCGCAGATCAGCAGGCACGGGGCCAGCCCAGGCCGTGTCCCGAGGCGTGGGCACCGCTTCGATCTGCAGGGACTGGACGGTGCCCAGGCGGTAACCGGGCATCTGGTCGAGCACGCGCTCATAAGAGGATGGCTGCTGCAGGGCGGCGCCCCAGCCGGGCGTGCCTTGGGGCCAGCGCACATCACGCCACTCCGTAGGGGAGCCCACCAGCCCCGCCAGGCGGCCGTGGCGCAGGCGAAGCACCTCGCCCGCGCCGCTGTACCAGACCTGCACGGGCGCCTGCGAATCAGCCATGTCGACATAGCCCAGCACCATCAGCACTGGTTGCGCATTGACGGTGACGCGCAGATAGCGGTATTTGGGGTTGAGGGGCCCTTGGGAAGGATCCGCCTTGGCACCGAATGGGGAAAGCTGGCGCCAGGCATCAAAAGCGGCGGACTGATGGGGCGCGCAGCCTTGCAAGCCCAGCATGGAGACCACGCCTAGCACACAAGCCAAAGCGGCCGACTTTGAAAAAGCCAGCCGCTTGACGAAAAGCGCCCTCATCTCAAGAGCGCTAAAGGCAATGGGGCGCCATTACCCCGGAAGACGGTACTCAAGGCGCTATGAGCACACGCATCAGGGTGCAACGGTGCCGGTGGTGGGTGCTGTGGTGCCGGAGTTGTTGTCATTGGAGGCCACGGCCACGGCCACGCCAACGGCGGCAGCAGCAGCCACGCCGACAGCCAAGGCCCCAGCCGTGATGCCACCGACAGCACTGGCACCGGCCGCACCAGCGCCGGCAGCCGCACCTGCGCCGCTGGCACCCGCACCAGTCGTGCCAGCACCAATCCCGCTAGCGGCTTGAGCAAATGCGCCGGACGCCAACAGGCAGAACGATGTAGCGATGATGAGTTTTTTCACAGGACGACCTCTCAATTGAAGCGATTTATGTCTGCAGGCCAGTATGGCACAGGGCGGGCAGATGTATCAAGCGGCATGGCCCAGGGCAACACCCCGCGCCATTAGCCTACCGCGCAAGCGTGGGAACCCGCAAAACACCATTGCAACCATTCACCTGCGGGGCTAGCATGCCCTCCTTGTTGCGGCAAAAAAGCACGAAACAGTCGGTGTTTTCCCGCCTAACTGGGCTCACTGTAAGCCGCGCACCACATCAAGATGACAGCCGTTGAACGGTTTGATGACTAAAATGTTTGTATCAAACCAACGGGCCGCCAATAGGCTGACGCTCGTGATTTGCGAAGTTGCTTGAAGCCGCTTCCGCAGATGCAGTTAACACAATCAGGATTCCAACCTTATGTCCATAGACGACCCGCTGGTCGCCGCCTTCAGCGTCACGTTGGCAGTCAGTTTCGCCGTGTGCTTGTTGCTGGTATTGACTCAAAGATGGCATGGTCGTCTTTCATTGGACAGCGACTTGACGGGGGCACAGAAGTTTCATGATGTGCCAGTGCCGCGGGTTGGTGGTCTGGCCGTTTTTGCGGGTCTGCTGACCGGCGGCGCGTGTCAAGGTAGTT
>DDJC01000109.1:0-156 GCA_002339015.1 Burkholderiales bacterium UBA1834
TCGCCACCGATCCGCTGGTGACGATGCAGGCCTCCGAGCTGACCGTGCACGAATGGAACACCCGCTGAGACACTGACCGATGATCCCGCACGCTGCCAACGTCGCCTCGCCGTTCCCCGAACAAGCGCTGCCGCCATGGCGGCGTGCGGTGCTGAA
>DDJC01000109.1:280-14540 GCA_002339015.1 Burkholderiales bacterium UBA1834
GGCGCGAGGTGGTGATCGTGTCTTCCGGCGCGGTCGCTGCCGGGCGCGCGATCCTGCCGCGGGCCGATGAGCCTGGCGCGGCGATGGCGGCGCGGCAGGCGCTGGCTGCGCTCGGCCAGGCCCAGCTGATCGGGCTCTGGCAGCGCTTCTTCGAGCGCCCGGTGGCGCAGGTGCTGCTGACCCATGACGACCTGCGCAACCGCCGCCGCTACCTCAACGCACGCGCCACGCTCAACGAACTGCTGCGGCTGGGCGCGTTGCCGGTGGTCAACGAGAACGACACCGTGTCGGTGGACGAACTCAAGCTCGGCGACAACGACAACCTGGCCGCCACCGTGGCGGCGCTGGTCGATGCCGATGCGCTGTTCATCGCCACCGATATCGATGGCCTGTACAGCGCCGACCCGCGCAAGGATCCGGACGCCCGTTTCATCGATGTCTGCGAGGCGGGTGATCCGGCCTTGGAGCAGATGGCCGGCGGCGCTGGCTCGCGCGTGGGCACGGGCGGCATGATCACCAAGGTGCTGGCCGCCAAGCGGGCGGCGCGCAGCGGTGCGAGTACCGTGATCGCCTGGGGCCGCGAGCCCGACGTGCTGGTGCGCCTGTCAAAGGGCGAGCCCATTGGCTCGCTGTTCGTGGCTGGCACGGCCAAGTTCACCGCACGCAAGCAGTGGATGGCCGACCATCTGCAGCTTCGTGGCGTGGTCGTGATCGACGACGGCGCCGTGGCCAAGCTGCGCGATGAAGGCAAGAGCCTGCTGCCCATCGGGGTGGTCGAGGTACAGGGCGAGTTCCATCGTGGCGATGTGGTTGCGGTGCGCAATCTGGCGGGCCATGACGTGGCCCGCGGGCTGGCCAGCTATGCCAGCAGCGAGGCACGCCTGATCGCGCGCAAGCCCTCCAGCGAGATCGAGGGCATCCTGGGCTTCATCATCGAGCCGGCATTGATCCACCGGGATAACCTGGTATTGATGGATTGAGGGTGTGAGCCAGCCGGTGGCGACAAACTTCCGGATGCCCGCAATGCCTGCCGGCGGCCCTGCGGTTAAGGTGTGGCACCGTCCGGCATGCCGTGGTTTCTGCCATGGCGCTTCGTGGCAGGATCGTGCTTAATGAAGCGCATTGATGATGGAGCAGAGGTTTATGGCGCAAAACGAGACCGTGGTGAACTACGACGTGGCCGTGATTCACGATTTCGCAAGAGAGCTCTACCGCAAATCGGCGCGGCGCGAGAAGCAAGGCGTGATCCTGGGCTTTCTGTTCGGGCTGATCTTCACCGTGACGCTGGTCGGCGCTGCGTCGCTTGACGCCCAGTTGGGCCGCTGGCCCAGCATCACGCTGTCCGTGGTGCTGGTGGCCTTGTTCACCTGGTTCGGCATGAAGTTCGGGCTGGATGCGGGCCTGCGACTGAAGTTGCAGGCCCAGCTGGCGCTGTGCCAGGCGGCCATTGAGCAGAACACGCGCCCGCGTGCGTGAGCCCTACTTCAGTTCGGCAGAGCTCTTGCCCAGCAGTCGCCGCGCGATGATCAGGAGCTGGATCTGCTGGGTGCCCTCGAAGATGTCGAGGATCTTGGCGTCGCGCGACCACTTCTCCAGCAGCGCGTTCTCGGTGTAGCCGATGCTGCCAGCCAGCTCCACGCACTTGAGTGCCACGTCCACGCAGGTGCGGCCAGCCTTGGCCTTGGCCAGCGAGGCCTGCAGCGAGTTGGGCTGGGCGTTGTCGGCCATCCAGGCGGCCTGCATGGTCAGCAGGCGCGCGGCTTCGTAGTCGGCCTGCATGCGCACAAACTCCGAGGCGGCGGCGCTCTGGCGGTGCAGCGGGCGGTTGTAGTCAGGTGCGAGGCCTGCTTCCTTCAGGATGCGCCCCATTTCTTCGATGCACGCACGCGTCAGGCCCACGGCCATGGCAGCTACCAGAGGGCGTGTGTTGTCGAAGGTCTGCATCACCCCGGCAAAGCTCTTTTCGGGGTTGATGTCGGGGTCGCCCAGCAGGTTGGCTTTCGGCACGCGACAGTCGGTCAGCACGAAGGCGGCGGTGTCCGAGGCGCGGATGCCCAGCTTGTGCTCCAGGCGCACCAATTCGAAACCGGGTGTGCCCTTTTCGACCACGAAGGACTTGATCGCGGCGCGGCCCAGGCTGCGGTCCAGCGTGGCCCACACCACGACCAGGTCGGCGCGGTCACCAGAGGTGACATAGATCTTCTCGCCATTGAGCACGTAGTGGTCGCCATCCAGGCGGGCCGTGGTGCGGATGGCGGCGGAGTCGGAGCCACAACCCGGCTCGGTGATGGCCATGGCGGCCCAGCGCCCCTTGAAGCGCGCGAGTTGCTCTTCGTTGGCCACCGAAGCGATGGCAGAGTTGCCCAGCCCCTGGCGGGGCATGGACAGCAGCATGCCCACGTCGCCCCAGCACAGCTCCATGATGGACAGCGCGGTCGACAGGTTGGTGCCGTTGCGGTTGACACCGTCGGCGCCGGCATTGGCATCGCGGCGCACGCCGGTGGCGCCCGTGCCGCCGACCTCGCTGTTGCCTTCGTTCATGCCGTCGATCACGGCGGCCAGCATGTCCAGCTCGACCGGGCGCGCATGCTCTGCGCGGTCGTACTTGCGCGAGATGGGGCGCAGCACCTCACCGGCCACTTCCTGGGCCTGCCGCACCAGCGCGTTGAACTTGCGGGGAATCTCAAGATTGATCATGCGTATCTCTCGTACTTGTCTCGTCTCAGTAAGCCGGCCTGGCCGACCCAGCGAACACCAGGGATCAGGCTCCGCCAGTCCTTAGGTGTTGCCCCCTTGAGGGGTGAACTACAGCAGCAGACCACCTTCCATCACGCCGACGGCCCTCAGGTCACGGTACCAGCGCTCGACCGGGTGCTCCTTCACGAAGCCATGACCGCCCAGCAACTGCACGCTGTCGCTGCCGATCTGCGCGGCCTTGTCGGCGCACAGACGTCGGGCCAGGGCTGCCGCTTCGGCGAAGGGCTTGTCGGCGTCGGCCAGGCTGGCGGCACGCCAGGTCAGCAGGCGCATGCCGTCCAGCTCGATGGCGATGTTGGAGATGGCGAAAGCGACCGATTGCCGATGGCTGATCGGTTCGCCAAAGGCCTGGCGGTCATTTGCATAGGGGATCAGGTAATCCAGTGCTGCCTGGGCGCAGCCTGTGGCCAGGGCGCACCAGGCCAAGCGCGAGAGCTGGATGCACTCTGCATAGACTTCGGGCCGGCCTTCGCCCAGCAGGGCGGTGGCGGGTACGCTGGCGCGGTCCAGGATCAGGCGGGCGCATGCGGCGGCGCGCAGGCCCATGGACACGTCTTCCTCGATGGCCAGGCCCGCGGTGGACGACTCCACCAGCAGCAGGCCCGGGCCGTGGCCTTCGATGTTGGCAGCGACGATGAACAGCTCGGCCGAGGCGGCCAGCGGCACCATGGACTTCACACCGGTGATCTCGTAGCGGCCATTGGCCAGTCGCGCCTTCGTCTGCAGACTGAAGGGATCGAACAGGGGCGTGGGTTCCTGCACGGCCAGAGCAGCAGGCGGTGGCGTCTCGGCCGCGAACGCGCCCAGGTAGGTGGCCTGCTGTTCGGCAGTGCCCCACAGCACCAGTGCCGTGCTCACGGCCGATGGCGCCAGGCAGGCCACGGCCAGACCCATGTCGCCATGGGCCAGGGCCTCGGCGATCAGCGCGTTGGTCACGGCCGAACGCTCGGTGCCGACGCCGCCCAGTGACTCGGGGATGCCCATGGTGGTGATGCCCAGTTCAGCGCATTGCGCCAACAGGGTCTGGGGCGCGCCATACGCGGTGTCTGCCGCCGTCGCGGCCGGGCGCAACTGCTCGTGCGCGAACACGCGGATGGCGTCCAGGATCATGGCCTGGTCGTCGGTGGGCGTGAGGTCGAACAGCTCGCCACCGCCGCGCTTGGGCAGGCGCTCGGGCTGGCCCAGGTTCTTGATCGCCTTGAAGGCACGGTTCACGGCGGTCACGGTACGGAAACCGGCCTTGGTGCCGTGGTAGAGCACCTTCTCCGTGGGCTTGCGCAGTTTCAGGCGGTCCAGGCTGGGCGAGCCAGCCATCTGGCTGAGCGTGCGAAGGCCCAGGCGGGTGAGGGAGGTGGCCATGGATGTCTCTCGTTCTTGAGGCGGAATTGTCTTGGGGCTGTAGCAGTCTGCGGGAAGGGGTCAGCGGCGGGCCCTGCCGCGCATCAGTGCCCATACGGTGGTGTGGGCGGCCAGGCCGATACCCCAGCCCCAGGCGACCCATTTGATCCACTGGACATCGGGCGTCGCGTCCTGGTTCAAGGCCCACAGGCCGCCGACCACCAGCACGTACACCACCGCGTGAATCACCACGCTCATCTGCAAACCGGCCATCACGTTGAACTCCTGGTTGTGTCCGGGTACAGGCCGACCCGGAGCGGGGCGGATTTCACACCGTAAGGGGCCGCGCTGTCACCGCTTGCGTGGCATTCGTGGCGATTCGCCGCACGACAACCGGACGCTCGCGATCAAATCCCCCCTGTCTTGGGGCACAGTCACGGCCATGGATTCCTTGAGTGAAGTGCTGGCCGATGTGCGCATCCGCGATGCGCTGTTCGTGCGCACACAGTTGGCGGGGCAGGGGGGCTTGCGTGTGGGGCAGGCCGGACAGCCTTGCTTCCACCTGGTGACGGCAGGTCAGGTCTGGCTGTACCCGGCGCCAGGCGAGTCGCCGATCGCCCTGCAGGCGGGCGATGTGGTCTTCCTGCCGCAGGGCGGGCCCCATCTGCTGAGTGCGCAGCCAGTGCTGGCTGGCGCCCAGGTGGAGGCCGTTGACCTCCTGCGTCAATGGCGCGAGGCGGACGAGTCTGGCGCGGTCACGGTGTCGTCCGGAAGTTCGGTAGGGGGTGTGTGGTCCGGCCGCACGATCAGTGGCTGCATGCACATCGAGGGCGTGACCCAGGCCTGGCTGTGGGGCGGCCTGCCGCCCTGGCTTACCCTGCAGTGGGGCGAGCGGGGCCTGCCGGACTGGCTGGTGATCGGTTTGGCCTACCTCGATCAGGAACTGGGCCGCCAGGGGCTCGCCCGTCAGGCCGTGATCGACCGGTTGGGAGACATCCTGTTCATCCAAAGCCTGCGCACCTACCTGCGCGGGCCGATCTCGGCGCCACCGGGGTGGTTGATGGGCCTGAAGGACGGCATGGTGTCGCGCGTGCTGGGGGCCATGCACCGCGAACCTGCCCACGATTGGCAACTGGCAGAGCTGGCCAAGGTGGGATGCGTGTCGCGCTCGGTGCTGGCCGAGCGCTTCACGCAACTGCTGGGCATGCCGCCGCTGACCTACCTGACCCGCCACCGGATGCAACTGGCGGCACGCCGGCTTCATCACTCGGGTGGCTCGGTGGCAGAGGTGGCCCTGTCGGTGGGTTACCAGTCTTCAGCGGCCTTCGCGCAGGCGTTCAAGCGGGAGTTCGGCTGCTCGCCACGCGAATGGCGGGCGGGGCAGGCACGGCGGGCCTGATCGGCCTCACGCCCGAACAAGATGCCCGCCGGTGCAGGCCACATCAGGTCAGCCCGCCTTGGGTCGCGGCCGGTTCAGGGCCCCAGATGTCGACCTCGAGCATCTCGACCGTGGTGGTGCTGGTGATGACCCGGGCTGGCGCGCCCTCCCGCGTGGCCGTTTCGGGGGGCGGGGCCTCCGTGTCGCGCCCGGTGCGCCCGCGCATGTTGCCGCGCAGATAACGGTTCTGGCCCTTGGGCGGCGGCAGGAAGCGCGCCAGCTCGGTCAGGGCCGTCTGGTAGACGTCACGCTTGAATTCGATCACGGCCTCCAGCGGCACCCAGTACTCGTTCCAGCGCCAGGCGTCGAACTCGGGGTGGCTGGTGGCGCGCAGGTTCATGTCGCAGTCACGGCCGGTGAGCTGCAGCAGGAACCAGATCTGCTTTTGCCCGCGGTAGTGGCCCCGTGCATCACGCCGGATGAAGTGCTGCGGCACCTCGTAGCGGAGCCAGTCACGGGTGCGGGCGACGATGCGCACGTGGTCAGGCCGAAGGCCGACCTCTTCGTGCAACTCGCGGAACATCGCCTGCTCGGGCGACTCGCCATGCTTGATCCCGCCTTGCGGGAACTGCCAGGAGTGGGTGCGGATCCGTTTGCCCCAGAACACCTGGTTGCGTTGATTGAGCAGGATGATGCCGACGTTGGGGCGGAAGCCTTCACGGTCGAGCATGATCAACTCCGAATGCTTTGAACTGGCTTCATTATTGCACCTCACTGGTGTCCCGCCTAGAGGCGTGGGCAGCCAAATTGGCGCAGGAGCCCAGGGTTTGCCCCCTAGAAGCATGCCAAGGCGCGAGAGCACTCTGGGATAATGACCGGTTCTGGGCGCGCAGGGCGCGCCCGACCAGCCATCCGCCATTCCATGAAAGCCTCCCAGTTCTTCATCTCGACCCTGAAAGAAGCGCCGGCCGACGCCGAGATCGTCAGCCACAAGCTCATGATGCGCGCCGGTTTCATCAAGAAGCTGGGCGCCGGCCTGTACAACTACATGCCGATGGGCCTGCGTACGATCCGCAAGGTCGAGGCCATCATCCGCGAGGAGCTCGACAAGGCCGGCGCGATCGAACTGGTGATGCCCGTGGTGCAGCCCGCCGAACTCTGGCAGGAGACTGGCCGTTTCGAGAAAATGGGCGACGAACTGCTGCGCTTCAAGGACCGCCACGAGCGCGATTTCGTGATGCAGCCCACCGCCGAGGAGGTGGTGACCGACATCGCCCGCCAGGAGTTGCGCAGCTACCGCCAGTTGCCCAAGAACTTCTACCAGATCCAGACCAAGTTCCGTGACGAGCGCCGCCCGCGCTTCGGCGTGATGCGCGGGCGCGAGTTCACGATGAAGGATGCCTACTCTTTCGACCGTGACGTCGAATCCGCCGGCAAGAGCTACGACGCGATGTACGCAGCCTACACGCGCATCTTCCAGCGCCTGGGCCTGCAGTTCCGCGCCGTGGCGGCCGACACGGGTGCCATCGGCGGCGACCGCTCGCACGAGTTCCAGGTGATCGCCGACACCGGCGAAGACGCCATCGTGTATTGCCCCACCAGCGACTACGCCGCCAACATCGAGCTGGCCGAGGCGCTGCCTCTGATCGCCCAGCGTGGCGCAGCCACCGAGGCGCTGGAAAAGGTGGCCACACCCGGCAAGAGCACCTGCGCCGACGTGGCCGAGCTGCTGGGCCTGCCCCTGAGCCGCACCGTCAAATCCCTGGTGCTGGCCACGGACGAGACCAACGACAAGGGCGAGATCGTCAAGTCCACCGTGTGGCTGCTGCTGGTGCGCGGCGACCATGACCTGAACGAAGTCAAGGCCGGCAAGATCGAGGGCCTGAAGGCGGGCTTCCGTTTCGCCACCGAGAAGGAAATCGTCGAACACTTCGGCACCAAGCCCGGCTACCTGGGCCCCGTCAAACTGCCCAAGCCCGTCAAGGTGGTGGCCGACCGCACCGTGGCCCACATGGCCGACTTCATCGTGGGGGCCAACGACGAGGGCTTCCACATCAAGGGCGTGAACTGGGGCCGTGACCTGCCCGAGCCCGACGTGGTGGCCGACATCCGCAACGTGAACGAGGGTGATCCCAGCCCCGATGGCCAGGGGGTGCTCGCCATCCAGCGTGGCATCGAGGTGGGCCACGTGTTCTACCTGGGCACCAAGTACTCCAAGGCCATGAATGCGACCTTCCTGGATGTCGACGGCAAGCCCAAGCACTTCGAGATGGGCTGCTACGGCATCGGCGTGACCCGCATCCTGGGTGCTGCCATCGAGCAGCAGCACGACGAGCGCGGCATCATCTGGCCGGCCGCCATCGCACCGTTTGAAGTGGTGATCTGCCCCGTCGGCTATGACCGCTCGGAAGACGTGAAGGCTGCTGCCGACAAGCTGTATGCCGATCTGAGCGCGCAGGGCGTGGACGTGATCCTGGACGACCGCGGCGAGCGCCCAGGAGCCATGTTCGCCGATTGGGAACTGATCGGCGTGCCGCACCGCGTGGTGCTGGGCGACAAGGGCCTCAAGGAAGGCCTGGCCGAGTACCAGGGCCGCCAGGACAAGGAAGCCGCCAAGATCGCCGTGGGCGAGGTGGGGGCCCACGTGCTGGCCCAGTTGAAGGGCTGAGCCTCGTGAAGCGCGCCGTGCTGCACCACCTGTCCCGTGCCGGGCTGACGCTGGCCTTGCTGGCCGGTGCCGTGCTGCCTGCGCACGCCGGCGCGCAACGCGAGGAGCCCTTGGCCAACTCGGTGCGCACGGCACTGTCGGCCGCCATTGCCAAGTCGGTGCCCCCGGTGCCCGTGTTCGTGGACGACCGCCGCAAGCAAAGCTACGAGCGCTGGAAGCAGGGCGCCGGTGAGCGCCTGAAGAAGCGCAAGCCTGATGATCTGGTGCGTGAGGAGTTTCTGCGCACCGTCTGGTACGAGGCCACCCGTGCGGGGCTGGATCCGACCCTGGTGCTGGGCCTGATCGAGGTGGAAAGCGGTTTCCGCAAGTACGCCATCAGCGTGGCCGGGGCGCGTGGCTACATGCAGGTGATGCCGTTCTGGTCACGCGCCATTGGTGATGGCGATGCGGCCCGGCTGTTCCACATGCAGAGCAATCTGCGTTTCGGCTGCGTGATCCTGCGCCACTACCTCGACATCGAAAAGGGCGACCTGTTCCTGGCCCTGGGACGCTACAACGGCAGCCGTGGCCGGGCCGAGTACCCCAATGCCGTGCTGGGCGCGCGCAAGCGCTGGGAAGCCGCCGTGGCCGAAGCCGGCCCGCGTGTCGTGGCCGGTGTCAGCGCAGGGTCGCCAGGTACGCAATGAGGTCGGCGCGCTCCTGCGCATCGTCCACCTGGTAGTCCATCTGCTGGTTCTGCACAAAGGCATCCGGGCCACGCAGCCAGCGGTCCAGGGTGTCGGGTGTCCAGCGCAGACCTGATTTCTTCAGGCCGGTCGAATAGTCATAGCCGGGGGCGGTGCCCGCCAGGCGGCCCATCACCCCCCGGTGCATCGGGCCAATGCGGTGGTGGTCCAGTGCATGGCACTGGACGCACTGGGCTTCGTACAGGCTTTGACCGATCTCCGCCCGACCGACCAAGGGCGCTGGTGGCTGCGGAGGCGGCGGCGTGCGCTGCGACACGGGCAGCCCACAGGCCGTGACGAGCATGGCCGCACCACCGATCCAGAGCATCGGCGAGGCACATCGGGCTGAGGCAAGGGTGCGAAGGCGCATGGCACTGTCTACGCAGAAGTGCGGATCCCTGGATGCACAAGCAGGGCGCTGGCGCAGGGTGGCAGACAGCCTGGCCTGCCTGTTTTGCCCATTGCGTCACAGACATATCGGCATGGGTTCGCGGAACTGCAGCATCCAGCGATGAGTGGGCGTGTCGCCCTTGGGCCATGCGCTTACAGACCGGTCCAGGCGCGCGGCTGAGCCTCGTCCAGCCCGAGCAGGGCCAGGGCGCGTTCGACCGTGTCACCGATGATCTCGTCCAGGGTTTCGGGCCGGTGGTAGAAGGCAGGCAGGGGCGGGAACACGATGCCGCCCATCTCCGTGACCGAGGTCATGTTGCGCAGGTGGGCCAGGTTGAAAGGTGTCTCGCGCACCATCAGCAGCAGGCGACGGCGCTCCTTCAGCGTGACGTCGGCGGCGCGTGTGAGCAGGTTGTCGCCCAGGCCGTGGGCCACGGCGGCCAGCGTTTTCATGGAGCAGGGCGCGATCACCATCGCATCGGTGGCAAAGCTGCCGCTGGCGATGCAGGCGCCCACATCACCCGGCGCATGGGCCCGGGTGGCCATGGCCTCCAGCTCGCGCCGGTCCAGGCCGAGCTCATGGTGCGCGTTGAGGATGCCGGCGGGCGTGGCCACCAGGTGGGTTTCCACGCCCAGGCTGCGCGCGCGCCGCAGCAGCCGCACGCCGTAGACGGCGCCGCTGGCGCCGGTGAGCCCGACGATCAGCCGGCGGGGCCGGGCCGACCGATGGGCCTGCATGGGCTCACTGGCCACCGGCCAGGACCTGCTGCAGCTCGCCGGCCTGGTACATCTCCATCATGATGTCCGAGCCGCCGATGAACTCACCGTTCACGTAGAGCTGGGGAATGGTGGGCCAGTTGGCGTATTCCTTGATGCCCTGGCGGATGCCTTCGTCTTCCAGCACGTTGACCGTGGTGATCTCGGTGGCGTTGCAGGCTTTGAGGATCTGCATGGCGCGGCCGGAGAAACCACATTGCGGGAACTGGGCCGTGCCCTTCATGAAAAGAACGACCTTGTGGCCTTTGACCAGGTCGTCGATGCGTTGCTGTACGTCGCTCATGGTGCGATCACCGTTGGGGAAATGGAAACAGGCCTGTTATAGCAGGCCTGTGCGATGCCGTCCGGCACTCGGATTTGGGGGAGGGCCGGCAGGGGCCCGAGCGTATCAGAAAGCGTAGTTCACGCTGACCTTGACCACGGGGCGCAGGCGCAACTCGCGGATGATGGTTTCCACGCCCGCGTCGCCCTGCAGTGCGCGGCTGATGCGGTCGATGTTGTTGGAGTTGATGGTGATCAGCCCCAGGTCGGCATTGAAACGCCAGGCACTGTCAGAGCGCAGGCCGCTCAGGCGTGTGCTGTAACCGGCCCCCAGATAGGGCGATGTGCGGTTGTGGTCCTCGGAGGCGCCCTCGTAGCCAGGAGGGCTGAGCACATCCAAACGTTGCATGCTCAGGTTCAGGCCGGTGGCGCCTTGCTGCTCGCTCGGCCACCAGGGCATGTTGCTCAAGCCGCGCACCAGGCCCGCCGTGGCGCGAAAGCCTCCGGCGAAGTAGTAGTCAGACAGCAGATGCATGCTGTAGACCTTGAGCCCGTTGTAGGCGGGCTGGGCCAGCACGAAGGAATTGCTCATGGGGTCGGCCGGCCGGTCGAGCACGACGCCGATGCGACCTTCCCAGTGGGGCCACAAGTTGGTGCTGGGCGGCTCTTTCAGCGCCAGGCCGTCGCCACTGCTGGCAGCCTGCCGGGGTATGTGCAGGCCGATGGAGGCGGTGGCCAAGTCGCCGGTAAGCGTGCTGGTGTTGGAACGCACGACGGCGTGGCCGGTGACGATGTTGGTGGGCATGGGCACCATCTGCGCGTGCGCGAGCGACCCCAGGCCGCTCAGCAGGGTGCCGAACAGGGTGGCGATCAAGGGGCGGTATGCGCACTGCATGGTGGTTCTCCGGCTGCCAACCCAAGACCGCAAGGGCGGCAGGGTTCATGGGCCACATGCTAGGACGGCCCCTGTTTCTTGTGGCGCGGATTTGTGACCGTTGGTGTCCCCTTTTCCACGAATCTCCACCCTTTACTTTGGAGGTTCAGGGGGAACCCGGGGGGAGCACGCCGCAGGGTGACATGTTCACGAGCGGCGCCGCGCGAGCGGGCACTCACATCCAGGGGCTCTGCGACCGTCCGCCATCAGGGAATGTCAGGGGTGTGAAAAGGTCACACCGCGCGCTGGCCACCGGTGCAGCGGGGCTGGCCGCCCAGGTCATGGCGGGTGGCGATGGCGCTGAAACCGGCGTCGCGAAGCAGGGCCTGCACGGGCTCGGCCTGGTCATGGCCATGCTCCAGCAGCAGCCAGCCACCAGGCTCCAGATGGTGGCCGGCCTGTCGAGCGATCTGGCGCAGGTCGTCCAACCCATCCCGGCCGGCAGTCAGGGCCTGGACAGGCTCGAAGCGCAGGGCGGGCAGGTGCGGATCGCCCTCGGCGATGTAGGGCGGATTGCTGACGATCAGGTCGAAGCGCCGCGTGCCCAGGGGCTCGAACCACGCGCCGGCCAGCAGCTCCAGCGGCAAGTGCAGGCGTCTGGCATTGTCGGCGGCGATGGCCAAGGCTTCGGGGCTGGCGTCCACGGCGGTGACGCTGGCATGGGGCCGGCGTGAGCGGATCGCCAGGGCAATGGCGCCGCTGCCAGTGCCCAGGTCCAGCACGTGGGTGGAGCGCTCGGCGGGCAGCACGTCCAGGGCCCAGTCGACCAGGGTTTCGGTGTCGGCGCGGGGCACCAGCACGCCGGGGGCCACGCGCAGGCTCAGGCCGTAGAACTCCTTGGCACCCAGCAGGTAGGCCAGGGGCTCGCCCTGCGCCCGTCGCGCGCTCAGCTCGGCGAAGCGGGTGGCGGCCTCAAGCGGCAGCGGGTCGGTGTCGTGGGCCAGCAGCCAGCTGCGGGGCTTGTCCAGCACGGCGCACAGCAGCAACTGGGTGTCCAGCCGGTCGATGCCTTGCGCCCTGGCCGAGTGCATGGCTTCGGTCACGGTGGTGGGGGCGGTCAGGCTGGTGCCGGCGGCAGGCTGCCTGGGCGAACCGGTTTCGGGCTCAGACACCGGTGGCGGCTTCCAGTTCGGCCAACTGGTCGGCGGCCTGGGCCGACACCAGTGCCGCGATCACGTCACCCAGATCGCCTTCCATGATGGTCAGCAGCTTGTACAGCGTGAGGTTGATGCGGTGGTCGGTCAGGCGGCCCTGCGGGAAGTTGTAGGTGCGGATGCGGTCGGAGCGGTCGCCCGTGCCGACCAGGCTCTTGCGCGTGGCAGCCTCGCGGGCCTGGCGCTCGATGCGGTCCTTGTCGCGCAGGCGGGCGGCCAGTACGGCCAGAGCCTTGGCCTTGTTGCGGTGCTGGCTGCGGTCGTCCTGGCATTCGGCAACGATGCCCGTGGGGATGTGCGTCACGCGCACGGCCGAGTCCGTCTTGTTGATGTGCTGGCCGCCAGCGCCGCTCGCACGGTAGGTGTCGATGCGCAGGTCGGCGGGGTTGATCTGCACGTCTTCGGCCTCGTCCGGCTCGGGCAGCACGGCCACGGTGCAGGCGCTGGTATGGATCCGGCCCTGGGTTTCGGTGGCGGGCACACGCTGCACGCGGTGGCCACCGGATTCGAACTTGAGCTGGCCGTAGACCCCGGTACCTTCGATGCGCAAGACGATTTCCTTGTAGCCGCCCAGGTCGGATTCGTTGGCCGACATGATCTCGCAGCGCCAGCCTTGCCGTTCGGCGAAGCGGGTATACAGGCGGGCCAGGTCGCCCGCGAACAGGGCGGATTCGTCACCGCCGGTGCCGGCGCGGATTTCCAGGAAGGCATTGCGGGCGTCGTCTGGGTCCTTGGGCAGCAGGGCGGTCTGCAGCTCGGTTTCCAGCCTGAGCAGGTCGGCTTCGGCCTGAGTGGCTTCATCCTGCGCCATGGCCTTCATGTCCGGGTCGTCGCCCAGGTCCTGCAACATCTGCCTGGCGGTGGCCAGGTCATCCGTGCGCTGGGCGTGGCGGCGGGCCAGGTCACAGACGCTGCTGACCTCGGCGTGTTCACGCGAGAGGTCTCGGTACCGCTTGGGATCGGCCGCGACGGCACTGTCGGACAAGGCTGCATCCAGTTCGCGCAGACGGTGGGACAGGCGTTCCAGAGAGGCCGCCAGGGACGGGGCGAGGCCGCTCATGCGGGATCGCTTTCGGACGGGGATCTGGGGGCGATGGACGCCGGCAGGTTCGGCGGCACCTCACCGCGCAGGAACATGCGTGCCACGGTAGAGGCCACCTGCGGCCGGTGCTGCGGCGCGGCGCTGTGCAGCTCGGCCAGTGCGCCGTGCAGCATCTTCTGGGTCAGGCCGCGGGAGAGGGCTTCCAGCACGGCCTCGACATCGTCACCGCGTGCCAGCAGCTTGCGGGCGCGGGCGATCTCGTTGGCGCGCCAGGCATCGGTCTGGGATTGAAGCGCCTGGATCAGGGGCACGGTGGCGCGCTGGTCCAGCCAGTGCACGAAGCCCTGCACGCCGGATTCGATGATGGCCTCGGCCTGGGCCACGGCGGCCTGGCGGCGTGCGCCGGCGGTCTGAACCAGTTCGCTGAGGTCATCCACCGTGTAGAGGTAGACGTCAGGCATCTGGCCGACTTCGGGCTCGATGTCGCGCGGCACGGCCAAGTCCACCATGAAGATGGGGCGGTGCTTGCGGGCCTTGATGGCGCGTTCCATGGCACCCAGTCCGATGATGGGCAGGGTGCTGGCCGTGCAGGAGACGACGATGTCGAACTCGTGCAGGCGTTGGGGCAGGTCGGCCAGACGCATGGCCTCGGCGCCCAGGTGGGTGGCGAGCTTTTCGCCGCGCTCCAGCGTGCGGTTGGCCACCGCCATGCTGCGCGGTGCGCGGGCGGCGAAGTGCGTGGCCGTGAGCTCGATCATCTCGCCAGCACCCACGAACAGCACCCGGGTCTTGGACAGGTTCTCGAACAGCTGGCCGGCCAGGCGCACGGCGGCGGC
>DDJC01000028.1 GCA_002339015.1 Burkholderiales bacterium UBA1834
CGGGCCGTCGCAGTGCGGGCAGTAGGCCACGCCCTTGTTCTTGTACGTCTGCTCGCCAGGCACGTTCACATTGCGCCACCGCGCGCCGGTGGACAGGATCACCGTCTTGCTGTGGAGGGTGGCGCCATTGGCCAGCTGCACGCCGATCAGGCCACCCGGCTCGGCGGCCGGGATGATCTTCTCGGCACGCTGCAGGTTCATGATGTCCACGTCGTAGGCCCGGGCATGGGCTTCCAGCCCCAGGGCGAACTTGGGGCCGTCCGTCTCGAGCACCGAGATGTAGTTCTCGATCGCCAGCGTGTCATTGACCTGGCCGCCGAAGCGCTCGGCGGCCACGCCGGTGCGGATGCCCTTGCGGGCCGCGTACACAGCCGCGGCAGCCCCAGCCGGGCCGCCCCCGACGATCAGCACGTCATAGGGTGCCTTGGCCGACAGCTCGGCCGCCTGGCGGTCGGCCGCGCCGGTGTCCACCTTGGCCAGGATCTCCTCGATGGTCATGCGGCCCGAGCCGAAGACCTGGCCGCCCTGGTAGACCATGGGCACGGCCATCACTTCGCGCTCTTCGACCTCCTTCTGGAAGGTGCCGCCCTCGATCACCGTGGTCTTGATGCGCGGGTTGAGGATGGCCATCAGGCTCAGGGCCTGCACGACATCAGGGCAGTTGTGGCAGGTCAGGGACATGTAGACCTCGAAGTCGAGGTCACGGTCCAGGGCCTTGATCTGGTCGATCACCGGCTGCTCGATCTTGGGCGGGTGGCCGCCCGTCCACAGCAGCGCCAGCACCAGCGAGGTGAACTCGTGCCCCAGCGGCAGGCCGGCGAAGCGCAGGCTGGTGTTGGTGCCCGCGCGCTGCAGCGTGAAGGACGGCTTGCGCGCGTCCTGGCCGTCGGTGCGCAGGGTGATCTTGTCGCTGCGCAGGCCGGCGATGGTCTGCAGCAGCTCGAGCGTGTCGCGAGAGCTCTCAGAGTCGCTCAGCGAGGCCACGATCTCGAAGGGTTGCGTCACGCGCTCCAGGTAGGCGCCGAGTTGGGCCTTGAGGGTGTCGTCCAGCATGGTGTGCATCCTTTCTTGTCGATGATGGTTCGCGGTTCAAGCGACTTTGGCAGCTGGCCTCCCAGATGATGAGGTGGGGAGGCCCGCGGAGGGCTGAGGCGGGGCTTGCCGGCAGGCCTCGTGGGTCTGCCGGGACACCCCTTGGGGGTTCGTGATGTCGAGGTGAAGCCTCAGCACCGGGGTTTCAACAGATCAGCAGGGGCTCGCTCAGATCTTGCCGACCAGGTCCAGCGACGGCGTCAGGGCCTTGGCGCCTTCCTTCCACTTGGCGGGGCACACCTGGCCGGGGTTGGCGGCGGTGAACTGGGCGGCCTTGAGCTTGCGCACGGTTTCCGACACGTCACGGGCGATCTCGTTGCTGTGGATTTCAGCGGTCTTGATCTGGCCTTCGGGGTTGATGATGAAGGTGCCGCGCAGGGCCAGGCCTTCTTCCGGGATGTGCACGCCGAAGGCGTTGGTCAGCTGGTGGGTCGGGTCGCCGATCAGCGGGAACTTGGCCTTGCCCACGGCCGGCGAGGTCTCGTGCCACACCTTGTGCGAGAAGTGGGTGTCGGTGGTCACGATGTAGACCTCGGCACCGGCCTTCTGGAACTCTTCGTAGCTGTTGGCAGCGTCTTCGATCTCGGTCGGGCAGTTGAAGGTGAAGGCAGCCGGCATGAAAATCAGCACGGACCACTTGCCCTTCAGGGTCTCGTTGGTGACGGTGATGAATTCACCCTTGCCGCCGCGGTTCACGAAGGCTTCGGTCTTGAACGGCTGGACTTGCGTGTTGATCAGGCTCATGGCTTGTTTCCTGTTGGTGGTGTGAAGAACTGATGAGGGTAAATCTTAGGCCAGCGCATGCCATATGGCGAATTGATTGAACAAATTCGCCTGATTGGGAATCGCTATGCCCCTGTCATTGGCAGGCCCTATGGCAGGCCCCCAAAAGGACATTTTCATTGAAATTCGGACACCCCGGCCTTCCAGATCAGTTGCGGACAGTCCAGCCGGAGCGAATCGGCTCGCCCGGCACGTTCACAACACCCCCGGGGGGATGGGACGCACGGGCGCGTAACCCCCGGCAGTGATGCCACCGAGGTGGTCGACCAGGCCCTGGTGGCGGGGGTCATCGGGTTTGACGATGAACATGGCCTCGCCCAGGATGTCGCCCGGCGCTTCGGTGCTGAGCCGGAGTTCGAGGGTGCCGTCATCGCGCATGTGGGCCGAACCCACGTAGGGCTGATCCGGCTCGGCGGGCGGCATGTGCGCAGGGCGGGGCGGGATGCCGGAGGGGGAGTTGCTCATGGTGATCTCGGAGGTGATGCCGCAGCGGTGGTGGCGTGGATGGCGGTGAGCAAGGTCAGACGCCCCACGGGTTGCCTTGCCAGAATGTCAGCATGTTCGGCCACTTGGTCTTGTGGCCGCTGAAATGCAACGCGAAGCTTTCCGCGAAGGATTCGGAGCGCGCGCCATCATCGCCTGTCTGATTGCCCGTGGGGCTTTCCGTCCGGGTCATGAAGTAGTCGTCACGCCCCGGGGTCAAGCCCTTGGGCGGCGGCTCGGCCAAGTCCCGGGTGCGCGCGGCGACGAACCGCGGATCGTTGCGCTTGTTGCCGCCGCCAGCCACGTCGAAGGCGTGGCCGGCCTCGTGGCCCAGCAGGTCGGGCGTGCCGTGCGGGATGGGGCCTTCCCCCTGGGCCGGCACCTTGCGCTTGCCGCTGCCATCGTCCATGGTGCCGACGATGACGGTCTTCTTGTTGCCCATGTAGCAGCCGGGTACCTCGTCCCAGGTGCGGTCGCCCCAGCCGCGCGGGTTGACGTCGGCCAGTTCGGGCACCATGTCGGTGACCGGGCCGCGGCAGATGCCGGTGACCACGCCCGCGTCGTTGAGGGCCTTGAGCGCCTTGGGCGACATGCGCTTCATCTCGTCGGCCACGCACTGGATGTCCTCGATGGAGGCGGTGCCGCGGGCGCGTACGCTCTTGCCGATGGCATGGGCGTGTTCCTCCGAGATGGTCTTGTCGCCCATCAGCACGCGCTTGACGCGGGCCGAGCGCAGGGCGTCGGGCTCGTCGAGGCCTTCACCGGTGAACTGGTGGGCCGACTGGGCCATCTGGACGGCGGTCTCGGCATCGCAGTCCTCCTCGACCAGCAGCTTGTGAGCCATGTTGGCCACACGGGTGATGTCATCCTTGGCAATGCCCTTGCCTTCGAGCTGCTTTGTCAGCACGGGCAGCTGTGCGGCGGCCTGGCCAAGCTTGTCGGCCAGGGCCTTGGCCTGGGCGCACTGGCCAGCCAGCGGCGCCAGCGCCACTTTGGCGCGGTGCCAGCCCCCCTGGGCATGAGCGCCCAGGTTGTCCGCGCCCAGCAGGGCCAGGTCGATCTGGGTCGTCTCGGCATGGATGGCCTGAGCCTGCGGGTGGGCCTTGAGCGCCTTGAGCAGGCTGTCGAGCTGCTTGTACTGGCGCTGGTAATCAGCGTACTCGGCCAGTGACTTGCGCGATGCGCGCTCGGCCTGTGTCAGGTGGGTGACGATGTCGTCGAGCTGGGCCGGGCTGGCGCGCTCGCCGGCTGCCAGCAAGGCCTTGGCCTGGTTGACTGCGCCTTCGAGCAGGGCCGACTGGGCGGCGAAGGCTGTGGCGTATTGGGGGTGTGCCTTGAGCTGGCGCAGCAGCGTGGCCGCCTGGCCATGCGCGGTCTTGACCACGTCGAGCTTTTCGAGCGTGGCGATGCGCTTGTTGGCGTCGTCACAGACCCAGTAGGCCTCGGTGGCCTTGGCATCGGCCTCGTCCAGCTGGCCAGCCTGCAGCGCGGCCTGGGTTTCTCGCACCAGAATCTGGGCGCGGCTCAACGCAGGCAGCAGGGTCGTGCGGGTACCGACGGACACACGACCAAGGGTGCGCTGCAGCGCGGCGGTGGGGTTGTCGGCCCAGTCCGCCTTGTGCTGCTGGACCTCGGTGATCCGATTGCGGACCTTGGCCAGCTCCTGCTGCAGGCGCACGGCACCTTCGCCGATCTGCATCAGGCGGGCAGAGCGGGCAGCAGTGTCGGGCAGGGTGCCCAGCGTGGCCATGTGGGCGCGCAGTGTCGTGGCCAGGCGGTCCAGCGGCACCTTGAGCGCGTCGATGGGCAGGGCATTGATCTGCTGGGCCAGGGTGTCCAGGCCTGCCTGGACCTTCTGGTGCGCCTGCTCCAGCTTTCGATCGGCATCCGATGGCGTTGAAGGCGCGGTCGTCACCGGTGCGCCAGCAGAGGTGGTGGATTTCTTCTTGAGCAACAACTTGCCCACGAGGGTGCGTGGATGGGGCACGGCAGGAACGCGATGTGGATGCGAGGGCGGGCGGCTGAAGGCTGTCGAACAGCAGTCCGGAGGTTCAGGGCGGGAAAGGCCTGACGGAGGTCTGCCCGTGAGGCTCCAGGGGGGCGACGTGCGCCAGGATGTAGTCGTAGTTCAGGTGATCGGGCGCGTAGACGAACACGGCTTCACCGATGGCCCCGTCTGGCGCCTCGGCCCGCAGGTGCAACTCGATCGTGCCGTCGGCCCGCATGTGCGCCACGCCGATGTAGGGCGGAGCCTCGTCAACGGGCGAGGGAGGAGCATTGTCGGTCATGGTCGTTCTCTTTCTGAATCTGAACGTCGCGGTGCATCACCAGGTGTAGCCGGCCCAGAACTTCATCATGCCGGGCCACTTCGTCTTGTTGGCCTGGCAGTGCAGGGCGAAGCTCTCGGCGAAGGATTCCGAGCGGGCCGCATCCTCGGTCTGGACAGACCACTCGCTCTGCGCCACGGCCGTGACCGTGCCGCCATGGTTGATCTGCTTCGTCTCGTCCGTGGACATGAAGTAGTTGTCCCGGATGGGCCGCAGGCCGTTGTCATCGCCCCCGGCCCCCAGTGTGACGTCCTCCTGGCGGGCCTGGACGAAGACGGGCAGGTTGCGGCGGTTGCCGCCGCCCATCTTGTCGATGGTATGCCCTGCCTCGTGCCCGACCAGATCCGGCGTGCCGTGCGGGCAGGGGCCTTCACCGGGGCCCGGCACCTTGCGGCCACCGGCGCCGTCGTCCATGGTGCCCACCACCAGTTCGGTTTCTCCGCCCATGCCGGGCACCTCGTCCCAGGTCTGGTCGGCGTTCCAGCCACGCGGCACCACCTCGTGCAACTCGGGCTTGGCCGTCGTCACCGGCCCCTGGCAGACCACGGTCTCCACATTGCAGGCGTTGAGCGCATTGATCGCGCCCTCGGGCATCCGCTTCATGTCGCCGGCCACCGCCTTGAGGTCGGCCCCCTTGGCCGTTCCGCGGGCACGCACCAGCTTGCCGATGGCGTGGGCCCGCTGCGGTGTCATCTTGGGATCATCGTCCATCAGGCTCTGCTTGACCCGCGCCGAGTGGCTGGCATCCACCTCGTCCAGGCCCTCGCCTTCGTAGACGCTGGCCATTTCAGCCATGGCCACGGCCTTCTCCGGCGTGCAGCCTTCCTCCACGAGGATCTTCATGGCCGTGTGCACGTACTTGGGATCCAGGCCCTTGGTCTTGAGCAGGTTCGCCACCTTCGGCTGCGAGGCGGACTGGGCTTCCAGGCGGTCGGCCAGCGCTTTGGCCTGGACGCACTGGGCCGTCAGGTTGATCAGGGCGAGCTTGGCGCAATGCCAGCCCTTGTCCGGGTCCGAGCCATCCTTGTGGGCCGCGTCCTTGGCAGCCTTGATCCGCTTGAGTTCAGCCTGGATGGCGCCGCTCTGGGCGTGCTTTTCCAGCGCGGTGATCAGGGAGAGCACCTCGCTGCGCACCTGGTCATACTCCAGGTAGGTGTCCAGGGACCGGCGCGCACGGCGATCGTCCGCCTGGAGCTGGCCCAGCCAGCTCCGGGCATCGTCCTTGTTCGCCGTGCCGAGGTTGGCGGCATACCATTCGATGTAGCCGAGCTTGGTGTCCAGCCCGTCGTGCAGGCTCTTGAACGCCGTGTTGAAATCCTTGTGCTTGCTCAGCTTGGCCTTGGTGAGCTTGGCGCGCGCCACCGCGCTGTCCAGCTTGGCCTTGAGCTTGCCGTCGCCCTCGGGCATCGCTTCGATGTTCTGCAGCTCGTCCATCCGCAGGGTCATGTCGGCGCATGCATCGTGCACCTTCTGCGCCTGGGCCGCCACCTTGCTCCACTGCTCGGTGTCGATCAGGACCTGGACCGCCGCCGCCTTCTTCTCCGCCACGATCAGGTCGGGCGACAGGCCGCCGCGGGTGGCCGGCAGCTTGCCCTTGAGCTGGTTCCTGAAGGTCGTCAAGGGCGTGGTCGAGAGATCGCGCTGGGACTTCAGCGCCTTCGTCATGTCGTCCTTCGTGTCCTTGATGTCCTTCTTCAGGTCATCGATCGACGACGTCAGCGATGCAGGCTTGTCCAGATCGTCCAGCGTGGCAGGCGCCTTGAGCCCGTCGAGCTGCAGCTGCAGCTGCTTGAGCCGGTTCTCGAGGCGGTCGTGCGCCGACTTCACGGTGATGGCGCCCAGGTCCTGCTCCAGGCTGGTCAGGGACCGTGCCTGGGTGTCGATGCTGTTCTTGACCTGCTGGGCGCGTTGCTGGGCCTGGGTCAACTCCTTGGCCAGCAGCCCTGCGGCCTCCTTGACCTGCATCAGGCGATGGGCCTTGGCCTGGACGCTCGGCAGGCTGCCCAGCGTGTCCAGCTGCTCGCGCAGAACCGCCAGACGCTCGGCCAGGGGTTTGGCGAGCGGCTCGTACAGTTTGCCAATGCCATCGGCCAGGGTGTTCAACTGCCGCACGATGTCCTGTCTGGCGTTGTCCACCTTGCCCTCGGCTTCCGAGGTATCAGGGGTGCCGCCTGTCGTGGGCGGCGGACTCTTCTTGAGATGGAGCTTGATCAGCAGCTTGCCGACCAGGGAGCGGGGAGGGTTGGGCATGACGACTCCGGGTGCTTGTGCGATGCGCAGGATGCGCTCAAGCCTGCACGGCCTTGTGCAGTTGTGCGAGCACCTTGAGCAGCGGCGTGCGGATGTCGCTGGCGAACTCGGACACATCCAGGACCACGTCATCCTTGTCGATGTAGCGCACCAGCTCGGCGATCTGCTGGGGCGTGGTGGGCTCGACGGTGAGGTTCTTGACCACGGCGCTGATTTCGATGACGGCCTTGGCCGATTCCGGATCCTTCAGGTCGGCGATCTCCTTGGCGACCCCCTTGAGGGTGGTGACGGCATCGCCGCGCACCTTGGCCCACTGCTGCAGGAAGGGCAAGGCACTGGGTTTGATGGTGCCTGGGGTGGGGGCCGGCTTGCCTGGGGTGCCCGCGGTTTCCGGCACGGCTGCGGTGTCCTCATCATCCTGGTCGAGGGTCTCGCCCGTTTCGCTGACCAGCATCACCTTGCCGATCTTGAAGCCGCACTTCTTGATGGGGATGCGGATGCGCTTGACCAGGCCGCCGTACTTCTTCTCGACCACCAGCTTGAGCTGCAGCCCGTCGATCGACAGCAGGCCGAATGAGCCTGTCTTGATGCCAATGTCCTTGACCAGCTTGGCCGTCATCGCGCGGCCGTTCATCCGGGGATGCACGGCCAGGTAAGGGTCTTCCTTGTTGTTGTCCAGGTAGGCGAAATGCACCTGGCGCGCGGGATCGGCCTTGCACTGCTTGAGTTGCTTGAGCAGCCGGTCCGGGGCCAGCAGGGCATTGGAGGGCTCGTCGTCCTCGTCCTCCCCCTCGCCAGACTCTTGCTCATCGGGCAGGGCCTTGAGGGCTGTGGTGAACTCCTTTTCCAGCACCTCAAGGCCGCCGCCGATGGCCTTGGCATAGGCCAGCGCCTCCTTGGCGATCAGGGTGCAGGCGTCCTTGCGGGGTTTGGCGGCGTCCTTGGCCTTGGCGGCCTTGTCGGCGGCCGCGGCCAGGGCTGTGGCCTCGAGCTTGAGGGGCGAGGCCTTGGCGCGGTAGAGCTTGTCCAGCGCCTCATACAGGGCCTTGAGCTTGGCGGCATCCTTGCCCGCAACCTTGGTCCAGCCCTCGGCCAGCTTGGGCCAGTCCACGGCCTCGTGCTTCTTCTGCAGGGCCTTGAGGATGTCGTCCAGGCCGGCGCCATCGAGGGCGCCTTTCTTTTTGTCCCAGAAGCTCTTGGTGAGTTCGGCGGGCAGATCGAATGTGGGCATGGCGGTGCTCGTCCGTGGCGATGACAGTGGAAGCTGAAATTACCACGCGGCGAACACTGGACAGCGCCTCGGCCGCCCCCTAAAGAGTGGGATGGATACAGCGGTCGATCCCCCTGATCCGTACGCACCGCGATGCGGAAACACCGGGGTTTCCCGGGGCTTTTGTCTGGCCTGGGTTCGCCCGGCTTATCAGGCGTTCTGTCAGGCAAATTCCTACAGAACGCACATCCGCGCGCCGTCCCTTCTTACATCCGAACGCCTATCAA
>DDJC01000039.1 GCA_002339015.1 Burkholderiales bacterium UBA1834
GGATGAAGCCGCGGATCTTGCCCTCGTCGTTCTTGGCCCAGACCACGAACACATCGGCGATGGGCGAGTTGGTGATCCACATCTTGGCGCCGGTCAGCTCATAACCGCCGGCCACGCTGCGTGCGCGGGTGATCATGCCGCCAGGGTCCGAGCCATGGTTGGGCTCGGTCAGGCCGAAGCAGCCGATCCACTCGCCGCTGGCCAACTTGGGCAGGTACTTCTGCTTCTGCGCCTCGGTGCCAAACTCGTTGATGGGCACCATCACGAGGGACGACTGCACGCTCATCATCGAGCGGTAGCCCGAATCCACACGCTCCACCTCGCGGGCCACGAGGCCGTAGCACACGTAGTTCAGTTCGGCACCGCCGTACTGGGCCGGGATCGTGGCTCCCAGCAGCCCCAGCTCGCCCATCTCGCGGAAGATGGTGGCATCGGTCTGCTCATTGCGGAAGGAGTCGCGCACGCGCGGCAGCAGGCGGCCTTGTGCGTAATCGAGGGCGGCCTGCTGCACCTGGCGCTCTTCAGAGGTGAGCTGCTCGGAGAGCATGAAGGGGTCGTCCCAGTGGAAGGCGGCTTTGGAAGACGAGTTCATGGTGAGGGTCTTTCTCAGGGATCTTGATTGAAAAGGCGTATGGATCAGCAGTGACAGGCCGCGCGGCGCTCAGACGCGCTCGATCACCAGCGCGAGCCCCTGGCCCACGCCGATGCACAGGCTGACCACGGCGTAACGGCCCTGACGACGCTGCAGTTCACGCGCCACGGTCAGGGCAAGCCGCGCGCCCGAGGCGCCCAGCGGGTGGCCCACGGCGATGGCGCCACCATTGGGGTTGACGCGCGGATCGTCGAAGGCCACGCCCAGTTGCTTGAGGCAACCGAGCACCTGGCTGGCGAAGGCCTCGTTGATCTCGATGATGTCCATGTCGGCCAGCGTGAGGCCGGCACGTTGAACCGCCTTCTGGATCGCCTCGACCGGGCCCAGGCCCATCACGCGCGGGGCCACACCGGCTGCGGCTGCCGACACCAGGCGTACGAGCGGCTTGGCCCCCACCGATTCGCCGATCTCGCGGCTGCCGATCAGCAACGCGGCGGCGCCATCGTTGATGCCCGAGGCATTGCCGGCCGTGACCACGCCACCTTCGAACAGCGGGCGCAGCTTGGCCAGTGTCTCCAGCGTGGATTCAGGGCGCGGGTGCTCGTCGGTGTCGACGTGCAGCGGCGGTGTCTTGCGACCGGTGGGCACGTCGATGGCGTGGATCTCGCCCTTGAAGAAGCCTTCAGCCTGGGCCCTGGCGAACTTGGCCTGCGAGGCGGCGGCGAAGGTGTCGGCCTCGACACGGGTGATGCCCAGATCGTGCGCCACGTTGTCGCCCGTCTCGGGCATGGTGTGGTTGCCATACTCGCTGGTGACGCGCGGGTTCGGGAAGCGGGAACCGATGGTCGTGTCGTAGACCTTGATGTCGCGGCTGAAGGCCGATTCGGCCTTGGCCATCACGAAGGGCGCGCGGCTCATGCTCTCGACGCCGCCGGCCAGGTACAGGCTGCCTTCGCCGCAGGTGATGGCGCGGGCCGCGTCGATCACGGCCGCCAGGCCGCTGGCGCACAGGCGGTTCACCGTCTGGCCGGGCACGCTCACAGGCAGGCCGGCGGCCAGGGCGGCGTTGCGCGCCACGTTGCGGGCGTCCTCGCCGGCCTGGTTGGTGCAGCCCAGGATCACGTCCTCGATCTGCGCGGCCTTCCAGGGCGAACGCGCCACCAGGGCCTTGATCACCTCAGCGGCCAAGTCGTCCGGGCGAACCGGGGCGAGCGCGCCCGCGTGGCGTCCGAAGGGGGTGCGCAGGCCGTCATAGAGAAACGCATTCAGCATACAAGTCCTTGTCGCGTGCAAAATCAGCAAGAATCGGCATGATGTTCTGCACTGCAGAACATCGAAACGCTTCAACGCCCATCAGGCCCATCCTCACGGCGGATGATAGCAGCATCAGAACGCCGAACCACTTAGCGGTTTCACGCATCCCTATTTCAGGCCAAGGAACACCATTCAGCAGAATTGTGTTCTGAAATGCAGAACAACCAGTGACTAGTAGCGTTTGGTCAAGGTGAGCTGGTCGTTGTCCCGCTTCATCTGGAAGCGGCCCAGAAAGCTGTTGCCCAGCAGCACATAGGGCATGGCCCCCTCGGAAACGGACCCTTGCACATTGTGGATCTCGACGTCGCCAACGCGCACACTGTTGAGTTTGACCCGGTAGGCACGAATGACGCCATTGGCTGTGCTGGTGTAGCCCGGCTCGCCATCCTCGTACTTCAGGCCGATGCGTTTGGCCTCGGCCACGCTCATGGCCACGAGCGTGGCGCCCGTGTCGACCACGAAGTTCACCGAACGGCCGTTGATGGAGCCCAGCGAATGGAAATGCCCGCCGCGCCCTGCGGTCAGCACGATCTGGCTGCCGCCCCCTACGCCACCGCCCGTGCCTCCGATACTCACCGGCCCCTCACCCAGGCGGACGGTCTGGCGCTTGCCGCCGATGTCCACCACGGCCTGATCGGACGACACCGACAGCACCTTGACACCTTGGTGGCTGTCACCCGCGGCCAGTGCCTTGGGCTGCCCACCATTGATGACGAGCAGTGCCCGGTGGCCCATGCCGCCCGTCATGGCCACGCTCTGGGCCTGCGCCACGGAGGATGCCAGCCCCAGCAGGCTTGCCAGCCCCCACGCAGCCATGCGTGCCACGGCCACCCCAGCAGGGGTGGACGGCGAGTGTGAACGTGCAATGGCCTCGGTCATGGTGGCGATGCTCCCCTGGTGTGTGCTTGATTGGTCTGGTCTGGCCTGGGTGACACCGGCATCATGCCCGGCCCTGCCCGGTCAATCGCGGAAATTGTCGAAGCTCAGGGGGGCGTCCTCGATTTCCTTGCGCAGCAGCGCCATGGCCGCCTGCAGGTCGTCACGCTTGTTGCCCTGGATGCGCACTTCCTCGCCCTGGATGCTGGCGTTGACCTTCATCTTGCTGTCCTTGATGACCTTGACGATCTTCTTGGCCAACTCGCTTTCGATGCCGGCCTTGACTTTGAGCACCTGCTTGACCTTATCCCCACCGATCTTCTCGACCTTGCCGATGTCCATGAAGCGGATGTCGACCTTCTGCTTGGTGAGCTTGTTGAAGAGCACGTCGCGGACCTGATCGATCTGGAAATCGCTGTCGCCGAAGACGATGACCTCCTTCTCCTTCTTCTTGTAGTCGACGGCGGCGCTGGTGCCTTTGAAGTCGAATCGGGTGCCGATTTCCTTGGCGGTGGTGTCCACGGCATTGCCGACGGATTCGAGGTTCGGGTCGAGTTTCGTGTCAAAACTGGGCATGGCATTTCTCCTTTGTCTGCGAAAATTCTGCCATGCACACGCCCCTGGCCGTGGAACACGGCGCCAATCTCAAGCAGTACAACACCTTTGGCTTGCCGTCGGCAGCCCAGGCGCTGGTGCGCATCACCAGCGAATCCGACGTGCGCCGCGTGGTCGACGATCCCGCCCTGGGCCGTGCACCCAAGTTCATCCTGGGGGGCGGCAGCAACCTGGTGCTCACGCAGGATGTGCAGGCCTGCGTGCTCAAGGTGGAGGTGATGGGCCGGCGTCTGCTGGAAACACGCGACGACGCCTGGATCATCGAGGTCGGCGCGGGCGAATCCTGGCACGGTACCGTTGAGTGGACCCTGGACCAGGGACTGCCCGGCCTGGAGAACATGGCCTTGGTCCCTGGCACCGTGGGCGCCGCGCCGGTACAGAACATCGGCGCCTACGGCATCGAGCTGAAGGACCGCTTCGAATCGCTGGACGCCGTCGACCTGATCACCGGCCGCACCGTGACACTGCGCAGCGAACACTGCGCCTTCGGCTACCGCGACAGCATTTTCAAACAGCTCCTGGCCGGCAAGAGCGTGATCACGCGCGTGCGCCTGCGCCTGCCGCGCCCGTGGCAGCCCGTGCTGGGCTACCTGGAACTGGAGCGCAAGGTGGCCGAGACAGGGCTCACTGAGCCCGATGCGCGTCAGATCTTCGACTGGATCTGCGGCATCCGCCGCGCCAAGCTGCCTGACCCGGCGGTGGTCGGCAATGCCGGCAGCTTCTTCAAGAACCCGGTGGTGACGCCCGAGCAGTGCCGCGACATCATCAGCCGCGACCCGGAGATCGTGCACTACCCCATGCCCGACGGCACCTACAAGCTGGCCGCCGGCTGGATGATCGATGCCTGCGGCTGGAAGGGCAAGTCCATCGGTCGCGCGGGGGTGTATGAGAAGCAGGCCCTGGTGCTGGTGAACCGTGGCGGGGCCAGCGGGGCCGAGGTGGTCACGCTGGCACGTGCGATTCAGGAAAGCGTCTATGGGCGCTTCGGCATCCGGCTGGAGCCGGAGCCGGTGGTGGTGTGAGCCGCTAGACCGCGGTTGCCGGGCGGGCCAGCAGCGCGTCGAGCAGGCGCCGGTAGAGCGGGCCTGCGCGCGCATCCAGATGGGACTGCGCATGCCGCATCGCACGGGCCGAGGCCTCCCGCCAGGCCGCGTCATCATCAAGCAGGCGGGACACCGCCCGGTCCCAGTCCTGGCTCACCGCATCGCCAACGGGCAAGGTGGTCTGCCAGTGCAGTCCCTCTGGCAATGACACCACGCAGCCGGCATCATCCACCGTGTCCGGCAAGGCTCCGCGGTCAGACACCACCGGCACCACGCCATTGAGCATGGCCTCCAGCGCCACGCGCCCGGCAGCCTCATGAACCAGCGAGGGCATCAGCACGACGCGGCTGCGGGCCCACACGGTAGACAGGTCATTTTGGCTGGGTGACACGAACACCTGTTCACAGCGAGACGGCGGGATGCCGCGCCTCTGCAACGCACTGAACCATTGATCTGCACCTGCCCGGCCTTCAACGATCAGCAGCGGCTGTCCCGGCCGGTTCTCCAGCCACTGGTGCACCAGCCCTGCCACCACGGCCAAGCCCTTGGCCGGCTCCGGGTTGATGAAGGTGACGAACACGCGTTCACTGGCCGCCAGCTGCTCGGGCGCGTGCAGATAACTGCCCAACGGTGTCGGCACCGTGGTGAGCGGCGCGCCGCGTCCCCAGGCCAGCGCATGCCGGCCATGCATGAAAGCGCTGGGCACCCAGAAGGCATCGACCTCGGCAGGCTGTGGCCCCGCGGTCGCCACCAGGTTGTGCAACACCATCACCACCCGTGCGCCAGCCTGGCGAGCCTGCGCGCGGCGGTGCAGGTCACCATCGTCCAGGCCGAAAGTCAGCACCACGTGCGGTGAAAAGCCTGCCAGCAGTTCGTGCCACCGCTGCGCAAAGGCAGGTCCGTGGTCCAACGCCCACTGGTTGCGCCGTGCAGGCTCCGTGATCAGCAGGCGGTGATGCACACCGCGATCGGCAAGATCCAGCCAGGTCCCTGGGAGCTGGTTGAGCACGCCTGCCTGCCCGATGCCCAGACGGGCGAACACCGGCTCCAGGTGCGCCGCCGACGCGCCATTTTCACAACCGGTGGTGGCCAGCGAACGCACCTCGCAGCCCGCCAGGGCCAAGGCCTCCGCCATCTGGCGCATGCTCTGCGCAGCGCCACTGGACGGATCGTAGACGGACTGCCCCTGCAGCAGCAGGACGCGCATGCGGGCGGTCAGCCCTGCTTGCGGCGGCGACGACCGGCGAGCAGGCCCGCCACACCGAGCCCGGCCAGCGCCATGGCCCAGCTTTGCGCCTCGGGCACCGGCACCGCGTTGATGCCGACATCGATGGAGTTGCCAGGCACGACGACACGCAGGAAGTCGCCGTTCATGCTGGCGGGCGCAGGATCACCGGGCGACGTCCAGCGCTCGCCTGCTTCGCTCAGATGGGCCTCGAGCAGCACGTACCAGTACCAGTCGGGGTTTTCTTCCCAGCTGTAGGCCTGGTGGTAGGCGGACAGCTCACCGGCAAAGGTGTGCAAGCCGGTTTGCTCGGTACCCAGGTAACCGCTGACCTCCGTGTAGCCGCGCGCGTTGCCACGCAGGGCCTGCGGTGTCACGCCGTCGGTGTAGGCCATGTTGGCAAAGCCCATGTGCAGCGTCCAGTTCACGCTGGCGTAGTCATAGCCCGTGGGCAGCGGCGTGTGGCGCCAGTCGATGCTGAATTCATAGGCGGCCTTGAGCTGGTCGCCATCGACCAGGTTGCCCGTGACCTTGCCGCCCCACACAAAGGCCACGCCCGTGGTGTCTCCACGCGAGTAGTACAGCGAGTAAGGATCGCAGGCGCCGTCGTAGCAGGAGGCATAGCGGCGCGAATAGAGCTCGCTGTCAGCGAACTCGGCCTCGCCCGAGAGCTTGAAGCCCATGCCCAGCGTACTGCCACTGGCCTTGGTCTCATCAAGCTCGCCAGTGAAAAAGCCGGAGTTGGAGTAGGTGCCCACGGCCGAGTAATCGGCCTGCAGCGCCGCGGTGGAGACCGGAGGTGGCGGCGTGATCTCGATGTCATCGGCCAGAGCCGGGACAGGGGCAGCCACGATCACGCCCAGCTGGATCAACTGCCGGGCCTTGTTCAGCAGGGTGTCTTGGGTCATTTTGGAGTGATGCGTCCACTGGACTGCGAAGTTAGGACAAGGCCGCCACTGTAAATTTCTGTAAGGCGCTTGTACCCCCCTAGAAGTTGGGGGCACCCCCTGGTGTGGTGGGGCGTGGCAGGCCAGTCGCCAAGCCAGAAAAAACTAAAGGGCTCATCGCTGAGCCCTTCCTGCAGGATGAGGCACCGTCTCCGGTGCCCGTTCACATCGGTCTGCCTCAACCAAAGTGGCAGATGTAGTGGTAGGCCTCGCCTTCCACCTTGATCTCGAACGACGAATTGCCCGGCACGTTGAAGCTTTCGCCCGGGCCGTAGGTCTGCCATTCGCTGGCGCCGGCCAACTTGATGGTGGCCTTGCCAGCAACCGTTTCCATGACCTCAGGGGCGCCGGTGTTGAAGGTCAGCGTGGCGGGCAGGATCACGCCGACGGACTTGCGGGTGCCATCGGCCAGGGTCACGGTGTGCGAGACGCACTTGCCGTCGAAGTACACGTTGGCCTGGGTGCCAACGGTCCCGGCCAGGGTGGAGGTGATGCTCATGGTCTGTGAATGGTGAGATTGAAACGAGGGCTCAGGCGGCCTTGCGAGCGGCCGGCTTGCGGGGCGCGGCAGCCTTCTTGGGGGCGGGCACGGCCTTCAGCAGCGAGGTAGCGGCCGGCTTGGCTGCAGCCTTGGGGGCAGCCTTCCTGCCCTTGGCAGCAGGCTTGGCACCCTTGGCCGCGGCGGCGCGCTTGGCCTGCACGTTGGCACCGATGCGCAAGCGCAGGGCGTTGAGCTTGATGAAGCCAGCTGCATCCTTCTGGTCGTAAGCGCCGTGGCCGTCTTCGAAGGTCACCAGCGCGTCGGAATAGAGCGACTTGGCGCTTTCGCGGCCGGTTACCATGACATTGCCCTTGTAGAGCTTCAGCGTCACTTCGCCTTCGACGTGCTCCTGGCTCTTGTCGATCAGCGCCTGCAGCATTTCGCGCTCCGGCGAGAACCAGAAGCCGTAATAGATGAGCTCGGCATAACGCGGCATCAGCTCGTCCTTCAAATGCGCTGCACCGCGGTCGAGCGTGATGGATTCGATGGCGCGATGCGCGGCCAGCAGAATAGTGCCGCCGGGCGTTTCGTAAACGCCGCGCGACTTCATGCCGACGAAGCGATTCTCGACCAGATCGAGACGGCCGATGCCGTTTTCGCGGCCATAATTGTTGAGCGTGGCAAGAAGCGTCGCAGGCGACATCTCGACACCGTTGATCGAGCAGGCATCACCCTTGCGGAAACCGACCTTGATGACGGTTGCCTTGTCAGGCGCAGCTTCCGGAGAAATCGTGCGCATATGCACATATTCAGGAGCTTCCACCGCCGGGTCTTCCAGAACCTTGCCCTCGGAAGAGGAGTGCAGCAGGTTGGCGTCGACGGAGAACGGCGCTTCGCCCTTCTTGTCCTTGGCAACCGGAATCTGGTGCTGTTCGGCAAAGTTCAGGAGGTCGGTACGGCTCTTGAACGTCCAGTCGCGCCACGGGGCGATGATCTTGATGTCAGGGTTCAGCGCATAGGCCGAAAGCTCGAAACGGACCTGGTCGTTGCCTTTGCCGGTCGCACCATGGGCGATGGCGTCGGCGCCGGTCTTCCTGGCGATTTCAATCAGGTGCTTGGAAATCAGCGGCCGGGCAATGGAGGTGCCGAGCAGATAGACGCCTTCGTAGACGGCGTTTGCGCGGAACATCGGAAACACGAAATCGCGCACGAACTCTTCACGGACGTCCTCGATGAAAATTTCCTTGATGCCCAGCATCTCGGCCTTCTTGCGCGCCGGCTCAAGCTCTTCGCCCTGGCCGAGATCGGCGGTGAAGGT
>DDJC01000009.1 GCA_002339015.1 Burkholderiales bacterium UBA1834
GCACTGAAAACGAGGAGACCCCAAGGAGAACCAGGCCTTCTTCGACAAATCCTTCCGGCTTGGTGAAACCGATCTGCCCACCCGCCTGCGCATCGATCTGGAGGCGCAGGAGGCGGAGCGCCAGGATGCGCTGGCCCGCATCGAGGTGTCTGCCGCCGCATCTGCGCTGAAACAGGCCGAAGGCCTGCTGCCGCGATGACAGGCGCCCCTGACCATAACCACATAACCACCTGATTCGAGAGTTGCACATGATGGCTTTCATTCTCTTGCGGCCCCGCGTGCATGCCAGCGTCTCTGCCAACGCGTTGGCCATGCTCATCACACTGGCGCTGTGCCTGCCGCCCGCCCACGCTGGCGGCGACCATGACCACGGTGATGCACCTGTCACCTCATCGACTGCACAAGCCCTGCCCCGCTTCTCCGCTGCGTCCGAAGATTTCGAGCTGGTCGGCGTGCTCGACGGCCTGCAACTGACGCTGTACCTCGACCATGCCGCCACCAACGAGCCAGTGCGTGAAGCGTCCATTGAACTGGATATCGGCGGCCGTGCCGTACAGGCCAGCCCTGCGCCCGAAGGCACCTTCCACGCGACCTTGCCGCAGGCCTTGCCAGAAGGGCGCACGCCCCTCTCTGCCAAGGTGATGGTGGGCAGCACATCGGATCTCCTGGCAGGTGATATCGACATCCACGACGCCGATCATGGCGACGATGCTGGCGCACATGCTCATCCATGGCGAAGGGCTGCAATCTGGGGCCTGGGAGCTCTGGTGGCCGCCGGCACCTTTGCGCTGTGGGGCCGCCAACATGCCAGGCGTGCCTCGCGCTTTAGGGGGGCGGCATGAGCAAACCCCTACAGCACCTCTTCCTGCTCGCAGCGGCTCTGCTCGCGAGCACCGCAGCCCATGCCGGACCCGGCCATGATCATGACCATGACCATGACCATGGCGATGCGCCCCCGGCGGCCAGGGGCAGCAGCCCGCAGCGCCAAGCCGACGGCAGCGTGTTCCTGCCCAAGCCAGCACAGCGCCAGATCGACGTGCGCACCCAAGTCGCCGCACAGGCCCAGTGGCCGCGCGCCCTGCCCTTGTCGGGCAAAGTCGTGATGGATCCCAATGCCGGAGGCCGTGTCCAGGCAGCCATCTCCGGCCGCATCCAGGTCCCCACGGGTGGTCTGCCTTCGGTCGGGCAGCAGGTTCGCCAAGGTCAGGTGCTGGCCCATGTCGTGCCGACCGCAGGCGCCATCGAATTGTCCAATCAGCAAGCGCAACAGGCTGAGCTGCGCGCGGCCAAGGTGCTGGCCGAGCGCAGGCTGGAGCGCCTGCAGGCCCTGTCGGACACGGTTGCACGCAAGGAGATCGAAGCCGTGTCAACTGAAGTCGCCAGCTTGCGCGAGCGCCTGCAGGCCGTGAGCGCCGGCCTGTCCCGGCGCGATGCACTGGTGGCACCGGTGGCTGGCGTGATCGCCTCGGCCAATGCCATCGCAGGCCAGGTGGTGCAGCCTGGCGATCTGGTGTTCGAAGTGGTGGATCCAACCCGCTTGCGCATCGAGGCATTGGCCTATGAGCCTGAGCAGGCCCGGCAGATCGGCTCGGCCAGTCTGTTCGTGGGCGACACACGCGTGCCTCTGCGCTTCATCGGCGCGTCGCGCAGCCTGCGGGATCAGGCCCTGCCCTTGAGCTTCGCGGGTGACGCGGTGGCCTTGAGCCATCTGGCGCTCGGGCAGACCGTGCAGGTGGTGGCACAGACCAGCGACATGCAGCCCGGTATCGCCGTGCCGGCCGCGTCGCTGGTCAAGAACCCATCGAATCAAGACATCGTATGGATCAAAGCCGCGCCCGAGCGTTTCGAGCCCCGTGTGGTCACCCATGCCCCCATTGACGGCGCACAGGTGCGACTGACCTCTGGCGTGAAGGCTGGTGAACGGGTCGTGACCCGTGGTGCCAACCTGATCAACCAGATCCGCTGAGGAGCCGCGCGATGTTCAAGTGGCTACTGGCTACCTCGCTGGCCAACCGGCTGCTGGTCTTGCTGACCGCAGCCGTGCTGATGGCCTATGGCGCATTCACCCTGTCGCGCACGCCGGTGGATGTCTTTCCTGACCTCAACAGGCCCACGGTCACGCTCATGACAGAGGCCGAGGGCATGGCCGCTGAAGAAGTGGAACAGCTCATCACCATCCCGCTGGAGACCACCATGAACGGCCTGCCAGGCGTGGAGTCGGTGCGGTCCACCTCCAGCTCGGGCCTGTCCTTCATCTACGTGACCTTCAATTGGGACACCGACATCTTCCGCGCTCGGCAGATGGTGTCCGAGCGGCTGACATCGATGGAGGATGGCCTGCCCACCGGCGTGATTCCCCGCATGGGGCCCATCAGCTCCATCATGGGTGAGATCATGCAGATCGCCCTCCCCATCGACACGGCCAAGGCATCGCCCATGGCGGTGCGCGAGTACGCTGACTGGGTGCTGCGGCCTCGCCTGATGGCGATCCCCGGCGTGGCCCAGGTGATCCCGATCGGAGGGGAAGTGCGGCAGTTCCAGGTGCAGCCCGACACGGCCCGCATGGCCGCGATGGGCATCACGCTGGAGCAGATCGAATCGGCCTTGCGCGGCTTCTCGTCCAACAGCTCGGGTGGGTTCCTGGCACTCAATGGCCGTGAGTACCTGATCCGTCACCTGGGCCGAACCTCCCGGCTGGACCACTTGCAGAACCTGGCGCTGACAGCGCGTGATGGGCAGCCCGTGCTGCTGCGCCAGGTGGCCAACGTGGCCTTCGCCCCAGCCATCAAGCGCGGCGACGCGGGTTTCGGCGGCAAACCCGCCGTGATTCTGGGCATCCAGAAGCAGCCCACGGCAGACACCATCGGCCTCACGCGCACCATCGAAGCAGCGCTGGGTGATCTGCAGAAGGCCTTGCCCGCGGGCATGGAAGCGCCACGCGTCACCTTCCGCCAGGCCAGCTTCATCGAGGCTTCAGTCACCACGTTGCAGGGCAAGCTCATCGGCGCATCGTTGTTCGTCGCGGTGATCCTGTTCGTTTTCCTGGGCACGGTGCGCCCCACGGTGATCGCGCTCACGGCCATCCCGGCGTCCCTCTTCATCACGGCACTGGTGTTCAGGTACTTTGGCCTGTCGATCAACACGATGACGCTGGGCGGATTGGCCATCGCCATCGGCGGGCTGGTGGACGATGCCGTGGTTGACGTGGAAAACATCCTGCGGCGCTTGAAGATGGCGCGCGGCAAGCCCGAAGGGGAGCGCTCGTCCACGCTGGCCGTGGTGATGGCTGCCTCCATGGAGGTACGTTCGGGCATCCTGTACGCCACCGCCATCATCGTGCTGGTGTTCCTGCCGCTGTTCGCATTGCCGGGTATCGAAGGAAGGCTCTTCGTGCCACTGGGCATTGCCTTCATCGTGTCGACGCTGGCGTCGCTGCTGGTGTCCGTCACGGTCACGCCGGTGCTGTCGTCTTTCTTGCTGCCGCGCATGACGCTGGAGCATGGCGACACCAAGGCACTGGCCTGGCTGAAGGAACGCTACAAGTTCGCCTTGACAGCCACCCTCGCCCACCCGCGCCGGGCGTTGGCCGCCGGCGCTGTGGCCGCGCTGGCAGCGGCTGCGGCCGTGCCCTTCTTCCCGACCACCTTCCTGCCCCCCTTCCATGAAGGTACGCTATTGGTCGGCCTGCGGTTGAACCCTGGCGTGACGCTGGCTGAGACCTCGGCCCTGGCCAGTCAGGCCGAGCAGTTGGTACGTCAGGTGCCCGAGGTAACGCACGTGGGCCGGCGCAGTGGACGCGCCGAACTGGATGAACACGCAGAGGGCGTGCACGTGAGCGAACTTGACGTCGGCCTGAAACCTGCCAGGGAACTGACACGCAGCATGGCGGACATCCAGGCCGACATCCGGTCTCGCTTGGTGAACCTGCCTGCGGCCATCGCCATTGGCCAGCCCATCTCGCACCGCATTGATCACATGCTCTCGGGTGTGCGCTCGCAGATCGCCATCAAGCTGTTCGGCGAAGACCTGGACACTTTGCGTGCACAGGCCGAGGCCTTGCGCGCGAAGTTGTCCACCATTGCGGGCCTGGCGGACCTCGAAGTGGAAAAACAGGTGCTGGCACCGCAGATCAAGGTGCGCATCGACCACGAGGCTGCTGCGCGTTTCGGCATCCCAGTCCCGCACATCCTGACTGCACTGCAGAGCTTGGTCGAAGGCGAAAAGATCACGCAGGTGGCCGAGGGCACGCGGCGCTTCGATCTGGTGCTGCGCCTGCCGGAGCAGGCCCGTTCGCTGGATGGCTTGGGCCGCATCCTGCTGGCATCGCCTTCCGGTTACGTGCCGCTGTCTCGCGTGGCCAGCATCGAGGACAGCGATGGGCCCAACCAGATCAGCCGCGATGAGGGCAAACGCCGCATCGTGCTATCGGGCAACGCACAAGGCCGCCCGCTGTCCGACGTGGTGGCCGACATCCGTCAGGTGGTGGCGGACACGCCCCTGCCTGGTGGCTACTTCGTCACGCTGGGTGGCCAGTTCCAGGCCCAGGAAGACGCCAGCCGGCTGGTCGGCCTGCTGTCCATCGTTTCGTTGGTGCTGATGTTCGCGGTGCTGTACACCCGCTACCGCTCGGCCCGGTTGGCCGCGCTGATCATGGCCAACATTCCGCTGGCCCTGGTCGGTGCGGTGCTAGGGCTGTGGCTGTCAGGGCAACCGTTGTCCGTGGCTGCGCTGATCGGATTCATCACCCTGGCCGGCATGTCAGTACGCAACGGCATCCTCAAGGTCAGCCATTACCTGAATCTGATGCGGCAAGAAGCTGAAAGCTTCGATCAGGCCATGATCCTGCGCGGCTCGCTGGAGCGTCTCAGCCCGGTGCTGATGACGGCCCTGGTCACGGCCTTCGCGCTCGCGCCGCTGCTCTTCGAGGCAGAGCTGCCAGGCACTGAAATCCTCCACCCCGTGGCGGTGGTGATCTTCTCGGGCCTGATCAGCTCCACCTTGCTGGACACCTTTCTGACACCGGCCATGTTCTGGCTTTTCGGTCGGAGGGATGCCGAGCGGTTGCTGCAGGACATGCAGGGGGAAGCCTTCTGAAGAAGGCACGGCCATGTTGGCCACATGCCCCCTGCTGGTGCTTACGCGTCAGTTGGACGTATTGGGGCTACTGCCGGTCGTGCTGAAAGCCGGCGGAATCAGCATGCCATCGTTGCTTTCAACGCTCTGGTCACCACGCGCGTCCACACCTGCCAGGGAGTCGGCCGGCGGCACGTTGGTGGCCTCAGCGTCCACTGGCGAAGAGGCCTGATTCAATGTCTGGCTGGGTTCGATCTGGCTGTTGACCCCGTTGGGGTTGCTGTTCATGCCTTGCGAGGCACTGTACCCATCCGACGAAGGGCTGGGGGGCATCACGGATGGAGATGTGATCGTTTCCATCCCCTGAGTGGAACCCGGGGTCGGATGGGTCTGGGCATGGACCAGACCGGTAGCACCGAAAACAACGGAAGCGATGCCGATATGCCAAAGCTTGGTCTTCTTCATGGTGGTTCTCCTTTGGTTGAACACCCCTCTCGGGGAGGTGAACAACCCTCGGCAAACCTTGTGCCTGAGGTCAGCGCATGTCGACGCAAGTGTCGGACATCGCTGTCAGAGGGTTCAAACGGAATAGCGCGAGAGCGGATCGCGTGGCGCCGTTGGTGTGGATCCAGCAGGGGCCGGGCCTCGCGGTTGGATACCCCGATCAGGCACCATGTAGGGCGGCAGAGGCTTCCTGGAGGGCGGGGCCGTGATGCCGTAGAAGATGGCAAACACGCACACAAATACCAGTAACCAGGCGGCAAAGCGGACGATGAAGCCTCCCCAATCGGGGCCGGGCGGGGTGCTTCGGGGCGTCGGCGCGTCGTCCATGGGCGCATGGTAGCGACTGAATCTTGCCCATGCCACGAAAAAGACAATGTGCGATGCATCTACTGCAACTGTCCCTTGGGCGCCTGAGCCACCTCCATGTGCAGTGACTGGTTGAGCTTGGACAGCACATCGTCCCACTGGCCCCATCGGCTTTGCCTGAACAAACGGACTGACTCATACCAAGGCGTGTCATCACGCTCAAGCAACCATCGCCAGTCAGGCATCTTGGTGAGGAGGATCCAGGTCCGCTTTCCCAATGCTGCTGCCACGTGCGCGACCGATGTATCGACCGCTACGATCACGTCCATCTGTTCGATCAGTGCGGCCGTGTCCGCAAAGCTGTGGAGATCGTCCGACAGATCCGCCACTCCGTACTGCTGCATCGCTGGCCTGTCATCGGCGCGAACATCCTTCTGAAGACTGTACAGATCCATCCCTGCGGGAATGGCGTGAAGCAGTGCTGCGGCGGACAGTGAGCGCCGGCGATCATTCCGGTGCAACGCATTGCCGGACCACACCAACCCCACGCGAGGGTTTCGGGGGCTCCCCAGCCTGTCAGCCCAGGCTCTGGTCAATGCTGTGTCGGCTTGCAGGTAGGCTCCTGCGGGCTTCATGGTCACGCTCGCCCCCATTGCCAGTGGCAGGCTCATCAAGGGGCAATGAAAGTCGAACGGCGGCAGGAACCCCTCCCCTTTGACAATGACCTGCGTCACGCCACGCAACGACCCAACCAGCTTGTACAGTGGGGCTGGAACTTCCAGCAACACGCGGGCACCCATGGCGCTGAGTTGTGTCACGTAACGGCAGAACTGGACGGTATCTCCCAACCCCTGTTCCGCATGCAACAAAATCGTCCGTCCACGCAAGTCTTCACGCCCCAGCCATAGCGGTTTCGAGAAATTGCGGGGCGCGGAGGTGAAGCCAGGCTTTTTCCAACGCCATTCCAGTTGAGGCAGACCTCGGTCCCAATCCCCCATGAGCAGGTCGCACCAGCCGAGAGACCATTGCGACTCCGGATCATGAGGCTGCAGTGAAACCACCTTGGCGAAAGCGTCGCGCGCCGCACGGACATCGCCGCGGTCCAGCAAGATATTGCCCCGGTTCATGTGGGCTCCCGCGTGCGCTGGGTCGATTTTCAACGCGTTGTTGCAGTGTTCCCAGGCTTCGTCCCAGCGCTCTGCCTCGCGCAAGGCGCCGGCAAGATTGGACATGGCCGTCGCATGAGCCGGCTCCACGGCCAACGCCTGCTCCAGCTTCTGAATGGCTTCATTCACTCGCCCCAGCTTCAGCAGGGCAATGCCGCTGTTGACCAATGGCGCGAACTGGCCGGGCTGCAATGCCAGCGCATGCTCATAGCTGGACAGGGCCTCTGCATGTCCGTTCATGGCCAGGCACGCGTCTCCCAGCAGCGTGAACGACGAGGGCAAGTCGGGCTGCAGGACGTTGGCTCGCTGGCAGCTTCGGATGGCATCTTCATAGCGCCGCAGTGCAACGAAGACGTGCGCTCGATTGATGAGTGCGCTCACATGGTCTGGCTGGATACCCAATGCCTTCTCGTAGCTGACAAGGGCGTCTTCAAACTTCCGCAGTTCGAGCAGTGCATTGCCACGGTTGAAATGCGCTTCCGCGTTGTCCGGTTGCTGCTCCAGGGCCAGGCCAAGACTTGCAGCCGCGCTTTCCCATTGCTTGAGCGCCAACTGGGCCATCCCGTGACCCAGGTGAGCACCGGGCTCCGCAGGATCCAGCTCAACGGCCTTGCCGAAAGCCAGCGCCGCTCTGGCATGTTCTTGCAGCTCCATCAGCGCCACACCCAGGCTGACATGGGTCATGGCCACATCGGGGTCAATTTGCAAGGCGCGTTCGAAAAACGCGCAGGCCTGGGGAAGCGCCCTGTCGCGCAAGGAGGCGACCCCGAGCAGGTGCCAGACATCGAACTGTTCATCAGACAGCTTCAGGGCCTGCTCCAACCTGGATCGCGCCAAATGCGTATGGCCTTGATCAAGCGCCGCAATCGCGTCGTCTATCAACTGGTCGACGTCTGATGGAAAGGGCGCCGCATCCGGGCCTCTGCTGTCTTTTGAAAAGGCGGGGAAAAGGTTATCCATGGTTTTTGTCCGAATTTATAGGCAACCATAGAGCCAACCGTTGTGATTCGCCAAACCGGATATACCCTGACCTGTCAATCGAAACAAAAATAACTGGATGCAAACGTGCACAACTCGTTTGAATTTCGCCAATTCCTTCTCGTTGCGACCCCCTCCCGCTGTTTTAACATGGGCTCCATTCAACGATAGAGCAACGCTGCTGACCGCGACAGCCCCATGCACGACGGATTGACCCCGAGCCCTCAGGCCTTCGTGGAGCCCGGGGAAGACGATGCTGCGCCCTTTCCATTGGGGATGCGCGCGCTCGTGGACAAGGCGCTGGCAGATGGCTTTGCCTGGTTGCGCTTCCCCGCCCCCCTTGAGAGCCGCTTCCTGGCGGATACCGCCGCCAGTCGCCTGCGCACCCTGCTCATCGCCGGAACGCTGGTGGCATTCGTGTTCAACCTCTTCCTCATTTCAGACCAAGCGATGCTGCCGGATGTATCCGAGCAGGCCGTGCTGTGGCGGACGTGGATCCTGACACCAGTTTGCCTGGCTGGCGCCTGGGCCATGAGCCGCCTGGCTTTCCCATGGCTGAGAGAGTTGTTGGCCGTGTCGGCAGGCGTGCTGGCATCCATGGTTCACGTGTACCTGGCCTCGATCAGCCACAGTCCGTATTCGGCGGCCTATATGGTCGGTCTGAGCATGGTCATCCTCTACACCAATGTGTTCGTACGTTGCAGATTCTGGCTCGCCCTACCATCCACGCTGGCCGTGCTGCTGATCTACCTGGCCTCCTTGGGGCTGGTGAGCAACCATTCACCCCAGTTGTCCGTGTCCATGGGTCTGTTGCTGTTGGCCACCGCCCTTTTCACGCTTTACAACCTCTACACACTGGAGCATGAAGAGCGGCACAACTATCTGATGACCTTGCGACAGCGCCTGCTCAAGCAGGCGTTGACCCACGCCAACCAGGAACTTGAGCGGGTGGCCCGCTACGACGGTCTTACCCAAGTGGCCAACAGGCGGCATTTCGACGAGTTCCTGTCTCATCTCTGGGAGCGGGCCAAGGCCACACAGGGTCATGCCTTGTCCATCATCATGGTCGACGTGGACCACTTCAAGGCCT
>DDJC01000040.1 GCA_002339015.1 Burkholderiales bacterium UBA1834
GCCGGCAAGTTCAAGATGGCCGCCGGCCTGGAATACAGCGGCGTGCCCACCGTGTTCCACGGCTATGACCACCTCACGCAAGAGGGTGCCAAGGTCACCGCTGTCTATGTGGACGGTGCCTCGGTGCAGCAGGCCAACGCCGGCGACGACGCCGTGATCGTGCTGGACAACACCTCGTTCTACGCCGAATCCGGCGGCCAGGCCGGCGACAGCGGCGAGTTGCGCAATGGCACCAGCCGTGTGCTGGTCGAAGACACGCAGAAGATCCAGGCCGATGTGTTCGGCCACCACGGACGCGTCGTCGAAGGCAGCATCAAGGTGGGCGACGTTGTCACCGCCAAGGTCGATGCCGACCTGCGCGCCAAGACCATCCGCAACCACAGCGCCACCCACCTGATGCACCTGGCCCTGCGCAAGGTGCTGGGTGATCACGTGCAGCAGAAGGGCTCGCAAGTCACGGCCGAGCGCACCCGCTTCGATTTCGCGCACAACGCGCCTTTGAGCGAAGAAGAGATCCGCGAGGTCGAGGCCCTGGTCAACGCCGAGATCCTGGCCAACGAGGACACCAGCGCCCAGGTGATGGACCTGGAATCCGCCCAGAAGAGCGGCGCCATGATGCTGTTCGGCGAGAAATACGGCGACGAGGTCCGCGTGCTGAGCATCGGCACCTCCAAGGAACTGTGCGGCGGCACCCACGTCAAGCGCACCGGCGACATCGGCCAGTTCAAGATCGTGGCCGAAGGCGGTGTGGCCGCCGGCGTGCGCCGCGTCGAAGCCGTGACCGGCGCCAATGCACTGAGCTACACCCAGAGCCTGGAAGGCACCGTCAAGGGCCTTGCCGCGCTGCTCAAGGCGGCACCCGCCGAGGTGCCGTCCCGCGTGGCTGCCGCGCAGGATCAGATCCGCGCGCTGGAGAAGGAAATTGCAGCCCTCAAGGGCAAGCTGGCCTCCAGCCAGGGCGACGAACTGCTGGGCAAGGCGGTCGATGTGAAAGGCCTCAAGGTGCTGGCCGCAACGCTGGAAGGCGCTGACGCCAAGGCCCTGCGCGAGACCATGGACAAGCTCAAGGACAAGCTCAAGACGGCGGCCATCGTGCTGGCGGCGGTCGAGGGCGGCAAGGTGCAAATTGCTGCCGGCGTGACGGCTGACAGCATAGGCAAGGTCAAGGCCGGCGAGCTGGTCAACTTTGTGGCGCAGCAGGTGGGCGGCAAGGGCGGAGGCAAGCCCGACATGGCCATGGCCGGTGGCACCGATGCCTCGGGCCTGCCCAAAGCGCTGGACAGCGTGCAGGGCTGGGTGGCCGAACGGCTCTGATCGACGCTGCGCCCCATTGATTCAAAAGGCTCCTTCGGGAGCCTTTTTTTCGCTGACGCTCCAATGCATGTGCGTTAACCAGCGAACCAAGGGTTTATGCGGGTCATTTAATGTCAGCGCCGATTCCCTTGTGTCACCCTGTATCCTGTCTTTTGGGGAAAGCCTCCCCTAAAGTAAGGTCATCGTGGTGCCGAAGTACCGCAGAGGAGATGACGATGAGCAGCAGTTCGAACACCCCCTCCACAGGCGTGCACCCCATCGTGCCGCGCGAAAAGCTCCAGTTCAATCTGGACGATCCCAGCATCCCCGCGCACTGGGCGGGCGGCGACGCCTTCCAGAGCCGCTTCTGGGATGCCTTGTCACTCACCTTCCCGCCGGGCGAGAAGTACTTCATGAACTGCGTGCGCGATTTCCGCGACCAGATTCAGGATCAGCAGTTGCTGCAGGACATCAAGGACTTCAACCGCCAGGAAGCCCAGCACAGCATGGTGCACCGCCAGGACAATGAGCGCCTGCGCCGCCAGGGTGTGGATGTCGACAAGCACACCGCCTATGTCGACGACATGCTCAACAAGGGTTTCCGCAGCAAGTACAGCAAGGGCTACAACCTGGCCATCACCTCGGCGCTGGAGCACTTCACCTCGATCATCGCGCACAGCCTGTTCGACAAGCGCGACATCATGAAGGAAGCTCATCCCAATGTGCGCGCCATGTACTCGTGGCACGCCATCGAAGAGGTGGAGCACAAGGCCGTGGCCTACGACGTGATGGTCGATTACGCCAAGGTGGGCTACTTCAAGCGCACCATCGCCCTGGTGCACGCCACCTACCTGTTCCCCAAGATCATCTACACGATCGGTCAGCAACTGCTGGCCCATGATGGCTACTCGAAGTGGGAGCGCATCAAGCTGTTCCGTGGCGGCCTGTGGTGGCTGCTCAAGCCCGGCGGCATGCTGGCGCCCATGCTCAAGCACTACTGGACGTACTACAAGCCCGGCTACCACCCCTGGCAGGAAACCGAGCAGCCGGGCTACGAGCAGTGGCTGGCCGCCTTCAACGCCAGTGGGGATCCGGTCAAGGCCAGCGAAGAGACGCGCGTGGCCATGGCGCTGGGCTGAGCCCCTTGCTCACCGATGCACAAAGGCCCTTCGGGGCCTTTTTCATTACTGCATTTGTCGGCGCCGATTCCTACCTGTCATCTCGCATCCTGTGAGGCGGGCTGCTGCCTGCCTACAGTGCGGTCATTGTGTTCCGAGGTTTCGCAGAGGAGATGACGATGACAACACAAAATACGAACGCCTCATCGCCCGCCGTGCACCCCATCGTGCCGCGCGAGAAGCTCCAGTTCAATCTGGACGATCCCAGCATCCCCAAGTACTGGATGGGAGGCGACGCCTTCCAGAGCCGTTTCTGGGACGCGCTCTCGCTGATCTTCCCGCCGGGCGAAAAGTACTTCATGAACTGCGTGCGCGATTTCCGCGACCAGATCACCGACCCCAAGCTGCTGCAGGACATCAAGGACTTCAACCGGCAGGAAGCCCAGCACAGCATGGTCCACCGCCAGGACAACGAGCGCCTGCGCCGCCAGGGCGTCGATGTCGACAGGCTCACCGGCTATGTCGACAAACTGCTCAACAAGGAATACCGCAGCAAGTTCAGCAAGGGCTACAACCTGGCGGCCACCTCGGCGCTGGAGCACTTCACGTCCATCATCGCGCACAGCCTGTTCGACAAGCGCGACGTGATGAAAGAAGCGCACCCCCACGTGCGCGCCATGTACTCGTGGCACGCCATCGAAGAGGTGGAGCACAAGGGAGTGGCCTACGACGTGATGCAGGACTACGCCCGTGTGGGCTACTTCAAGCGTGTGGGCGCCTTGGTCCATGCCAGCTTCATGTTCCCGCGGACCATCTTCGTGATCCAGCGCCAGTTGATGATCCACGACGGCTTCACCTTCTGGCAGCGCATGAACCTGATGCGCAAGGGGCTGTGGTGGCTGTTCAAGCCGGGTGGCCTGCTGCAGCCCATGCTCAAGCACTACTGGACCTACTACAAGCCTGGCTACCACCCCTGGCAGGAAACCGAACAGCCCGGCTACGAGCACTGGCTGGCGGCGTTCAACGCCAGCGGCGATCCGATCAAGGCCAGCGAGCAGACGCGCGCCGCGATGGCCCTGGCCTGAGGCGCCAACCAACACGTCATCTCCACAAGTTCACAGGCCCTTCGGGGCCTTTTTTCATACCGGATAAAGGGAAAACCCTCAACTCAATCTGTCGCTCCTGCGCCCCTGCTGTCATCGCCCATCCTTTGGCGCGCAGCGGTCTTTTCCTACAGTCAAGCCATCGTCAGACAAAAGTACCGAAGAGACATCCATGGCCACACCTGAGCAATCCGGGCAACATCCGATCGTGCCGCGTGAGCGGCTGAACTTCCACCTGGACGCGCCGGACATTCCCAAATACTGGTTTGGCGGCGACCCCTACAAGACGCGCCTGTTCGATGCCCTGTCCCTGATCTTCCCGCCGGGCGAGCGTTTCTTCATGACCTGCGTGCGCGACTACCGCGACCGCATCAGCGATCCCAAGCTGCTCGACGAGATCAAGGGCTTCAACCGCCAGGAAGCCCAGCACAGCATGGTGCACAACCAGTACAACGACCGCCTGCGCGCTCAGGGCATCGACGTCGACAGCATGATGAAGTGGCTGGAAGACCTGCTCTTCGTGAAGTACCGTGGCTCGCGCAGCCGTGAGTACACGCTGGCCATCACCTGCGCGCTGGAGCACTTCACCTCCATCGGCGCCCACAGCCTGTTCGACAAGCGCGACGTGCTGCGCGACGCCGACCCCCGCGTGCGCGCCATGTACTCATGGCATGCCATCGAAGAGGTGGAGCACAAGGGCGTGGCCTACGACGTGATGCAGGACTACGCCAAGGTGAGCTACTTCACCCGCGTGCTGGCCATGCTCGAAACCACCATCATCTTCCCGGTGGTGATCCAGCGTTTCCTCAACCAGCTGCTCAAGGCCGATGGCTTCTCGTGGTGGGAGCGCCGCAAGATGATCATCAAGGGCACTCTGTGGGCGATGGGCCCGCGTGGCCTGCTGACACCCCTGATCAAGCCTTATTTCCCGTATTACGGGCGCAAGTTCCACCCCTGGCAGGAAGAAGAGCAGCCTGGCTACGAGCAGTGGCTGGCCGCCTTCAACCTGAACCGCGACCCGATCGAGGCCAGCGAGCTGATGCGCACCGCCCTGGGTGTTCGCTGAAATCCGCCGCGCGTTCGATGCCCGCCGACAATGCACGGGCGCCTTGACATTTCCCGGCGCGTGGTCGCGTTAGTTGGTTAGACTTCGGCACACCCCGCCCGGGTGTGCCGATTTCTTTTATGCGTATTCCCATCCCCAACGCCATGCTCGAGGCCCTGGGCATCAAGCCCATCCCGCTGTTCATGCTCTCAAGCTGGATCAAGGCGGCGGCCAAGTGCGGCTTCAACGTCCAGCCCTTGTTCAAGGAAGCTGGCTTCAAGATCGACCTGATCCGGCTGGAAGACGCCCGCGTCTCGCCGCTGCAGCTGATCTCCGTGCTGGAGCAGTGCGTGGCCATGTCGCCCGACAAGTATTTTCCGCTGGTGCTGGGCGACACCTTCGCCTTTGAATCACTGCCCGAATTCGAAACCCTGCTGACCACCAGCGCCACCCTGCGCGACGCCCTCAAGGTGGCCGACCTGGCGCGCCGCGTGGTGCTGCCCTGGATCAAGATTGAACTGGTGGAAGAGGGTGAGGTGGCGCGCGTGGTCATCAGCTTCGACGTGCCCGTGCCCAACGTGGACAGCTTCGGGTTGCCGTTGCACCTGGTGTCCCAGGGCATCCTGGCCAGCGTGCGCAAGTTTGGCCGCAACCTGCAGGGCAGCGAGGACGGCTTCATCGGCGTCGAGCTCAAGGGGCCGCCCCCGGAGGGCTATGCCGATGAAATCCTCAAGTATTTCAATGTGCCGGTGTCGTTCAACCAGGCGCACGACGCGCTGGTGTTCGAGCGCCGCATCCTGGACACGCCCCTGGAAGGCGCTTTTCCGGCCCTGCACGAGCAGGCCCATTTCCTGGCCGAGCAGCGGCTGGGCAAGGAAGTGCGCCGCCAGGGCGTCGCTGCCGAGATCGAGGATTTGATCTCCCGGGAACCCGACCTGCTGGCCCTGGGCATCGAGGACATGGCCGAGCGCCTGAACCTGCATGCCCGCACACTGCAGCGTCGCCTCAAAGACGAAGGTGACAGCTATCTGCATGTGCAGGCCCGCATGCGCCACCGCCTGGCCTGCCAGTGGCTCAAGCAGGGCAGCGTGTCCATCGACGACATCAGCGCCCGCCTGGGTTTTTCCGACCGCCGTGCCTTCACGGCCGCCTTCAAGCGCTGGGAGGGCACCACGCCCAAGGCCTGGCGCGAGCAACAGAACTGATTTCCATGCTGACTGCACAAGAAGCCCTGGATCGCCTGCGTGAGGGCAACCAACGTTTCGTGGCCAGCCTGCAAGGCAACCAGCCGTTGCCGGCCAAGCATTTTGAGTTGGCTCAATCGCAGGAGCCGATCGCCATTATCCTGGGCTGCTCTGATTCCCGCGTGCCGGCCGAGATCGTCTTCGACCAGGGTCTGGGCGATCTGTTCGTGATCCGCGTGGCCGGCAACGTGGTCGCGCCTTCGCAGGTGGGCAGCGTCGAGTTCGCCGCCTCGCGCTTTGGCACCCGGCTCGTGGTGGTGCTGGGCCATTCGCGCTGCGGCGCCATCCTGGCCACCATCGAAGAGCTGCAGCGTCCCGCCGGCAACCAGTCGCGCAATCTGGCCGCCATCGTTGATCGCGTGCGCCCCTCGGTCGAAGGCCTGATGAACACCGAGCTGCGCCATGATCTGGACGCCCTGGTGCACCAGGCCGTGCGCAGCAACGTGGGTGTGTCGGTTGATCATTTGCGCCACGGCTCTCCCATCCTGGAGCAGCTGATCCAGGACGATGGCCTGCTGGTCGTGGGCGCCGAGTATTCGCTGGAAACCGGCGAAGTCGAATTCTTCGACCTGGGTAGCGGTCGCGGTGGCTGCCATCACCCCTGAACCACCCCTGAGGCACCGGTCAGCGCATGGCCGGTGCTAGAGTCCGCCCATGTCTGAACGCCAAGATCTGCAAGGCCGGCGCATTGTGCTGGGCCTGTCCGGTGGCATCGCCTGCTACAAATCGGCCGAACTGGTCCGCCTGCTGACGCGCCATGGCGCCGAGGTGCGGGTGGTGATGACGCCGGCCGCCGAGTCCTTCATCACCGCCGTCACCATGCAGGCCCTGTCGGGCCACCCTGTGGTGACCAGCCAATGGGACACGCGCGAACCCAACAACATGCCCCACATCAACCTGGGGCGCTGGGCCGAGGCCATCCTGATCGCGCCAGCCAGCGCGGATGTGATGGCGCAGTTGGCCCAGGGCCGATCCGACGAGCTGCTCAGCCTGCTGTGCCTGGCCCGCCCGCGCGATACCTGCGCGCTGCTGGTCGCGCCGGCCATGAACCGCGAGATGTGGTCACACCCGGCCACCCAGCGCAACGTGGCGCAACTGCGTGCCGATGGCACCCGTATCCTGGGCCCGGATGCTGGCGACCAGGCCTGCGGTGAGGTGGGCGATGGCCGCATGCTCGAAGCCGAGGAACTGCTCGACGAGTTGATCACGCACTTCCAGCCCAAGGTTTTGGCGGGCAGGCGCCTGCTGATCACCGCCGGGCCCACCTTCGAGCCCATCGACCCGGTGCGCGGCATCACCAACCATTCGAGCGGCAAGATGGGATTTGCCATGGCCCGTGCCGCGGCCGAGATGGGCGCCGAGGTCACCCTGGTGGCCGGCCCGGTGCACCTGCCCACACCGCGCGGTGTGGCGCGCCTCAACGTGACCACCGCCCAGCAGATGCACGATGTCGTCCTGCCGCAGGCCGCCAGCCACGAAATCTTCATCGCCACCGCCGCCGTGGCCGACTGGCGCCCGGCCACGCTCAATGAACACAAGATCAAGAAGGACGGCAAAAAGGCCGCGCCCACCTTCGAGCTCACCGAAAACCCAGACATCCTGGCCGCCGTGGCCGGCTTGCCGCACCCGCCGTATTGCGTGGGCTTTGCCGCCGAAAGCGAGAACCTGCTGGAGCACGCGCGTGCCAAGCTTGTGCGCAAGAAGCTGCCCCTGATCGTGGGCAACATGGGCCCCGCCACCTTCGGTCGCGACGACAACAGCCTGCTGGTGGTCGATGCCGACAGGCACCGTTCATTGCCGGCCGATGGCAGCACGGCCGACAAGCTCACGCTGGCCCGCGAACTGATGCACGACATCGCTGCGCGCCTGCGGGTTGCTGGCCGCTGAAGCCGCCTCGTCCCCTCCACCACCCCTTGCCAGATCGAGCCCTCCGATGAGCACCGTATCCGTCGACCTGAAGATCCTGGACCCGCGCATGGCCGAGGTTCTGCCTGCCTACGCCACGCCCGGCAGCGCCGGTCTGGACCTGCGCGCCTGCCTGGACCAGCCCCTCGTGCTGCAGCCGGGCCAGGCCGAACTCATTCCCACCGGGCTGTCGGTGCACCTGGGGGATCCCAACCTGGCGGCCATGATCCTGCCGCGCTCCGGCCTGGGCCACAAGAGCGGCATCGTGCTGGGCAACTTGGTAGGCCTGATCGATTCGGACTACCAGGGCCCCCTGATGGTCAGTTGCTGGAACCGTGGCAGCGTTGCGTTCACGATCCAGCCGATGGAGCGCATCGCGCAACTGGTGATCGTGCCCGTGGTACAGGCCTGCTTCAACGTGGTCAGCGAGTTCGGTGCGGGCACCGAACGCGGGCAGGGCGGTTTCGGCTCCACCGGCAAGGCCTGATCTGCCCGCACCGCTGTGCGGCTCAGTGCAGCGTGGCGCCCGGAGGGATGTCCTCGTCCGCACCAGCTTCGCCACCTTCCGGCGCGAAGCTGAAGATAGACTGGGCCACCGAGCCCTGTTCGATCTCTTCCTCGGTGGCCTCGCGCACGTCGATCACCTTGAGCGACAGGTTCAGCGCGATGCCGGCCAGCGGGTGGTTGCCGTCCATCACCACGTGGGTGTCATACACCTCGGTGACGGTGTAGATCGCGTCCTTGGGCATGTCCGGCGTCTGGCTGCCTTCGGGCGGGCCATCGAACTGCATGCCCTCCTCGACAGCCTCGTGGAAGATCTCGCGCGGCTCGAAGAACACCAAATCACTGTGGTAGTCACCGAAGGCATGCTCGGGCTCCAGGTGCAGGGCGGCTTCGAAGCCCGTGGATTGGCCCATCAAAGCCTCTTCGACCTTGCTGAGCAGGTCGTCTCCGCCGAAGAAGAATTCCATCGGCTCGTTCAATTCATCGATGAGCTCGCCTTGGGCGTCTTCGAGACGCCAGGTCAGGCTCACCACGCAGGGGTTGCGAATGTCCATGCCCCGAATCATCTCACGCCGCACAATGGCGCCCTATGAACAGCCCAAAGACCCTGACTGAAAAACACAAGGCCCCGCACGCTGCCCGCCAGCCCGAGGGCGTCGCGCTGGGCATGCCCACGCCCCTGCTGGGTGGCCTGTCCCCCGAGGCCTTCATGCGCCGCCATTGGCAGAAGAAGCCGTTGCTGATCCGCCAGGCCGTGCCTGGCGTGAAGCCGCCGCTGGACCGTGCAGCGCTGTTTGCGCTGGCCGGGCAGGAGGATGTGGAGTCGCGTCTGATCGTTCATGAGCAGCATGGGGCGCCCCACCCCGTCAAGGGGCGGGGCAAGGCCAAGGCCGGCCCGGTGGCGGCCGGCTGGCGGCTGGCGCACGGCCCGCTGGCCCGTCGCGCACTGCCGCCGCTCAACCAGCCCGCCTGGACGCTGCTGGTGCAGGGCCTGGACCTGCACGTGCCGGCAGCACACGAACTGTTGTCACGCTTTCGCTTCGTGCCCGAGGCCCGGCTTGACGACCTGATGATCTCCTACGCCACCGAAGGCGGGGGCGTGGGCCCGCATTACGATTCATACGATGTGTTCTTGCTGCAGGTGCATGGCCGGCGCCGCTGGCGCATTGGCCGCCTCAAGGACGACAGCCTGCTGCCCGACGTGCCGCTCAAGATCCTCAGCCATTTCGAGGCCGAGGAGGAATGGGTGCTAGAGCCCGGCGACATGCTCTACCTGCCACCGCGCTGGGCCCACGATGGCATCGCCGAAGGCGGCGAATGCATGACCTGTTCCATCGGATTCCGTGCGCCCGACGCGACCGGGCTTGCTGCCGAGCTGCTGGTGCGGGTGGCGGAGAACCTGGACGACAGCAGGCGCCAGCTGTACAAGGACCCTGCGCAGCCCGCCACCACCGAGCCCGGCCGCATGCCTGCCGATCTGCAGGCTTTTGCGCGCGATGCCGTCACGCGCGCCCTGCGCGATCCGCAGCAGCTGTACGCCGCCCTGGGCGAAGTCCTGACCGAGCCCAAGCCCAAGGTGTGGTTCCAGCTGGGGGACCCTTTGCCCGATGGCGTGGGCGTGGTGCTCGATCCCCGCACGCGCATGATGTACGACGACAAGCACCTCTTTGCCAACGGCGAATCCTGGCGCGCGGCCGGTGCCGATGCGCGCCTCTTGCGCCGTCTGGCCGATGCCCGTAGGCTCGGTGCGCGGGATGTCGCCAGTGCGAGCCCCGATGCCCGCGAATTGCTTGATCAGTGGTCTGAAGACGGCTGGCTGCACCCGGCGCCGTGAGCCGCTAAGCCCGATCAATACGGAGGAAATCGCGATGAATGCCCCCTGGTCCGATCCTGCGCACGACAGTGGCCGCCTCGACGGCTGGGCGGCCTGGGCCGATGCCGTGCGGGCCCTGCTGGCCCAGGCCGCGTCAGAACCTGCCGCGCTGCTGATGGTCGATGCGAACTACACCCAGTGGCCCCTGGGTGAGAAGGCCTGCGTGGAAGCGCTGGAGCAGTGGGCGCTGGGCGGGCGCCATCTGCAGTGCACCATGCTGGCGGCCGACTGGGGGCATGTACCCAGGCAGCATCCTCGGTGGGTGCGCTGGCGCACGACGTGGGCGCACAAACTCAGTTGCAAGGTACTGCCAGAGGACGAGGCCTCCGCGCTGCAAACTGTGCAGCCAATGCTGGTCCTGGAGGGCGCACTGGGGATCTCGCTGCTGGATGTGGAGCATGGAACCGGTTTGTGGAGCCGCCTGCCGAGCACTTTGCGCGAATGGTGGCAAGCCGGTGATGTGATTTCGCAACGGTCCATAGAGGCTATGCCGGCAACGACATTGGGCTTATAGGGAATAGCCCGAAGCAGCATATAATCGCGGTTTGAATGCGGCGCATCTCATTGGTGCGCCACATCCAAACAACTGCGGTCTCATATTCTTGGGGCCAGTGGTTCCAAGCACAGTTCCAATCGCTTTCCGGTTTTTGACACACCTTTTGAGGACACAAGCATGAAAAAGTCGCTCCTGCTGGCTTCGCTGATCGCTGCCATGGCTCTGGCCGCTTGCGGCAAGAAGGAAGAAGCTGCCGCTGACGCCGCCGCTTCCGCCGCTTCCGACGCCGCTTCGTCGGCTGTTGACGCTGCTTCCGCTGCCACCGACGCTGCTTCCGCTGCCGTCGACACCGCTGCCACCGCTGCTTCCGACGCCGCTTCGGCTGCTGTGGAAGCTGCTTCGGATGCCGCCAGCGCTGCTTCGAACTGATCTCTGTTCTCAGGGAATCGAAAAGCCGCTCATTGAGCGGCTTTTTTACGTCTGTGTGTTTTAGAAGTCGACAGGCGTCTGCGTCTGCTTGAAATCTACGCTACAAGCCGTAAACAAAAAGCCCGGCCATGCCGGGCTTCTGCTTTTAATCCCCCAATTCGTGGGGGATGGAATATCTGGCATCACCCGATCATCGGGTCATTCCAAATTGGCGGACAACTGCTTGGCCACGTCCTTGGCGCTCTCGGTATTGATGGCCTTGCCATCACTGCCCAGCACCGTCACGGAGGCGGCATCACCCTGGCTGCTCACCTTCAGGCGATAGCGGGTGAGCGTGTCGGTGGCGGGCTTGCTGCTGAACCAGCCCGTCATGCGGCTGAGCAGGCCCGGCTTTTCTTCGGGCTTGGTGGAGGCCAGTCGAACCTCGTAGACACCGGCGCTGCGATCACGGTCCTCGACCGTGAAGCCGCCGCGGTCCAGGGCCAGGCCCACACGGCGCCAGGCCTGGTCGAAATTGCCACTGAAGGCCACGGACAGGCCGTCTGCGGTCAAGCGGCTGCGCGGTGCGGTGGCGGCAGCGGCATTGCCCTGGTCTGCCGTCAGCGTGGCCTTGGCGGCTTCCTTGGGGGTGCCCAGCTTGACCATGAGGCGTGAGAGCATCTCGGCTTCCAGCGCGGGGTCGGAGGGGCGTGCTTTCCAGGTCGTCTGTTCCTTGCGGCCATCGGTGTAGATCTCGATCAGGCCATGGTGGCCGATGTAGATCTCCGAGCCTTTGGCGGTGCGTTCGATGCGGGTGCGGTACTGATCACGCTCGCCCGTGTCGTAGAGGTTGTCGATGATCTTGCCGACCAGATTGCGCAGGCCATCCTGCTGCAGCTTGGCGCGGTTTTCGGACCAGTTGGTCTCCATCAGGCCGGCCTGGGGCTGGTCGATGGTCAGCTCGAAGCCGTTTTCCGTCCAGAAGTCGCGCACCAGGTTGTAGACCTGCTCGGGTGGCTGGTTCACGGTGAGCCAGCGCACCTGGCCATCGCGCTGCAGGGTCACGCCGCCAACGGTGCCAGGCGCCACAGCGGGGGCCGTGGCCACACCGGGGTTCTGGGCCTGCTGTTGCTGCTGGCTGAAGGTATTGGCCGAGACAGTGCCCGGCGAGGCCAGGGAATAGCGCGCCTGGCCACTGAGCTGTGTCAGGTCAGGGGGAACTTCCAGGTTAACGGCCTTGGCACCGGTGCTGCGGTAGTCCACCTTGTCGTTGCTCAGTGCATTGCTCACCGTAGAGCAGCCGGTGGCCAGCGCGGACAGCACGCAGGCGGATGCCACCAGGGTCTGGCGGGCGGAGATGTGTTGGATCGGCATGGTGACTATGGACGGACCGTGAAGAGGCCGGTGGTTGGGGCCGGTGGGCCGGGAAGAAAACAGTGGGTTGGGGCGGCTCAGAGCACGCCGCTTTCGCGCAGCGCAGCGTCGACGACGGGCTGCGCGGCAGGGCTGAGCGGTGTGAGCGGCAGGCGCAGTGTGTGGCCGGCCTTGCCCATGCGGGCCAGGGCCCATTTGACGGGAATGGGGTTGGGCTCGGTGAACAGGTGCTTGTGCAGCGGCAGCAGTTGCATGTGAAGCGCGACCGCGCGCTTGGCATCGCCGGCGATGGCGGCCTTGCACAGCTCGGCCATGGCCTTGGGCGCCACGTTGGCGGTGACGCTGACGTTGCCGTGGCCGCCCAGCAGCATCAGGCCGACGGCGGTGGGATCATCGCCCGAGTAGATGTGGAAGCCCTTGGGCGCTTGCTTGATCAGCCAGGCGGCGCGCTCGAGGTTGCCGGTGGCTTCCTTGATGCCGAACACGCCGGGCAGGTGGGCCAGGCGCAAGGCGGTTTCCGGCGTCATGTCGGCCACGGTGCGGCCGGGCACGTTGTAGAGCATCTGGGGGATGTCCACGGCCTCGGCGATGGCCTTGAAGTGCTGGTAGATGCCTTCCTGCGTCGGCTTGTTGTAGTAGGGCACGACCTGCAGGGTGCAGTCGGCGCCGACTTTCTTGGCAAACTGGCTGAGCTCGATGGCCTCGCGGGTGGAGTTGGCGCCGGCGCCGGCCATGATGGGCACGCGGCCAGCAGCCTGCTCGACGGCCACGCGGATGATCTCGCAGTGCTCCTCGACGGAAACGGTGGGCGACTCGCCCGTGGTGCCGACCACGCCGATGCAGTCCGTGCCTTCAGCGATGTGCCAGTCGATCAGGCGGCGCAGGGCGTCATAGTCCACGCTGCCGTCGTCGTGCATCGGGGTGATCAGCGCAACAATACTGCCAAGAATCGGTTTCATGTCTGTGTCCTGAGAATCTGAAGATTCTAATGGGGCCGAACGTCGTTTTTCAGGGCGGCCAGGGCCATGCGGTCCACCAGCCCCGGCGCCAGGAGCTTCATCCAGCGCCCAAGTTTGCCTTTGGCGCTCATCACGATGTCGCGCTGGCGGCTGGCCATGCCGTCCAGGATCAGGCGCGAGCAGGTCTCCACGCTCATGGCACCGCGCTCGTCCAGACCGCTCTTGCCGGCCGCCTGGCCCTGGGCGTTGAAGCCGCGGTAGCGAATCTCGGTGGCGACCACGCCCGGGTAGGCGATGGTCACGCCCACGCCATGGGGGGCCATCTCCACGCGTAAAGCTTCGAAAAAGCCTGTCATGGCGAATTTGGAGGCGCTGTAGGCGGTGCGTCCGGGCACGCCCACCAGGCCGGCCAGGCTGGAGACGGCCACCACCAGCCCCCGGCTGGCTTTGAGGTGGGGCAGTGCGGCATGGGTGCACCAGGCGCTGCCCCACAGGTTGATGCGCATCAAATGCTCGTACCAGGCCATGTCCTTCACTTCGTCCAGCAGGGCGTGGGCCGACATGCCGGCGTTGTTGACCAGGGTGTCGATGCGACCGTAGCGGGCCACCGTGTCGGCGATCAGGCCTTCGCAGTCGGCCTGTTGGCCGACGTCAGTGGGGCGCACGAAGACATGGGCGCCGTGGGCTTCGCAGGCCTTGGCCACCTCGGCCAGCTTGTCCTGGCTGCGGGCGGCCAGCACCAGCGTCGCGGTGGCGCCATCGCGCGCCGCGATCTGGCGGGCCAGTTCGGCGCCGATGCCGTCGGAGGCGCCGGTGATGATGGTGACGTGTTGTGCCATGGTGGTTTCGGAACGGCGAAGTGCCAATGTGGCCTGGACATGGCCTGGGTTGCGCGAATTTGTGGGCGTCCTGCTGCGAGCGGGGGCTCAGTGGGGTCAGCTTGGCATGCAGGTGGCCAGCCAGGTAGACAGGTCCACCAGCAGGCCGGGCTGAAAGTACCACGTGAACACGCCGGCCAGTATCAGCACGAGCACGAGGCTGGCGAGAAGGCGTTGCGCGGTGTTCATGGCATGCGGGGCGTGGCGCAATCAGGCGGTCGCGCCGCCCAGGCGGCCCTTGGGCGGCTGGTGCTCGCGCACAGGCAGGTTGAGCACGGCGGCGGTGACCCCCAGGGCGATGGCGATCCACCAGACCACCTGGTAGCTGCCTGTCAGGTCGTAGAGATGGCCGGCCAGCCACACGCCGCAGAAGGACCCCAGTTGGTGCGAGAGGAAGACCACCGCGCCGAGCATCGACAGGTGGCGCACGCCCAGCATCTGCGCCACGATGGCGTTGGTGGGCGGTACGGTGGACAGCCACAGCACGCCCATCGTGGCGGCGAAGATGCCCACGCTCAGGGCCGTCGGTGGCGCTGCGATGAAACACAGCATCGCCACGGCCCGCAGCGCATAGATGCCGGCCAGCAGGTAGGGCTTGGACCAGCGCTGGCCCAGCCAGCCGATGCCGTAGGTGCCGAAGATGTTGAACAGGCCAATGAGGGCCAGCCCGGTGGTGGCCACATGGCCGGGCAGGGCGTGGTCCTTGAGATAGCTGGGCAGGTGCACGCCGATGAAGGCGAGCTGGAAGCCACACACGAAGTACCCGGCGGTCAGCAGCTGGTAGCTAGGATGGCTCAGGGCTTCTCGCAGGGCGGCCAGGGCCGAGGTCGGGCCATGCGGATCGGGGCCGGAAGGCGGTGTGCCGTTGGCCTGGCCGGCTGCGGGCGTCGTGGCACGGGCGGGCGCAGGGCGGTCTGCGCGCAGTCCCCAACCCAAGGGCACGATCAGCAGTGCGGTCAGTGCCAGGGCCCACAGGGCGGGTTGCCAGCCGATGCCGGCGATCAGCGAGCTCGACAGCGGGATCATCAGGAACTGCCCGAACGACCCTGCTGCCGCGGTGATGCCCATCGCCCAGGAGCGCTGCTGCGCGCTGACGTGGCGCCCGATCACGCCGTACACGACCGCGTAGGTGCTGCAGGCCTGCGCGCAGCCGATCAGGATGCCGGTGCTGAGGGTGAAAAGGGTGAGGTTGGTGCTGCTGGCCATGCCCCACAGGCCCACGGCGTAGAGCAGGGCGCCCAGCCACAGGGGGGCGGTGGCGCCTTTGCGGTCGGCCCACCAGCCCACCAGTGGGCCGGCCAGGCCCCACACCAGGTTCTGGATGGCCAGTGCGAAAGAGTAGGACTCGCGGCTCCAGCCGCGCTCCATGCAGATGGGCTGAAGCCACAGCCCGAAGCCGTGGCGGATGCCCATCGACAGGGTGACGACCAGGGCGCCGCAGACCAGCAGCTGCCACAGAGGCAGGATGGGAGACAGGGGCGCATCAGCCTGCGCCGGGGTAGGGTGGCTCAAGGGGGCTCCGTCAGGACGGCAGGCTGACCCGTGTTTTCCGGACGTGCGCCGGCGAGCGAGGGTTGATTGGGTTCTGAAGGCCGTGCGCCGGTATCAGACCTGCATGTTCATGATATCGGTATACGCCTGAACCAGCTTGTTGCGCACTTGAACGGCCGACTGGAAACCCAGTTGCGCCTTCTGCATGGCGATCATGGTTTCTTCCAGGCTGACGGTGGGGTTGTCGAACTGCACTTCGCGCTGCATCGACGTGGCCTGGTTCTGGGCCTGGCTCACACCCTTGAGCGCGCTGGAAAACGCAGTCTGGAAGCTGGGCGACTCGACCTTGGCGCCGCCGTTGCCCAAGGCATCCAGGCGTGTCTTGGCCTGCACTCGCTGCGCCACGTCGGCCATGCCGGCGCGGGACGCGGCCTGGGCGAAATCAAAAGGCTTAAGTTTCAGGTCCATGGTGCCGATACCGCAGAAGACGACAAGGTGTGATGGATCTCACCACGGTTGGCATCCTAGCCGGGCGAACCCGTGTCCGATGGTGGGAAGTGGTCCCCATTTGGCTGGCTGTTCCCGGCATTTTTTACCGCGGCGTTCCCAATAATGAGGCCCGTACTTGAAGGGTTTGCGGCATCGTGTGATCTCGGTGCGTGGCCCTCACGCAGATCAGCCCCATGGATGTCACCGTCGCTCAAGCTCAGAACCTGACTTCGCCAGCCCCCGGCTCGGCGAGCGAGACCTCGCCCCTGGGGTTCGTTCAGCGTGTCCAGGCCCTGCCCATGCAGCGCAAGCTGATGCTGGGTGGCGGCATCGCGGCGTTGCTGGCCATCTTCGTGGCCATGATGATGTGGAGCAATCAGGCCGAGTACCGCGTGCTGTACAACAACCTGTCCGACAAGGACGGCGGGGCCATCCTGGCCCAGTTGCAGCAGATGAACGTGCCTTACAAGTACACGGACGGCGGCGCGGCCATCATGGTGCCCGCCGACAAGGTGCACGACGTGCGTCTGAAGCTGGCCTCGGCCGGCCTGCCCAAGGGCTCGGTGGCAGGTTACGAGCTGATGGAAACCCAGCGCTTCGGCGTGACGCAGTTCCAGGAACGCCTGAATTTCCAGCGCGGCCTGGAGGGCGAGCTGACCCGTTCCATCCAGACGCTGTCGGGTGTCGAATCGGCCCGCGTGCACCTGGCGCTGCCCAACCAGAACGGTTTTTTCCGTGATCAGCAAAAGCCCTCGGCTTCGGTGATCCTGAGCATGTATGCGGGCCGCACCCTGGACAAGGGCCAGGTCGCGGGCATCGTGCACCTGGTGTCGTCCAGCGTGCCGGAGATGTCGCCGAAGTCGGTCAGCGTGGTGGACCAGAGCGGTGCCCTGTTGTCGGGCCAGGCCGAAGGCGTGGATGTGGACCAGGCCGGTCTGGACGCCAAGCAACTGCAATATGTGCGTCAGATGGAAACCGGTTATACGCAGCGCATCCGTGATCTGCTGGAGCCCGTGGTGGGCAAGGACAACCTGCGTGCACAGGTGACGGCCGACCTGGATTTTTCACAGACTGAATCCACCGCCGAAGAGTTCAAGCCCAACCAGACGCCGACCACCGCCGCGGTGCGCAGTCAGCAGACCAGCGAGCAGATGAACGGTGCTGGTGGTTCCAATGCCCAGCCCACCGGTGTGCCCGGTGCGATGAGCAACCAGCCGCCCACGCCCGCCACTGCGCCGATCAATGGCGCATCCCAGCCGCTGCAGGGCACCCAGGCCAATGGCGCGGGTGGCGGTGGCTCCAGCCGCCGCGATGCCGTGACCAACTACGAGGTCGACAAGACGGTGCGCGTGACGCGCAATGCCTCTGGCACGGTCAAGCGCCTGAACGCCGCCGTCGTGATCAACCACATCACCAAGACGGATGCCAAGGGCAAGACCACCACGACGCCTTTGAATCAGGAAGAGCTGGACAAGCTCACCGCCCTGGTCAAGGAGGGCATCGGCTTCAACGAACAGCGTGGCGATTCGGTCAAGCTGATCACCGCCCCGTTCCAGCAAGTGAAAGAAGAGACCGAAGAGACGCCATTCTGGAAGGATCCCAGCACGCAGGAGTGGATGCGCTCGCTGCTGGTGCCCGGTGCCATGACGCTGCTGGCCCTGATCGTGGTGTTCGGTGCGATTCGCCCTGCGATCAACGCGGCCAAGCCCCCCAAGGATGAAAGCAAGTCCAGACTCAACGCTGTGGTGGATGACGAACAGCAGTTGCCTGGGCTGGAGACGGCCAGCGAAGTGCTGCCGGCCCTGGAGCCGCCTGGCGGTCCCGACCGTCGCCTCGAGGCCGCGCGCCAGATGGCCAAGGACAACCCGGTCGCCATGGCGGGCATCGTGCGCGCCTGGGTGAACAAGGAATAACACCGCATCATGGACGAGCAAGGACTAGAAGACGCCGCCATCCTGCTGATGTCCCTCGGCGAAGACGAAGCCGCCGAGGTCTTCAAGCAGCTCGAGCCCAAGGAGGTGCAGAGCCTGGGCGAGACCATTGCGCGCCTGAAGACGGTGTCTCGCGAGCGCGTGGATGCGGTGCTGTCCCGCTTTGCAACCGAGGCCGCCGAGGTGGGCTCGCTGGTGTCGGATACCGACGAGTACGTCAAGGCCGTGCTGCGCCGGGCGCTGGGCGAGGAGAAAGCCAACCTGCTGATCGATCGCATCATCCAGACCAGCGATGTGGCCGGCATCGAGAGCCTGAAGTGGATGGATCCAGCCTCGGTGGCCGAACTGCTGCGCAACGAGCACCCGCAGATCGTGGCCGCCATCCTGGTGCATCTGGATCCGGACCTGGCGTCGGGCGCGCTCAAATACTTCAGTGATCGTCACCGCAACGAGGTGATGATCCGCATCGCCACGCTCGATGGTATCCAGCCTGCCGCATTGCGTGACCTCAACGAGGTGATGTCCCGCGTGCTGGCCGGTGGCACGCAGGTGCGCCGCCAGTCCCTGGGGGGCGTCAAGCCGGCCGCCGAGATCATCAACCTGATGGGCTCCGCCGTGGAGACATCCGTGCTGGACTACATCCGCGAGGCCGACGGCGACCTGGCCCAGAAGATCATGGACAACATGTTCGTGTTCGACGACCTGGCCAAGCTGGACGACAAGGGCTTCCAGGCCCTGCTCAAGGAAGTGCAGACCGAATCGCTCATCATCGCGCTCAAGGGCGCTTCGCCGGAAATCCGCGACAAGGTGTTCCGCAACATGTCCAGCCGTGCGGCCGAAACGCTGCGCGAGGACCTGGATTCGCGCGGCCCGGTCAAACTCTCCGAGGTCGAGGGCGAGCAGAAGGAAATGTTGAAGATCGTCCGCCGTCTGGCCGACGAAGGTCAGATCGTGCTGGCGAGCGGAGGCGACGATGAGTACGTCTGACAAGACGCAGCAGCCGCCCGGTGGTGTCGCGCCCGGCACGCCCAACAGCTACACGCGCTTCATCCCGCGTGAAGAGCTGCGGGGCTTTTCCGCCTGGGCGCCGGAGAATCTCGAAGACCCCAACGTGGTCAAGTCCGCGCCCGGTCAATCGCCCGCGGGCGGTGGTGTGCACAAGGCGCCGTTCGCCGTGCGCGCCGGCGTGGCTGGCGCACAGGGCCAGGGCCCTGCCCGCGCGCAGGCGCCAGGCCCGGCCGGTGCCCACATCGGCGGCGTTCCCGATGGCAAGCCCGGATCGGCCCATCCGGCCAGTGCGGTCCAGACTGCCGAGCCCGAACCGCCGCCGGTGGATGTGGAGGCTGTGGCGCGTGATGCGCGCCAGGCTGGCTACCAGGACGGCTACCGCGATGGCCTGTCTGCCCTGGAGAGCTACAAGCAGACTCAGGCAGCCCAGATGGCGGCTTTCATGAGCGACCAGGTCGGCGCGCTCGTGAACGATCTGCACGGCCGTCTCGAATCGCTGGAGCAGCAGCTCTCCGGCCGCATTGCCGGTGTGGCGCTGGAGCTGGCCCGCCAGGTGGTGCGCAGTGAGATCTCGCTGCGCCCCGAACTGGTGTTGACCGTGGCCGAGGATGCGATGAGCACCCTGCTGAGCTCGGCCCGCCAGGTGGTGCTGCGCCTGAACCCGGAAGACCATGCGTTGGCCCAGGGGGCCCTGGAAGAGCAGATGCAGTCGCGCGGTGCCCGCCTGGTGGCCGACCCGCATGTGAGCCAGGGCGGCTGCATCGTCGAATCGGACATCGCCGTGGTGGACGCCAGCGTGGAGGCGCGCTGGCACAAGGTGGCGGCCGCCATGGGCGTCAACACCGACTGGCATGGCCCCATTACCCCCGGGGCGACACAGGCCCCATGGGCCGATGACATGGAGGGCGCGTCATGAACATGCCCCTGCAGACCCGGCGCGATGTGTCCATGGACAAGTGGAACCGCTTCCTGGAAGACCTCGATGCCTGTGCTGGCGCGCCCCAGCCCCTGGAGAATCAGGGCAAGCTGGTGCGCGTGGCCGGCTTGGTGCTCGAGGCTGCGGGCCTGCGCCTGCCAGTGGGCGCCGTGTGCGAGATCCACTCCGAGATGCGCATGGAGGCCACCCCCGTGCTGGCCGAGGTGGTCGGCTTCGCCGGTGACCGTGCCTACCTGATGCCCACGGCCGAGGTGCATGGCCTGGCCAGCGGCGCCCGCGTGGTGCCGCGCGCCTTGCCGATCAACCCGCCACTGCTGGGACGCCCCAGCCACCCCTGGCGCCGCAGCGAAGACCGCACCCGCCATCTGCCCATCGGCAGCGGCCTGCTGGGCCGGGTCGTCGATGCGCAGGGCGAGCCGCTGGACAAGCGCGGCCCGCTCACGCACGTGCGCAGCGAACCCCTGGTGCGCCGCGCCATCAACGCGATGGAGCGCGACCCGGTGCGTCTGCCGCTGGACACAGGCGTGCGCGCCATCAATTCCATGCTGACCGTGGGCCGTGGCCAGCGGATCGGCCTGTTCGCCGGCTCCGGCGTGGGCAAGAGCGTGCTGCTGGGCATGATGGCCCGCTACACCCAGGCCGACGTCATCGTCGTGGGCCTGATCGGCGAGCGGGGGCGTGAAGTCAAGGAATTCATCGAGGACATCCTGGGTGAAGAGGGCCTGGCCCGCTCCGTGGTGGTGGCCGCGCCGGCCGATGCGCCGCCGCTGACCCGCATGCAGGGCGCCGCGTATGCCACCGCCGTGGCGGAGCATTTCCGCGACGAGGGGCTGCATGTGCTGCTGCTGATGGATTCCTTGACCCGGTATGCCATGGCACAACGTGAAATCGCGCTGGCCATCGGCGAGCCGCCGGCGACCAAGGGCTATCCGCCGTCTTGCTTCGCCAAGCTGCCGCAACTGGTGGAGCGCAGTGGCAACGGCCTCAATGGCCATGGGTCCATCACGGCGTTTTACACGGTGCTCTCGGAGGGAGATGATCAGCAGGATCCCATCGCCGACGCGGCCCGTGCGATCCTGGATGGTCACATCGTTCTGTCACGCGAGCTGGCCGAGTCCGGACACTTCCCGGCCATCGACATCGAGCGTTCCGCATCGCGGGTGATGCACAACGTGGCCTCGCACGAGCACATCGATTCGTCACGCCGTTTCCGCCAGCTGTGGTCCCGCTACAGCAAGGCGCGCGACCTGATTCAGCTGGGCGCCTACACGCCCGGCGGGGATCCTGAGCTGGATCTGGCGGTCAGAGTCCATCCCCACATGGTGGGCATGCTTCAACAAGACATGCATACACCCGCTACTTTGACCGACAGTGTGGGGCAGTTACGTGCCATCGTACAGGGGTGAAGAAAAGCCTTTGGCCAAGACCCAAGCTGACTGGAGCCCATCGTGAATCCCTCGCAACCACTGATCACCCTGCTGGAGCAGGCCGAAGAGGCCCGTGACGCGGCGCTGGCGCAGTTCGAGGTCAGCCGCAAGGCCCACGAAGGCTCCCGTCAGCAACTGCAATCCCTGCAGGATTTCCGCGACCAGTACCAGACCCGCTGGCAGACCCAGTTCCGTCAGGCGGGCGGCATGGAGATCATGCGCTGCTACCAGGATTTCATGGCCCGTCTGGGCGATGCCGTCAATGACCAGCACCGCCGCTGCGAGCAGTTCGACCAGGCCATGGAGCGTTGCCGCACGGAGCTGATCGAGCGCGAGCGCAAGGTCGCCGCGGTCACCCAATTGCTGCAGCGCCGTGAGAAGGAACAGGCCCAGCGCGAGATGCGCCGCGAGCAGAAGGCTACCGATGAAATGGCTGCGCGCCTGATGGCGTCGGCGCCTGCGGGCCCGATGTCTGCCAAGGGCAACCTGCCGCCGTCCTCTCATTGATGCGACCTGACGCCACGTCGATCGCCCACCTTACATAAGCGAGAACACCGATGAGCACGAGCTTCCAGAATCTGCCGTCCCTGCTGAACAAGCCTGGCACGCAGCCGCAGGGTGCCGCCTCCGGTGTGGGGGGCGCCACCCTGGCCGACGTGCTCGGCAAAGGGCAGGGCAGTGACAGCCAGACTTTCGCCAAGCTGATGTCGCAGTACCAGACGCCCCAGGCCAGCGCACAAGCCAGCCTGCCGATGGCGGCCGCCAACCAGCAGGCCAACCTGGCTGCCAACCAGGCCCTGCGCGCCAAGGCGGCGGTGCACACCACGACGCAGCTGCAGCCCAAGCCTGCCCAGGCGGCAAACAAGCCGGCGCAGAACGATTCGCAGGCGTCCGCCTCGCAGCAGGCCACCAAGCAGGCTCAGAAGAGCAACGGTTCCAGGCAGGCTCAGGATTCCAGGGCCAAGGCCAGGCAGGCCGATGGCGCCGACAAGGCCGAGGCCCGAGCGGACAAGACTGGCAAGGCCGACAAGACGCAGGCCAAGGGCGATGCGCAAGAGCAACGCACCGACGAGGTCAAGTTCTCCACCGCCCAAGGAGAGGGCGCAGCCCAGGTGCGTGAGCTGCAGCCCCCGGCAGGCGTGTCCTCCGACCCTGCCGCCATGATGGCCTGGTTGTCCTCCCTGTCGCAGGGCGGTGAGGCTGCTCAGGCCCTGGACGCCGAAGGGGCCTTGACAGACGGTGCCGCCACCGCCGCAGGCACCACCCAGGCCCCCGATCTGCAAGGTGCTGCCGGAGGCAAGGGCGCGCCGCTGCCCACCGCCACGGCGTCCCTGACCACCCAGCTGATGGGCCAGGCATCCGGCAAGGTCGATCCGAAAGCCCTGATGGGCGACACCCAGGGCAATGTGGCGGCCCTGGCCACCCAGGACAAGGCCTCGCCGCTGGATTTCAATGCGCTGATGGCGCGTGAGATGGCTCGTCCGGCCGGTCCCTCGGGCCCCACCAGCGAGGTGACCACGCATGCCAGCGCCACCCTGCCCACCCCGGTCGACAGCCCTGACTTCAAGCAGGCCCTGGCTGAACGCGTGGGCATGTGGGTGTCGGGCACGCCGGCCAACGGTCAGATGACGGCTGAATTGCGCCTGAATCCTGAAGACATGGGCCCCGTGCACATCCGCATCGTGATGGATGGCCAGAACGCCCAGGTGGACTTCGCGGCGGCGCATGCCGAAACACGCCAGGCCCTGGAGGCCAGCCTGCCGGCCCTTTCCTCCGCGTTGGAGGATGCCGGCCTGAGCCTTGCCGGTGGCGGCGTGTCCGACCAGAGCGCCAGCCAGGCCTGGGCCCAGCAGCAACAGGGGCAGGGCGATGGCCAGGCGCGCAGCATGGCCTGGAGCGGCGGTGGCCTGGGCGCCGAGCAGGCGGATGTGGACGCACAGGGGGCCTTGCAGCCCGTTCCGCGCCCGGCGGCCCGCCCGGGTGGGCTGGACCTGTACGCCTGACCTGCGGGTCCCTGGTGTCCGGGAGAATCAACCGGCATTAAGGGCGGCTTATTCGCACATTGCAAAAAGCTCCGCCTCGAATAATCGAGGCACAGACTGAAACGGAGATTCATGCATGGCTGCCGCACCCGCCCCCGCCGCTGAAGCCGCCCCCAAGGGCGGCGGCTCGAAGAAACTGATCATCATCATTGTGGCCGTGCTGGCCCTGGTGGTGCTCGGTGGTGGCGCCGCGGCCGTGCTGCTGATGAAGAAGAGCACCCACGCCGAGGCTGGCGAGGGTGACGAAGAGCACGAGGCTCCTGCCGAAAAGGCCAAGCCCAAGGAAAAGGCTGCCGACGGCAAGCCGCCCACCTTCGTGCCCCTGGACCCTTTCACTGTCAACCTGGCCGACAAGGATGCGGACCGCTACGCGCAGGTCGGCATCAACCTGCAGGTGGACGATCCCAAGATGGCCGACGAGATCAAGAACTACATGCCGGCCATCCGCAACGGCATCCTGCTGATCCTGTCGCACAAGAACAGCGAAGATCTGCTGAGCACCGAAGGCAAGCAGAAGCTGGCCGAGGAAATCCGCCGCGAGACCGCCCGCTCCATGGGCTACGAGGTGCCTGATCCTGACGAGGACGAGGACACCGGCGAGGAAGAAGCTCCCAAGAAGAAAAAGAAGAAGAAAAAGGCCGCCGAGCCCTACAACCCTATCGTGCATGTGCACTATTCCAACTTCATCGTGCAGTGACACGGCAGGCGCGCAGTAGAGTGAGTCGCCATGAACCAGCAAATCCTCTCGCAAGATGAAGTCGATGCCCTGCTGCAGGGCATCACAGGCGAAAGCCAGAAGCTGGAGCAGGAAGAAGCTCCAACCGGTGGCATCCGCGACTACAACCTGGCCAGCCAGGAGCGGATCGTCCGTGGGCGCATGCCCACGATGGAGATCATCAACGAGCGGTTCGCGCGCAACATCCGTATCGGTCTGTTCAACCTGATCCGCCGTTCGCCCGAAGTGTCGGTGGGCGGTATCAAGGTGCAGAAGTACAGCGCCTTCCTGCGCGAGATCGTTGTTCCCACCAACTTCAACATCATGGCCGTGCGGCCCCTGAGGGGTTCGGGCCTGGTGGTGTGCGACCCGACGCTGGTCTTCGCGGTGATCGACGCCCTGTTCGGCGGTGCCGGCAAGTTCCACACACGTATCGAAGGCCGTGATTTCTCGGCCACCGAGCAGCGCATCATCCAGCGCCTGATCGAGGTCATCACGGCCGAATACGCCCGCGCCTGGAAGGGCATCTACCCGGTCGAGCTGGATTACCAGCGCTCGGAGATGCAGCCCCAGTTCGCCAACATCGCCACGCCCAGCGAGATCGTGGTGTGCACCTCGTTCACGCTGGAAATCGGCGAGACCAGCGGCACGGTGCACTTCTGCATTCCGTACTCCACGCTGGAGCCGATCCGCGACATCCTGTACTCGTCCATCCAGGGCGATTCGGCCGAACCCGACCGTCGCTGGGTCAAGCTGCTGCAGCAGCAGATCCAGTCCGCCGAAGTCGAGGTGGTGGCCGAGCTGGCCAAGGCGCCAGCCACCGTCGAACAACTGCTGTCCTTCAAGCCGGGCGACTTCATCGAGCTGGACCTCAACCAGCTGCTGGAGGCCAAGGTGGACGGCGTGCCCATTTTCGAGTGCTACTACGGCACCTCCAACGGCAAGTACGCCCTGAGGGTCGAGAAGCTGCTCACCAGCAACACCGCCGGCATGGGCTGGCTCGGAGACAAGAATGTCTGATACTGCCGCCGAATTTCCGCCTGATTCCAAAGGCGACGAGCAGGATGCGATGGCCGCGGAATGGGAGGCGGCGCTGGCTCAGCAGACCTCGTCCGGCACGGCCTCCGAGGTGGCTGATCCGGCCCCTCAGATGACACCGGCCACCTTCGCGAACTTCTCGCCTGCGCCCTCCAACCCGGCGGGCAACGACCTCAACATGATCCTGGACATCCCCGTGCAGCTCACGGTGGAACTGGGCCGCACGCGCATTCCCATCAAGAACATCCTGCAACTGGCGCAGGGTTCCGTGGTGGAACTGGACGCGATGGCCGGTGAACCGATGGACGTGCTGGTCAATGGCTTTCTGATTGCCCAGGGCGAAGTGGTGGTGGTCAATGACAAGTTCGGCATCCGCCTGACCGACATCGTGACGCCGTCCGAGCGCATGCGCCGTCTCAGCAAAGGCAACTGAACCCGGGGTAGAAGCGATGCAATCGACGGCATTGATGGTGTTCTGGCTGCTGATCGTGCTGGCGCTGATTCCGGTGTCGCTGTGGCTGCTCAAGCGCTCCGGCGTGGCAGGCCTGCAGGGAACGGGTGGCGCCGCCGTGCTGGCCCCCGTGGCGCAGATCAGCCTGGGCAATGGCCAGCGTGTGGTCACCGTGGAGGTCAACAGCGGCGAGCAGCGCACCTGGCTCGTGCTGGGCGTGACCGGCCAGCAGATCAACACCCTGCACACCATGGACGCACCGGCCGAATGCCCCGGCGGCGCGCAGGTGCGCCCCGTGCCGCCTTTCGCGCAGTTGCTGCGCCGCGTGACCGAACGTCAGCCGGGCAGCACGGCCTCCACCCCGCAAGACCCCCGTGCCTGAAGGCGCGCGCCCCCCAGGCACATTCCAGAATCCCCCATGTCGATATCGGCACCTCCGCGCTTGAACTCCAATCCCACGGCATGGCGGCGGTTCGGCCTGCTGCTGGCGCTCACCCTGCTGCCTGCGGCCGTCTGGGCCCAGGCCGGCAGCCAGGTCACCCCGGCGCCAGCGGGCGGCCTGCCGCTGCTGGTAGGGCAGGGTGCCTCGGGCAACAGTTATTCGGTGCCCATCCAGACGCTGCTGTTCTTCACGGCGCTGAGCTTCCTGCCCGCCGCCGTGCTGATGATGACGGGCTTCACCCGCATCGTGATCGTGCTGAGCCTGACCCGCCAGGCGCTGGGCGCGCAGACGGCGCCGCCCAACCAGGTCATCATCGGGCTGTCGCTGTTCCTGACCCTGTTCGTGATGGGGCCGACCATCGACAAGGTCTATACCGAGGCCTACCAGCCCTTCGCGGCCAACCAGATCAGCTTCAACGACGCACTCGAACGCGGGCAGGGCCCGTTCCGCGAGTTCATGGGCAAGCAGACGCGCCAATCCGATCTGCAACTGTTCGCCAACCTGGCCAAGTACGAGGGCGAGATCACACCCCAGGCCGTGCCCTTCCGCGTGCTGGTGCCGGCCTTCGTCACCAGCGAGCTCAAGTCGGCCTTCCAGATCGCCTTCCTGATCTTCATCCCCTTCCTGGTCATCGACATGGTGGTGGCCAGCGTGCTGATGAGCCTGGGCATGATGATGCTGTCGCCGGTGATGGTGGCCTTGCCCTTCAAGCTGATGCTGTTCGTGCTGGCCGATGGCTGGAACCTGCTGCTGGGTTCGCTGGCCGCCAGCTTCGCCACCTGATTCGCGTACCTCCATGGATCCGCAACAAGTCCTCACCATCGGCCGCGATGGCCTGCTGACCCTGCTGATGGTCTGCGCCCCGATCCTGCTGGTCGTGCTGGGTGTCGGTCTGGTGATCAGCATTCTGCAGGCCGCCACGCAGATCCACGAGCAGACCCTGTCCTTCGTGCCCAAGCTGCTGGCCGCCTTCGCGATGCTGGGGCTGGCCGGCCCCTGGATGGTCAGCACGCTGGTGGATTTCATCCGCACCACCTTGCAGTCCATCCCGGGCGTGGTGGGCTGAGGCCGCGACCATGGTCACCTTCAGCGAGGCCCAGGTCATGGCGTGGATATCGCCGTGGATCTGGCCGTTCTTCCGCGTGCTGGGCCTGTTCACGGCCGCGCCGGTGTTCTCGATGCGCACGGTGCCACGGCGTGTGCGCGTGGGCCTGGCGATCCTGATCGTGCTGTGCGCCCAACCCTCGCTGCCGGAGATGCCGGTGATCCCGCTGGATTCGCCCATCGCCCTCATGGTGGTGATCCAGCAACTGTTGATCGGCGTGACCATCGGCTTTGCAGCGCGCGTGATTTTCGCGGCCATCGAGTTCGCCGGTGAAATCATCGGCCTGCAGATGGGCCTGAACTTTGCGGCCTTCTTTGATCCGATGTCCGGCTCCCAGGCCACGGCCGTGAGCCGCTTCTACGGCACGATCGCGGCGTGGCTGTTCGTGGTGATGAACGGCCACCTGCTGCTGACCACGGCGGTGGTGGGCAGCTTCAACGTGTTCCCGATCGCGCCCGAGCCGCTGGCCTTCATCCGCACGCTGCAGCCCCAGGTCTGGGGGGCGGAGATCTTCAAGCTGGGGCTGTGGGTGTCGCTGCCCATCGTGGCCATGCTCACCCTGGTCAACATGGTGATGGGCCTGATCGCCCGGGTGGCACCGCAGATGAACATCTTCTCGGTGGGCTTCCCGTTGACCATCGGGGTGGGCATCACCGGGCTGTGGCTGACCCTGCCGATGATGCAGGTGCCGTTCACGGCGGCGCTGGAACGCATGCTGGGGTATTTCAATTAGGAAAATGGGTCATTGGCGCGCCGGCTGAGCGGGTGTCCCTACAATCCCGGCCCATGGCCACGAAACCTCAGTCCGCAACCAGCGCCGGCTACGGCGAATCCTCCATCCGTGTTCTCAAGGGCCTGGAGCCTGTCAAGCAGCGTCCGGGCATGTACACCCGCACGGACAACCCGCTGCACATCATCCAGGAGGTGATCGACAACGCGGCCGACGAGGCCCTGGCTGGTTTCGGCAAGCGCATCGGCGTGACCTTGCACACCGATGGCTCGGTCAGCGTGGAAGACGAAGGTCGAGGCATTCCCTTCGGTGTGCACCCCGAAGAAGGCGTGCCCGTGGTCGAGATCGTGTTCACACGCCTGCACGCGGGCGGTAAGTTCGACAAGGGGTCGGGTGGCGCCTACAGCTTCTCGGGCGGTCTGCACGGCGTGGGCGTGAGTGTGACCAATGCGTTGTCCACGCGCCTGCAGGTCACCGTGTGGCGTGACAAGCAGGTGGCGCAACTGGCTTTCGGTGGTGGCGACGTGATCGAGCCCGTGAGCGTGCGCCCGGCCGCCAGCGGCGACCGCAAGAACGGCACGGCCGTGCGCGCCTGGCCTGACGCCAAGTATTTCGAGAGCGCCGAGCTGCCCAAGGGCGAACTGGTGCACATGCTGCGCAGCAAGGCCGTGCTGATGCCGGGCGTGACCATCACGCTCACGCACGAGAAGACAGGTGAGACGCAAACCTGGCTCTACAAAGGTGGCCTGCGTGATTACCTGACCCAGACGCTCAACGCCGACCCGGTGATCCCGCTGTTCGAGGGCGAGCAGTACGCCAGTGGCAGCGAGACCGAGAACTTCGCCGAAGGCGAGGGCGCGGCCTGGTGTGTGGCCTTCACCGAAGAGGGTGCGCCCATGCGCGAGAGCTACGTCAACCTGATCCCCACGGTGGCCGGCGGCACGCACGAATCCGGCTTGAAGGATGGCTTGTTCCAGGCCGTGAAGGGCTTCATCGAGATGCACGCGCTCAGCCCCAAGGGTGTCAAGCTGATGCCCGACGATGTGTTCAGCCGCGCCAGCTTCGTGCTGAGCGCCAAGGTGCTCGATCCACAGTTCCAGGGCCAGACCAAGGAGCGCCTGAACAGCCGTGATGCGCTGCGACTGGTCAGTACCTACGTCAAGCCATCGCTCGAACTCTGGCTGAACCAGCACGTGGACCATGGCAAGAAGCTGGCCGAGCTGGTGATCAAGCAGGCTCAGGCCCGCCAGCGTGCGGGCCAGAAGGTCGAGAAGAAGAAGGGCTCCGGCGTGGCCGTGCTGCCTGGCAAGCTCACCGATTGCGAGAGCCGCGACACCAGCCTGAACGAAGTTTTCCTGGTCGAGGGTGATTCGGCCGGCGGCAGCGCCAAGATGGGCCGCGACAAGGAGACGCAGGCCATCCTGCCGCTGCGCGGCAAGGTGCTCAATGCCTGGGAGGTCGAGCGTGATCTGCTGTTCAAGAACAACGAGATCCATGACATCTCGGTGGCCATCGGGGTAGACCCGCATGGCCCCAACGATTCGCCCGACCTGTCCGGCCTGCGCTATGGCAAGGTCTGCATCCTCTCTGACGCCGACGTCGACGGCTCGCACATCCAGGTGCTGCTGCTGACGCTGTTCTTCCGCCACTTCCCCAAGCTGATCGAGGCCGGCCACATCTATGTGGCGCGCCCGCCGCTGTACCGCGTGGATGCTCCCGCGCGCGGCAAGAAGCCCGCCGCCAAGATCTACGCGCTGGACGATGGCGAACTGCACGCCATCCTCGACAAGCTGCGCAAGGAAGGCTGCCGCGAAGGCGCCTGGAGCATCGGCCGCTTCAAGGGCCTGGGCGAGATGAACGCCGAACAGTTGTGGGACACCACGCTGAACCCCGAGACGCGCCGCCTGCTGCCCGTGGCCTATGGTGAGCCTGGGTTCGAATCCACCGAAGGCTCGTTCAACAAACTGATGGGCAAGGGCGAAGCGGCGGCACGTCGTGAACTGATGGAACTGCACGGCGACGCGGTCGAGATCGACATCTGAGCTTGTGCTGCCCATGCGCTGTGCGGCGTAGGCGTCTGCCTACAGCACGGCGCGTGGTGCGCTGATGTCGGCTGTGGCAGGCGAGGCCTACAGTGGGCTGTCGTCCATCCAGGAGCCCATCATGATCCACAAGTCAGCCAGCGTGCATTGGGAAGGCAAGGGCAAGGCCGGTCAGGGTTTGATCTCGACCGAAACCGGTGCCTTGCAAGACCATCCCTACGGGTTCGGGTCTCGCTTCGAGGATGACCGAAAAGGCAGCAACCCTGAAGAGTTGCTGGGCGCGGCACACGCGGCCTGCTTCACGATGGCCTTCTCGTTCGCGTGTGCGGCCAAAGGTTTCGAGACAGCAAAGGCCGACACGGTGGCCACCGTGCACCTGGACAAGGTGGGTGATGGCTTTCGCATCGACCGCATCGATCTGGAACTGCGCGCGCAGATCCCGGGTATCGACGCGCAGACCTTCCAGCAGCTGGCGGTGCAGGCCAAGAACACCTGCCCGCTGTCGCGCGCGCTGGCCTCGGTGCCGCGCATCACGCTGATCGCCAATCTGCTGGCCGACGAACAAGCGTGAGGCGACTGCAGGGCCCGGAAATCGGGTGGGCAGGGATGAGGTGCGCGGCAGCAGGCAAAATACGCCTGCCCTTGAGAGCCGACGACACCAATGTCCGAACAAACGACGCTTGAATTCACCCAGCCGCCCAGCGATGGCGGCGACTCCCTGACACTGGCCCACTATGCCGAACGCGCCTACCTGGAGTACGCGCTGAGCGTGGTCAAGGGGCGGGCGCTGCCTGACGTGTGCGATGGCCAGAAGCCCGTGCAGCGACGCATCCTGTACGCGATGGACCGCATGGGCCTGGGCTTCTCGGGCAACACCGGTGCCAAGCCAGTCAAGAGCGCCCGGGTGGTGGGCGACGTGCTGGGCAAATACCACCCGCACGGCGACACGGCCGCGTACGACGCCATGGTGCGCATGGCGCAGGATTTCGCGCTGCGCTACCCGCTGATCGACGGGCAGGGCAACTTCGGCAGCCGCGATGGTGACGGCGCCGCCGCGATGCGTTACACCGAGGCCCGCCTGGCCCCCATCGCCCGCCTGCTGCTCGACGAGATCGACATGGGCACGGTGGATTTCATCCCCAACTACGACGGCTCGGCCGAAGAGCCACGCCAGTTGCCGGCACGTCTGCCCTTCGTGCTGCTCAACGGCGCCAGCGGCATCGCCGTGGGCCTGGCCACCGAGATTCCCAGCCACAACCTGCGCGAGGTGGCCACCGCCGCCGTGGCGCTGATCAAGAACGACAAGCTGCCCGACGAAGAGCTCTATACCCTGGTCCAGGGGCCGGATTTCCCGGGGGGCGGCCAGATCATTTCCAGCCCGCAGGACATCCAGGACGCCTACCGCACCGGCCGCGGCAGCCTGAAGGTGCGTGCTCGCTGGAAGATCGAGGATCTTGCGCGTGGCCAGTGGCAATTGGTCGTGACCGAACTGCCACACGGCACCAGCAGCCAGAAGGTGCTCGAAGAGATCGAAGAGCTGACCAACCCGAAGATCAAGGCTGGCAAGAAGGCCCTGACCGCCGAGCAGACGCAGCTCAAGACCACGGTACTGTCCGTGCTCGATACGGTGCGCGACGAATCCAGCAAGGATGCAGCCGTGCGCCTGGTGTTCGAGCCCAAGACGCGCACCATCAGTCAGCAGGAGCTGATCACGACGCTGCTGGCCCACACCAGCCTGGAAAGCTCGGCCTCCGTCAACATGACCATGGTGGGCGCCGACGGCAAGCCCACGCAGAAGGGCCTGCGCCAGATCCTGCTGGAGTGGACGGGCTTCCGCATGGACACGGTGACGCGTCGCACGCAGCACCGCCTGGGCAAGGTGCTCGACCGCATCCACATCCTGGAAGGCCGTCAGCTGGTGCTGCTCAACATCGACGAGGTGATCCGCATCATCCGCGAGAGCGACGAGCCCAAGGCCGCGCTGATCGCGCGCTTCAAGCTCAGTGATCGTCAGGCCGACGACATCCTCGATATCCGCCTGCGCCAACTGGCCCGCCTGGAAGCGATCAAGATCGAGCAGGAGTTGTCCGAACTGCGCACCGAACAAGGCAAGCTTGAAGAAATCCTGAACAGCCCGGCCGCCCTCAAGCGCACGGTTGTCAAGGAGATCGAAGCCGATGCCAAGCAATACGGCGATGAGCGCCGCACCCTGATCCAGGCCGACAAGCGCGCCGTGGCCGAGGTGAAGGTGATCGACGAGCCTGTGACCGTGGTGATCAGCCTCAAGGGCTGGGTGCGCGCCCGCACCGGCCATGGCCATGATCCGGCCAGCTTCGCGTTCAAGGCCGGCGATGGTCTGTACGGCACGTTCGAATGCCGCACCGTCGATCCGATGATCGTGGTGGGCAGCAACGGCCGCGTCTACAGCGTGCCGGTGAGCAGCCTGCCCGGCGCGCGCGGCGATGGTCAGCCCATCACCACGATGATCGAGCTCGAATCCGGCACGCAGCCGCTGCACTACCTGGCGGGCAGCCCCGAGCAGGTTCTGCTGCTGGCCAACACGGCAGGCTTTGGCCTGTTGGCCAAGCTGGGCGATCTGGTCACACGCCAGAAGGGCGGCAAGGGCTTCCTCACGCTGGACGAGGGCAGCATCGTGCTGCCCCCGGTGCTGGTGCAGGCCACCCACACGCAGGTGGCCTGCCTGGCCCAAGGCGGACGCCTGCTGGTGTTTGCGCTGGACGAACTGAAGCTGCAGTCCAATGGCGGCCGTGGCCTCACGCTGATGGAAGTGGATGCCAAGAAGGACCCGCTGGTGTCCGTGGCCACCGTGCACAACGGCGTACGCGTGGTCGGCTCCGGCCGGGGGGGCAAGCCCAAGGAAGAAGATGTGCGCAACAGCGGCTTCACGGCCCACATCGGCAAGCGCGCCCGCAAGGGCAAGGCGGTCGATGGTCTGCAGAGGGTGATGCGCGTGGTGCCGATCACGTCCTGATGGCGGCGGGGCGCGTGCGGCAGCTCACGCCCTCACCACGGTGACCGAGCACGGCGCTTCGGCCACCACCTGCGCGCTCACGCTGCCCAGGTAGCGCCTCAGGCTGGACGCGCCCCTGGCCCCCATCACGATGTGGTCCACCTGGTTCTTGGTGGCGAACTCGACGATGGCCACGGCGGTGTCGGGCGATTCGAGCACATGGAAGGTCAGGCGCCGGTCGTCCATCTCCAGCGCCTGCTGCAGTGGCCGTGCCCAGTGGCGTATGGCCACGAGTTGCTTCATGTGCAGGCTGTGGCCTTCGCCGTCCGTGAGCTTGTCCATGCCCACGCGGTTGGTCTTCATGACGCTGACGCAGGCCAGTCGCGCGCCAGGCTCGATCATCAGAATGCGGCGCACCGTGGCCAGCAGCTTGGTGTCCAGCGCGGGTGTGGCGTTGCGCACCCCGATGGCCACCATGATGATCGGACTGCGTTCGAGTTGCTTGGCCACTGAGGTTTCCGCCGCGGGCTCATGGCCCACGGCCTTGAACCAGCGTCCCAGCTTGCTCCAGGTGCCGGCGGTGCGCGTCTTGCCGGCCCGTGCGGTCAAGGGGATCTGTGCGGGGTTCTGCAGGTCCAGCGCCAATTGCGCCGCGCTCTGGTAGCGCTGCGCTGGATCCACCTCCAGGCAGCGCAGCACCACCTCCTGGAACCAGGCAGGCAGGGCAGGGGCCAGCACGCGGGGCGGTACCGGCTCGGTGTACAGGCGCTTGCGCAGCCCCGACACGCTGGTAGGCTGGCCAAACGGACGCTCACCCGTGGCCAGGTGGTACATCAGCACGCCCAGGGCGAACAGGTCGCTGCGCGGGTCATTGCGCACGAACTGCACCTGCTCGGGCGACATGTAGGGCCCCGTGCCCATCGGCAGTTCGAACTCTTCTTCCAGCAGGTCGGGCAACTGGTCGTGGCGTGACAGGCCGAAATCCACCAGCACGGCTTCGCCTGACTCGCGGAACATGATGTTGCTGGGCTTGATGTCCAGATGCACCACGTGCTGCGCGTGCACGGCATGCAGGGCCTGGGCCACGCGTGCACCGATGCGTGCGACCTCGTCAACGGGCAGCGGGGCCTGCTCGAAACGCGGCTTGAGGGTGTCGCCGGCGATTTGCTCCATCACGATGTACGGCTGGTGGGTGAAGTCGCCCCGCGCCACGTAGCGTGGCACGTGCGGCCCGCTCAGCCGGGGCATGATCATCTGCTCCACTTCGAAGCCGACGATGGTGGCCGGATCCTCTCCCCCCTTGAAGCGGGGCACCTTCATGATCAGCGGGAGCCCGGCCTGGTCTGCGGGCGTCTCGCCCACGCGGCGCACGGACCACAATGTGGCCATGCCCCCCTGGTGCAGGCGCGCCACCAATTCGAAATCGTCCAGCCGCTGGCCGGCTTCCAGGCGCAGGCGGGGGCCCGTGGGCGCACCTTGCTCCATGGCCTTGGCGTGCTCAGCGGCCATGGTGCAGGCGTTGCGCCATCATCTCGGGCAGGCCGGCCTGGGTGATGCGCTGGGCCGCGGTGTCATGGTCGTAGGGCACGCGCTGAAAGGTCAGGGTGTCCTGCTCGTCGTCGTAAAGCGCGTAGCAGGCGGCCGGGTTGCCGTCACGCGGCTGCCCTACTGAGCCGGGGATCGCCAGCCAGCGGCGCGCGCGCGACAAGGGGATGGCCACGCCTGGCACCGGCTCGAACTCACCGGCTTTGCCGGTGCCCGAGAGGTGGTACAGCCGCGGCTCATGCATGTGCCCGCAGAACACCAGGTGCGCATCGGTGGCGTACAGGCTGCGCATGGCTTCCATGCGCCCGTGGATGTAGCCCCATTCGGCCGGCGCATGGGCATTGGCGTGGGCGGCCAGGCAGTCGCCGAAGGTGGCGATCAACGGCAAGCCGGCCAGAAAGGCGCACTCTTGGGCACCGAGCTGCTGACGTGTCCAGGCCAGACTGGCCTGGACATGCCCGTGCATGCCTTCGTGCGCGCCGGCCACCGCTGCGTCATCGTGATTGCCGCGCACGGCAATGGCGCCCTCGGCCATGCGCTGCTGCACGAAGCTCAGCACCCAGGCGGGGTCGGCGCCGTAGTCCACGTAGTCGCCCAAGAGCACCAGGCGGTCGAAACCTTCCGATTGGGCATGCTCCCAGACCGCCTCCGTGGCCTGGCGGTTGGCATGCAGATCAGAGAACAGGGCGAACTTCATGGGGCGGGACACGAGCGACGGGATTCGCCAGTGTAGGCATGCGCGGGCCCCTCGGCCATCCGGGCTTCCCGTCAGCAGTGCAAAGCGCGTACGTGGCCGCCTTGTCGAGGGGCCAGCCACGGCCGCTCAGATCGCTTCCCAGCCGCTTTCGGTCACTGGCTGAGGCGCACGGTTCAGATGGGCCTGGGGGGAATGCGTCATCGCGGGCTGGCTATGGTTCGCTGTCAGGGCCTTGGGCTGCGGTGCGCGAGGCCGGCTCGCTGCTGCGGGTGTCAAGGTCGGGGCTTCCTGTTGGTGGGACGGCGCCGCAGTCTGCTTGGCCTGGCGGCGCAGGCTCACGGCATCGGGCATGCCGCTCTGCTGGCCGGCTTCCAGCCGGAACACCTGCACGGTGGACGACACCACCTGCGCACGACTGGCCAGGGCCATGGACGAGGCGGCGATCTGCTCGACTGCGGCAGCATTTTGCTGCGTGATCGTGTCGAGCTGCGCGATGGCGCTGTTGATCTGTGAGATGCCTGTGAGCTGTTCGTTGGCGCCGTGGCTGATCACATCAACCAGCGACCCGACCTGCTCGACCGATTTCAGTGCCTCGGCCATGGTGGTCTTGGCGGTTTCGGTGAGGCGGCCGCCAGCGCTGATCTTCTCGGCGGAGTCGGTGATCAGTTGCTTGACCTCCTTGGCGGCCGTGGCCGTGCGCTGCGCCAAGGCACGCACCTCCGAGGCCACCACCGCGAAGCCCCGGCCCTGCTCGCCGGCACGGGCAGCCTCGACCGCGGCATTCAGCGCCAGGATGTTGGTCTGGAAAGCGATGCTGTCGATGACCTGGATGATCTCGTTGATGCGCCGCGAGGACTCTTCGATGGCGCTCATCATCTGCGTGACGTCGTCCACGGCCGCGCTGCTGCGTTGTGTGACGGCGGTTGTTTCATGGGCGAGCGAGGCGGCTTTCTTGGCCGTGTCGGAACTGGTGCGCACAGTGCCCGTGATCTGCTCCATGGAGGCGGCGGTCTGCTGCAGGTTGCTGGCCTGCATCTCGGTGCGGGCCGACAGATCCTGGTTGCCTGAAGCGATCTCTTCCGTGGCCACCAGCATCTGGTTGACCTCGTTGCGGGCGTCGCGCACGATGGAGCGCAAGTTCACGTTGAGCTGGTTGAGCGACTGGGCCAGTTTGCCGACCAAGTCCTTGCGGTTGGATTCGATGTCTGTGGTGAGGTCGCCCGCGGCCATGCGGTTGGCGCGCACCAGCAACCCTTCCAGCGGCTTGAGGGTAAGGGCTCGGATCAGCAGACTGGCGCCGATGCCCAATGCGGCCATCAACACGGCACCCAACAGCAACTCCATCACGTTCAGTTCGCGGAGACCGCCGGCAGACGCCACGCCGGCGCCATAGGCCACGACAGTGGTGAGCAGGCTGATCAGTACCATCTGACCGACCAGACCGAGGCGGGCACTGTCACGCAGTTTGCCGAGGGCATCGACCCTCACCAGATGGCCGCCATCCAATCGGTGCAGGATACGTCCACTTTCCTTCTCGGCGCGCATGGTGGCGTAAAGCTTTTCCGCCGCCTGCACATCTGCCCGCGAGGGCATGGTACGCACTGACATGTAGCCCATCGGCCGGTCGTTTTCCATCAAGGGCGTGACATTGGCCTTGACCCAGTAGAAACTGCCGTCCTTGCGGCGGTTCTTGACCAGGGCGGACCAGGGCTGGCCGGACGCAATGGTGACCCACATGTCGCGGAAGGCTTCTTCCGGCATGTCCGGGTGACGGATCATGTTGTGGGGCTGGCCCAGCAACTCCTCACGCGTGTAGCCGCTGACCTGGATGAAGGCCGGATTGCAATAATTGATGCGACCTTTGAGATCCGTGGTGGACACCAGTGTTTCACCTGGCGGGAAAGGGTACTCGTGCTGGGACACGGGCAAATTGACGCGCATAAGGCCTCCTGAACATCACTTGAAAGATGCGCAGGGCTTACTGCAATGCCGCCCCCTGCCACGGCGATGCCCTCCGGAAAAGGCATCTTTGGAAGATAGGTCTTCCGGACAAACGTATTGTGTGCTGGATTGCCATTTAACGGTGGCAATTTCAGGGATTCAAAACCCAGATTGCTTTCGGGGTTTGAAGCTCGGTCACAATGTTAGGGTGGTTGCTCGGCAACTTCAATCAAAAATCGCACACCAACGTGAAGACTCCAGAACAAGAAGCGGCATTGCGCTCTATTCGCAAGTTGATTGAGTTTTGGCGCATCTCTCCCGACGAGCTTGAATTCGACGCATCGAGCGTGCCGTCTGAATTCCCCGAGGTCACCATCCTGCCTCCCAAATACCGTCATCCCGTGTCGGGTGATACCTGGGATGGCCAGGGCTCCCAGCCCCTGTGGCTGCGCGAAGCCCTGACGCGGGGCGGTTATACCGTCGATGAACTGCGCTGCGCCCCGCCCGATGGGCTCGGGCTGGAACACTGAGCGTCAAAACCGCTTCGCCAGCGCTGTCCAAACCCCTGACCTGGGGTTTTACAAGTTGACACACCCCGCCACTCACCGGGGTGGGTTGAAATACGCTCTTTTGACAGCGTAGCCGCCCCTTGCATGGCGGGGCATTCCCACCCTTATGCGTGACAAGAGCGACCGTTCGATTCTGGCGTGGTGGACCATCCTGGGTTTGGGCCTGGGCTTGATCGTCCTGTCGGCCTTGCTGTGGGTGTCCCAGGGCAGCCCGGAGGCGCGGCACCGGGCGCTCGAGCAGGATCTGCAGCGCCTGGCACCGGTCGTTGAAAACCTCAGTGCGGGGCAGGAGCCGGATGCCCGGATGCTCGAAGAGGTCAGCGACAGCGCGCTGGCCCCCTTGCTGCAGGCCTTGATCGATGCTTCCCATCAGCGGCGCCAGGCCTTGCTGACCTACCAGACGCAAATCGAGGCCGTGGGACTGGGCGAGGGGCTTCAGCCCTCCACCCTGGTGGTGCCTGCGGGCCGCCACAGCGTGCGCCAGAAGCTCACGCAGCTGAACGCTGCGCTGGATGACCTGGCCCGTCAGGATCAGTTGATCCAGAACCGCCTGGACGAGGCCCTGGGCCAGTGGCTGCAGCAGGCTCCGGGCTGGGATGATGAGGAGCGCCGCAAGACCTTGCTGGCCACCTCGGCCGACACGACACAGACCATGGCGGGCTTCTTCGAGGTGGAGCGGGGCATCGTGCGCCAGGTGGAGGCCCTGTTGGCTCACCTGGACAAGGTGGGCAAAGGCGTGGCCCTGGAAAACGGGGCGCAGCAGGAATTGGTGTTCTCCAAGGCGGCGGACCTGACCTACTACCGTGCAGCCTTGGCGGCCCTGGGCGATCTGGGGCGCCGTGAGCAGCAACTGCTGGCGCAGGCGCAGCAGTCAGGCCGGCAGCATGCGCGTCTGGTAGGGCACTGGCTGACCGCGTCGTCGGTGCATGCGCTGCGCTGAAGGCGATGAGGGCGCCTGAGTCTCATGGCTCATCCAGTGTCGGGAACAGCGCCTTCTTGATGATGGCGTGCACACCCAGGTTGCCATCGACCACCTGCGTGATACCGAAATCCACCCCTACCGACAGCAGCGACACGGCCTCGTCCTCGCTGAGCTGATGCGCCTGCATCAGGTAGTGCCGGGCCTTGCGGAAGGCATCGAGCATGGCCGCATCCAGCGATGACTTCTGGTAGACCTGGGTCTGTGCCTGCGGGCCGAGCGCGGCGAAGTGGTCCGGGTAGCTCAGGCCCTGCAGCACCCACTCGCTGGGCGTCTCCAGGAAGGGATAGTGCAGGTCGGCCATGAAGCTGCCGGCCAGCGCGGCCTTCTTGTGCAGCACCAGCTGGAAAACGCCCGTCAAAGAGCATTCGATGGCGGTACCGCAGACCTCCGAATCACCTTGCGATGCGTGCGGATCACCCACCGAAAACAGTGCGCCCTCCGCCGACACGGGCAGGTAGACCGTGGTGCCCTTGCCCGCGCGCCAGTTGTCCAGGTTGCCGCCGAAGTAGCCAGGCGGGATCGAATCGACCATGCCCTGTTCGCGCGGCGCCACGGCCAGCACACCGAAGTGCGGGCGGATGGGCACGCGGGCCTTGGCGAGCACGCCGTACTTCTTGTCGATCGTGGCCGGGTCCACCGGCACGCCGGGGTAGTCGATGGTGTCGTGGCGCACGCCGAAGGGGTCGGTCTGCGGCGTCCAGCGGTAGTTGTAGATGGCCTTGGCGTGCGGATTGTCCGGCAAGGGGTCGATCTCGTAGATGGTGATGACCTCGCGCTGCTTGGGCTCGGTCAGCATGTCCTTGTAGTGAAAGCCCCACCACGCCGCCGCATTGCTGCCGAAGATGCGGCCGTGGTGGCTGGGGTGGCAGCTGGCGCGCGGCACGATGTCCAGGATGCGGATCTCGAGCACGTCACCGGGCTCGGCGCCGTGCACGTAGACGGGGCCGGTGCAGATGTGCACGCCGAAGCCTTCGCCCGCACCGCGACCGTAGATGGAGGCGTCCATCGGGCCAGCCCCGCGGCGGTCCACGGCCTTCTTCTCGGCGGTCCAGTGGAAGACGCTTTCGGCGCCCGGGTCACCGTCGATCATGCGCTCTCGGTCGTCGCTGGCGTGCTGTGTCAGTGTTTCGATGGTGACGATGTCGCCCGAACGCACCGACAGCACGGGCTTGATGCTGCGGCTGAAGTAGCCCCAATGCACGGTCTTGTCGGAGACGGGCACGTAGTAGTGGTTGGGCAGCGGCTCGCAGGAGGGGGCAACAGTCGCGCCTGTGTCGGTGTGAGGCGCGGCGCGCTTGGGGGAGAGGGCCAGGGCCATGGCGTAGCGGGCATGGTCGCTCAGCACGTTTTCGAACTGGCTTCGGCGGGCATCTGTGCCAGGCACGGGGGACACTGCTTTGGCATCCCCACGCGTGGCGGCAGGCTTGGATGCAGGGGGCTGGGCAGGGCGGCCCCGGCGCAGCGTGTCGTCGCCTTCCCTGCGCGACTCCGAGCGGTAGGCTCGGGGCGTGACGCCATGGCGCGCACTGAAGGCCCGGCTGAAGTGCGCCGCATCCTTGAAGCCCCAGCGAAAGCACAGCTCCGAGATCGTGATGTGGCCCAGCGCCGGGTTGGCCAGGTCCAGCCGACAGCGCTCCAGCCGGCGTGTTTTCAGGTAATCGCTGAAGGTGGTCGATCCCACCTGGAACAGCTTCTGGATATAGCGGGTGGACAGGTCCTCCAGCCGCCCGATGTCGTCGATCTGCAGCTCGGCATCACCCAGGCGCGATTCGATGGCGCGGCACACGCGGCGCAGGTGGCCCAATTGCACGGAGGTGCTGTCTTTAGTCTGACCGGCCTGGGCGCGGTGTTCCTGGTGCGAGAGGCAGGCCACCAGCAACTCGGTCAAGGTCGCTTCCAGCGGCGGCAGCTCATGCCGGCCCAATTGCTCCAGCTCGTCGGCGATCGATCGCACCAGCGTCAGGCACACGGCGCCCACGCCGGCCTGCGTGTCGATCTTGTTGAGCTCCTGGCCGCAGGTGCGCACCAGGCGCAGGATGAAGCTGGCCGACTCCAGCCGCGCGATCACGGCGCGGAAGTCGGTGTGCAGCGCCACCCGCCAGGCGCGGGCAGGGTCGAGCACCAGGATGTCGCCGGGCGACAGGGCCAGGGTTTCGTCCGCCTCGGTCACCAGGCCGCTTCCGTCTAGCACGGCCAGCATCAGCACGGCCTGGCCGTAGCGGCGCGCGTTGGCGGCGTGGGGCATCAGCACCTGCGGCGAGGCACTGAGCTTGACGAATACCGACGCCAGCGCCGAGGTGCTGGTAGACACGTGTCCGTCCAGTGGCGGCAGCGAAGGGGCTGCCGGGCCGCTGCTGAGCAGAACCTTCTCCAGCACCTCCGACCATGCCGTGTGGCGCAGCTTGTCCGGAAAGGCGCTGGTGGAAAAGCGTCGCAGGTCGTTGAGCATCGTGCAGGCCTTGCAAGCGAGCCCTGTGCCAGCGCCCCGGGGCTCAGGCGCCTCGCGCTGGGAAGATGCTTTTCTTCACCAGCGCGTGCACGCCCCAGTTGCCGTCGACCACCTGCGTGATGCCGAAATCCACCGCAATGGACATCAGCGAGATGGCCTCGTCCTCGCTGAGGTTCTGCGTGGTCATCAGGAAGTGGCGCATCTTGTGGTACGCGTCGCGCAGGGCCTTGTCGACCGACGATTTGCCGTAGATGTCCTGCTGTGCGCCCGGGCCCAGCTCGGCCAGGTAGTTGGCGTAGCTGAAGCCGTGCAGCAGCCATTCGTCCTGCGTTTCCAGCAACGGGTAGTTCAGCTCGGCCAGGGGCGTTCCGGGCAGGCTGGCCTTCTTGTGCAGGATCAGCTGGAAAGTGCCCGTCAGCGAGCATTCGATGGCGGTGCCGCACAGTTCTGAATCGCCTTGCGAGGCATGAGGATCGCCCACCGAGAACATCGCGCCCTTCACGGCCACGGGGTAGTAGAGGGTTGCGCCCTTGCCGATGCGCCAGTTGTCGATGTTGCCGCCCGTGTAGTTGGGCGGGATCGAGGTGACGAACTCCGCCTCGGCCGGGGCCACACCCATGGTGCCGAAGTGCGGCCGCACCGGGATGCGGATGTTCTTGAGCACGTTCTCGTTCCTGGTGATGGTGCGGTGGTCCACCGGCACGCCGGGATAGTCGATGGTGGGGTGCACCACGCCGAAGGGATCGGTCTGCGGCGTCCACTTGTAGTTGTAGACAGCGCGGGCCCAGTTGCGTTCGCCGGTGGCGTCCACCTCGTAGATGGTGACCACCTCGCGCTTCCTGGGCTCGGTCAGCGTGTCGCCGTAATGGAAGCCCCAGTTGGCGGCGGCGTTGCTGCCGAAGGCGCGCCCCTTGTACAGCGGGTTGGCACTGGGGCGGGGCACGCAGTCAATGATGCGCACCTCCAGGATGTCGCCCGGCTCGGCGCCCTTGATGTAGACGGGGCCGGTGCAGATGTGCACGCCTTCGCCGCCGCCGGCGCCCACCTTGGCGTCCATGGGGCCGGCACCCCGGCGGTTCACGTTTTTCTTCTTGCTGTCCCAGTGGAAGACACTCTCGGCGCCTGCATCGCCCTTGACCATGCGTTCGGCATCGTCATTGGCGTGGTGCGTGAGCGTTTCGATGGTGACGAAATCACCCGATTCCACCTCGACCACCGGCTTGGCCGACTTGCTGAAGTAGCCCCACAGCACGGTGTTGGCGCTGGCCGGGATGTAGTAGTGGCTGGTCATGCCCGAGCCGGGCCTGGCGCTTTGCGCGAAGGCGCTGGGCGACATCGACGCGGTCAGCGCGCCGGCTGACACGGCGGCGCCGCTGGCGGCCATCGCGTCGCGCAGGAAGGATCTGCGCGCGACCTTGAACTCTTCCTTGATCTCTTTCTCCGCTTCGGGCGTGACGCCGTGGGAACAACCGGGACCGCAGATGTGGCTGGACATGGATGGAAACCTCTGATGCGTGGGTTTGAAAGGCATGAGCACACCCGCAGGCCTTGCGGACAAGGTCTGTGCATGGAACGCGTTCAAGGGTCTTCGGGTGCCAGGAAATTATTGGGGCGAGGCCCCAAAACCGCCTTGTCTGGCGACGCACAAATGCTTGCGCTACAGTCCCACCCCATGAACGTGCGCCCGCCAGAATCTCCCCCGCTGTCGATCCTGATGTACCACCAGATTGGCCGGTACCCACGGCCGGATGCGCACCGGGCCCTGTTCTGCCACATCGACCGTTTTCGCGGCCAGTTGCGCTACCTGAAGCTGGCCGGCTTCAAGGTGCTGAGCCTGGCCGAGGCGTACCGCTGCCTGTTCCAGGGCGAGCCGCTGCCCAAGCGCTCCGTGGTGATCACGGTGGATGATGGCTTCGACGATTTCCGCGAGTTCGCCTGGCCCGCGCTCAAGGAGTACGACTGCACGGCCACCGTGTTCCTGGTGAGCACGCTGGTGGGTAAATCGGCCGACTGGCTGCCCGCGCTGCCGCCGTTGATGGATGCCGCCACCATCCGCCAATTGCACAGCGAAGGCGCGCATTTCGGCTCGCATGCGATGACGCATCAACGGCTGTCCAAGCTGTCGCCCGAGGCGCAGCGCAACGAGATCTTCGGCAGCAAGGCCGCGCTGGAGGACCTGCTGGGCGCCGAGGTGCCCGATTTCTGCTATCCCTATGGCGACTACGATCAGCGCGCCCGTGATCTGGTGGAAGAGGCTGGCTACCGCACCGGGCTGACCTGCATCCGTGGATCGGCCAACACTTCGCACAACCCGTTCGAACTGACGCGCAAGGCCATTTCCTACGGCGACAACCTGATCGGTTTCATGTGGAAGGTGCACATGAAGCATGAGCGCAAGGGCTGAGAGCCCCGTCTCGTGTCAGAATGCCGGGCTGCGCCGCACCCCGGGACGGGGTTTTCGTGGCCGGAGGCTCCCCGTAGTTCAATGGATAGAACGAGCGCCTCCTAAGCGCTAGATACAGGTTCGATTCCTGTCGGGGGGACCACACCTTGCGGTTTAGAAGGGCCGTGTACCCCTGTTTGACCCTCCAAAGGGGGTTCCCTCCGGCCCGCATCGTACGGACAATGGCGGCATGTTCCGTTCATCTCGATTTCACCTGCTGCTGTTGACCCTGATCCTGAGCTCCCTGGCCGCCGTGCTGCTCTGGGGGATTCTTCAGCTTGCGCCGGACGATGCCATGATGGCCACGCCCACCAGCCCGGCCGTGGCCAGCCTCAGCCACTCGCTGCATCGCTGACAGGCGACAGGCGCAGCCGGACTCAACGCTCGGCGGGTACCAGCCTCACGTGGGTGATTTCCGAGGGCGCCCCGAAGCGCTTGGGCGGCCCCCAATAGCCGGTGCCGCGGCTCACATAGATCCACAGGCGCTGCAGCCGGTGCAATCCGGCGGTGTAGGGCTGCTGCAGCGGCACGAACAGGTTCCACGGCCAGAACTGGCCGCCATGCGTGTGGCCTGACAGCTGAAGATCAAATCCTGCCTGGGCGGCCTGCGGCGCGCTGCGGGGCTGGTGTGCCAGCAGCACCTTCACGGCCGCGTGCCCGGGCGCATCGGCCAAGGCCTTGGCGGGGTCGCTCTGATGGCTGGGGTCGAAGTGGTGGGCCGTGTAATCCGCCACGCCGGCCAGCACCATGGCGTGGCCCTCGCGCTCGATCACCACGTGCTCGTTGAGCAGCACGGCGATGTCCAGCCGGCGCAGTTCCTGGATCCAGGCATGGGCGCCGGAGTAGTACTCGTGATTGCCCGTCACGAAATAGGTGCCGTGCTTCGAGCTGAGTGTTCCCAGAGGCGCCACATGCTCGGCCAGTTCACGCACGCTGCCATCGACCAGATCGCCCGTGATGGCGACCACATCGGCCTGCAGCCCGTTGACGCGCTCGACGATGGCCTGCAGGTAGCCGTGCCGGATGGTCGTGCCGACGTGAATGTCGCTGATCTGGGCGATGGTGAAGCCGTGCAGGGCCTCGGGCAGGCCGCTGATGGGCACATCCACGTGCACCACCGCAGCCGTACGGCGCGCGTTCAGGAAACCCAGCAGGCTGGCCAGGGCGGCCAGCAGCGGCACAGCCTGGCCCGAGGTGGCCAGGAAAGCAGGGGAGGGCTGCGCCTGCGGCCAGATCCAGGCCAGGCCATGCGCGGCGGCCAGCAGCAGATCACGCCCCAGGGTGAGCACGAACAGCGACGAGAACAGCCCCATGAAGAGCAGCCCCGTCCATGACACCCAGACCTTGACGCGCGAGCCCCGCATGCGGAAGGCGATCAGCGACAGCGGCACCAGCACGGCGGAGGCGACCAGCAGCGCGCTCAGGCTCCAGGCGCCCCAGGGCGGCAGCTGCGGCCCCAGCCGCCAGCCCACGTAGGCGTGAACGATGGCGGACAGCGCGAAGAGAAAGCTCAGGCTCATGAGGGCACCAGTTGGAGGTGGTGCCGTTTCATTTCAAGTAAGGCTGCATGTAAAGGCGATTCAGGCCGCCTTGAGCATGCCCTTGGTCTCGATGAAGCCGATCACTTCGCTCAGGCCGTCGCGCGTCTTCAGATTGGTCATCGCGAAGGGGCGGGTGGGGCGCATGCGCAGCGTGTCGGACTTCATGATGTCCAGGTTGGCGCCCACGTGCGGCGCGAGGTCTGTCTTGTTGATGACGAACAGGTCGCTCTTGGTGATGCCAGGCCCGCCCTTGCGCGGGATCTTCTCGCCGGCAGCCACGTCGATCACGTAGATGGTCAGGTCGCTCAGCTCCGGGCTGAAGGTGGCGGCCAGGTTGTCGCCGCCCGATTCAATGAAGACGATGTCGGCGTTGGGGTACCTGGCCAGCATGCGGTCGACGGCCTCCAGGTTGATGGAGGCGTCTTCGCGGATGGCGGTGTGCGGGCAACCGCCTGTCTCGACACCCATGATGCGGTCCGGGTCCAGGGCCCCGGCCACGGTCAGCAGGCGCTGATCTTCCTTGGTGTAGATGTCGTTGGTGATGACGACCAGGTCGTATTGCTCGCGCATGGTCTTGCAGAGCATCTCCAGCAGGGTGGTCTTGCCGGAGCCGACGGGGCCGCCCACGCCCACGCGCAGGGGCGGGAGCTTCTTGGTGCGGTTGGCAATGTTGTGCAGGTGGCTGCTCATGATCTGAAGAGGCGTGAGTACTGGGTTTCGTGCTGGCTGCTGAGGATGGCCAGCATGGGGGTGAAGGCCTGGCGTTCGCCATCGCCCAGGCTCAGGGCTTGGTCGATGGCCGCCGGGATGGTGTCGATCAGGGACTGCAGGATGCGCTGGCCGGCGCTCTGGCCCAGCGGCACGGCCTTGATGGCGGCCTGGGCCATGTTCTCGGCCCAGCCGAAGGTGAAGCTGACCAGGGCTTCGCGCACGGTGGTGGGCTGTGCCGGAACCCCCGAAGGCAGGCACTGGGCCACGGCCAGCGCGAAAGCGACGGGCCAGGTCGGGGCCGGGGGCAGGGCGGCGCAGGCGGCCAGGCGCGGGTCGGAGGCGGTGGCCGAGGTTGCGGCTCCCTCCATGCGGCGGTTGCGCAGCCACTCCACCAGGGAGCGGCCCATCTGTTCGGCCTGCAGGCGCAGTTCGCTGGTTTCCCGGGTCTGGATGACCCAGTCGTTCAACGCGGTGATGCGGGCCAGGTCATGGCGTTGCCAGGCGGGCACGGCACGGGCCAGCACGGCCAGGTCGGCCCGGGACAGGCTCAGCTGCAACTGGTCGCGCAGCCAGGCGCTGGCGCTGGTTTCGTCCTGCACCAGGCCCCGGTCGATGGCGGCCTCCAGCCCTTCGGAATAGCTGAAGCCCCCCACCGGCAAGGCGGGCGAGGCCAGCCACATCAGCTGCAGGCGGGTGGCGTCTGGTACCGGTGGGGCGGCTTGGCGACGGCGGTGGGTGAGGACGCGGGGCATGAACGTAGGGGCGCGGTGCTGGCTGGATCTGCGTATGTTGGCGATCAGTGATCGTGACCGCAGCCTGGGCCGTGTTGGTGACCGTGGTCATGCCCATGGTTGCAGCCCGGGCCGTGCACGTGCGGGGTGGGGGCCGCTGCCACCGCGATGCCGATGGGCTTGCCGCGTGCGGGGGCAGCGCTGGTCTGGGGCGCGTGGTCATGTGCATGGCCATGACCGTGATCATGTGCATGCCCGTGATCGTGGCCATGCCCACCCGCTGCGTAGGCACCACCTTCGGGCTCGAACGCAGCCTGCGCCTCGTTCACGATCAGGTGCATGGCGCGCAGCATGTCGGCCAGCACGTGGTCGGGCTCAATCTTGAGGTGATCGGGCTTGAGCTCGATCTGCACGTGGCGGTTGCCCAGGTGGTAGGCGGCGCGCACCAGGTCGAAGGGGCTGCCATGCTCGCTGCAGGGCGTGATCACCAGCACCGGCTGGGGCGCGGCCAGCACGCGGATCATGGAGCCGTCTTCGGCCACCAGCACGTCGCCGCCGCGCACCAGGGTGCCGCGCGGCAGGAAAATGCCCAGCGTGCGACCGGTGCTGTCGGTGGCGTCGAAACGGCTTTTCTGGCGCACGTCCCAGTCCAGCTCGACGGTGGCTGCGCGCTTGAGCAGCACGGCGGCCAGGCCCTGGCCTTGGGGGAGGATCTTGTTGACAGTCAGCATGACGGGCTCGTTTCGTTACCTGTGCGGAGGCCGCCAGTGTAAGGACAGGGTCTTTGCGCTGCGGCGATCATGGCGCATCACCATCCGCATCACAGGTTCATGGAAGGATTGCAAAGCGGCGCGGGCCGTTGCGTCGTCGGCACCGCGGGCTGGCCCTTGCCGGCCGATCTGCGCGAGCGCTTCGGCGCTGGCGGCAGCCTGCTCGAACGCTACGCCACGCGGCTGCCCGGCGTGGAGATCAACTCCAGCTTCTACCGGCCGCACCAGCCGGCCACTTATGCGCGCTGGGCCGCCAGCGTACCGGCTGGCTTTCGCTTTTCGGTGAAGTTGCCGCGTGCGATCACCCACGAGCGCCGACTGGTGGATGCCGAAGCGGCGCTGGATGGTTTCCTGGCGCAGGCCACGCCCCTGGGCGACAAGCTGGGCTGCCTGCTGGTGCAGTTGCCGCCGTCTCTGGCCCTGCACGAGAGGCATGCCGATCGCTTCTTCGCGGCTTTGCGCGAGCGGCACGCCGGCGCCGTGGTGCTGGAGCCCAGGCACTCCACCTGGTTCGGCAAAGCTGGCCAAGCCATGCTGGCGCACCACGGCGTCGGCCTGGTCCGCGCGGATCCCCTGGCCTGCCAGGATGCCCAGTGGCCGATCGACGACGCTGCGCCCGCGGGCGGCGTCGTGTACTACCGCCTGCATGGCGCGCCGCGCATGTACTACGCTGCGTACGACGATGCCTTTGTGCAGGCGCTGGCACGGCGCATGGTGGCCGAGGCCACTCGCGCCGAGGTGGTCTGGTGCATCTTCGACAACACCGCCGAGGGCGCGGCCACGGCCAACGCGCTGGTGATGCAAAGCCTGCTCACGCATGCGCCGAGCTGATCAGAACAGGAAGTAGCGCTGCGCCATCGGCAGCTCGGTGGCCGGCTCGCAGGTGAGCAGTTGGCCATCGGCGCGCACGTGGTAAGTCTGCGCGTCGATCTCCATGGTGGGCAGGTAGTTGTTGTGGACCATGTCGCGCTTGGTGACGCTGCGGCAGCCGCGCACGGCCGACACCTGCTTCTTCAGACCGTGCTGCTGCGGCACACCAGCCTGGATGCCCGCCTGGCTCAGGAAGGTGAGCGAGCCCTTGGCCGTGGCGCCGCCGAAGGCGCCGAACATCGGGCGGTAGTGCACCGGCTGGGGCGTGGGGATCGAGGCATTCGGATCGCCCATGGCCGCCGAGGCGATGAAGCCACCCTTGAGCACGATGCTGGGCTTGATGCCGAAGAAGGCCGGGCGCCACAGCACCAGATCGGCCCACTTGCCTTCCTCGATGCTGCCCACCTCGTGCGCCACGCCGTGCGCCAGCGCGGGGTTGATCGTGTACTTGGCCACGTAGCGCTTGACGCGGCCGTTGTCATGGCGGTCCGGGTCGCCGGCCAGCTTGCCGCGCTGCGCCTTCATCTTGTGCGCCGTCTGCCAAGTGCGCAGGATCACCTCGCCCACGCGGCCCATGGCCTGCGAGTCGGAGCTGAACATGCTGATGGCGCCCAGGTCGTGCAGCACGTCTTCGGCGGCGATGGTCTCGCGGCGGATGCG
>DDJC01000042.1 GCA_002339015.1 Burkholderiales bacterium UBA1834
ACGCGGCGCCGCCCAGCGGGCCTTCGATCATGATCTGCAGCGCGCTGGCGATGTGCTCGGGCTTGCCGACCGGGGCCGCCTCCCAGGGCTCGCTGGTGCCCGGCAGGTGCAGGTTGGACACCGAGAAGCCCGTCAGTCCCGACTTGGGGCGCGAGCCACGACCGGTGGCCCCTTCGTCGCGGATCTCGCCGCCTGAGCCCGTGGAAGCACCCGGGAAGGGCGAGATCGCCGTCGGGTGGTTGTGCGTTTCCACCTTCATCAGCACGTGCGCGGTTTCATCTCGTGGTCCGTAGGCGGGGGCGTTGGTGAAACCTTGCGGCGCCCAGCGCTCGATGGCGTGGCCTTCCATCACCGAAGCGTTGTCGCTGTAGGCCACCACAGTGTGCTGGGGGCTGAGCTTCTCGGTGTTGCGGATCATGCCGAACATCGACAGATCCTGTGCCTGCCCGTCGATGGTGAACTGCGCGTTGAAGATCTTGTGGCGGCAATGCTCGCTGTTGGCCTGCGCGAACATCGTCAGTTCGACGTCGGTCGGGTTGCGCTGCAGGCCCGTGAAGGCGTTGACCAGGTACTCGATCTCGTCGTCGGACAGGGCCAGACCGAAGGTGACGTTGGCCTCGTCCAGCGCGGCGCGACCGCGGCCCAGCACGTCCACGTGCGCCATCGGCACGCCCTGCTTGTCGTCGAACAGGCGGCGGGCTTCATCACGGCCGGGCAGCACGCTTTCGGTCATGCGGTCATGCAGCAAGGCGGCCGCGGCCTGCAGTTCCTGCTCGGTCAACGGCTTGGCGCCGCCGGTCAGGGTGCCGATCAGACCGGCTTTCAGCGTCAGGCGAAACTCGGTCACACGCTCGACACGGCGAATAGGCAGTCCGCAGTTGTGCGCGATGTCGGTGGCCTTGGAGGCCCAGGGCGACACCGTGCCAAGGCGCGGTGCCACCACGATCAGATCGCCCTCCGTGGCGCCTTCGTACGGATCCCCGTAGGTCAGCAGCGCCGCCAGCTTGTCCACCTCGGCCTGGCCCAGCGCCTGCTCCGCCGCCACCCAGTGCACGTGGCGCGCATGCACGCCGACGATCTTGGGGTTGATGGCCTGCAGCCGGGGCAGCAGCGCCTGCGCCTGGTGAGGGGCCAGGGCGTTGCCGCCCTCGAAGTGCATCAGTGTGGAGGTGCGGTCGGTCACGGCAAGTGGGCCTTGTGCGGACATGGGGCTAAAACGCTTGCGAAACGCCCCCGCGAACCACGATGAGGGGTTCGTCAGGGCATGCCGGGTTGCGTTTGGGGAAAACAGGGATTTTACCGGCCCCCGCCCCCGAAAGCGCACCACCTTGACCCCGCGTGTGCGGGCAGAGGCGCAACGGCGGGCGTTCATCGGCCCTTCAAGCCCTGGAAATCCGACCGGAAACCGCCCCTCTGCAGCCGCGATCACCCGCTGAAACCCGGATAATCATGCCCCCATGAGCATCACGATCAAAACAGGCGCCGAACTCGACGCCATGCGCATCGCTGGACGCCTGGCGTCAGAGGTGCTGGACTACCTCACTCCTCACGTGAAGCCCGGCATCACCACCGAGGCCCTGGACAAGCTGGCCCATGACTACATGGTGCAGGTACAGGGCACCATCCCCGCCCCGCTGAACTACGCGCCGGGCGGCCACACGCCCTATCCTAAATCGATCTGCGCCTCTGTCAACCACCAGATCTGCCACGGCATCCCCAACGACCGCGCCTTGAAGAACGGCGACATCGTCAATCTGGACATCACCGTCATCAAGGACGGCTGGCATGGCGACACCAGCCGCATGTTCATCGTGGGCGAAGGCTCCATCGCCGCCAAACGCCTGTGCGCACTCACCTACGACGCCATGTGGAAGGGCATCGTCAAGGTCAAGCCCGGCATCCGGCTGGGCGACATCGGCCACGCCATCCAGACCTTCGTCGAGAACCAGGGCTTCTCGGTGGTGCGCGAGTTCTGCGGTCACGGCATCGGCCAGAAGTTCCATGAAGAGCCCCAGGTGCTGCACTACGGCCGCCCCGGCACCATGGAAGAGCTCAAGCCCGGCATGATCTTCACCATCGAGCCCATGGTCAACGCCGGCAAGAAGGACATCAAGGCCCTGGGCGACGGCTGGACCATCGTCACCAAGGACCGTTCACTCTCCGCCCAATGGGAACACACCGTGCTGGTCACCGAGACCGGCTACGAGGTGCTCACGCTGTCCGACGGCAGCCCGCCGCTGCCTGACTTCGTCACCGCCACCAAGACCTGATCCGCACGGCCCGGAGGCTCACGCCCAGGGCCTTTTTTGTGTTTGCCTGCACGAGGCCCCGCGCCGACCTGCCGTACCGCCAGCGCCCACGCCCATGCCCCTGGACATCGCCGCCATCCGATCGCAGTTCAAGGCCGACAAGGCCGATCTGCTCAGGCAGTTCGCCGACAGCCGGCCCACAGCCTCATCGGCCAGGGTGCTGCTCACCCACATGGCCCGGCTGGTCGACCGTACCCTGGGCCAGTTGTGGGATGGCAGTGGCATGCCCAAGGGCGCCGCCTTGGTCGCAGTGGGGGGCTACGGGCGCGGCGAGCTCTTCCCGCATTCCGACATCGACGTGCTGCTGCTGATGCCCGTGTCGCCCTCGGTGACCGGAGACGACAGCATCGCGCCGGCGGTCGAGACCTTCATCAGCGCCTGCTGGGACATCGGCCTGGAGATCGGCTCGTCCGTGCGCACGGTCGATGAATGCGTGGAAGAAGCCCTGCGTGACATCACTGTGCAGACTGCGCTACTCGAATCACGCCTGCTGTGTGGTGCGCGCCCCTGTTTCAATGCCCTCCTCAAAGCCACCACCGCGCAGATGGACGTGGCCACCTTCGTGCACGCCAAGATGCTGGAGATGCGTCAGCGGCACACCAAGCACGAAGACACACCCTACGCCCTGGAGCCCAACTGCAAGGAAAGCCCTGGCGGCCTGCGTGACCTGCAGGTCGTGATCTGGCTGGCCCGCGCGGCCGGCCTGGGCCGCACCTGGCAGGAACTGGCCCGCAACGGCCTGCTCACGCCTTTTGAGGCCCGCCAGCTGCAGGCCAACGAAGGCCTGCTCAAGCTGATCCGTGCCCGCCTGCATGTGATCGCCGGCCGGCGTGAGGATCGCCTGGTCTTCGACCTGCAGAGCTCAGTCGCCGAAAGCTTCGGCTACAAGAACACCCCGGCCCTGCGCGCCAGCGAGGTGCTGATGCGACGCTACTACTGGGCTGCCAAGGCCGTCACGCAGCTCAGCCAGATCCTCATTCTCAACATCGAGGAGCGCATCACCGGCTCGCAGGATGCGCCCATGCGCGTGATCGACGAGCAGTTCTTCGACCGCAGTGGTCTGCTCGAAGTCGCCAGCGACGACCTCTACCAGAAAGACCGCCACGCCATCCTGCGCACTTTCCTGGTGCTGCAGCGCGAGGACACCGTCAAGGGCCTGTCGGCCCGCACCCTGCGTGCGTTGTACAACGCACGGGGCCTCATGGACGCGTCCTTTCGCAACGACCCGGTCAATCACACCGCGTTCATGGACATCCTCAAGGAGCGCCATGGCCAGACGCGCATCCTGCGCCTGATGAACCAGACCAGCGTGCTGGGCCGCTACCTGTGGGTGTTCCGCCGCATCGTCGGGCAGATGCAGCACGATTTGTTTCACGTCTACACGGTCGACCAGCACATCCTGATGGTGCTGCGCAACGTGCGCCGCTACTTCATCCCGGAGCACGCGCACGAGTACCCCTTCTGCACGCAACTCGCCTCCCAATGGGACAAGCCCTGGCTGCTCTACGTGGCCGCGCTCTTCCACGACGTGGCCAAGGGCCGCGGCGGCGACCACTCCGAGCTGGGCGCCGTCGAAGTGCGCCGCTTCTGCAGGGACCACGGCATCACCGGTGACGACGCCAGGCTGGTCGAGTACCTGGTGGCCGAGCACCTGACCATGTCGCGTGTGGCCCAGAAGGAAGACCTGTCCGACCCCGACGTGATCCAGTCCTTCGCACGCCGCGTCGGCAACGAGCGCACGCTCACCGCGCTGTACCTGCTCACCGTGGCCGACATCCGCGGCACCAGCCCGAAGGTCTGGAACGCCTGGAAGGGCAAGCTGCTGGAGGATCTGTACAAGCTCACGCTGCGGGCTCTGGGCGGCGCACGCCCGCACATGGACGCCGAGATCGAATCGCGCAAGCAGCAGGCCCGCAAATCGCTGGCCTTGCGCTCGCTGCCCGATGGCATCGAGGTGGCCCTGTGGAAGACGCTGGACGTAGGCTACTTCGCCCGGCACGACCCGGCCGACATCGCCTGGCATGCCCGCTCCATCTCCCGCTACGAGAACACGCCGCAGCCGCTGGTGCGCGCCCGCCTGTCATCGGTGGGGGAAGGCCTGCAGGTGCTGGTGTACTCGCCCGACAAGGCCGATCTGTTCGCGCGTATCTGCGGCTACTTCGACCGCGCCGGCTTCAACATCCAGGATGCGCGGGTGCACACCACCAACACGGGCTACGCGCTGGACACCTTCCAGATCATCGCCGGGCCCAACGCGCGCCATGAAGGCGTGCACTACCGCGACCTGATTGCCCTGGTCGAGACGCAACTGGCCGAGGCCTTGTCCTCCGACGCCCCGCTGCACGACCCGATCAAGGGCCGCCTGTCGCGACGGGTCAAGTCTTTCCCGATCCGCCCGCGCATCAGCCTGCGACCGGACGAGCGCGGCCAGCGCTGGCTGCTGTCCATCTCGGCCAGCGACCGGTCGGGCCTGCTCTACGCGATTGCCCGCGTGCTGGCCCGCCATCAGATCAACCTGCAGCTGGCCAAGATCGACACCCTGGGTGAGCGCGTGGAAGACACCTTCCTGCTCACCGGCCCCACCTTGCGCCAGGACAGGGGGCAACTGGCGCTGGAAACCGAACTGCTGGAAGCACTGGCGGCCTGAGTGTGTCGGCCAACCTGACAGCCCGGGGCTGACGCGTCATTACAACGGCACAGGGTTTCCAGCAACCGGTAAGGATTTGTCAGCGTGCCCGCGGACAGGCATGTGCCGCAATGCCGGACTGCAGGGGCTCAGGCCGGCTCTTTCGGATCCAACAGGGCCTCGAGCTGGGCGATCTGGTCGCGCAGCATCAAACGCCGCTTCTTGAGGCGGCGCAAGGCCAATTCGTCGATCGGCTGCTGCAGGCCGGCACGGTCGATCAGGCTGTTCAGATCGGCGTGCTCGATGCGCAATTCGATCAGTAGACGCTGGGGAGAATGCAGGTTTTCTTGCATCAGAGGTGCCAAAAGACCACCGAAAGGCTACTGAAAGCCCGCCGGAGGGTCCCACTCTAGGGGGATACCGCCCCCTCTCACCGGCCAAGAGGGGACCAAACGGCATTATAGTTTTCCCCATGAGCACCCCAGCTTCCAGCTATCGCCTTGTGGCGGCCACCGGCCTGCACCGTGGCGATCGGCTGTATCAACAAGACCAGGTCGAGATCCTCCCCCACCCCCGCGTCTCCGGATGCCTGATGGCGGTGGTGGCCGATGGCATGGGCGGCAAGAGTGGCGGCCGCAAGGCGGCGGACCAGGTGATCCTGACCGCACGCCAGATCTTCGACCGCTACGTCCCCAACAAGGATGACGCCGCGTCCTGCCTGCAGCAGATGGTCCAGGAGGCCCACCTGATGATCAAGCTGACGGCCATCGCTTTCGAAGAAGAGCCGCACAGCACCCTGGCCGCCTTCATCGTCAACCCTGACCGCAGCGCCACCACGGTGCACGCTGGCGATTCACGCATCTATCACTTCCGCGAATCAGAGTTGGTGTTCCGCACGCAGGATCACTCCTTCGTGCAGCGCCTGATCAACGAAGGCCAGATCACCGAAGAAGAAGCCAACACACATCCGCAATCCAACCTGCTGACGGGCTGCCTGGGCACCCAGGCCGATCCGCCCCTGGCCACGCACTTCATCGACCAATTGCAGATTGGCGACACGCTGATGGCCTGCAGCGACGGCATGTGGCACTACTTCAGCCCGCGCGAGCTGGGCGCCATCGTGCAGACCTTGCCCCCGCGCGAGGCGGCCGAGATGCTGGTGAGCAAGGCACGCCACCGTGCCCGTGGGGGCGGTGACAACCTGTCGGTGGCGCTGGTGCGCGTCGAAGCAGGCGCCTGATCCTCAGGTCAGCGAGGTATCCACCACCCGGCGTTCCTCGCTCAGGTATTCCCTGGATTGCATCTCGTTGAGGCGCGAGACCGTGCGCGGGAACTCGTGCGCCAGCGGGCCCTCCAGGTAGAGCTGCTCGGGGGGCACGGCCGCCGAGATCACCAGCTTGCAGCGACGGTCATACAGCACGTCCACCAGCCAGGTGAAGCGCCGCGCCTCGGAGGCCAGGCGCACCGGCATCTGCGGCACATCGCTCAGCAGGATGGTGTGGAACTGCGTGGCCAGCTCGAGGTAGTCGTTCTGTGAACGCGGGCCGCCGCACAGCGTGTTGAAATCGAACCAGACCACCCCGCCGGCGCGTCGTCTGGCCTTGAGCACGCGGTGCTCGATGCTGAGCGTCGGATCCTGGTCGGCCGTTTCGGCCAGCTTGTCGAAGATCTCGGTCAGGCGCGCGTTGGCGTGATCGTCCAGCGGCGTGAGGTACAGGTTGGCCAGCTCCAGCGTGCGGCGCCGATAGTCGTTGCCGCTGTCGACATTGATGACCTCAAGATGGCTCTTGAGCAGCTCGATGGCCGGCAGGATGCGGTCGCGGTGCAGGCCGTTCGGGTAGAGCTGATCGGGGTGAAAGTTCGAGGTGGTGACGATGCTCATGCGGTGGCGGAACATGGCGTCCAGCAGGCGGTGCAGGATCATCGCGTCCGTCACGTCGGCCACGTGGAACTCGTCGAAGCAGATCAGGCGGTGCTTGCGCGACATGCGCTTGGCCAGCACCTCCAGCGGGTCGGCCACGCCCTTGAGCTCATGCAGCTGGCGGTGCACCTCGCGCATGAACTCATGGAAGTGCAGGCGCGTCTTGCGCTCCAGCGGCACCGCCTGGAAGAAGCAGTCCATGATGAAGCTCTTGCCGCGCCCCACCCCGCCATACATGTACACGCCCTTGGGCAAGGGCGGGTAGCGCAGCATCTTGGTCAGCGCGTTGGAGCGCTGAGCCTTGTAGCCGGCCCATTCGTCCTGGCAGCGCTGCAGGGCCGCGATGCCGAGCAACTGGGCCTCGTCTGCCTTGTAGCCGCGCTCCGCGAGGCTTTGCTTGTAGAGCTCGGTGACGGAGATGGCGTAGTCAGGCATGAAGGTACAGGCAGCAGTTGCTGCGGCAGTCGCAGCAGACAGGGCACAAAGAAAAGGGGCAGCCAGGCCGCCCCTTGCCGATGCTCGCCCAGCGCGGGGCGAAGGATCAGAAGTTTAAGGTGCGCTTGTCTACCGCAAGCGCGGCTTCCTTGGTCGCCTCGCTCAGGCTGGGGTGCGCGTGGCAGATGCGGGCGATGTCTTCGGCGCTGGCCTTGAATTCCATGGCCACCACGGCCTCCGAGATCAGTTCGCTGGCCATCGGGCCGATGATGTGCACGCCCAGGATCTCGTCCGTCTTGGCGTCGGCGATGAACTTCACGAAACCGGTGGTGTCGCCCAGGGCCCGTGCGCGCCCATTGGCAATGAAGGGGAAGGAGCCAGCCTTGTAGGGCCGCCCTTCCGCTTTCAGCGCCTGTTCGGTTTTGCCGACCCAGGCGATCTCCGGGCTGGTGTAGATCACCCAGGGAATCGTGTTGAAGTTGACGTGGCCGTGCTGGCCCGCGATGCGCTCGGCCACCGCCACGCCCTCTTCTTCTGCCTTGTGTGCCAGCATGGGACCGCGCACCACATCGCCCACCGCCCAGACATTGGGCAGGTTGGTCTTGCAGTCGTCGTCCACCACGATGGCGCCGCGTTCATCGAGCTTCAGGCCCACGGCCTCGGCATTCAGACCATTGGTGTTGGCCGTGCGGCCGATCGAGATGATCAGCTTGTCGACCTCGAGCTTGTGCTCGGCGCCCGAGGCATCGGCGTAGCTCACGGTCACGCCCTTCTTGGCGGCCTTGACCTCGCTGATCTTCACGCCCAGCTGCAATTTCAGGCCCTGCTTGGTCAGCACCTTCTGGGCTTCCTTGGCCACCTGCTCGTCCACCGCGGCCAGGAAGGTCGGCATCGCTTCGAGGATGGTCACGTCGGCGCCCAGGCGGCGCCACACGGAGCCCATCTCCAGGCCGATCACGCCAGAGCCGATCACGCCCAGCTTCTTGGGCACGTCGCCGATGCTGAGGGCGCCATCGTTGGACAGGATCTGCTTCTCGTCGAAAGGCGCCCCGGGCAGCGCGCGGGCGTTGGAGCCCGTGGCGATGATGATGTGCTTGCCCGTCAACGTCGCGGGCTTGTCGCCGGTCACGTCGATCTGGTAGCTGCCTTCAGCAGCCTTCGTGAACGCGCCACGACCGTGGAAGAAGCTCACCTTGTTCTTCTTGAACAGGAACAGGATGCCGTCGTTGTTCTGTTTGACCACCGTATCCTTGCGGCCGATCATCTTGGCGATGTCCAGGCTCAGGCCCTGCACACCGATGCCGTGCTCGGCGAAATGGTGGCTGGCGTGGTCGTAGTGTTCGGACGACTGCAGCAGCGCCTTGGAGGGGATGCAGCCGACGTTGGTGCAGGTGCCGCCCGGCGCGGGGCCGCCCTTGCTGTTCTTCCACTCGTCGATACAGGCGACCTTGAAGCCCAGCTGGGCCGCGCGGATGGCAGCGATGTAGCCGCCGGGGCCTGCGCCGATGACGATGACGTCGAATTGGTTGTCGGACATGGTGTGGTGTGCGTCAGGTTGGTGGCGTGGCTTCGGCAGGCTCGCTCGGTGACATCTTCACCGGCCGTCTTCGGGCACGAAGATCCACAGCAAAACGTAAATCAGGAGGCCTGCGCCCCAGAACAGGAACAGCAGTGTGAAAGCCAGGCGCCAGACCCAGGACTCGATGCCCGTGAGCCGCGCAATGCCGCCGCAGATGCCGCCCATCCAGCGGTCCTCGGTCGAGCGGCGCAGGCGCTGCACGGCGGCCCCGACATGGTCAGGTGTGCTGGCAGCATGGGCCGCGCCCAGAGGCGCCTGGCTGGCGGCGATCAAGCGCGCCTTGGCCTGCTGGAACTCTTCGGCGCTCAGCACGCCGCGCTCCTGAAGCGCGGCCAGGCGTTCGAGTTCATCGGCAAGTGACATGGCGTGCTCCTTGTAGGGAGGCTTGCAGCCGTTTTGCAGGTCCGAGCGAGCCCTTGTGAGGCCCGCCCGGCCGCAAAACAGTGCAAACGGGGGTCAACAGGTCAAAGCGTCCGATCAGATGTCGAACAGCAGGCGGGCCGGATCTTCCAGCGCTTCCTTCATGGCGACCAGGCCCAGCACGGCTTCGCGGCCGTCGATGATGCGGTGGTCGTAGGACATGGCCAGGTAGTTGATCGGGCGGATCACGATCTGCCCGTTCTCGACCACGGCACGGTCCTTGGTGGCGTGCACGCCCAGGATGGCCGATTGGGGCGGGTTGATGATCGGGGTGGACAGCATCGAGCCGAACACGCCGCCGTTGGAGATGGAGAAGGTGCCGCCGGTGAGCTCTTCGAGCCCCAACTTGCCGTCACGGGCCTTCACACCGAACTCGGCGATCTTCTTCTCGATCTCGGCAAAGGTCATCTGGTCCACATTGCGCAGCACCGGCACCACCAGGCCGCGGGGCGAGCCCACGGCCACACCGATGTCGAAGTAGCCGTGGTAGACGATGTCGTTGCCATCGACCGAGGCGTTGATGACCGGGTACTTCTTGAGCGCATGCACGGCCGCCTTCACGAAGAAGCTCATGAAGCCCAGCTTGACGCCATGTTCCTTCTCGAACTTCTCCTGGAACTTCTTGCGCATCTCCATCACGGGGGCCATGTTCACTTCATTGAACGTGGTCAGGATGGCGTTGGTGGCCTGCGACTGCAGCAGACGCTCGGCCACGCGGGCGCGCAGGCGGCTCATC
>DDJC01000041.1 GCA_002339015.1 Burkholderiales bacterium UBA1834
TCGATCAGGCCGGGGATGTCGGCCACCACGAAGCTCTTTTCCGGGCCCACGCGCACCACGCCCAGGTTGGGGTGCAGCGTCGTGAAGGGGTAGTCGGCGATCTTGGGGCGCGCATTGGAGATGGCCGCGATCAAGGTGGACTTGCCGGCATTGGGCATGCCCAGCAAGCCCACATCGGCCAGCACGCGCAGTTCCAGCTTGAGCTTGTAGATCTCGCCAGGCCAGCCGGGCGTCTTCTTGCGGGGCGCGCGGTTGGTGGCCGTCTTGTAGTGCAGGTTGCCGAAGCCGCCATCGCCGCCCTTGGCCAGCAGGCGTTTCTCGCCATGCTCCAGCAACTCCATCATCACCTCGTCGGTCTCGACATTTCGGATGATGGTCCCCACGGGCATGCGCAGGATGATGTCTTCGCCCGCCGCGCCGAACTGGTCGGAGCCGCGGCCCTGCTCACCGTTGCGCGCCTCGTGGCGGCGGGCATAGCGGTAGTCGATCAGGGTGTTGATGTTGCGGTCGGCCACGACATAGACATGACCGCCACGCCCGCCGTCGCCCCCGTTGGGGCCGCCGAAGGGGATGAACTTCTCGCGACGGAAGCTGATGCAGCCGCTGCCGCCATTGCCTGCGGCCACGTCAATGGTGGCTTCATCGACAAATTTCATGGGGCTGGTGTCCTTGTGTGTCCGTCGCGGGATCGGCCCGGGGGCCGTTGAAAAGCATAAATGCAAAAGCCCCGGCAAGCCGGGGCTTCAAGCCTCACACCGCCCCGGAGGGCGGCACGGCTGGTGGCTGTGAACAGCTCAGACCGGGGTGACGACCACGGTCTTGCGGTTCAGGGCGCCCTTCACGGTGAAGGACACGGTGCCATCGACCAGCGCGAACAGGCTGTGATCGCGGCCGGTGCCGACGTTGGCGCCTGCATGGAAGCGGGTGCCGCGTTGGCGCACGATGATGGAGCCGGCAGGCACGACTTGGCCGCCGAACACCTTCACGCCGAGCATCTTCGGTTGGGAATCGCGGCCGTTCCGTGTGGAACCGCCGCCTTTTTTCTGTGCCATGGATCTGCTCCTTGGGACTGGCTAGAGGTTGTAGGGGCCGATCAGCCGTTCACGGAGCTGATTTGCAGCTCGGTGTAGTTCTGACGATGGCCCTGGCGCTTCTGGTAGTGCTTGCGACGACGCATCTTGAAGATGCGCACCTTGTCGTGCCGACCTTGCGACAGAACAGTTGCCTTCACGGTTGCGCCAGCCACCAAGGGCGTGCCGATTTTGAGTTCAGCGCCGTTGCCGACAGCCAGAACCTGGTCGATCACGATCTCTTGGCCAACGTCCGCAGTAATCTGTTCTACTTTGATCTTTTCGCCTGCAGCAACTTTGTATTGTTTGCCGCCGGTTTTTATGACCGCGTACATGTTGAGACCTTTCAGTCGAAATGGAAAAGGAAACTTCGTACCTGAGACATTTCAACTGATTTGGGCCAGTCACCAATCATGGCGTCGAATTTTCATTTGACGCAAATCGGCTGCCTTCAAGGTGCGAAGCTCTCCACTCTACCACGGGCGGCTGAATTTGCCTAGTGGGGCTGTGCTGGCGGCCGGGTTTTGCCCGCCTTGGTGCGGACGGCTTACTCGGTGGCCGCGACCGGGTCGTCAACCGGCTGCACCGGCAGCGAGGGCACCCCGGTCTGATCGGCAGGGCCCTGTCCAGCCTGGTCGATCCTGTAAGGCAGGCGGATCTGGCGCCCCTCGTCCTGGGCCGCACTTGGCTCAAGGCCCCAGCCAAAGAAGGCACAGACCTCGTCGCGTTTGGCCAGCGCATCGTTGAAGCCCAGATGGATCAGTTCCCGAGTGAACGAGGATTCGAACAGCAGGTAACTGGCCAGCGCCGTGCCGCGTGCGGTCCTGCCACGACCGTACACGCCCAGCGCGCGCAGCATGGCACGCACGGCCGGCGGCAGCGCCCACAGGTGCCGGGCGGCGATGTCGTCGATGCGCTGCGAGGGCGCGATCACGAGGATATCGACCTTGCGCAAGGGCGTGTGGGCCCGCGCTTCGAGCGGCAGCAGGTCGATGGTGCGGTTGATGCGCTGCAGGCGCTCAATGTCCACCGCCAGCGCATCCAGGAAGATGCTGGACATGGCGTGGCCGGCGATCTGCGCCAGGTTCGGGTACTCGACGATGGTGTCGCGCGGCTGCACCGGCTCCTGCAGGCGGCCGGCGCCCACCACCAGAATGCGGTCGGCGCCCAGGTGGATGGCCGGCGAGATGGGCGCGGCCTGGCGCATGGTGCCGTCGCCGAAGTAATGCGGGCGCCCACCGGCCTCGAGCCTCACGGCCGGGAACACGAAGGGGATGGCGCTGGAGGCCATCAGGTGGTCCATCGTCAGGTCGGCCCGCACGGCGCTGCGTTGCGAGCGTGACCATGGGTCGATCGGCGGGAAGGCATCGTAGAAGGTGACGTGCTCGCCGGTGGTGTAGCTGGAGGCAGACACGGCCACGGCATCGAGCACGCCGTCTTCCATCAGCTTGCGCATGCGGCTGATCTTGAAGGAATCGCCCAGCAGCTCGCGCAGCGGTTCGTTGTCCAGCAGCGAACGGGGACGTGCGCGTCGCCAGCGGGCCAGGGCCCAACCCAGCGAGAACAGGGTGATCCATTGCGCCCCACTGCGGATCACACCCAGCGAATCGGCGCGGTAGACCTGCTCGCTGCGCATTTCGCGCCAGAGCTCGGCCATGTGGCGCACGGCCACTTCGAAGTGGTCAGCCCGCGAGGCCAGGGCCGCGCTGTTGAGCGCACCGGCCGAGGTGCCGCACATGATGCGGAAAGGGTTGCCCCGCTGCGTCTCGCCACTGTCGCGGCGGATCAGCATCAGTGCTTGCAGCACGCCGACCTGGTAGGCGGCCCGGGCACCGCCGCCGGTCAGGATGAGGGCATTCTTTCCTGGCAGGCTCATGGTTGTTTATCGGCGGGTATTGCATGGGATTGAGCACGGTTTGGGGGCATGGCTTACCCCAAGGATCGGGCTCAGGGCGCAGCCCGCATCAGGGTGGACTTGCCGAACAGGCTTTCGACCAGGTCCACCACCAGCTCGGCCGTGCGGTTCTGGATGTCGCGTGCGGGGTTCAGCTCGACCACATCGAGCGAGCCGAGCGCGCCAGTGTCGGCGATCATCTCCATGCACAGCTGGGCCTCGCGGTAGGTAGGGCCGCCGCGCACGGGGGTACCCACGCCGGGGGCGATGTCGGGGTCCAGCCCATCGACATCGAAGCTCAGGTGAAGGTGATGGGTGTCAGGCTCCACGCCCATCAGCGCCTGCTGCATCACGGCGCGCATGCCGTGCTCATCGACATAGCGCATGTCGTAGACCTCGATCTGCTGCGCGTGCACGAAGGCGCGCTCACCCGGGTCCACGCTGCGGATGCCGACCATGCGCAGGGCATCGGGCGTGAGCGCAGGCTGCCCATCCACCGAGGCGATATCGATCAGGGATTGCGGCCCATGCCCGCACAGCACCGCCACCGGCATGCCGTGCAGGTTGCCGCTGGGCGTGATCTCGGGTGTGTTGAAATCGGCATGCGCATCGAACCACAGCACGCGCAGGTGTTTCCCAATGCGCCTGCAGTGCTGGGCCACCGCGCCGATCGAGCCGATGGCCAGGCAATGGTCACCACCCAGCATCATCGGGATCTCACCCTGTGTCAGGGCTTGAGTCACGGCACTGTGCACCACCCGGTTCCAGGTGACGACCTCGGGCAGATGGCGGTAGCCCTGCACGGGATCGAGCTGCTGGTTGGGCGGGCCGGCCAGGTTGCCCTCGTCCAGCACGGTCATGCCCTGGCGCGCCAGGGCGGCGGGCAGTCCGGCCACACGCAGGGCCTCGGGGCCCATCACTGCACCGAGCATGCTGGCGCCCACGTCGGTGGGCACGCCGATGATGCGGATGCGGTCGGTCATGGGCGTGCCCTCAAGATGGATGCTGCCTTGCCCAGATCACCAGCCGCAGGCCGAATCCTGAGGCGGTTGGGCCAGGCCGTACTCGTTGCGCAGGGTGTCCCAGGCTTCCTGGGCCGTCTCGACGTAACGGAACAGGTGGATGTCATCGGGGCTGATCATGCCGGTGTCGACCAGGTGGTCGATGTCGATCAGCTTGGTCCAGAAGTCACGCCCGAACAGCAGCACCGGCCGCTTGCGACACTTGCCGGTCTGCATCAAGGTCAGCGCTTCGAACAGCTCATCGAGCGTGCCGAAGCCGCCGGGGAAGCACACCAGCGCCACCGAGCGCATCAAGAAGTGCATCTTGCGCAGCGCGAAGTAGTGGAACTGGAAGCACAGACGCGGCGTGATGTAGGGGTTGGGCTCCTGCTCGTGCGGCAGCACGATGTTCAGTCCGATGCTCTTGCCACCGACCTCGAAGGCACCGCGGTTGCCTGCCTCCATGATGCCGGGGCCGCCGCCGGTGACCACGTAGATGGGGGTGTCCAGCTGCGCCGAATGGTTGGTCACCAGGCTGGCAAAGGCACGCGCCTCTTCGTAATAGCGCGACATGTCGATCTGGCGCTGTGCGCGACGCACGGCCAGGTCGCGGGCTTCGCCGGCAGGCAGCTCATTGGCCGCACCCAGGCGAACCTGCGCGTCTTCGGCCGACAGAATGCGGGCACTGCCGAACATCACGATGGTGGACTGGATGTTCTCTTCGCGCTGCACCAGCTCGGGCTTGAGCAGCTCCAGCTGCATGCGCACCGGCCGCAGCTCAGGGTGCAGCAGGAAATCCGGATCGGCGAAAGCCAGGTCGTAGCTGCTGTCGGGGCCGTCGTACAGCGAGGGCTTGGCCGCCAGGCGCGCGTCCTGCACGGCGGTGGGAAAGTTACGGGCCAGCAGTTCCTTGGGGTTGTTCATGCGTCGGACTCGGGTGCGGGAAAACAGACTTCTGGCGGACAGCGTAGCAGCGTCGCGACGGCTTTGCTTGGCAAGCTGTGCTCAATATGCGACGCAATTGGGTGCTTGCGTTGCTGGTTCTGCCCAACGCGGGCACGGCCAGAAAAAAACCCGGCCGAGGCCGGGTTCTGTTCGCTTGGGGCCGCCCAACGATCAGCTGAGCTGGTCGCTGATGAGCTTGGTCATCTCGAACATCGACACTTGAGGCTTCTTGAAGATGGCCTTCAGCTTGTCGTCTGCATTGATGTTGCGCTTGTTGGCGGCATCTTGCAGGTTGTGCTTCTTGATGTATTCCCACACCTTCTTGGTGACCTCGGTGCGCGGCAGCGGCGCGGCGCCGATGACGGCGGCCAGTGCCGGGCTGGGGGTCAGGGCCTTCATGAAGGCCGCGTTCGGGGTGCGCTTGGCAGCGACCTTCTTCACGGCGGCCTTCTTGGCCGGGGCTGCCTTCTTGGCAGCCACCTTGGTGGTGGCGGGAGCCTTTTTCGCCGCAGCCTTCTTGGCCGGGGCCTTCTTCGCAGTTGCCATGTGAATTCACTCCATCGAAGTCGTCAGATCTGAACAGCCGTCCGCGGGCGCTTGCTGCATGCGCAAACGTTCCTCACAGGGCCAGCGCCCACGATGGTAATGCCACTTCCCTCTGAAAACCAGCAATCGAACAGGTTTGTAGCCCAGGGACATCAAAGATTTTCACCAAAGAACACGCTGGACACCGCGTTTGCACCGAGCCAGGGCACCCATGCGAGGGGTGCCCTTTCCTTTTGGTGTCCAATGACGGGTCTGACTCACAACCCGCCATGGAGACGCACGACCATGACACCGCAGGCCCTCCTGTCGCAAGGCTTCACGCTGCCCAGCGGCGCGCAGATCAAGAACCGGCTCGTCAAGTCGGCCATGAGCGAGGCCCTGGGCACGCGTGAATGCGCGCCCACGCCCGAACTGGCCCGGCTGTACGGGGCCTGGGCCGAAGGCGGCATTGGGCTGTGCATCACCGGCAACGTGATGATTGACCGGCGTGCGCTGGGTGAGCCCGGCAACGTCGTGATCGAGGACGATCGCGACCTGCCCGCGCTCAGGGCCTGGGCCGAAGCGGGCACGCGCCACGGCACGCAATGCTGGGTTCAGCTCAACCACCCGGGCAAGCAGGCGCCCAAGGGCCTCAACAAGGAAACGGTGTCGCCATCGGCCGTGCCCTTCAGGCCGGAGATGGCTGCCTTCTTCGCCACGCCCCGTGAACTGACCGAGGCCGAGATCCTTGACCTGATCGCGCGTTATGGGCGCGCGGCCGGCATCGTCCAGCAGGCCGGCTTCAGCGGTGTGCAGATCCACGGCGCGCACGGCTACCTGGTCAGCCAGTTCCTGTCACCGCACCACAACCGCCGCACGGACCGGTGGGGCGGCAGCGCCGAGAACCGCCGACGCTTCGTGATCGAGGTGCTGCGCGCCATGCGCGCTGCGGTGGGGCCGCAGTTTCCGATCGGTATCAAGCTCAACTCGGCCGATTTCCAGCGTGGCGGTTTCACCGAAGACGAGTCGCTGGACGTGATCCGTGCATTGGAAGCCGAAGGCATCGACCTGGTCGAGATCTCCGGCGGCACCTATGAAGCACCGGCCATGACCGGCGTGAAGGACAAGAAGGCCGAGCCACAGAAAGACAGCACCCGCCAGCGCGAGGCCTACTTCCTGGCCTTCGCAGAGAAGGCGCGCCAGGCAGTGAAGGTACCGCTGGTGGTGACCGGTGGTTTCCGATCGGCGGCAGGCATGGCCGAGGCCATCACCTCCGGCGCGGTCGACTTCGTGGGCATTGCGCGCTCGCTGGCGCTCGAACCGGACCTGCCGCGCCGCCTGCTGGCCGGCGAGGAGCCCGTGCACACCGTCAAGCCCATCCGCACCGGCATCGGCTACATCGACAAGATGGGCTTGATGGAGGTCACGTGGTACACGGGGCAGCTCAAGCGCATTGGCCAGGGCGAGGCCCCGAAGCCAGGCGAATCGCCGTTGTGGGTGTTCTTGAAGTTCATCGCCCAGCAGGCCGGCATGGGCCGCAAGAAAAAGAGCCCGACACGGCTGCGTGCCAGTTGACGCCAGCCGAAGCAAAGGCCTCCTGAAAGCACACGCGGCCCCTTGAGGGCCGTGTTCGCTTGGCGTGATCGCCCGCCGCGCGCTGCGTGCTTCGGCAAAAAGCGCTGCTGGAAATGAAGATGCGTTTGCGTCAAACACCAGCCATGCCTCGCCGTCCCCACAGCTCAGCCCTTGCCCGTTTTCCACTTCCTGGAAGGTGTTCAACGCAAACGCAAACGGATATTAATGAGAATCACTCCGATTTGCAATATCCCGTGTTGCCGATGTGGGCATCCGGGCAAGATGGGTGACTTGGCGGCGTCGCGCTCCTAACATGGGACCGAATGAGAATCATTATCAAAAAATGAGGTGTGCTTCCGCCACGCCGCCGCAGCCCATGTGCAAACACCTTTTCTGCCGCATGCCTCCGATGGAACGCTGGGACTTCCTGGCCATGCGGGTGCGTTGTGCCCTGTACGCCGATGACCCTCGCGCCATCGATCAGCTGTTCACCATGGGGGGCTACCTTCATGAACAGGGCGATGCCTGTGCCTGGGACGTGGCCCGCAAGACCGCCATGCTGCTGATGGACACCGCGGAAGACACCGCCCTGCCCTGGCAGTGGCGCTGCCAATGCCTCGACCGTGTGGCGCGCCCCCTGGGTGTGATGCAGCACATCGGCCGCATGAGCGACGCCCCACCGCACCTGAGCTCCGAATACCGGCGCATCACGCAGGCATTGGTGCAGCGCCTGTCACGCCTCGACATCCACCGCGAATCATGGTGAAGCAGAGACCCCTCATGCAGCGCCTGCTGGGCTGGCTCATCGTCACCGGCGGCATGGTCGTGCTGCTCAATGAAGCCTGGCGAGGCTGGGCCGAACAGGCCGATCCCCGCGTCATGAACGCCCTGCTGGGCGGCGGGATGGCGGCGCTGGCCACCGCCCTGGGTACCGTGCCTGTGCTGGTGTCACGCACGATCCCGGCGCGTGTGCACGACAGTCTGCTGGGCTTCGGCGCGGGCATGATGCTGGCAGCCTGCTCCTTCTCGCTGATCGTGCCGGGGCTGGAATCCGCACGGTCACAGGGCGCCGGGGCCTGGGGCTCGGCCCTCACCATCGGTGCCGGCATTGCGCTGGGCGCCGCGGTGATGATGGCGCTGGAGCACTGGCTGCCGCATGAGCACTTCATCAAGGGGGTCGAGGGCGGCCCGAACGCCGAGGCCATCAAGCGCACCTGGCTGTTCATCTTCGCCATTGCACTGCACAACGTGCCGGAAGGCCTGGCCATCGGCGTGGCCTTCGGCAACCAGAGCACCGTGGGCGCCGGCGCATTGGCCACGGGCATTTCCATCCAGGATGTACCCGAGGGGCTGGTGGTGGCGCTGGCCTTGCTGGGCATCGGCTACAGCCGCATCACGGCCGTGACGCTGGGAGCCGCATCAGGGCTGGTCGAACCATTGGGCGCCGTGATCGGCGCGTCGGTGGTGACCGTCTCCAGCGCCCTGCTGCCCTGGGGCCTGGCCTTCGCGGCGGGGGCCATGCTGTTCGTCATCAGCCACGAGATCATCCCCGAATCCCATCGCAAGGGACACGAGCGCGTCGCCACCAGTGGTCTGATCGTCGGCTTCGTGCTGATGATGGTGCTGGACACCGCGCTGGGCTGAGCGCTCACCGACCACGACAGGGTCTTTGCCAACTCACTAAGGTGGCTGCAGGCCCCCTTCATCCGCAGGTCACGCCTGACCGCTTCACAGACAAGGACGATTGACATGACCGCCACCCGTATCGAACGCGACAGCATGGGCGAGATGACCGTGCCCGCACAGGCCCTGTTCGGCGCGCAGACGCAACGCGCCGTGCTGAACTTCCCCGTCAGCGGCTGGCGCATGCCCAAGGCCTTCATCCGTTCGCTGCTGCTGGTCAAGAGCGCCGCCGCGCGCGCCAACGTCTCGCTGGAGCAGTTGCCTGCCGACAAGGGCGAGGCCATCGCCAACGCCGTGACCGAGTTGCTGGCCACCGACTACATGGCGCACTTTCCGCTGGACGTGTTCCAGACGGGCTCGGGCACCAGCACCAACATGAACGCCAACGAAGTGTTGGCCACGCTGGCATCGCGCCGCCTGGGCCGCGCCGTGAGCGCCAACGATGACGTCAACCACGGCCAGAGCAGCAATGATTCGATCCCGACGGCGCTGCATGTGAGCGCAGCCTTGCTGCTCGCGGAAGATTTGATCCCCGCACTGGATCACCTCGCCAATGCCACGCGCGTGAAGGCGCAGGCCGTGGGCCAGCACGTCAAGACCGGCCGCACCCACCTGATGGACGCCATGCCCGTGACCCTGGGCCAGGTTCTGGGTGGCTGGGCTGCACAGGTGGAGGCACAGGCCACGCAGCTCAAGGACCTGCTGCCCCGCGTGCAGCAACTGGCCCAGGGCGGCACCGCCGTGGGCACGGGCATCAACGCGCACCCGGGCTTTGCCACCCGCTTTGCCAGCGAACTGAGCGCGTTGACCGGCCAGAGCTTCCAGCGTGCGCCTGATTTCTTCGCGGCCATGGGCTCGCAGGACACCGCCGTGGCGCTTTCCGGCGCACTCAAGGCCGTGGCCGTGACCTTGCTCAAGATCGCCAACGACCTGCGCTGGATGAACTCCGGCCCGCTGGCCGGCCTGGCCGAGATCGAACTGGAAGCGCTGCAGCCCGGCTCATCGATCATGCCGGGCAAGGTCAACCCGGTGATCCCTGAATCCGTGGCCATGGTGGCCGCGCAGGTGATCGGGCACGACGCGACCATCACCATCGCGGGGCAATCAGGCAACTTCGAACTGAACGTGATGCTGCCGGTGGTGGCGCACAACCTGCTGGCCAGCCTGGAACTGCTGTCGACCAGCAGCCGCCTGCTGGCCGACAGGGCGATCGCCAGCTTCAAGGTGAACGAAGCCGGGCTGGCCCACGCCCTGTCGCGCAATCCCATCCTGGTCACGGCGCTCAACCCGATCATCGGCTATGCCAAGGCCGCCGAGATCGCGAAGAAGGCCTACAAGGAAGGCCGCCCCATCGTGGACGTGGCAGCCGAGAACACCGAGCTCTCACGCGACGAGCTGCTCAAGCTGCTCGATCCGGCCAAGCTGACCGAAGGCGGGCTCTGAGCATGCAGGCGCGCACCGATGACGACACCGAGGTGCTGCCCTGGCAGCAGTTGACCCGCCGTGCGAACCGGTGCATGGCCCTGCGGCAGTACGCCGCCGCCCGGCAGCTCTACCGCGAGGCCCTGTGGGAGGCCGAGCACCTGATGGACAAGGCCGTGCAGCACGATGCCCCGCCCGCGCCGGGCTGGGACGCGCTGCTCGCGGCATGGGTGGTCTCGCACCACAACATGGCCGATCTGCTTGACGTGCTGGACGACGTGCAGCACGCCCACGAACACCTGCGCCAGGCGCATGAGGGTGTCATGAAACTGCTGGCGCAGGGCGCCGCGAGCGGCCCCGTGTCGCAGGCCCTGCACCACGCACACCGCACCCGCGCTGCCCTGCTGCAGTTCGGGCTGCGGCATCCGGGCTTCCCCGGCGACGAGGGCCATGAGGGTTGGCCTGCGCTGGCGAGCGATCTACCCACCGAACTGGCCGCGGAAGGGCCGGGCGCGATGCCAAGCCTGCCACCGTTCCGCAACTGAGGCGCTCGCCCCGCCTTCAAGCCATCGCTCAACCCAACCTTTGACAGCCTGCCTCTGCCGCGGGCCGCTTCGCCATGCACACCTTGCCTGCACTGCCCTATGCCTATGACGCGCTGGAGCCTCACATCGATGCCCAGACCATGGAGATTCATTACACCAAGCATCACCAGACCTACATCAACAACCTCAACGGCGCGGTAAAGGACACCGCGTGGGCCGACACGCCTGCTGAGGAGCTGATCAAGGATCTGGCAGCCTTGCCCGAGAACATCCGTGGCGTGGTGCGCAACAACGGTGGCGGTCACGCCAACCACAGCCTGTTCTGGACGGTGATGAGCCCCAGCGGTGGTGGCGAGCCCACCGGCGATTTGCGCAAGGCGATCGACCAGGACATCGGCGGGCTGGACGCCTTCAAGGATGCCTTCACCAAGGCCGCGCTCACGCGCTTCGGCAGTGGCTGGGCCTGGCTGGCCGTGACGCCCGAGGGCAAGGTGGTGGTGGAAAGCAGCGCCAACCAGGACAGCCCGCTGATGGAAGGCCGCACGCCGATCCTGGGTCTGGACGTGTGGGAGCACGCCTACTACCTGCGCTACCAGAACCGCCGGCCGGAGTACATCTCGGCCTTCTACAACGTGGTGGACTGGAACGAGGTGGCGCGGCGCTACAAGGCGGCACTGGGCTGATCAGGGGCGATCCATGCGCGCGGCGACAGACCCACTCAGGGTGCACTGACCGCACGCGCCTGCCGCGCCGTTTCCTTCTGCTCGGCGCCAGCGCCGATGTTCTCTGCCAGAAAGGCTTCCAAGGCCTTGTAGTAGGTCAGACTGTGCGAATTCTCGAAAGAGTATCCGCCCTCCAGCGTCACCAACCGATGTGCCTTTCCAGACTTGCGCAAGGTCTTGGCCATGTTCTCGCTCTGCTCATAAGGCACCATCCGGTCTTCCGTGCCGTGAACGAGCAGCACCGGCGCCTTGATCCGATCCGCCTGCAAAGCCGGGGATGTGGCTTTCAGGCGATCGCGGTCACCCCAGGCCTTGCCCAGCCGCTGCTCCATGGCCGCCCGACCACCGACAAAATCATCCCGGTAGGCCATGTAATCCAGCAAGTCTGTCGCGCCAGCGAAGCTGACAGCACACCGATACAGATCCGGCGTCTTGACCACACCCATCAGGGCCGCATACCCCGCGTACAGTCCACTGCCAACAATGCAGATGCGATTGGGATCCGCCACCTTGTTTTCTACCGCCCAAAGCGCCGCGTCGGCCAGGTCGTCCTGCATTTCCAGCCCCCAGCGCTGCAAACCCGCTTCGAAGAAGGTCTGTCCGTAGCCAGCAGAGCCGCGGTGGTTGACCTGCAGCACCACATAACCTCTGGACGCGAGAAACTCCGCGCGCCGGTCAAAATTCAAGCCGCTCACGGCAACACCGTACGGTATCAGGACCATGGGTAAGGCCTTCGGCTCGGACGCTGCCGCCTGCGGTTTTGGCACCGTCAAGTAGGCGCGCAGAGACAGGCCATCGCGGGCGGTGATCGTCACCTCGCGCTTGCCAGACGAGCGTTCCGCGGACAGCAGCGGATAGGGCTCGGCCACCAACTCCAGATCACCTGTGGCGCGATCACCGAGGTAATACTGGGGAGGGATGCCATTGCCGGTGGAGTAGAGCAAGTAGCGAGAGCCATCGTGGCTGAAATCGAACAGGCGATTGTCCCGATGGGGCAAAGCCTTGTCGATGGCACGCGCCAGCAATCGCAGCTTGTCATCCCAGATCTCTGAGCGCTGCTCATCGTCCGCAGTGTCCATGGTCACCCCGACCACATCACCCGTGGCCATGTTGCGCATCAGTCCACCAGTGACGTCCAGCACGGGATGCGCCAGCTTGAGTGACCGCTTGAGATCCGGTGTGGACAGGTCCACGGTGAAGACCGCCAGTCGCCCTTCGTGGTTGGCCTTGATGTACAGCTGGTCAGGGCGCTTTCCGAACCCCATGGGGTAGACGGCTTCTTCCGACAAGGCCTTGAAACGCCAAAGGGTGCGCCAGTTCTGACCATCCGGATCACACGCCAGGATTTCCCGGTACTGCTCGTCATAACGAATGCCAAGGCGCACGCGATGGGACGCATCTGTGATCCAGGTGTAGACGCCACGCCTGGGCGCATGGACCATCTGACGCTCCCCCGTGAAGGCGTCCACCTTATACAACGCCGGCAAGGTGCCGCCATCGGCAGCCATCTGGAGCAGGATATGGCGCCCGTCGCTTGGTAACCAGTCAACCACCTGGTCCTGCACTTGCGCGGGCCATTGACGTGACTCGAACGGTGATTGGCGGACAAGATTGATGGCCTTGCCTCCTGTCCATGGCAACGACAGCAACCTCGTTTCGATGGATTCCGTGTAGCCGCGCCGAGACGGGTAGTTGGTGCTAAGCACCAGGCGCTCATTGCCCACCCAGGCCGCCCAGCCGATGCGGAAAAGCTTGTTGTCGGTCTCGAGAATCTTGGTGAAGACTGGGTCCTGGACAAGGCGGGTGGCCAGGTAGGTGGCATCACCGACATGGACCAGGGCCGCGATCCGTTGTCCATCCGGAGACAAGGACAAGTTCGAGACCTCTGCAACGCGCGCATAGGCCTCTACGGGCAGAGGATCCGCCACGGTGGTCGGTGGCGCTATCGCCGCGGAGGCAGACGATGCCGCCGATGCCGCTGGTGCAACCTCAGCCCCCTGGGCATGCGTTCCCGACAAAGCCAGCATCATCGCAGCGCCACAAGCGGCCTGCCAGCCACGCACGGTGGCCTCCCATGTACTTCTCATGTTTTTTCCCTGAGGGCATGGCCAATCGCATGGCAGCCCCGTCATCATTGTCTGCAATGGGGAGAGTCTAGCCGCCCTTTGCAGCGGACGCGCGTACGCTCAATGCAGCACACCACGCGGCATCTGCTGCGCCAGCAGATGCTCGCTCATGCAACGGGCCAGCAACAGCCCGCCATGCTGGTGCGCAAAGCGCTCCAGTTCGGCCATCGTGCGCGCCAGGTGGCGTTCAGCGGCATGACGCCGCGAGGCGGGCTGCGAGAAATCATCGCGCAGCCGCTCGAGCCGTTCGTGCGCCACACACAGGTGCGTGGCCGCTTCATCGGCCTCGTCCATGCGCAGCAGGGTGTCAGCCAGGTTGTGGTGAGACACCACATAAGCGGCCATGGCCACATCGGCATCAGGCCACTGCTCCAAAAGCACGTCAGCCATCAGCAAGGCATCCTGGAACAGCGACAAGGCCTGCGTCAGAGAACCTGGCGCCATGAGCCGATAGTGCTCGTTGCCCTGCTGGATGGTGCTTCGCCAATGCATGAGCACCTGCTGCAGCGTGCCATCGGGCAAGTCATGCAGGCTGGCTTGAGCGAAGTGCTCTGGCGAGGTCATGGCTGGGAGGGTTCGCAACGGAGTGGGCCACGGGCCCGAAACAAAAATGCGTTTTGCGAACCGGCCCCTGACCAGGTGCTGGCTTCATTGCCCCACTTGCCCCGAAGCTGACCTGTGCCGGCGGGTCGACTNNGGATCCGCCCCGGCCCGCCGGTGGCATGGACCGGCTGCGCAAAACGCACGCCCATATTAATGCGAATAATTCTCATTAATTAGAATACCCCCGCACAAGGCGAGGGTATCGGGCAGGGCCTCAGGCCTCGATCAGCGTTCGCTGAGCACCTTGGGCGCGGTCTTCACGCTCCAGATCATGGTGATGGCCAGGATGCCCACCACCACGCCCAGCGACACCAGCACCGGGATCTTGTAGAAATCCACGATCAGCATCTTGGTGCCGATGAACACCAGGATCACGGCCAGGCCGTAGCTGAGCAGGTGGAACTTGCTGGCCATGGCCGCGAGCAGGAAGTACATCGCGCGCAGGCCCAGGATGGCGAAGATGTTGGACGTCAGCACGATGAACGGGTCACTCGTCACGGCGTAGATGGCCGGGATGGAATCCACCGCGAAGATCACATCGGTGAAGCCCACCAGCGCCACCACCAGCAGCAGCGGGGTCGCGATCTTCACGCCGTTCTGGATGGTGAAGAACTTCTCACCGTCGAAGTTGGTGGACACGTGCATCACGCGGCGCAGCAGCTTGAGCGCGGGGTTGTCCTCCAGGTCGGACTCCTGGTCAGCCGCCCACCACATCTTGATGCCGGTGAACAGCAGGAAGGCGCCGAACACATACAGGATCCAATGGAACTCGGCGATCAGCCAGCCGCCGATCAGGATCATCACCGTGCGCAGCACCATCGCCAGGATGATGCCGATCATCAGCACGCGCTTCTGGTAGGCCGAAGGCACCGCGAAGTAGCTGAAGATCAGCAGGAAGACGAAGATGTTGTCGACCGCCAGCGATTTCTCGATCAGGTAACCAGTGAGGAACTCCAGCGCCTTGGTGTTGGCCACGGCGACACCCTGGTCCTGCATGAAGGCCCACCACAGCAGGCCGTTGAAGGCCAGGCTGAGCGCCACCCAGACGATGGACCAGCGGATGGCCTCGGGTACCGAGACTTCATGCGCCCCCTGCTTCTTGAGGACGACGAAGTCCACGAAGAGCGCGAGCAGGACGAATATGACGAAGACGAACCAGAGCCATTCCGGCGCCAGTGTGTTCATGAGGGTTCTCCGAAAAAAGACGAACGATCAAACACGGCCTGCTTCCAAAGCGAAGCATGCACCACTGTGCGTCGAAAGGTCTTGCGGGAGGTTTCTCTGTGGACCCCGGGCCATGCTTTGAAGGCAGGACCGTGCTGACGGGATGTCACCGCAGCCAGGGCGGCTGCGCGCTACTCCCCTTTCGGACAGGCAAGATTGTGCCTTGAATTCAGCCCGGGTTCACATTCAAGGCTTTGCGGACGCATAAAAAAAGCCGCCGGAATCCGTGATGGACTCCGGCGGGAGAAAGGCGGGGTCCCCCAGGATTCCCGCCAACACGAAAGCGTTCAGGGCCTGTGTCAGGAAAAGGCCAGCCAGCTCCGGTGCGCATCAGGCACGGTCAGGCGCTGGCAGACCACGCCCCAGATGCGCTGCACGAGCTGGGGCTGCAGCACCTCTTCGCAATCGCCCGAGGTCTCGATGCGGCCATCGTTCATCACCAGCACCTGGTCGGCGTAGGCCCCGGCCAGGTTGATGTCATGCAGCACCACAACCACGCCCAGCCCTTCGGCCGCCAACTGGCGCAGCAGGCGCATCACGCTGTGCTGGTGGGCCAGGTCCAGCGCGGCGGTCGGCTCGTCGAGCAGCAGCCAGCGAGGGCGATCGTCATCCGGGTGAGCGCGCACCTGCGCGAGCACGCGGGCCAGTTGCACGCGCGCCTTCTCGCCACCGGAGAGCTGTTCGTAGCGGCGTCTGGCCAGGTGCAGGGCGCCGGCCTGGTCCAGGCACCAGTCCAGCATGGCCGACTCCTGAGGGTGGGGATTCGCGGCATGCGGGTAGCGGCCCATGCGCACGATGTCGTGCACATCGAAATCGAAAGGCACGGCGCTGTCCTGCGGCAGCAGCGCGCGCTGCCGGGCCAGCGCCAGGGTGTCCCACTCCGCCAGCGGGCGGCCCAGCAGTTGCACCTGGCTGGCCGTGGCGCGCTCCAGCCCGGCCAGCGAGGCCAGCAGGGTCGACTTGCCGGCGCCATTGGGGCCCAGCAGCGCGTGCACCTGGCCGGCGGGCAGGTGCAGTTGAGGCACATCCAGCAGACAACGGCCCGCCTTGTTGAGCAGCAGGTGATGGGCGGTGAGGCTCATGGTATCTCCGTGCGGGTGGTCAGGTCGGTTGTCAGGCGGGTGTGAAGCGGCGGCGCAGCATCCACAGGAAGGCGGGCGCGCCGATCAGGCCGGTGAGCACGCCCAGCGGCAGGTCCGCAGGCGCGAAGGCGGTGCGCGTGATGGTGTCGGCCAGCACCACCAGCACGGCGCCCACCGCGGCCGAGGCGGGCAGCACGACCCGATGGTCGGGGCCGGCCAGCAGGCGCACCGCGTGCGGTGCCAGCAAGCCGATGAAGCCGATGATGCCGGTCAGGGCCGTGACCGCGCCCACGGACAAGGCCACCCACAGCACGCACAGACGCTGCACCCGCTCGACCGGCACGCCCATCAGGCGCGCCTGCGCCTCACCCAGCGCCAGCGCATTGAGCGCACGGGCCTGCGACGGGGCCAGGCACAGCACCCCCACGACCACCAGGGCACAGGCCAGGGTGCTGTGCCACTGGCTGCCACCCAGGCTGCCCAGCAGCCAGAAGGTGAGCGTGCGCAACTGGATGTCGCTGGCCAGGTGGGACAGCAAGCCCAGCCCGGCACTGGCCAGGGCATTGATGGCCACGCCCACCAGCAGCAGCAAGGGTGTGTGCACCTGCCCCTGTGCACGCGAGAGCTGCCACACCAGCGCCGTGACCAGCAGCCCGCCCAGGAAGGCGCACACCAGCAGGGGCCACACACCCAGGCCTTCTTGCAGGCCCAACGGCCACATCGGCCCGAACACGATGGCGATGCCCGCGCCCAGCGCCGCGCCACTGCTCACGCCGAGCAGGGCCGGATCGGCCAGCGGGTTGCGGAACAGCCCCTGCACCAGCGCACCGGACACGCCCAGGGCCGCGCCTGCCAGCACGGCCATCAGCAGGCGGGGGGCGCGGATGTGCCAGAACACCTCGGCCGCGGCCGAGTTCTGCCCGGCGTCGGGCCACAGGTCCTTGAGTGCGACGGCGTAGGCACCCTGCGAGGCGCCGATCACCAGCGCCAGCAGCAAGGCCACCGCGGAGCCCACCGTCAGCGCCAGCGCCGACCAGCGGCCCTCGGGCGATCGCCAGGGGTTGGATGATGGCACCGCAGCCGGCGTGTCGAGCGTGCGCGTGCTCATGGGCGAACGCTCATGCCAGGGCTTGCCGCAGTTCGTCCAGGGTCTCGGGCAACCTGGGGCCGAAGCCCAGCAAGGCCATCGCGTCCATGGCGATCAGGCGCTGCTGGCGGGCTGCAGGGGTGAAGGCCAGGCCCGGGTGCTGCCAGAAGCGCTCCACGCCGCCACTGGCTTGCACAGAATCCTGCGTGGTGAGGACGATGTCCGGCGCGGCCTGGGCCACGGCCTCGGCCGTGAGGGCCTGGTAGCCACGGCCGCCAGCCAGCACATTGCGCACGCCGGCCAAGCTCAGCATGGCATGCGCGGCGGTGTCCGTGCCCGCCCCTTGCGGCCGGCTGCCGTGCACCATCACGAACAGCACCTTGGGCTCGGGCCGGTTCTGGGCACGGCGCTGCTGCGCGGCCTGCGCCACCCGCTGCAGGCTGGCCTGCCAGCGTTGCTGCAGTTCGGCGTCGAGCGCCTTGCCCGCGTCGATGCGGCCCGTGGCCTGCGCCACGGCACGCACCTTGGCACGCAACTCTTCGAAGCTGTGATCGGCCTGCACCAGGTGCAGGGCCAGGCCGGCGCTCTTGAGCTGGTCGAGCACGCGGGCAGGCCCGGCTTCGTTGGTGCCCAGCAGCGCGGTGGGGCGCAGGGCCAGCACGCCTTCAGCGGACAGCTGGCGCATGTAGCCCACCTTGGGCGTGCGCAGCGCGGCCGCCGGGTAGGTGCTGGTGGTGTCGGTGCCCACCAGCAGGTTCTCGACACCCAGGCGGTAGACCACCTCGGTCATGCCGCCACTCAGGCTCACCAGGCGGGGCGGGGCCTCCTGAGCCCGCAGCAACGGGAGCTGCGCCAACGCCACCGATGCGGCGGCGCCTCGCAACCACAGGCGACGTGTCATGCGGCCACCTCCAGCACATGGGCTTGCGGCTGCACCAGGCCCTGGGCCAGCGCGCGCCAGGCGGGCAGTTCGGGCTTGCCGGGCTTGCGCTCGCCAAAGAACATGGCGATCAGCTGCCCCTGGGCATCGAAGATCTCCAGCGAGGTGACCACCCCATCGGCGGTGGGCTTGCTGACCAGCCAACTCTCGGCAACCTGGTCGGCGCGCAGGTGCAGGTTGAAGTTGTCGTCCAGCACATTGAGCCAGGGGCCGACCGTCTCGATGCGGTGCACCGCGCCGGTGTGGATCTGCAGGCAGGCCGCATTGCCCGCGAACACCATGATGGGCAGGCCAGCATTTGCAGCGCGCTGCAGCAGCCATTCCACGGCCAGTAGCGGGGTGCGGCGCGTATGCCGCCCCTCCATCAGGCGAAAGCTCTGCATCCGACCCACCTGGTGGGTCTTGAGCAGGCCGAAGAACTCATGCGTGTCCTTCATGGCCGACCAGGCCTGCCCCAGCGAGGCGACATCCACCTCGGCATCGGGGCGGTCAACTGGTACCTGCACGCCGCCCGGCGTGAACAGGGGGCGGGCCTCGGGGCGCGCATGGCGCTGCACCAGTTGCTCCAGCGCCTGCAGATCAGACTGCGCCCGCGCATGCACCTTGTGCACGGCCTGTCCATGCACATCGAAGAACTGCAGGCTGTGCTGCTCGCCCTTGGCCGTGCGCTCGACCACGTGCATGCCCACATGCCAGTGCATCAGGAACAGCCGCAGGTCGATCTCGGCGCCCAGCGCCAGGCCCACGGCGCCCTGGGCGCTCACATTGCAGTACACCCCGATCTTCTCGTGGACCACGCTCTCGTTGCGCGTCAGGGCCATCACCGGCCCCACGGCCTCCAGGCCCTGCAACTGGGCGATCCAGTCGCCATCGAGCACCGTGACGCTGTACAGGCTGCCGGCGTCTTCGGCTGGGCACATGTGGCTGACGGTGTGCGCAACAAGGGCCTCGCCCTCGCTCACGCCCAGCTTGCGCGCGGCATCCCGGGCCCGCAGGCCCTGCTGCCGCAGCGCGGCGAATTGCTGGCGCAGATGAGATTGCGCCGTGTGTTGAGGTGCGGACATCGGTCAGGCCTCCCGGGCCGGCAGGGTCAGGCGATGCCCCGTGTCGGCAGCCGACGCCGGAGCGGGGAAATCCACCACGAAGCGGTACTGCTTGCCACAGTCGAGGATGACTTCCTTCTGCCCCCGTTTGAGCAGGCGGACGTCGATGCGGATGGTGCCGAAGCCGTCATGGGCCAGAACGTCATCGAGCAGGCTGAGCAGCTGCGACTTCAGGACCGGGACGGAGCGGTTTTCCACAGTGATTTCCTCTTGGCGGCACACGCCGCAATGCATGTCGTGGTGACGAATGCACGGATTTTAATGAGAATAATTCTCATTAAGATCAAGACACCTGGGCTGGAGGGGTCTTAACGGAAATCAGGACAGATTGTTCAGAGTTCGTCGCGGCTGTCTTCGCGCATGGTCTGGCGCCAGCGCGCCACGCGGGCATCGAGCACTGACAACTCGATCAACTCAGCTGCGCTGGGCTGCGTGATGCGCTTGCGCACGCCGTCCACGCGGTCAATGGCGCCTTGCAGATTGCCCGAGGCCGCGGCGGCTTCGGCGTCCGCACGCACGGCGCGCAGAGGCTGGTCCAGCCGCTGCCAGGCCCCGCTGAGGTATGTCCACCCTGCGGCATCCTCGGGGCGGTTGCTCAGGTGGGGCTGCAGCAGGTTGACCACCTCCTGCAAGGCGGTGGTTTCCTCGCGTGAATCAGGCAGGGTCAGCGTGGTGCGCGCCAGCATCATGATCTCGGGCCGGGCCCTGGGCTGAAGGCCAGAGGCCGCGGGTTGGGCCAAGGCCTGCTGCAGCGTGGTCTGGGCCAGCACGGCACGACCGGTTTCCACGCCGGCGTCGACCTCGGCCAGCGTGAGCACGCGCCGCACTTCAGGCTGCACCGAGGCTGGCAAGGCGCCGGCTTCGCGCCGGGCCTGCGCCAGGGCGCGCTCGATCTCGGCGCGGTCGCGCAGACGAGTGGCCGCGACCAGTGCGGTGTACTGGCGCGCCAGCTTGTCCACCGGGGTGGCGTCGGCAGGCAGCAAGGTCGGCCGAACCAGCGACATCAGCGACACGCTGCGGGTGTCCATCAGCACCTTGGCCCGCGCCGACATCAGCGCATGGCGCACCTGCAGCAGCGTCTGGGCATCGTCGGCGTGGGGGGCAATGGCCGCGTTCCAGGCCTGCGAACCCATGCGTGCACGCGCTTCACCGATGCGCTCCGTGGTCAGCGGGTGGCTGCGCAGATAGGGGTAGCTGCCATCGTCATTCAGGCGGGAGGCCTGCTGGAGCTGCTCAAACATCTGCGCCATGCCGCCCGGTGCATAGCCGGCGTCCGTGAGCACGCCGAAGCCGACACGGTCGGCCTCGCGCTCCATGTCGCGCGAGAAATTGAGCTGGCCCTGGATGGCCATGCCCTGCCCGCCCATGATCATGGCCTGGGCTGCCTGTGGCGCCCGGCTGGCCGCCAGCACACCCAGGATCATGCTGGCCAGCCCCACCCAGGAGGTCTGCTTGGACTGGTCGATCATGCGCGCGATGTGGCGCTGCGTGACATGGGACATTTCGTGGGCCAGCACCGAGGCCAGCTCGTCCGGCGTGCGCGTCATGGCCAGCAGGCCCAGGTGAACGCCGATGTAGCCGCCAGGCAGCGCGAAGGCGTTGACGCTGCGCTCGCGCACCAGGAAGGGCCGCCAGGCGTAGACGCCTTCCAGATCCGGGCCGATCTCGCCGCGCCGGCGGGCAGCGCCTTGCAGCGACGTCCAGATCGAGCCGATGTACTCCAGCACCAGGGGGTCGTCGATGATGTCCGGATCGCGCAGGATGGAACGCATGATGCGATCGCCCAGCCGGCGCTCGGCCGCCGGGCTGAGCGATTGCGAACTCACATCACCCAGCGCCGGCAACAGGTTGCCGTCCACATTGGAAGCGGCTGCGGCACGCCCAGCCGGCGCCGTGTGCGACAGGACCGGCAAGGGCAGCACCATGGGCATCGTCAGCAGGCTCATGCCCAGGATGCGCGCCAGGCGATGCGTCGCGCGGCGGACAACGGGAGAAGCGAGATGCGGTCGGTTCGTGATACTCATCGGGCCAGGGTGTCGTAAGCCACCCAAGTATGCGCTGACTGCGACCCGCTGCCTGCGGTTTGGTTCCACAATGGGCACGGGTTCGGCAGGTTTTACATCCCTTCAGGGATGCGCCTCGGCCCTGTTTTCCCCAACGCACGATGACTGCATGAGCTCACTCACCCATTTCGACGATCAGGGCCAAGCCCACATGGTGGATGTGTCGGCCAAGCCGGCCACCTTGCGCGTGGCCGTTGCCCAGGGCTGCATCCGCATGGCGCCCGACACGCTGCGTACGATCATGCAGGGCAATGCAGGCAAAGGCGATGTGCTGGGCATCGCCCGCATCGCCGCCATCCAGGGGGCCAAACGCACGGCTGACCTGATCCCGCTGTGCCACCCGCTGCCGCTGAGCAAGGTCGCGGTCGAACTGGAATGCCAGGAGGGCCTGCCCGGCGTGGTCTGCCGCGTCACGGCGCAGACCGTGGGCCCCACCGGGGTCGAGATGGAAGCCCTGACCGCCGTGCAGGTGGGTCTGCTGACGATCTACGACATGTGCAAGGCCATGGACCGGGGCATGACGATCACCGATGTGGCCTTGCTGGAAAAACGCGGCGGCCGAAGCGGCCATTGGCAGCGCGAACGCCGCGACGTCGAGCCGCCTTCAGGCGCTCAGACCTGAAGGAACGGCCTCAGCGGGGCAGCACCTGCCGCCAGGTGTAGCGACCTTTGGGCGGGTCGCACTGGAAGGGACGCGGGACCACGCCCTTCATGACGTCCGGCTTGCCGCACACCGCCAGGAACTGCTGGCCCATCGGGTTGCGGAACTCCTTGAGGCGCTGCACCACATAGCGGGCCTGGTCCACCTGGCCATGTTCGGCCAGCGAACGCGCGTACGCGATCATCAGCCGCGCATCGACCAAGTTGTGCAAGGTACGCTTGAACGCCTGGGGCGGGCGGGAAGGCTCGTCGGCCTCGGGGCCGGTCACGTCGGCGTAGTCGGCCTGGTAGCCGAACCACAGGCGCTTCTGGCCGTGCTGAATGCGTTCATCCAACGGGCCGGCACCAGCGCGTGGCGCATAGATATTGGCGGCCCACTGGTAGTCAATCGCCGCCCACAGCGCGCCCAGCACCATGGCGCCGCACAGCACCAGATGCGCCCAGCCCGTGGGCGGAGATTCATCACGCCGAGCGGAGGCCGGCACCACGGGCACCACCTTCACGCCCGCGCGCGCCGCCAACCCCAGACCCCACACGAAGGCGCAGGGCAGCAGAAAGTAGCTGTACCACAGCGGGTACTCCAGCAGGCTGTGCAGCCCCGCCATGCTGACCATGGTGGCTGCAGCCGGCACCACCGCGTCCGTGTCCTTGCGACCGGGCCACCACAGCACCCACACGCCCCAGGCACTCAAAGCCGTCAGCAGCAGCGCCATCGGCACCCCCAGCTCGACCGCCCACTGCAGCAGCACGTTATGCGTGTGGTCGAAGAAGGCCACAGGCCGGCTCGGGAACTCGGACAGGGTCCAGGCCAGGTTGAACTCGCCCCAGCCCACGCCGGTCCAGGGATTCTGACGAACCAGGGCCAGCGTATCGGCCCAGATCTTGAAACGCGAACTGGAGATGTCGCTGCCATCGTGCAGGCGCGCCTCCCCCGCGAAGGCATGGCCTTCGCCCGCCTGGGACCACCACGACATGCCCAGCCACCAGGCGCCGTAGACCAGCGGCGCGGCGATCAGCAACCAGCGCAGGGTGCGCGGCAGACCCCGGTCACGCCAGCCCCACAGCAGCAGCAGCAGCATGGCCAGCATGCCGGTGCGCGACGCCGTCCAGACGATGGCCCCCACGCACAGCACGAACAGCAGCTGCGCCGCCACCAGAGGCCAGCGCCCACGGCGGCCGAGCCAGACAGCGGCGCAGGCCGACCAGAACAGCAAGGTGCTGAAGTGATTGGGCTGGCGCAGATTGCCGACGGCCCGGCCGGGCGTGGTGGATTCGGCGATGAAGGTGCCATCGGCCAGTTGGGGCATGAACACCTGGATCACGGCCAGCACAATGCCCGCTACACCGGCCCAGGCCAGACCGGCGCAGAACAGGTCCATCAGTTCGGCCACCTCGATGCGGTGGGCTGCACGCCAGGCTGTCCACAGCACCAGCCAGGCCGACAAGGCCAGGCCCGAGGCCATCAGCCCCAGCCCGACCGGCAGGCCCGTGGCCCACACCGAGCCCAGCGCCGATCCCGCACAGAGCCAAAGCACCAGCGACAGACCGATGACCGGGCCATCGGCCTTCATGCTCGATTCATCACTCCGCCCGATCCACCAGGCCAGGGCCATCATCCACAGCCCCCAGCCAAAAACTCCCAGTACCTGGTTGTAGAACGTGATGGACGGCGGATCGCTTTCGGCCAGCAAGGTTGGCAGCAGCAAGGCCAGCAACGCCAGCGGCAGGCCCAGCAGGCGGACACCGGGCATGGCCAGGGCGGAGGAAGACAACTGGTTCGCGGTCATGGCGCGCATTGTCGCCGCAAGCCNNCAAGCCAGCCCCGCCCTCGGGTTGATCCCAAGCGGTGAGCGAGCACCACCATGCCGATGTCGCCATTTCCCCCGAGTTCAAGGGGCGGGACTGTCCCTGAGAGGTGAGCGCAGCCGTCACAGTTGGCGACAGAATGATTTGTATGACGACTGCCACGCCCACACAACCTGCCCACCGCCCGAAATCCGGCCGCGGTGGCGCGGGTGAACGCGCCACGCGCGACAACATCATCCGCGCGGCACTGACCCTTTTTGCCAAGCACGGCATCGACGGCGTGTCACTGCGCCAGATCGTGGCGGCCGCCGGCCAGTCGAACCCATCGGCTGTGCACTACCACTTCCAGAGCAAGGAAGGCCTGCTCAGCGCTGTGGTCGACCACGTCGCCGAACAGCTGCAGCCGCTTCAGCAACAGGCCATGGCGGCCTTGTTCGAAGCCCAGGCCCAAGGCACCCTGACCCCGCGCGAGCTGGTCCAGACGGCCATCATGCCCTTCGTCACGCTATACGGCTCATCCTACGACGGCCGCATGGCGATCCGTTTCCTCTCGCGCCTGACCTGGCAGCGCGACGTGGCCGGCCAGAGCCGGCTGTTCGACAAGGCCTGGAGCTACTGGCGCGATGTGGTCGTGGTGCTGCATGCCCTCACGCCTGAACAATCCATCGACGTGCTGATGCACCGCGGCGTGCTGGTCGGCTGCACCGTGCTGCACGGCCTGGCCGACATGAGCCTGCTCAGCCGGCAGACCTCTTTCGGCTTGGCCGACATGTTCCGTGAACACCCCCTGGTGCTGCTGGACCACTTCTGCGACTTCGTGACCGGCGGGCTGGTCGCGCCCACCACCGTGCCGCAGCAGCCCACTGCCCACGCCGCCTGACCTTCGTTTACCGGCGCCTTTGCGTTTGCTCCTACACTGAGGCCCGCCCGATCACAGGGCGATGGTCTGAGTCACGCTGGGGAGACAACACGCATGAAGCCGGGTTCCAACATCGCCTTCACGAGGCGGCATCTGCAAGCCCTCTGTCTGGGCACCACGATGTGGATGGCGCTCGGCGCCCAGGCCGCCACGGTGGTGCAGAGCACGCCGCAGGGCGAGGTCCGGCAGGTGCGTCAGGTCGTCGTGCGATTCGACCAGGCCGTCGTCCCGTTGGGCGATCTGCGCCAGGAAGCGCCGTATAGCCTGGCCTGCCAGGGCGCCGCCCCGAAAGGTGAAGGTCGCTGGGTCAATGAGCGGCAATGGGTCTATGACTTCGAACAGGACCTGGGCCCCGGCGTGCTCTGCCAGGCTCAACCCCGCCATGGCTGGCGCCCGGCCGTGGCCGCCGCCGGCACCTGGACACAAGCCAAGGCCTTCTCTTTCCAGACAGGCGGCCCCGCAGTGCTGCGCGTGTCGCCCTCTGGTGGTGAGATCGAGGAGGGGCAGCACTGGCTGCTGACACTCAACGGGCCGGCCCTGCCCGCCAGCCTGCAAGGCAACGCCTGGTGCGAAGTCGAGGGCGTGGGCGAGCGCGTGCCGCTGGTCGTGGTCACCGGCACCCCGCGTGAGGCCGTGCTCAAGAGCCGCCGCATCAAGCCCGATGATGCCCGCCAGTTGCTCGTGCACTGTCAACGGCCGCTGCCCAATCAGGCCGCCGTGCGCCTGGTATGGGGCGCCGGCATTGCCGCGCAGTCGCTGCCGCAAGCGGTCACGCGGCAGGCCCAGCAGTTCAACTTCACGGTGCGCGCGCCTTTCGAGGTCGAGTTCAGTTGCGAGCGCGAGAAGGCTCAGTCGCCCTGCCTGCCCTTGCGGCCGCTCACCGTGCGCTTCTCCGCGCCGGTGCCGCGCGCGCTGGCCGAGCAGGTCCGCGTGGCGCGTGAAGGCAGTGATGCCCTCAAGCCCTGGTTCGACAAGGATGACAAGGCCGACACCGTTGAGCAGCTGACCTTCAAGGCTCCGCTGCCCGAAAACGCCAACCTGGCGGTGGTGCTGCCGGCCAATCTCAAGGACACAGCAGACCGCAGTGTGGCCAATGCGCATGCCTTCCCGATGGCCGTGCGCACCGGCGGCATGCCGCCGCTGGCCAAGTTCGCCACTGCGCCCTTCGGCGTTGTCGAACTGGAGAGCGAACCGGGCCAGCCCCCCTTGCTGCCGATCACGGTGCGTCACGTCGAAGCCGACCTGGGCATCAAATCCCTCGCCCCTTCCAAAGCCAGCCTGGAGGGCCGCAGCAAGACCTTGACGCAGGACATCGACATCCTGCGCTGGATCGCCAGGGTGCAGAAGCACCATGAGACGTCCTTCACGGCCAAGGAACTGGGCTACCCCGCCTCGCAATGGAAGGAATGGCGCACCGACCGTGACAGCGATGGCCGCGAGATCCGCTACGAGGCCGAACGCCGCATCGGCTCGCGCGAGCTGTCGCTGCTCAACTCGGAAAAGCAGACGCAGCGCCTGAAGCTGCCGCCCACCGACGCCAAGGACACCCGCCCGTTCGAGGTCGTGGGCATCCCGCTGCCGGGGCCCGGCTACCACGTGATCGAGGTGGCGTCGCCCAAGCTGGGCGCCTCCCTGCTGGCCCAGCCTGCGCCGATGTACGTACGCACCGGCGTGCTGGTAAGCAACCTGGGCGTGCACCTCAAGCTGGGCCGCGAAAACAGCCTGGTGTGGGTGACCACGCTGGACAAGGCCCGCCCGGTGGCCGGCGCCGACGTGGCCATCCTGAACTGCCGCGGCGAATCTCTCTGGACCGGCCGCACCGACGCACAAGGCCGCGCCGTGGTCAACCAGCCCCTGGCCGTGGCGCGCTACCAGGGCTGCATCGTCGACAACGGCCTGTTCGTGTCGGCACGCAAGGCCATTGAGCAAGGCCCGCACAAGGGCAAGACCGATCTGGCCTTCGCCTTCTCCGACTGGAACAAGGGCGTGGAGCCGTGGCGCTTCAACGTGCCCACGCAATCACCGCAGTACGGCGACAATGCCCCCGAGATGCGCGTGCACACCGTGACCGACCGCGCCCTGCTGCGCGCCGGCGAGACCGTGTCGATGAAGCACTTCGCACGGCTGGAGACGCGCCAGGGCCTGGCCGCCGTACCGCGCGACCGCTGGCCGAGCACGCTGCGCATCATCCACAGCGGCAGCGGCGACGAAATCACCCAACCCCTGTCCTGGCGCGCCAATGGCAGCGCATTGTCCACCTGGGCCATCCCGCAGGAAGCCAAGCTGGGTGTCTACGAGATTTACCTCAGCACGCAAGGCCCCGAAGGTGAGCGGCGCCTGCAGGCCGGCCAGTTCCGCGTCGAAGAGTTCCGCCTGCCCTTGATCCAGGCCCGCGTGGCCGGCCCTAAAGAGCTGCAGGTCTCGCCCACCGAACTGCCCTTGTCCGTGCAGATGAGTTTCCTGTCGGGCGGCGGCTTTGGCGGTGCCCCCGGCCGCGTCAGCGCCTTGCTGCGCGAGCGCTCGGTGAACTTCGCCCAGTACGACGAGTTCAACTTCGAGCCGCCCCGCGCCCCGCGGGACAACACTCCGGCCGGCCACGATGACGAGAACGGCGACGAAGGCGACCCGGGCCTGGTCGCCGGCGGCCGCCTGATCGCCGACAAGCTGCCCCTGGTGACAGACCGCGAAGGCAACGCACGTCTCGTGCTGCCCAAGCTGCCGCCCACACGCCGCCCGATGACCGTGCAGGCCGAGCTCAGCTTCAACGACCCGAACGGTGAAGTGCAGACCGTGTCGACCGAAGTGCCGCTGTGGCCCAGCCAGGTGGTGCTGGGTCTCAAGACCGGCAGTTGGGCCAGCACGCGTGGCCAGATGAAGTTCCAGGCCCTGGCGCTGGACACCAGTGGCAAGCCCATCGCCAAGCAGGACGTGAAGGTGATCGCCCGCGTCAGCCAGCACTTGAGCACCCGCAAGCGCATCGTAGGCGGCTTCTACAGCTACGACAATCGCACCGAGGTGAAGGATCTGGGCACCGTCTGCAGCGGCCAGACCGATGCACGCGGTCTGCTGCTGTGCGAGGCCGAGCTGGACAGCGCTGGCGAGGTCGAACTGGTCGCGCAGGCCAAGGACGCGCGCGGCAACGCCACCGAAGCCGCCACCACCGTGTGGGTCACACGCCATGGCGAGCTGTGGTTCTCGCAGGACAACGACGACCGCATGGACGTGCTGCCAGAGAAGAAGCGCTACGAGCCTGGCGAAACAGCCCGCCTGCAGGTACGCATGCCCTACCGCGAAGCCACGGTGCTGGTCACCGTCGAGCGCGAAGGCGTGATCGACAGCCGCGTCGTCACCCTCAAGGGCGATGACCCGACCATCGAGCTGCCCATCCCCAAGGTCACGAGCTGGGCACCCAATGTGTTCGTGAGCGTGATGGCCTTGCGCGGCCGCGTGCACGAGGTGCCGTGGTACTCCTTCTTCACCTGGGGCTGGCGCAAGCCGCTGGCCTGGTGGCACGCCTTCTGGAACGAAGGCCGCGAGTACCAGGCCCCCACGGCCATGGTCGATCTGTCGCGCCCCTCCTTCAAGCTGGGCGTGGCGCAACTGCACATCGGCCGCGCACCGCATGAGCTCGATGTGGCGGTGACGCCGGACAAGCAGCGCTACAGCATCCGCCAGACGGTGCGCACCAAGGTGCGCGTCACGCAGGGCGGCCAGCCCGTGCAGGGCGAAGTGGCCTTCGCCGCGGTCGATGAGGCCCTGCTGGCCCTGGCCGACAACCCCTCGTGGAAGCTGCTCGACGGCCTGCTGCAGGATCGCCCCTGGGGCGTGGAGACCAGCACCGCTCAGAACGAGATCATCGGCCGGCGCCATTACGGCCGCAAGGCCATCGCCCCGGGCGGCGGCGGGGGCCACAGCGCCAGCCGCGAACTGTTCGACACCCTGCTGCTGTGGCGCGGCGACGTGGCACTCGATGCCAACGGCGAGGCCGTGATCGAAGTGCCGCTCAACGATTCGCTCACCAGCTTCCGCTTGGTCGCCATCGCGCAAGGCCCCGCGCGCCTGAAGACCACGCCCCCGCAGGAAGCTTTCGGCACCGGCAGCGCCAGCGTGCAGGTCAGCCAGGATCTGCAGATGCTCTCGGGCCTGCCGCCGCTGGTGCGCGAGGGTGATCGTTTCGACGCCCTCTTCACCCTGCGCAACACCACCGGCCAGCCGATGAAGGTGCGCGCAGAACTCAAACCAGCCGATGGCAACACCACGCCCGTGCCCGCCGCGCAGGATGTGGACGTGCCCGCACAAGGCGCCAAGGAAGTGCGCTGGACGCTGACCGTGCCCGTCGGCCTCACCGCACTGAACTGGCAGGCCTCGGCCACCACGGCGCGCGCGGACATCGCCGACCGCCTCACCGTCAAGCAGCAGGTGCAGCCCGCCGTGCCCGAACGCGTGCTGCAGGCCACGCTGCGCCAGCTCGATGCACCCTTGAGCCTGCCGGTGCAGCCGCCGGTCGATGGCCTCACGCTCACCACGCCCGAAGGCGCGCGTGCCCGAGGCGGCGTGCGCGTCGAGGTGCAGCCCAAGCTGACCGGCGCCCTGCCCGGCCTGCGCCGCTTCTTCGAGACCTACCCTTACGTCTGCCTGGAACAGCAGACCTCCAAGGCCGTCGGCCTGAAGGACCAGGCAATGTGGGACGGCGTGGCCAAGCGCCTGCCCACCTACCTGGACAGCGATGGCCTGGCGCTGTACTTCCCGCCCTCGGCCGGCGACGCGCCCCGCGGCAGTGACCGGCTCACGGCCTACATCCTGGCCGCCACGCACGAGGCCGGCTTCACCCTGCCCGACAAGCCCCGCGAGCAGATGCTCGAAGGCCTCACCGCCTTCGTGCAGGGCCGCGTGATGCGGACATCCTGGAGCCCGCCTGGCCGGCCGCAGACACTGAACCTGGCCGTGCGCAAACTGGCCGCCATCGAGGCCCTGAGCCGCCATGGCCGCGCCGAAGCGCGCATGCTCGACAGCATCACCATCGAGCCTCAGATCTGGCCCACCGCCGCCCTGATCGACTGGCTGAACATCCTGCAGCGTGTCGACGGCATCCCCTCGCGTGAGCAGCGCCTGGCCGAAGCGGAGAACACCCTGCGCGCGCGCCTTACCTATGCCGGCACCACGCTGAAGTTCTCCACCGAGACCGACGACTTCTGGTGGTGGCTGATGGACAGCGCCGATGCCAACGCCGCGCGCCTGATCCTGGCCGTGATCGACCGCCCGGGCTGGAAGGACGAGCTGCCGCGCCTGGTCACCGGCAGCCTGGGCCGCCAGCGCCAGGGCGCCTGGCTCACCACCACGGCCAACCTGTGGGGATCGCTCGCGCTCGACAAGTTCTCGCAGCGCTTCGAGAACGTGCCCGTCGCCGGCAGCACGGTGGCGCAACTGGGCAATGCCAGCCTGCGTCACGACTGGTCCGCGCAACCGCAAGGTGGCGGCCAGTTGCTGCCCTGGCCCACGGCACCGGCCAACCAGCGCGCGCCCATCACCGCACTCACGGCGCAGCAGCAAGGCACCGGCAAACCCTGGCTCACCGTGCAGACGCTGGCCGCCATCCCGCTCAAGGCGCCGCTGAGCGCTGGCTACCGCGTGCAGCGCGAGGTCAGCATCGTCGATGGCGACGACCTCAAGCCCCTGCCCGCCGGCCCGCTGCCGCGCGGCACCTTGCTGCGCGTGCGCCTGGTGGTCGATGCCCAAAGCGACATGACCTGGGTCGCCCTGAACGACCCGATCCCCGCGGGCGCCACCGTGATGGGCAGCGGCCTGGGCCGTGATTCGGCCCTGGCCACACGCGGCGAGACGCAGGAAGGCATCTGGCCGGCCTACATCGAGCGCCGCTTCGATGCCTACCGCGCCTACTACGAATGGATGCCTAAAGGCCGCCACCAGATCGACTACACCGTGCGCCTGAACAACCCGGGCCGCTTCCAGTTGCCGCCCACGCGCATCGAAGCGCTGTACGCACCGGAGAGCTTCGGCGAAAGCCCCAACGCGGCGGTGGAGGTGCGGCCGTGACACGGCGCTGGCTGGCCGCGCCGCTCATCGGCTTGGCCCTGAGCCTGGCCACCTCGGCCAGCCACTCCCTGCCCACCTACCAGCAGATCCGCCAGGCCTACACCCCCAGCGACCTCACCTTGCTGGACCGCCACGGCCAGCCACTGCAGACCCTGCGCATCGACCATCAAGCTCGCCGCCTGAGCTGGGTCGGGCTGCAGGACATCTCCCCGGCGCTGCGCACCGCCATCGTGCTCTCGGAAGACCAGCGCTTCTGGGCCCACAGCGGCATCGACTGGCGCGCCGTGGCCGCCAGTGCCTGGGCCAATGCCTGGAACCAGCGCACGCGCGGCGCCTCCACCGTCACGATGCAGCTGGCCGGCCTGCTTGACGAAGCCCAAGCCCGCCCGGCCGATGGCCGCAGCCTCACGGGCAAGGTCCGCCAGGCCGTGGGCGCTACTGAACTGGAGCGCCGCTGGCGCAAGAGCGACATCCTCGAGGCCTACCTCAACCTCGTGCCCTTCCGCGGCGAACTGGTCGGCCTGCACGCCTTGTCGCTCACCCTGTTCGACAAGCACCCCTCCGGCCTGGACGCGCAGGAGTCCGCCATCGCCGCGGCTCTGGTGCGCGGGCCCAATGCCGCACCGGCCGTCGTCAGCCAGCGCGCCTGCCAGGTGCTGCGCCAGATGCAGCCAGGCCATGCTTGCACCGGCCTCTCGCTGCTCGTGCAAAGCACCCTGCGCCGCAAGGGCGGCATGCCCATGGGCGAGCAGGCCGCACCCCACGCCGCGCGCCAGATCCTGCAGGCCGCGCGCGAGGCCGGCCTGGGCCAGAGCGCGCAACGCCCCTGGCCCGCCACGCTGCGCACCACGCTCGATGCCGGCGTGCAGCGCCTGGCCACGCAACTGCTCAAGCAGCAACTGGCCGAACTGGGCCGGCGCGATGTCGAAGATGGCGCCGTCATCGTGTTGGACAACGCCACCGGTGAGGTGCTGGCCTGGGTGGGCTCGGCCGGCAGCCTGGCCTCGGCCCGCGAGGTCGATGGCGTCATCGCCCGGCGCCAGCCCGGCTCCACCCTCAAGCCCTTCGTGTACGAGCTGGCGTTCGAGCGCCGCCTGCTGACGCCCGCCAGCCTGCTGGACGATTCCCCCGTGCAGCTGCCCACCACCAATGGCCTGTACACGCCGCAGAACTACGACCGCAGCTTCAAAGGCTGGGTCAGTGTGCGCCATGCTCTGGGCAGCAGCCTGAACATCCCCGCCGTGCGCACAGGCGCCATGCTCGGCGAGCAGGCCCTGGCCCAACGTCTCAATGCGCTCGGCCTGGCCCTGAAAGAGCCCGGCGGCTTCTACGGCCCCGGCCTGGCGCTGGGCAGTGCCGAGGTCACCCTGCGCGATCTGGCCAATGCCTACCGCGCCCTGGCTCAGCAGGGGCAGTGGTCACCCGTGCGCTGGCTGCCGGACTCAACAGCGGGCAGCACATCGCCCCCGCAGACCACACGCCGCGTCATGCAGGCCCCGGCGGTCTACCAGGTCACCCACATCCTGGCCGACAACAGCGCGCGCGCCACCACCTTCGGGCTGGACAGCCAACTGGCCACGCGCGGCTTCACCGCCGTCAAGACCGGCACCAGCAAGGACATGCGCGACAACTGGTGCCTGGGCTACAGCGAGCGCTACACCGTGGGTGTGTGGGTGGGCAACGCCAGCGGCGCGCCCATGCAGGCCGTGAGCGGCACCACCGGTGCTGCACCCGTGTGGTCACGCCTGATGGCCGAGCTGCACCGGGGGCACCCATCGCGCGCACCGGCTGCACCCGCTGGTTTGATCGAGCAGCCCGTGCAGTTCACAGGCTGGGCGCAAGCCGAACCCGCCCGAGAGGAGTGGTTCATCCAGGGCACGCAGCAGGCCGTGTGGCGCGTACAGCCTCCGCCCGCGCGCCGGGCCATCCTCAATCCGCAAGATGGCGCCATCTACGCCCTCGACCCGGACATCCCGCCGCAGGTGCAACGGCTCACCTTCGAAACAGGGGCCGGCAACACGCGGCGCAGTTGGTGGCTGGACGGCAAGCACCTGGGCCCGGCCCACGGCGGCCAAGCGCTCCGCTGGCTGCCCTGGCCAGGGCGCCACACCCTGGAGCTGCGCGAGGGCCGCACCGTGATCGACCGCATCCGCTTCGAGGTCCGCGGCGCGGCACCACGCGCGCCCGCCAAATCCTGATCGAAGGGGCATACTGCGCAGGCCCGCCTGACACCGAAACGATTGCGCCCATGGCCCCGACCTCCTCGCTCACCCCGTCACAAGAACGCCTGCTGCTGTGGAGCCTGGCCGCCATCCAGTTCACCCACATCGTCGACTTCATGGTGATGATGCCGCTGGGCCCGCAGCTGACACGCCTGTTCTCACTGACAGACGCCCAGTTCGGGGTGCTGGTGTCAGCCTACTCTCTGGCTGCCGGGGCCTCCGGCCTGCTGGCCTCCCTCGTCATTGACCGCTTCGACCGCCTGCGTGCTCTGCTGGTGCTCTACGCCGGCTTCACGCTCGCCACGCTGGCCTGCGGGCTGGCCCCCACCTACCTCAGCCTGATGCTGGCCCGTGTGGCCGCCGGCATCTTCGGTGGCGTGCTGGGCGCCCTGGTGCAGACCATCGTCGGCGATGCCATCCCCTTCGAACGCAGAGGCGCAGCCATGGGCATCATCATGTCGGCCTTCTCGCTGTCCACCGTGGCCGGCGTGCCGGCCTCGCTGTGGGTGGCCGCCCACTGGGGCTGGCATGCGCCGTTCATCCTGATCGCAATGGCCTCCGCCTTGGTGTGGCTGATGGTGTGGCGCACGGTGCCGGGCCTGCCAGGGCATGTGCGCGATGCCAGCCAGACCGCCTGGCAACGCCTGCACGCCGTCATTGGCGACGCCAACCACTGGCGCGCCTTCGGGCTGTCGGCCCTGATGGTGATGGGCAGCTTCTCCATCATCCCCTACATCACCATCTACACCACCACCAACCTGGGCCTCACGCAGGAGCAAGTCCCCCTGATCTACCTGGTCGGCGGCGTCGCCACCTTCTTCACCGCGCGCCTGTGGGGCCGCCTGTCGGACCGATGGGGCAAGGTCAACACCTTCCGGGCGCTGTGCGTGGTGGCCGTACTGCCCATGCTGGGCCTCACGCACCTGGACAGCCCCTCGCTGTGGCTGATCCTGCTGGCCAGCACCGGCTTCTTCGTGTTCGTGTCGGGCCGGATGGTGCCCGGCATGGCCTTGCTCACCGCCGCCCCGGCACCGGCCCTGCGCGGCGGCTTCATGAGCGTCAACAGCGCACTGCAGTCAGCCGCCATGGGCCTGGCCGCGTGGATCGGTGGCGAGCTGATCTCGCGCGCGCCGGATGGCCGCGTGCTGGGCTATGAGCGCACTGGCTGGCTGGCCCTGGCCACCACCGTGGTGCTGGTGTGGGGCGTGGGGCGCGTGCGGCTGCACACAGCACCGCCTCGCACACCGTAACCAGACAGGCAAAGAAAAAGGCCGCGTCACACGCGGCCTCTCTGCACGGCATGATCGATGGGCGCGGCGCCCATCGTGCACCAGGCAATCAGAAGGAGCGGCCCACGCTGAACATCATCAACGTGTTGTTCAAAGTGGTTTGCTGCTTGCGGACATACGTACCAAGGTTGCCACCACGCTCAGTCGCCACATTCTTAAGGAACAAGGTGACGGCACCACCGACTTCGGGTGTAGCGTAGTACGCAGGACCGTAAATCGGATCACCGTCAAAATTGTCCCGGGTGAACTTGATAGCAGTCAGAACAGGCTGAGGGTAGTCATCGAGCACAGCCGACCTGCTGGTGAACTGGGTGTTGCGCGTGGTCAGCGTCGCTTCCGTCTTGAGCTTGACCGAACCGATGTTGAAGCTGACATGCCAGTCATCGTTGAACTGGTACTTGAAGCCCAGTGACGGGCCGATGCCGAAAGCGTTCTTCAATGAGACCGAGGTGTCATTAGGTGAGGTGCCCCCCATGTAGTCATTCAAGGTGGCCGTGGGCTTGGTGTCGAAAAAGATCGCATACATGCCCATCACACCGGTGTACGGCCGGAACTTCGCATCCTTATGACCCCAGTACCGGCCCAGGGCCACGGTCGGCGGCAGCAGCTTGGTCGACAGGATGTGCTTGCCATTGATGAAGTTGGGCTTGCCGGTGCCGTTCAGGCCATCCCCGTAGATCTTGGCCCTGAGCGGCAGGGCCAGCACGTAGGCTTCCACCATCCAGGTGAAATCATCGGTGAGGTAGTGGCCGATGCTGATGGCCGCGGTACCCAGATTGCCTGCACGCGCCTTCACGCCCGGTGGCGCGCCTAGCCCACTCAGGCCAGCGATGGCCATCTGAGCATCCAGGGTGTCGCCCGCCAAGTTTTGGTGATCAATGACGTCAACGTAGAGGGGATCATTCTGATCGGACGCGGCGCGAATGTCACCTGGCCTGATCACCGGCCCGGTCACGTCATAAGCTTCGCCAGAATCCGTCTTCACATCAACATAGATGACACCTGCCCGCATGAAGGTTCGCTCACGCAGCGCAGTTGCCAGCTTCAGGGAGAAAGAAGCATCATCGTCGAGCTTCTCGGCCTGAGCCGGGGCCGCAGCCAGCAGCATGGTCAAGGGCAATGCCATCGTGGCGCCCGCACGAAGCCACACAGAACGATTCATGCTTGTCTCTTCCTAATCTAATTGGTTTGCGCAAAAAAATGAAAAAGCCGCCCAGCATGTAGCAAGGGCGGCTTGCAGCCAAGGGCGGGAAACCCTCCCTTGGCAACGCAACGCCGATTACTTGGCGCGGCGACGGGCGGCCACAGCGATGCCGGCCAAGCCCAGGCCCATCAGAGCATAGGTGGAAGGCTCAGGCACGGCGGGGGTACCACCGGTGACATTGATGGTCGAAGCGATCGTGCCGTAGTCCGTCACGTTACGCAGGGTCGACACACCCAGGTCCACCAGACGCAGGGCGCTCACGAAGTGGTTGAAACCGTCTTGCGTGATGGTCAGGCCGCTGATGTTGTTGACGTAGGAAGCGGCGCCAGTCAGCGTGGTGGGGCCAGTGATGCTGGCGAAGTTCCACAGGTAGAAATCGTTCTTCGTGGTGATGACGCTGCTGCCGTAGGGAGCAGCTTCACCAGCGGCAGCACCGCGGAAGTCACCAGTGATCGAAGCGTAGATGCGCTTGTTGCTCAGGTCCACCGACAGGTTGGTCACCGACAGCGAACCACCCAGCGACACGCCTTCCAGCACATTAGCCGTCATGGTGGCGCCGCCAGCCGTAGCCACGGTCGTCACGGCACCAGCGGCGGTGGTCGTCACGGACGTGATCGGAGCAGCGGCGGACACGCCGGTGCGGGTGCTGCCGAAGGGAGGACGGGGCGTCAGCGTTTCGACCACAGTGGCGGGCTCAACGCCCGTCACCACAACCTTGCCCACGTTCAGGGCAGTGATCAGGCTGGACGAGAACGACAGGGTGCCCGTACCGCCTTGCAGCGTGTAGCTGTTGCCATTCAGGACCAGCGAACCGCCCACGGGGGTGGTGGCAGCGTTGGCCATGCCGATGGACGCGATCGCGGCGGCTGCAACCAGGCTCTTCAATGCAAAGTTCATGTTTATCTCCACTACTAGCGGCCCTTTGGGTCATTTGCCTGCTCGATCCGGTGGCATCCGCGTCTTCCTCCGGCGAGCTCAGACTCTTCATCTGATATGGCTAAAGGATAAGCTGCCATGGTCTTTCGTACAACGGTCCACGGAAGGAATCAGCGCGCAATACGCCTCAGGAAAACACCAAGCAGCACGTTAAACCCCTCATTCACGGGCCAGGGTAACCACTAAACCCCCAGAGAAACCCGAGCGAACTTTCTTTTGCCGACCTGCACCACGTAGATCCCGGCGGGCAACTTCAGACCCTTGTCGCCCACCACGGCGCCATCCACGCGCACACCACCCTGCTCCACCATGCGCAGGCCTTCGCTGGTGGAAGGCACCAGGTTGCTCTGCTTGAGCAGGGCGCCAATGCCCATCTCCTGGACGCCATCCGGCAGGGCCAGGCTGACTTCCGGGATCTCGTCGGGCACACCGCCCTTGGAGCGGTTGACAAAGTCCGCCAGGGCGCTTTCCGCTGCTGGCGCGCCATGGAAACGGGTCACGATCTCCTGGGCCAGCTGCACCTTGGCATCACGCGGGTTGCGCCCCGCCGCGCACTCGGCCCTGAGCTGCTCGATGGCCGCGAGCGGCTGGAAGCTCAGCAGGGTGAAGTACTTCCACATCAGGTCATCGCTGATGCTCATCAGCTTGCCGAACATGCTGTTGGGCGCTTCCGAAATCCCGACATAGTTGTTCTTGGATTTGGACATTTTCTCGACGCCGTCCAAACCCTCGAGCAGCGGCATCGTCAGAATCACCTGCGGCTCTTGTTCATATTCGGTTTGGAGATGGCGCCCCATCAGCAAATTGAATTTCTGATCGGTGCCGCCCAATTCCAGATCGGACTTCAAAGCCACCGAGTCATACCCCTGCATGAGGGGGTACAAGAATTCATGGACGCTGATTGGTGTATTGGCCTTGTAGCGTTTCGTGAAATCGTCACGCTCCATCATTCTGGCCACCGTGTAACGCGAGGCCAACTGGATCATGCCGCGCGCGCCCAGGGCGTCACACCACTCGCTGTTGTAGCGGATCTCGGTACGGGCCGGGTCCAGCACCAGGCTGGCCTGCTTGTAGTAAGTCTCGGCATTGGCCTTGACCTGCTCTGCCGTGAGCGGCGGGCGGGTGGCATTGCGGCCGGACGGATCGCCAATGAGCGAGGTGAAGTCCCCGATCAGGAAAATGACGGTGTGGCCCAGATCCTGCAACTGCCTCATCTTGTTGAGCACCACGGTGTGGCCGAGGTGGATGTCCGGCGCGGTGGGGTCCAGGCCCAGCTTGATGCGCAGCGGCTGCCCGGTGGCCTCCGAACGCGCGAGCTTCTTGATCCAGTCCCCTTCCGGCAGCAGTTCGTCGCAGCCACGCTGGGTGACGGCCAGGGCCTCGCGCACGCGGTCGGTGATGGGATGAACCGGTTTTTCGGAAGGAACTTGATGAGCGTTGGACATGAGGGCAGCCCCAGACGGGGCACATGGGGAAAACTACACGTGTAAAGACGGTGCTTTTGGCGAATTACGCCATGTGACACCACTATACTTTGGCACTTTTGACGGGTACCTCGCCGCTCGCGCCAGCTTCTGGCTGGATGGGCGACGGGCGATTCTAGGGGACAGACTTTGGGATCTGTGGATTTGGGCCGATGGCTGGCCCCACTGCGAACGTTTCAATCGATCACGCACCGCCACCCTCGCCGGGTCACCGCTGTTGTCGCCGCCCTGCTCGCCGGCTCCGCCGTCACCGCCTTTGGCGTGGCGCCGCTGACCGCCCTGGAAATCAACCAGGCCCAGCCCGCGATCACATCCATCCATGAGGCGCTGCCGCTGCCTCAACTGGCCGCCCAGCTCGAGGCGCTGGACCGCCAGACCCTGCCGCTGTACCGCAGCGATGTCACCCGCAGCTCCGACACCGTCGACACCCTGCTTCAGCGCATGGGCGTGGACGATGCCGAAGCCGCCCGTTTCCTGCGCTCCGACGCCGTCGCCTCGCGACTGATGGCCGGCCGCGCCGGCAAGATGATCAAGGTGATGACCGAGAATGGCCGCCTGGTCGAACTGGTCGCCCGCGGCCCCGCCGAATCCTCCGACCAGCTCGATTCGCACTTCACGCGCCTGAGCGTGCAGCGCGGCGCCGAGGGCCTGAGCGCGCGCACCGCACAAGTACCTCTGCAAGTGCGTGAACAGGTCTCCTCCGGCACCATCAACTCCTCGCTGTACGCCGCTGCGGATGACGCCCGCATTCCCGACGCCATCACCAACCAGATGGCCGAGATCTTCGGCACCGACATCGATTTCCGCCGTGAACTGCGCAAGGGCGATGCCTTCAGCGTGGTCTACGAAGCCCACACCGCGGATGGCGAGCCCATCACCTGGGGCAGCTCGGCAGGCCGTGTGCTGGCCGCCCGCTTCATCAACAAAGGCACCGTGCACGATGCCGTCTGGTACGAAGAGCCTGGCCGCAAGGGCACCTACTACGATCTGTCGGGTCGCAGCAAGACCAAATCGTTCCTGGCCTCGCCGCTGGCTTTCTCGCGCGTCACATCCGGCTTCGCCATGCGTTTCCATCCGATCCAGAAACGCTGGAAAGCGCACCTGGGCGTGGACTATGGCGCGCCCACCGGCACGCAGATCCGCGTGGTGGGTGACGGCGTTGTCAGCTTCGCCGGCTGGCAGAACGGCTATGGCAACGTGGTACAGGTGCAGCATTCCGGCGATCGCACCACCGTGTACGCCCACATGAGCCGCATCGACGTCCGCAAGGGCCAGCGCGTGTCGCAGGGCGACAAGCTGGGCGCCGTGGGCGCCACCGGCTGGGCCACCGGCCCCCATCTGCACTTCGAATTCAAGGTGCGCGGTGAGCACAAGGATCCGATGATCATCGCCCGCGCCTCCGAAAGCGTGCAGCTCTCGCCGAACGCCCTGGCCCAGTACCGCCAGAAGGCCACCACCGTGGCCCAGCGCCTGGACATGGCCGGCCAGATGCAGACCGCCGGGGCCAGCACCGGCCCGCGCTTCGAATAAGTCCGCCGTGGACAAGGCCGGGGACACGCAAGCCTTCGTGGGCTTGATGTCCGGCACCTCGCTCGACGGGGTGGACGGCGTGGTGGCCGACATTGCCACCGACGGCACCTGGCAAGGCTTGCGCGCCCATGCGCACGAGCCCTTTGATGCGGCGCTGCGCGAGGAACTGCTTTCACTCAACCGCAGCGGCTTTGATGAGCTTCACCGCGCGGCCCTGGCGGCTCAGGGCGTTTCGCGTGCATATGCCCGGGTGGTGGTCCGCCTGCGGCAAGCCGCGCCCGGCCAACCCATCCGCGCCCTGGGTGCCCATGGCCAGACGGTGCGGCACCGTCCCGAAATGGGCTACACCGTGCAACTGCTGGCGCCTGCCCTGCTGGCCGAACTGACCGGCGTGGACGTGGTGGCCGACCTGCGCAGCCGCGATCTGGCCGCCGGCGGCCAGGGCGCACCGCTCGTGCCTGTGTTCCACCAGGCCGTCTTCGGCCACCCGGACCGCGCCGTGGCCGCCCTCAACATCGGCGGCATCGCCAATGTGAGCGCGCTCAACCCCGGCCAGCCACCCCGTGGCTTCGATTGCGGCCCGGGCAATGTGCTGATGGACCTGTGGTGCCAACGGCATACAGGCCAGCCTTACGACAAGGACGGCCAGTGGGCCGCGAGTGGCCGCGTCCGCGAAGACTGGCTGGCCCTGGCGCTGGCCGATCCCTATTTCGCCCTGCCGCCGCCCAAGAGCACGGGCCGCGACCTGTTCCATGCCCAGTGGCTGGATGACTGGCTCCAGCGCTGCCAGGCACTGCCAGGCAGTGATACCACCTCACCCACGGGCCTGGCCGATGTGCAGGCCACCCTCTGCGAGCTGACCGCGCGCAGCAGCGCAGAAGCCGTTCGCAGCCAGGCGCCTTTGGCCGCTGAGTTGGTCGTGTGTGGCGGGGGGGCCTTCAATGGCCAGCTGATGTGCCGCCTGCAGGCCTTGCTGCCCGGCGTGGCCGTGCTCTGTTCAGCCACCCGAGGCCTGCCACCCGAACAGGTAGAGGCCGCGGCCTTCGCCTGGCTGGCATGGGCCGCCGTGAATCGGCATCCTGGAAACGACCCGGCCGTCACAGGGGCAGCAGGCCCCCGTATTCTGGGCGCCATCTACCCCGCCTGAGGCGTCAACGCAGGTCGCGTCGCCTGGCCGCACTGCACAGCGCATGGCCCAAAAGGAAATCCCGGCGCAAGGCCGGGATCTGATGGCGACGCCGGAAGGCCTCAGACCGAGAAGCTGGAGCCGCAGCCGCAGGTGGTCGTGGCGTTCGGGTTGCGGATCACGAACTGGGCGCCTTCGAGGTCATCCTTGTAGTCGATCTCGGCACCCATCAGGTACTGCAGGCTCATGGCATCGATCAGCAGGGTCACGCCGTTCTTGGTCATGGGCGTGTCATCCTCGTTCACGATCTCGTCGAAGGTGAAGCCGTACTGAAAGCCCGAGCAGCCACCGCCCTGCACGAACACGCGCAGCTTCAGGTCAGGGTTGCCCTCTTCGGCCACCAGCTCGGCCACCTTGGCGGCGGCGCTGTCTGTGAACAGGATGGGGGCGCCAGGGATGTCCGTCACGTCGGCGGTAGGGGCCAGTTCGGCGGCTGCGGTGCTCATGTCAATACTCCGGGGAAATCGTGCAGGGGAAGCGGAAAGGGATCAGCTGTTGTTGGCTGCCAGCTTGAGGGAGGGCTTGTCCTCGGCCTTCAATGGGTGCAATTCTCCATCGATGGTGGCACCTTGGTGCATTTCAAGGGCCTCATAGCGCACATCACCCACGATACGGGCTTTGGGCTGCAGCTCCAACAGGTCTTCGGATTCAACCGGGCCGGTGACAAGGCCATTGATGATGACATGACCGGCGCGCACGCGACCGCTCACCTTGGCCTTCTCGCTGATTACCAGCATGGTGCGGCGATCACCCGTGGCAGTGATGTTGCCCACCACCTCGCCATCGATGCGCAGGCCATCGGCGAACTTGATCTCGCCATTGATCACGGTGCCCTCGCCGATCAGGGTGCGGATGGCTGGGGTTTTCTTGCCGAACATGGTTGTGCGCTCCTGGAGATTGGACCACGTTATCCGAAAGTGCGAACGTCGCAAAGGGCGCAAGGTTTACACCAAACGCCGATCACGTCAATGCCCGGCTTGCCGGTCCATGTGGAATACACGGCACATGGCTGATGTTGGCGAGAAACCGCGCAGAAAGTCACAGTTTGAGGCTCTGCGTGGCCCGCAGTTGGCCGGCCTCATCCAGCACCCTTACCTGCACCTGCTTGACCGCGGCCCCAGCTGGATACTCCGCCAAGCCGTCGATGCGCTGGTATTGCTTGAACTGCAGCGGCCGCGTCACGGCGGGCGCCGGCATGCTCCAGGCACGACCATCTTGCGTGCCGCTGAGCAGCACCTCGTAACGCCCCTTGAAATCGGGCAAGGCACGGCCGCCCTGCTGCATCACCAGCAACTGGAAGCGCAACTGGCCAGCAGCTGGCTGGTCGGCCTGCAGGCCGCGCACCGACAAGCCCTCCCCGGAGGCCGGCAACAAGCGCTCGAAGAAGCCCAGATCGTCCTTGAGGGCCTGATTCTGCATTTCCAGGGCCTTGACCTCTTCGGCCAGGCGGGCCTGGGTGGCGCGCTCGGCCTTGAGCAGGCTGTCGGCCGTGTTGGCGATGGACTGGGCACGATCACGGTCCAGCCGCACCGCCTCGAGCTGCTGGCGCACCTCGGCCAGGGCCTGCGCCGACACCCGGCTCTCGCGGTCCAGGCCGGCGATGCCTTTGCCGAACTCGAAGGCCCACAGCGCCAGCGCGCCGGAAAACCCCAACGACACGGCCCACACCGCCCAGCGCAAAGGCCACGCCATGTGGCTGCGCACCGTCATGCGCGGCGCGCTGATGGACAGACGGCGACGAAGCAGCCGCCAGCGCATCAGGGCAGCACCGGCACCTGGGTCAGGCCCACGTGCTCTTCGATACCGCACATCAGGTTCATGCACTGCACCGCCTGGCCGGACGCACCCTTGGTGAGGTTGTCCTCCACCACCAGCACCATCACGGTGTCGGGCAGCGGCTTGTGCACGGCGATGCGCACGGTGTTGCTGGCGCGGACGCTGCGCGTCTCTGGCGCGCTGCCGGCCGGCAGCACATCGACAAAACGCTCGCCTTGGTAGAAGGCCTCAAACGTAGCCTGCAGATCGGCCGCCTGGCCGGCGCCGTTCAGGCGCGCGTACAGGGTGGAATGAATGCCGCGGATCAGCGGCAGCAGGTGCGGCACGAACAGCGCGCTCACCTCGGCGCTGCCGGCGATGGCGCGCAACTGCTGGTTGATCTCGGGGCCGTGGCGGTGGCCCTTGACGCCGTAGGCCTTGAAGTTGTCGCTGGCCTCGGCCATCAGCGTGTGCACCTCGGCCTTGCGCCCGGCGCCGGACACGCCCGAGGCGCAGTTGGCGATCAGGCCCGTGGGCTCGATCAGGCCGGCCTTGAGCAGCGGCGCATAGCCCAGCTGCACCGAGGTGGGGTAGCAGCCCGGGTTGCCGATGATGCGGGCCTTCCTGATGGCCTCGCGGTTCAGCTCGGGCAGGCCGTAGACGGCCTCGGCCAGAAGATCGGGGCAACTGTGCGGCATGCCGTACCAGCGCTCGAACTCCGCCACATCCTGCAGGCGGAAATCCGCTGCCAGGTCGATCACCTTGACACCCGCGGCCAGCAGCTCACGCGCCTGGGCCATGGCCACGCCGTGNNGTGGCGAAGAACACCACGTCGCACTCGGTCAGGCCGGCGTCGTCGGGGGTGACGAAGGCCAGGTCCACATGGCCTCGCAGGCTGGGGTACATGTCGGCCACGGGCATGCCGGCCTCCTTGCGGGAGGTGATGGCCTTCAGGCGCACCTGGGGGTGCTGCGACAACAGGCGCAACAGTTCCACGCCGGTGTAGCCGGTGCCACCCACGATGCCTACATTGATCATGTCCAGTCCTTGCTGAAGAAGTTGACCGCGGCTTTGACGACAACACCGGAAGAACGCCGCCCCTTGCCGGAACCCGCGATTGTAGGGACTTGCCGGGGCGTTGCACTCCGTTACGCGATGCCCCTGCTGGCCGAGACATTGATCACGCCCCCGGGTTTCAGGACGCCAGCCGTCCACCGACAACCAGTCATCTCCGATTTCTTGCCTGGGGCGATCGATTCCACCATGTCTGCCGCATCCCGCTTCGCCCTGCCCCACGTCACCCTCCTGACCGCGCTCTGCGGAGGGGCTGCCGCCCAGACACCCGCAGGTATCGCCCCTTTGGTGCTCGATACCATGCCCCGCACGACGCCCGCCCTGCCCGCTGGCACCACAGCCGGCGCACAAGCCCCGCACCTTGCGCCTGGCGATGCCATGAGCACTGCCCACGGGGTAGGTATCACCAAGCCGACATCCTCCGCGCTCAACCTGCGCCGCACCGCCTCTCAGCGCCGCTCCACGCCGTTGGGCGGCACCGGCATCGCCGCAGGCAGGCTGCTACCCGTGGGCGGCGTGCTGGCCCGCATCAGCGCCCCGAGCACCTGGCCCGGCTCGCTGGCCACCACGGACACGGGTCGCGCAGTGGTCGGCTGGGCCCCTGGTGCCGTCATGAGCCTGGACCAGGTGCTTGGCCGCGCAGACCGCACGCTCGACACCACGGAAACCACACTGCCGGGCGGCATGCGGTTCATCCGCACCCGTGTGCGGCAGTCAGACAACACCGTGATCCGCCCCTTGACCACGCTGTATCCCCGCGTGCCCACGGCCATCTCGCAGCAGGGATCGGCCACCCTGCTGCAACTGCGCATGAGTTCCGGCACGACCTGGAGTGTGGGCCGCGGCGGGCTGGCCGCCCGCAATCTGGGGCTGGCCGACACGCGCCTGGCCTCTCGACTGGCCGGCCTTGAATCCGTGGTGGCCAACCCGTTGGTGGCGCTGGTGCCCGAGCACCGCTTCGCCAGCACGTCCACGTACCTGGGCGGTGCCTGGACCGGGCGCGTGGCCTGGGTTCAAGGCCAGGGCTGTGCCCCCTGTGCGGGCGCCGGCGTGATGGAGCTGAGCCACCAGGGGCGGCATCACGCCGTGAACCTGTCCGTGGCCAGCCTGACAGAGGATGGCGGCCTGACGGACCAGAGCGATTCAGCAGGAAGCCACACCCTCAGCCCGCAGACCCGCACCACCGGCCTGACCCTCAGCGCCGCCTGGGCCGTGAGCGAGGAGTGGCTCGTGGCCGCCGCTTGGTCTGCCGCACGCACGACCGCCCGCCTGCCGGGCAGCGTGGGTGGCCAACTGGTGGCCGATGCCTATGGTGTCGGCCTGCTCAAGACCGACAGCTGGCGCCCGGGTGACCGCCTGAGCCTGGCACTGCAGGCGCCCTTGAGCACACGGGCCGGCAGCCTGTCTCTTGACGGACGACCGGGTACCCAGGGCACCCCCGCCACCGGCCTGCAGCCCGAGGCCCGGGAGTGGACGCTCGAAACCCGCTACACCGCACGCCTGTCAGCCGACAGCGCAGTGAGCGCCGCAGCCGCCTACAGACAGAACCCCGACCACGACGCCACCGCCACCAGCCAGATGGCCGTGGGTGTGCGCTACCAGCGCGCGTTCTGAAGACTTCCGCTGCGCCACACGCCTGACACAGGGCAACAAAAAACCCGCCAAGGTTGCCCTGGGCGGGTTTTTGTAGCGCGAGGCAGTCGATCAGCGCTTGCTGAACTGCTTCCGACGACGAGCGCCGTGCAGACCGACCTTCTTACGCTCGACTTCACGGGCGTCGCGGGTCACGAAGCCGGCGCGGCTCAGCTCAGGCTTGAGCGCAGCGTCGAAATCGATCAGGGCGCGGGTCACGCCGTGGCGCACAGCGCCAGCCTGGCCAGACTCGCCACCACCGTGGACGTTCACCTTGATGTCGAAGGCCTCGGCATTGTTCGTCAGCACCAGGGGCTGCTTGACGACCATGATCGAGGTCTGACGACCGAAGTACTGCTCGACCGGGCGACCGTTGACCAGGATCTGGCCGGTACCCTTCTTGATGAAGACGCGAGCGACGGACGACTTGCGACGACCCGTGCCGTAGTTCCAGTTACCGATAGGCATCGTGGCTCCTTAGATTTCCAGCGGCTTGGGTTGCTGAGCGGTGTGGGGGTGTTCGCCACCGCCGTAGACCTTCAGCTTCTTGATCATCGCGTAACCCAGGGGGCCCTTGGGCAGCATGCCCTTGACAGCCTTCTCGATGGCGCGACCGGGGTGCTTGGCTTGCATGTCCTTGAACTTCGTGGCGTAGATGCCGCCAGGGAAGCCCGAGTGACGGTAGTACACCTTGTCCGTGGCCTTGGTACCGGTCACACGGATCTTGTCGGCGTTCACGATGATGATGAAATCACCGGTGTCGACGTGGGGGGTGTAGATGGGCTTGTGCTTGCCACGCAGGCGGAGAGCGACTTCGCTGGCCACTCGTCCGAGCACCTTGTCGGTGGCATCGATCACAAACCACTCGTGCGTAACTTCGGCCGGCTTGGCGCTGAAGGTCTTCATGAGAGTTCCTTGTGAGATAAAAATCGGCTGACTGCCTGCCTTGGTACCACTTCTTGGACATTCCGCAGACCTGACAAACAAGTCAGCGGAACTGGATGGTGGCCTCGCGACAGGCGAAGGCGACATGATGCTTGTCAAAAGCAGTGCGTGCAGCAAGTGCCATGCACAGTGACCATGCCAAACTGATTTCCCGGCAGCCAAAACGGGAATCCAGCAATGTAGCACAAATCGACGCGTTGTCACAAGGCGTTGGTGCCTGGCTGATTCAGGGCAGATCTGTGCCTTTTGCGCTTGCATGCCCAGAGGCTAGCCGTTAAAGTACACACACCCTAGTGTTTACCCTAGGTTCTCAAGGACGAAACATGCTTACTGTCAAACCGATGTCCGAGATGGAACGGTTCGGCATGCAATCCCTCCAAGGGGGCTCCGAGGCGGCTGACCATAAGCAGCGCCGCCCCATTCCCCGCTGGGTGCCCATTCGCACACTCAAGGCGCGTCATCGCCGCCGCATTCTGGACCATCTGGTTCAGCTGGACGAGCACGACCGTTACCTTCGCTTCGGCAGCCCCGCGCCGCTGGAGCAGATGAGCCGCTACACCGCCTCCATCGATTTCAAGCGCGACGAGGTCTTCGGTGTGTTCGACCGCCGCCTGCGCCTGGTCGCCGTGGCCCACCTGGCCGCCCTGCCCGGCGGCACCGGCCCCAACAGCAAGCGCCCGCCGGCCATGGAGTTCGGCGTGTCCGTGCTGCCCAGCGGCCGTGGCCGCGGCCTGGGGCAGCGCCTGTTCGAGCACGCCATCATGCATGCGCGCAACCACGGCGCCCGCGCCCTTGTGATCCATGCGCTGACGGAAAACCGCCCAATGCTGCGCATCGCGCTGCGTGCCGGCGCCCAGCTCGAAACCGACGGCGCCGATGCCGAAGCCTGGCTGAATCTGCCCCCCGATACCCTGGGATCGCACCTGGAAGGCTCGCTGCTGGCCGTGTCGGCCGACCTGGTCTTCGGCTTCAAGCGCAACTACCTGCGCATCAAGGACTGGCTCGCATCCCTGCGCGGCTCCTCCTTGTAAGCGCTGCGCCCCCGTGGCCTGGGGGTGATCAGCGCTGCCCTGCCCGTTCAGGGTTCCCCCCTTGGGGGAGATGCCATTAAGATCGCCCCCGCTCTACCATCGGAGCACCGCCATACGGACTGCCGTCCGCCGGCGACACACAACCGGGGCGCAATGATGTTCAGCGACTTTTGGCAACCTGTCCTCCTGCTGCTGGCGCTGGCGCTGGGGTTCGCGGGCGGGATGGCCTGGCGCGGCAGCCGTCAGCGCCAGTTCAAAGATTGGCCGCGCGATTTCAAGCTCAATGCCCGCCCCGTGTTCACCACCGAGGAACGGCTGCTTTTCCGTGAGTTGAAGGCCGCCCTGCCTCAGCATGTGGTGCTGGCCAAGCTGAACCTGCTGCGCTTTTGCCAAAGTGCCAACGAGCACCAGGCCCGCTGGTGGTTCGACCGGCTGCACGCCCTCACCGTCACCTTCGCCATCTGCACGCCCAACGGGGCGGTGATCTCGGTGATCGACCTGGACAGCCCGCAGCGCCCTGGGACCGAACGCGGCCAGCGCCTGAAGGAAGCCGTACTGGAATCCTGCCGCATCCGCTACATCCGCTGTCAGCCCGGCCATTGGCCTCGCCCAGCCCTGCTGGCACAGTGGGCCTTGGGGGGGCCCCTGGCGGCATCGTCTTCCATGACATCCGCCCGGCCAGGTTCGGCGCCAATGGGTGCACCAGCGGCCAACGTCTCACCCCTGGTGGCCGCACGGGCAGAACTGGCACAGAAGCTCCACCAGCGCCGTGCCGAACGGGCCTCGCGCTTTCAGGATTCTGGCTTTGCATCCGACTCGTTCTTCGCGCTGGACAGCCGGTTCGACGACGCGGCCGCCAATTCCAGCCCCGTGCCGTTCGTGGACACCCGACCCCATGACGATGCCGCCGCGCACGGTGCGGGTCACACCGGCACCCTCGGCCCGCGTCCCCGCTGAGACCGCCCGCCCCACCCATGAAAAAGGCCCGCGTGATGCGGGCCTTTGGCCTTCGCCTGTGTCGCTCAGCGCGCCAGCAGCAACTCGTTCACACGGCGCACGTAGGCTGCCGGGTCATCAAGATGACCACCTTCCGCCAGCAGGGCCTGGTCGAAGATGATGTGGGCCATGTCATCGAAGTGCTCGCTGGTGTCCAGCTTCTTGACCAGGGCGTGCTCCGGATTGATCTCCAGCGTGGGCTTGGTCACCGGGGCCTCCTGGCCGGCCTGCTTGAGCAGGCGCGCCAGATGGCCGCTCACGTCGCCCTCTTCCGACACCAGGCAGGCCGGCGAATCGACCAGGCGCGTGGTGACGCGCACGTCGCCCGCCTTGTCCTTGAGTGACGCCTTGATACGCTCCAGCAGCGGCTTGAAGGTCTCGGCGGCTTCTTCGGCCTTCTTCTTTTCTTCTTCGTCCTGCAGCTTGCCCAGATCAACCGCGCCCTTGGCCACGCTCTGCAGCGGCTTGCCATCGAACTCGTACAGGTGCGAGAGCAGCCATTCGTCAACGCGGTCGGTCAGCAGCAGTACCTCGATGCCCTTCTTCTTGAAGATCTCGAGCTGCGGGCTGTTCCTGGCGGCAGCCAGCGAATCGGCGGTGATCACGTAGATCGCCTCCTGGCCTTCCTTCATGCGGGCCACGTAGTCGGCCAAGCCAACCGATTGGGCACCGTCATCATGGTGGGTGGACGCGAAACGCAGCAACTTGGCCAGGCGCTCGCGGTTGGCGAAATCCTCGCCCACACCCTCCTTGAGCACCGAGCCGAACTCGGTCCAGAAGGCAGCGTACTGCTCGCGCTTGGCGGTGTCTTCGTTGCCCGCCAGATCCTCCAGCATGGACAACACGCGCTTGGTGCAGCCCTCGCGGATGGCTTTGACGTCACGACTTTCCTGCAGGATCTCGCGGCTCACGTTCAGCGGCAGGTCGGCGCTGTCGACCACGCCCTTGACGAAGCGCAGGTAAGTGGGCAGCAGGGCCTCGGCGTCGTCCATGATGAAGACACGCTTGACGTAGAGCTTGAGGCCGCCACGCTTGTCGCGGTTCCACAGGTCGTACGGGGCCTTGGCCGGCACGTACAGCAGCTGGGTGTACTCGCTGCGGCCCTCGACGCGGTTGTGCGTGTAGGCCAGCGGCGCCTGGCTGTCGTGGCTGATCTGCTTGTAGAACTCTTCGTACTGCTCGGGCGTGATGTCGCTCTTGGAGCGTGTCCACAGCGCGGCGGCCTTGTTGACGGTTTCCCATTCGTCCTTGGTGACCTGGGCCTGCTTCTCGGCATCCCACTCTTCCTTCTGCATCAGGATGGGCAGGGAGATGTGGTCGGAGTACTTGCCGATGATGGAGCGCAGCTTCCAGGCGGAGAGGAACTCGTCCTCGCCTTCGCGCAGGTGCAGGATCACATCGGTGCCGCGGGTGGCCTTGTCGATGGCTTCGACCTCGAAATCGCCGGTGCCTTCGCTGGTCCAGCGCACGCCCTGGGCGGCGGTGTCGCCAGCGCGCCGCGATTCGACCGTGATGCGGTCGGCCACGATGTAGCCGCTGTAGAAACCCACGCCGAACTGGCCGATGAGCTGGGCATCTTTCTGCTGGTCACCCGAGAGGCGGCCCATGAACTCCCTGGTGCCGCTCTTGGCGATGGTGCCCAGGTGGTCGATGGCCTCCTGGGCGTTCATGCCGATGCCGTTGTCGCGGATGGTGAGTGTGCGCGCGGCCTTGTCGATGAGGATGCGCACCTCGAGGTTGGGCGCGTCTTCGTACAGGGCGCTGTTGTCCAGGGCCTCGAAGCGCAGCTTGTCGCAGGCGTCCGAGGCATTGGAGATCAGCTCGCGCAGGAAGATCTCCTTGTTGGAGTACAGCGAGTGCGTGACCAGGTGCAGCAGTTGCTTGACCTCGGCCTGGAAGGAATGCGTCTGTTTGTTGTCCATGGCGTTTGCTCTGAGGGCAATCGGTGAAAGGTTGGGAAAGAGGTTGCGGGCGGACAGGTAGGTCCGGGCCGGCGGATTTCAAGGGTGTGCCGCTTTTGGCGCAAAAAAAACGCAGGGCACTTGCCGAACGCTGGAAAACTGGCATACAATCTGAGGCTCGACGGCGCTTTAGCTCAGTTGGTTAGAGCGATGGAATCATAATCCACAGGTCCGGGGTTCGAGTCCCTGAAGCGCCACCACAGACAAAAAAGCCTTCTAAGTCAAGCACTTAGAGGGCTTTTCCGCTTTTCGGTGTGCCGGTCAGTGATCCGGTCCACCAATGCACAAGCTCCCGCATGTCTGCAAGTCACGTCATGGCGTCTGGTACATCCGCTGCCAGGAAGACGGCAAAGAATCACGCATCTCACTGCGCACAAAAGACTGGCATCGTGCCAAAGTTCTAGCTCTCAAGTTCAATCTTGCATGGGCTATGGGCATCAAGAAATTTGACGTGATCTTTCCCTCTGGGCTCACGGTCAGGGACATCAATACGGATGACGACTTGGACCGGCTGGGCCGGTTCATGGAGATGCCCCAGGTCAAACAACAACTAGCTTCTACCCCCCTACCCCCTACACAGGGGGAGCCTTTGAAAGAGGCCACCGCACTGCGTGCGCCCAGCGCATTGGTTCAGCGGTCAAAGCTCTTCAGTGATGTTGTTTCGCTTTACGTGGCAGAAAAGGCGCTAGACAACACAGCCAAAACCATCAAGGAAAAGAAGTCTTGCTTTGACGAAGTTGTCAAATATTTTGGCGATCACGACATCAACAAGTACAACGCTGAAACCGCCGTTTCGTACAAAAACCGCCTTATTGGCGATGGGCTTACCCCGCTACGGATCAACAAAAAACTTTCATTCTTGACTGACCTTTTCAGTTACGCGGGAGTTAATCACCTCTTTTTTGAGGCCAATCCATTCCAAGGACTTGCGATTTCCAAGAAATCGAAACTGAAGGCCAAGGTCCAAAGTTATCAAGAGTTCAACGATCAAGAACTGAAAAAAATCTTCGAAAGCCCGGAATACAAGAAATTCATGAGCAAGCCTGACTACCTGTATTTACCGTTCTTGTCACTATTCACAGGAGCCCGGATAGAGGAACTGGCCAGCTTACGCGTTGACCAGATCAAAAATGACGGTGCCGTTTGGTACATTGATCTGGAATCGGGCAAGAACTCCAACTCAATCCGAAGAATTCCAATTCATCAGAAAATCTTAAGCTCTGGCTTTTGGGGTTACTACAAGAAAACGAAAGAATCGAAGTCAACGCAACTTTTCCCACACTTGAAGCCAGGCGCAAACGGATACTCCAAAAATTGCTCCCGTAGATTTGGACAGTATCTAGACAAGATAGAGATTAAGGATGGGCGAAAAGTTTTCCATTCCTTTCGCTCCACCTTCATCAATCGCATGACTAATATCGGAATCCATCCCGCTGTTTTGATGGGGATTGTTGGCCATTACGAGCAAGGCAAACTTGATTTTAGTTCGCCGCACTTCCAAACTTACCAGCAGACAAAACCGCTAGAGGTGCTAAACGATGCGATCCAAAAGCTCGAATTTAGTGGCTTGCGTATTGATCTCTAGAACCAACTGAGAATAAATAAACCGCCTTTAAGGCGGTTTTTATTGTCATTTGGCACAGGGTCCAGGGATGTAATCCTTGGCTCACGGAAACCCCATGCCCCGGAGGGGTCCAACGTAGTTGGAGGGTTTCCATAGTGAGTGATCAGAAGGCTAAGGCCTTCTGATTTGACTGCGCACATCAATTTGATAATATAGGTAGAAGGCAGCAAAAAACAACAAAGCTAAATACAAAGGGAGGCCGCCATTTTTAATATACTGCGAACAAAAAAACTCAAGGACAACTCACGAATCACTAGCGCGACAAAACACAATCTCAGACATCGGTGGCAAAAAAACGTTGACGCTGCAAGAACTCGCCTAAACATGGTCTACATCAATCAACTTGGGATAGACATCAAGAGGTCGGGGGACATGCAAGAGAAGCTAAACCACCATTACGAACAGCTAGGAGTCAAACCAAAGTCAAACAACGTAAAAATGATGGAGTTTGTGATTTCAGCCTCCCCGGAATTTTTTGGTGAATGGCATAGGAACCAAAAAATTAGGATCAGCAAAAAGGACTTGCTGTCAGACTGGCTTAAGACAAACCTAGCATTTTTGAAGGACGAGTTTGGCACTCGCCTTCAGTTGGTTGTAGGGCATTATGATGAGAAGACCCCACATCTTCATTGCATGATATCTACTGAAAAGAAGAGCGTAAAGAAATATCGCAACCAGTTCGGTGAATTCTTTAAGGAGACTTATTCGCTCGCGGTAGACCATATAACACCAGAATACCTTATTGGACTGCATAACCGCCATGCGAAAGCGAATGCAAAGTTTGGCTTAAGAAGAGGAATTCGCGGATCACAGAGAAAACATCGCCACCAGAAGGAATATGACAAAGCGATGCAAAATGCCCTTGAGGCGGACTACGGGGAGATAGCTCAGGCGATACTTTCTGAAATAAGGGAGAAGAGCAAAGGGGCTTTTGGTATAAATTTGCTCTCAGAAGAAACTGTAACCAACCTGATAAAGGGCAGCATAGGCAAACTGGAAAAGGAGCAAGCTTGCTTGCGAGAGCAGGTTCGCTTTAATTATGAGCATTTGATCAAGAAAATTACAGCGAAGCAAGAAAAAATTGACGCAGAGCTAGTCGATCTGGAAAGTCGCAGAGAAATTTATGCGGAGCAAGTTAACGCAACCGCCAGCCGAGAAAAGTACATCCGCCAACTGGAGTACGAGAAATCAAAGCTATTGAAGAGGGCGCAAGAACTTGAAATTTCCGAGTTGGAGAAGATTTCGATACTTATTGAGCATGGTCTTATTGAGCCACCAGAAGGGTTTGGCAAGGACTCGAAGACTGGCCGATCATCAGGGGCTAAATTCCCAAAACCATCCCCTATACATCAAAAATAACAAAAAAGCACCTGTAAGATCTTACAGGTGCCGTGTTACTCTAAAGAATTATCTGTATAGAGTAACGCACTAAATGGATGTACCGCCATCCAGGGCGGCATTCTTATATTTTATCCACTCACGTACAAATAGGCCTACTGGAACGAGCGCTGCAATAGAAAGCATCCAGGTTGTAGAAGATGCAGTTGCGAGTATGGCTACCGCGATTAGCAGCATGAAAACCGCTGAAAAATAGAAGCCTTGGGGTAAGGCTGCATAGAATCTGGGGCCGGACCCTACCTTTATGCCCATGATTTTCTTGCCATTAACCCAAAGCTGCGTATTTTCTTCGGTTTTCAACCCATCCTCCAAAAATACGCTTAAACCCTGATCTACTTTTACGGCACTAAGAATCTTGTCGCCAATTGCCAGAACTCCAATCTCTACTTCCTTCTTTCTGGAGTTGATGGTCCCATTGGCAACTTTTTTCAATTGCCCCGAAATGATGTGCATGACATTCCCTTGCTAGCCGCAGTCAACCTGCAAAGGCGACTCTAGACCTTTGAAGTCCTTCCGGTCAATGGGTTGCTAGGCCACCCTTTAGGTTGACTTAAGGGGATGTTGTGGAAGAGGCACGAGAACGCGAGCTGGCTAGAAGCGTGGGGGCAGCGATTGCTAATGCTAGGCAGAACGCCGGCTTGACGCAGGACCAGTTGGCAGAGGCTCTGGAGATCGGCTCAGAGGCAGTGTCTCGCATCGAGCGTGGGCTGGTGATGGCCTCGTTGCCACGTCTCGTGGAAATCGCCGAGCTAGTCAATCAACCGCTGGAGACTCTCCTACGTAAGGGCAGCGATCTGGATGGCGACTACGCTATGTCCATCAAAGCACTGCTTGCCCCGCTAAGCAAAGCTGATAAGGATCTGCTAATCGGGCTTGTTGAACAGCTATCTCAACGATTGCAGCGGGAAGCGTAGTAGCAAAAATCAGATTCTTCGCCGCGTTCCGTTTGTTTTTCTATCGAAAAACCTCGCCTTGTTGGCGATCATTTGGCTTCGCCTTGTCTTTTTCTAGCTTCGCCTATCTAGACTTATTCTTGCTTCGCTTGATTCCAACCAATTTCCCTTAAGATTAATCTTGTCTTTTAGCTTAAGCTTACTTGGAGAGGACGTATATTCCTTGAGATTTGGGTAAAGTTTTCCCTTAGCCAAAAATTTTTGGCTTTGGACTTTACCCAAAATTCCAACTGGGTTATTCCCGTCGAAATGGGGCAGACAACATGCAAGCGTGTCTGCTTAGTGGATTCGTGCTCTTGCAAGCACCTTGGCCGGGTTCCACCTTGTCTTCCGTGAGGCTGGCCTAAAGCGGGAAGCTTCATTCTTACCTCGTTATTTTTAATTTATAGGGGATTGCACCTCTAAGGTGTCTTCGTAGATCCGAATCGAGAACCGAATGGTTGACGCATAAAATCTTCTACTGACTTACGTAGAATAAGAAAATTTTCAGGTTTGTCAATAGCCAAGCAAAAAGCCCACATATGTGGGCTTTTGTATTACTTAGTGTCAGCAGAAGCAATACGCCGGTAGGCATAACTATATTAATAGAATATTTTTAGATGTCAAGCGAGTGATCCAGATTAGAAGAAGACCTCTTTCGTGATCTGGTCGCTTGTGCTACATTGCGCTTCTCATCAATATCTTGGGAAGGATTAAAATGAACGTGGTTGCAGTTATTAATTACAAGGGCGGGGTCGGCAAAACCACTGTGACTGCCAATTTGGCTGCTGAATTGGCTTGGCAAGGCAAAAGGGTTCTTTTGATTGACACCGATGCTCAAGCCAGCTTAACTTTCTCGTTCGTCAAACCCGACGTTTGGGACTCCACTTATAAAGACACGAAGACGATTAAATCGTGGTTTGACGCTATAAGCGGCGGGGCTGAACCCCCTTCACTCGAAGATTTCGTCATTACGCCTAGAGAAGCGAATTTGAGGCTCAGAAAAAATGGTGGCAAGATAGACCTGATTTGCTCCCACCTTGGCCTCATTAACGTGGATTTGGAATTGGCCACATTGCTCGGCGGTGTCAATTTAAATCAAACCAAGCGCAACTATATTAAAGTTCACGGCAAGCTTCGGGAAGCGATTCAGGCTCTAAAGGAAAAAGATAATTACGACATCATCTTGATTGACTGCCCCCCAAACTTTAATATTGTCACCAAGAACGCTATCGTAGCTAGCGAAAACATTCTTATCCCCGCCAAGCCCGACTACTTGTCCACTCTTGGTATCGACTACCTTCAAAGAAGTGTCAAGGAGTTGGTTAAAGAATATAATGAGTATGCTGCTCTGGACCCGAACGGCGAGCAGATTTCTCCAGACATCCTTGGTGTGGTTTTTACTATGATTCAGATCACCAGCGGCGCACCTATTCGAGCTCAGCAGCAATTTATCTCCCAAACGAAGCGACTTGATGTCCCTACCTTCAAGAATTACTTCAGAGAAAACAAGACAATCTTTGCTTCCGCTCCTCAGGAACTAGTGCCTGTGGTCCTGAATCGTTTCCCTGACGGCACGTATTCAAACGTTGTTGAAGAGATTGAGAATTTTGTGGAAGAGTTCGATCAGAGCCTTCTGGGGCTGTAAATATGGACAAACGTGAAATATCTTCCATCCTGGCCCGCCTGACACGAGCGGTCGAAAATCTATCAAACAGTGATTTCGAGAAGCTGTTCGATGAGAATTATTCGCTTGAAATCAAATTGATTAGGCGCAGGCCTAAAGAAGATGATGCGGCCAACAACGACCTTGATTTGTCCATAGTTCTTCAGAAACTGGACGGTTTTTCGTCAAGGGATGAAGCGCATTCTTTTTTCGCGGAAAACTTTCCAAGTCGAAAGGCGCTGGAGCTTGTAGCACGTAAGCTTGACATATGGACTACCAAGAACGACAAAGCTGAAGCCATTCGCGAGAAGATCATCGAATCAACCGTAGGCGCAAGAATCCGATCACAAGCAATTCAAGGAAATAATTGACCTGAATAGTTTGAAAAGCCTCCCAGCATTATATTGAGAGGCTTTTACTCTATTGACAAATTCCATATTCCAGCTATTTTAAATTAATGAACCCAAAGGAAGCCACCCCAAAATACGGGATTTATATTCTGGTGATATTTCTCACCATAATTGCCGTAGGGTTGGCTGCTGTTCATTTTCTAATTTAATCAAGCAAGCCGGCCTGCCCTTGACTTTTATTGCATTTACTATAAATAGAACTGCAAAAGGGAGGCCAAATGAAATGGCGAAATATAAAACTGATCCTTCATTGCAAGAGGAAAACAGCAATGGATTTCGAAATCATCTCAAAGCGAGAATATTTCTCTCTGGTTGACAATAACGGAGTGGAGTTAAATAATGAGTGCACTTTTCGACTGAGATACTGCATCAGGCGTAAAGGAAGAATTAAACCTGAGAAATGCTTCTCTACATTTCAAGAAGCGAAGACATATCTCAATGAAATTCTTGAGGCGGCAAAAATAGGCTCCGCTCAAAAAACAAAACTGAGATGACACTGGACCACAAGTCTCGCAAAAATCATAAAGCAGGAAATAAATTATGGCAAAGCATCATGTCAAATCTTTCAATGTAGCAATTGACTCCTCAAATAGATTTGTCAACGTTGAAATTGAGACGGCACTTCAGAAGCCATACAAAATTAAAATTACTCCGGATGTCAATCATCCAACTGTGGAGCATATAAGAGATGAGTTAGACAGAGCTCTTACACATTGCGTCACAAATCTTGAAAAGGTCGAAGTAAGTCTATTTCCTGGCCGATTTTATGCATCGATCAATGTCAAGGATCACATCAATACGAGATTCTCGACATATAAAGCGAAATAAAATCGATTTAGGGTACATGCCACAGGGATAGTCGCTCCGGCTTCATTGCTTGGGTGCTACAATTGGTGTCCCGGTTCTCGCTCACTCTGACTGGCCCGAGACCGAACTTAAGTAGTCGGCGCTGAACAACTCGTAAGTTCTTGATACGGCGAGTGATTTTCGCCGCAAGGTGGTGCAGGATTTGCAAGAAGCCAATATGCACCCCGCGTTTTCTTGCAAATTCTGTCGCCAGCCATGAAGCCTCATCCGAGCACTGCGAAGACCACGGACATGTTTCGCCCACGCCTGGACGAACAGCTCAACATGAAGCACCCGCTGGTGCGCTTGGCCGGGCTGATGGACTGGGAGTTGATCGAGCATCACTTCGCAGGTCACTTCACCTCAGGCCGAGGCCGGCCCGCTTTGCCACCCCGGCTGGTGGCCGGGCTGCTTTATCTGCAGCACGCCAACGATGCCTCCGACGAGATGGTGGTCAACACCTGGCTGGAGAACCCGTACTGGCAGTTCTTCACCGGCGAGACGTACCTGCAAACCGAGTTGCCCATCGATCCGTCGAGCTTGACGCGCTGGCGCCAGCGCATCGGTGAAGAAGGTGTGGAGTTGCTGCTGGCCGTGACCATCGAAGCGGCCAGGGCCGCTGGCCTGATCAAGCGCAGCAGCTTGGACAAGGTGATCGTGGACACCACGGTGATGCCCAAGGCCATCGCGCATCCGACTGACAGCCGTCTGCTGGAGCGCAGCCGCCAGCATCTGGTGAAGTTTGCCAAGGACAATGGCTTGAGCCTGCGCCAGAACTACAACCGCGAGGCGCCTCGTCTGGCCACACAGATCGGCCGCTACGCCCATGCCAAGCAGTACAAGCGCATGCGGGGCGCCCTCAAGACGCTCAGAACCCGCGTCGGGCGGGTTCAGCGTGATGTTCAGCGCCAGCTCGGTCAGTTGCCTGAGCAGCTTCAAGTCAAAGGCAAGGATCTGCTGCATCGCGTAGGGCGCATCCTGACGCAAAAGACCAAAGACAAGAACAAGCTGTATGCGCTGCACGCCCCGGAAGTCGAATGCATCTCCAAGGGCAAGGCCCGCAATCCCTACGAATTCGGCGTGAAGGCTTCGGTGGCCACGACGCTCAAGGAAGGGCTGGTGGTGGGCATGCGCACCATGCCGGGCAATCCGTTCGACGGCCACACACTCGATGAAGCCATCGAGCAGGTCAGCATCCTTGCCGGACATCGGCCTGGCACTGTCATCGTCGACAAGGGCTACAAGGGCGCTGATGTCGAGGGCGTGCGCATTCTCAGGTCAGGCCAGAAACGAGGGCTGACCAGAACCATCAAGGCCATGATCAAGCGGCGCAGCGCGATCGAGCCGACCATCGGGCACATGAAGGCCGATGGCCGGCTGGGCCGAAACCCGCTCAAAGGTGCGCAGGGCGATGCATTGCATGCCGTCCTGTGCGGTGCCGGACACAACATCCGGTTGTTGCTGCGCCTGCTGCGGCTTTTTGCTGCCTATCTGCGGGCCATCGTCCTGGCTTGGCTGGGGCGCTCAACCAGTGATTGCCGCCGTCAGGTTGCCATGGCTGCCGCATGAGGCAATTGTTCAGGACGGACTAAGTACTTGATTTTTCAAGACTTTTATTGCATTGCGGTGGATCTTCCCTGAAGCGCCACCAGAATTTATCTTTGTGCGACAAGCACTTGGAGCGAAAGCCACCCTTGCGGTGGCTTTTTGCTTTCTGGCAACAACGATGCCTGTAGGCGATCTGCAGGCAACTTTCCAACATTGAACACTTGCTGGGCGCAGTGGCTCTTTGTCCAAATAGTTAGGCAAATTTGCCCAATTTGCTTAAGATACTGGACAAATGAGCACCAACCTAGACAGCACGGCCGTCCTGGAGCGCCAACTGCTCTTGCAGCTGGGCGACAGGCTCAAGCGCTTGCGAAAAACGCAAGGCCTCGGCACAGTCGAAATGGCCAAGCGTGTGGGCATCTCCCGCACCACGCTCAGCGCTGTCGAAGCTGGAGACCCAGCCCCCTCCATCGGCACCTATCTCCGGGTGATGTCGGCCCTGGGCGTGGCCGGCGAACTGGCGCTACTGGCCGGGGATGCGCTGCAGCCAGCGCCAGCCGGATCTGCCGCAGCCCGATCACGTCGGTCAAAGCCAGTTGTGCAGGTGCTGGTCTCGGCAGACGAGTCCCGGCACCAGGTGCAGGACCTGCAAAGCTTGGCACTGCATGAAGAAGCCGTCCGCCTGGTCCGAGCAGATCCAGCCTTGCGGCGCGCCGCGAAGGACACACTGGACCGGTGGCTCCAAGCAGGAAACTCACGCTCCAACGGTCTCTGGCTGGAGTGGCGCGACATCCTGCGGGACGGCACTTGGCGCAAGGTGCTTGGCCGGACACGTAGGGCCCAAGAACTGCGTCAGGCCTCTCCCCTCGTCACCGTGCTGCCTGAGCAGGCGCGCCAGAGTGTTCTGGCCCAGGTAAGCAACCTGAAAAAAGGCATCTCGCTGGGCGATGCCTCGAACAAGGTTGCACCATGACCCGGGAAGAGCTCGAACACATCATCCGCGCCAGCGCTGACGTCACGGACCAATACGAGTTCATGATCCAAGGTGTCGGCCCGGAGACCGCGGTGCTGCCCGATGGCTGGATGACCCGCGTGCATCGGGTTCAGAACGAGGCCACCAATGGCCGCGTCGGCTACTGCCTGGATGTGGCCGACCTCTTCATGTCCAAGGCAGCAGCTAGCCGGGATAAGGACCGCATGTTCTGCATGGCCCTGCTTGAGCACCGCTACGTCACACCCGCCCAGGTCTTGGATCTGGTGGCAGCAATGCCGCTTGATGCCGACGAACAGCGCCGGCTCCGCGGGACCATCCGCCGATGGGCGAGAGCGCTGAATGAGGCCGGGCATGGCCTCGCAGACGCATAGCAACGGACCTCATCCGGCCCATCAGGCTCGCGCCCAGCCAAACTCCCGCAGGATGAAGCCAATCGCATGAACTGATGCCTTGGCGTGCTCTTCCTGAGAGAGCAGGCGACAGCGCGGTCAAGCCAAGGCCCATAAGCAAGGCACTGGGAGGCTCCGGGCCACGGCACGGAAGAGGAGCCTTGGAGTCATGGGCCATTTTAGTAAGCCGCCGCCTCAGAAGGCGTGGACCTTCTTGTGTGGGATCGGATCCGGTACAAAGTCAGAGCCGACAGGCCCAGCACCATCAGCGCGCTAGTGCCTGGTTCCGGGATGCTGGCTACCTGGGTCAGAGTCGCTAGTGAGCTGGACGATGAGCTCGTGCTGAAACGCGTGCCGATGAAGTCAGACAAGGTCCGGCCGTTGAACTCTGCCAGGGCATAGCTGCTGAACAGGCTCAGGTCGGCGCGGAAGTAGAGCTCAACGCCAGAACCCAGCGCATTGATCTGGACGAAGTCGGCCAACTCCCAGAAGCTGTTGTTCGACAACTGCAGGATCGGGTTAGCCAGTGAGACGCCATCTAACGAGAACGACAGCAAGTCGTAGCGCACAACCTGCGTGCTAGAGGGCTGCGGTGTGAGCTGCGCATCGTTGTAGCTGAAGCTTCCATAGTGGCCATCCACGGTCGTGAACTCGTAGCTGACTGGCACAGCGAAGGCGCTCGTCGACAGGCAAATGCCAACGGCGAATGCGGTGCGGCGCAGGAGGCTGAAGACGGATTTCGGCATGGTGCGGTCCCTGTTTAATGAGGCTGCGTGAGCCCTGTCTGAACCTTATAGCGGCAAAGCCGGTCGCCGTCTTCTATCCCAGTGTGAGCGCAGGCTTGTTCCCCCGCGATCTGGGGTGTCGGGCGTGCCGCGGCGTTCAGTGAATCTGGTGCCCGGGCCGAGCAACATACGCCAGCCAGCGATCAAGCATCACCTTGCGCCTGTCGGCACGTGGATGGCCTCGATGATGCGGCCCCGCTGGATCAGAACTGGACTTCTCTATTCAATTGATGCGCCCTCCGGCCGATCGTCAGCGGTGGACGTGCAGAAGATCGCTTGCACAGGCTTATAGGCCATGCTCCAGCCCTCATCCCGAGTCCGATTCCAGGCCCTTTCGGCGTTAGGCAAGAGTGAATGAGGCCACCGATTCTTGAAGCTTCTGCGCCTGGAGGCGCAGGCTTCCGGCGGCGGCGGTGGACTCTTCGACCAACGCCGCATTGGCCTGGGTGGTCTGGTCAAGCTGCGAGACCGCTTGATTCACCTGAGCGATACCTTGGCTTTGTTCCTGACTGGATGCGGCGATCTCGGTCATGAGACCGCTGACCTTCTGCACTTGATCCACCAGGCGCTCAATGGAATCCGCCATGACGCCAGCCAAATCGTGGCCCTCTTCTACTGTCTCGACACTTGTGGCGATCAAGCCTTTGATCTCCCGGGCAGCGGTGGCACTGCGTTGAGCAAGACTGCGCACCTCTGATGCAACCACCGCGAATCCGCGTCCTTGTTCACCAGCTCGTGCGGCTTCCACGGCGGCGTTCAGCGCCAGGATGTTGGTCTGGAAGGCGATGCCATCAATCACCGCGTTGATGTCGGCGATTTTCTTGCTGGACTCTTTGATGGCCCCCATCTTGGCCACCACCTTCCCAAACACCTCGCTGCTCTGCATGGCGATAAAAGACGCTTCTGCCGCAAGCTCATTGGCCTGAGTCGCTGTGCTCGCGTTGCTGCGCACAGATGCGGCCATTTCTTCCATCGAGGACGCGGTTTCCTGCAACGAGGAGGCTTGGGATTCGGTGCGGGCACTGAGATCGTGATTGCCCTGTTCGATCTGCGCGGAGGCTGTGGCCACTGATTCGCTGGCATCACGGATGCCGAGCAGGATGGTTTCCAGGTTACCCATGGATCGGTTCAAGGCGCCGACCATCTGCCCAACCTCGTCCTTGCTGCGCATATTGGCCCTGTGGGTCAGATTTCCATCGGCCAGTGCCTGAGCCATCTTCATCGCATCGGACACCGTACGTGCCGTGGTTCGCGAGATGGACAGCATGATCCAGGCGGCACAGGCCATCGCGACCACGACCGTCATGATGGTGAGCATCAAATCACGGCGATCTGAACTGATGCGCTGCGCCAGCAAACCCTCAACCCGGTCCCAGGCCCGGTCTGTCAGTTCGTAATGGGCATTGATCGCCTGGGTCATGCCCTGGAAATAGTCGCCAGTGGTGATCTGCCCGGGCGCCGCCGCCTGGCCCACTTTCTTAATCCAGCCAGAAGCTGAGTCAAGGGCTTTGGCGGCCTCTTCGATGGTAGCCAGCAGCTTCGGGTCCAAGGGCTCTTGTTGGCTTTGGGCGCGGTTGAGCCCATTGCGCACGTCGTGCGCGTACAAGTCGATATCTTCGAGCGATTTGATCAGCTCTTGGCGCTCGGCAGGCTTGTCGTCCTGACTGGCGAGGATGGCCACACCTTTGGCGCGCGCACGCCCCAGGCGCTCGGTCAGCCGCGGCAAGTCGCGGGTGGAGGCGATGATCAGGTGATAGCTGCCCGCGTCGGGGTCCAGTTCCAGGCCCGTAACGTAGGTCAGATCCTCCAACAACGATAGCTGCGCGCTGACGAGCTGGGTATGGCGGGCTAGGCTTGCGGGCGGCGCAATCGTACCGGAACTGACCTCGCTGGCCAGCGAGGCCCATTTCTGACGCATCTCCTTCACCTGGGTTGTCAGTTGAGCTGACTCCACCGCGCCCAGCGCTTCCGTTACCTTGTCGAACGCCACATCAATGGTGACTTGGCGCTCTTGGCGCTGGGTCGACTTGCTGCTGTCGCCATTGAGCACAGCCGAGGACAGCCCCCGATGTTCTTGCATAAGCCGGATGAGGTTCAAGATAGTGCGCGCTGGGGCTACGCCCTGATGCTCTGCCTGCGCCGCATTCATGTTGCCAACCGCGGATTTCAGCACGAGGATCATCGGCGCAGTCACCATGGTCAAAGCCACCAATCCGATGAGCAAGAACTTTTACCGAAGGGCAGGTTGTCAAGAAATCGGGACATTTTGGACGGCGTTAGACGTTGCGGAACAGCATGGTTTCGGCACATCCAAGAAAACCCTGAGCAAGGTTACTTCTCCTCGAACGAAGCCTGTCTGCCGTGCCGCGCATGCTTGCCTCGAACCCTGGGCGACACCTCCTGCTGACGCAAAGGAGCATTTCTTGCTTATCTGCCCCCACAGAGGGACGTGGCGCCCAAATTCCCAATCTTTCTGAGCATCTGTTCACCCATGCTTCCAAGACCGTCACCCCGACTGTGTCACTTCTCCGCTGGAGAAGTCGGCGACTGGAGAATTGCAAAGCTTGTCCAGATCAAGGGGGAGGGCTTGCCGCTCGCTCCCAGGCTCAGCATGACATCAGCGCATGTCGAGACCGCGACGGCATGGGCCCTGAGTGGCGTCACCAGCAATGAGCGCTACGTCACTCGCCAAGAGAAGGTTTCGCTGGTTGAAAAGCAGGAAGCACTGGGTAGAGCGCAATCGACGTGCGCCGTTCTCATACCGATCAAGAAGACAGATGCCTGGTGGGCCATGACCCAGGATGAGCGGCGCGACATTCTGGCGGCCCAATCACGTCACATTGACATCGGGCTTCGCTACCTGCCGGCAATAGCTCGAAAACTGCACCATTGTCGTGACCTGGCCATGGCGCAGCCTTTTGATTTCCTGACTTGGTTTGAGTTCGCACCTGAGAATGCCCCCGCATTTTGTGAGTTGCTGGAACAACTCCGTGCCACGGCGGAGTGGCAGTTTGTCGAACGCGAAGTGGAGATCCACCTGGAAGCCGTAGCCGGTTAAGGCGCCCCGCCCTAGAGCTGGCCATCACCGGAGGCATCTTTTTTCTTTGTGGCCCTGGAAGTAATGCCTCGCGGCGGCCGCCCTTTGGCAAGGCAGGAACGTACGTTGCTCCAAAAGCGTCAACGCTACTTCATGTCGAGTGAACGCCATGCCCATTGCCGCCCCCCACGCCGCCCATGCCCCCCAAACTGCGGAAGTCGATGTCGGTCTCGGCTCCGCATCTGCCCACGTGAAGGCGCGGATGACGCCATCTGGCCTGCTTGCCGTGGGCGGCCTGGTGGGCGGCATCCTGCTGTCCGTGACGGCCCTGGTCTGGGCGGCCACTTCCGTCCAACGCGCGCATCCGATTGCCTCAAGGCTCGGCAAGCCTTGAGACCCGCCGGCCCTGCTGGGTGGCTTGGCAGACTGCCAAGCCGTCAGCGATCGTTGCCCGGTGAGCGCCCCTGCTCGTTGTTGGCGCCAGGGCCTCCGATGGTGTCGCCATCGGGCTGGCCGGATATGGCCCTGCCGGACGAGCCTTTACCCTTGGTGACGTTGTCCGGCGTCCTGCCGACAGCTTCTTCATGGGCGCCGCGCGTCACCTCTGCCGAGTCCTTGTGCTTGCGGTCTGGCGATGTGTTGCTCATGAGGTACTCCCTAGGGAATTGAAGAGAAGCCTGTGGTCGGCAAACCGGGTGCCCAGGCCTTGTCCGTCAAAGTGAATGCAAACTGAATAATTCTCGTTTCTCGTGTAATCTCGCGGCTTTCACCCGGGCCTGCCATGTGGCGGGCCGCGACGTTCAACGACTGAGGATCGCATTCATGGCTTCTTCCTTCTTCCGCCGGCCCTCGCTCACGGCGATGGCCCTGGCCACAGCGGCCACCCTGGCCCATGCCGACGACAAGGTTGTCAACATCTACTCGGCCCGCCACTACCAGACGGACGAGGCGCTCTACACCAACTTCACCAAGGCCACCGGGATCAAGGTGAACCGCATCGAAGGCAAGGAAGATGAACTGCTTGAGCGCATCAAGAACGAGGGCGCCCGCTCGCCCGCCGACATCCTGATCACCGTGGATGCCTCGCGCCTGGAGGTTGCCGACAAGGCTGGCGTATTCGCACCGCTCCAATCGAAGGTGCTGGACCAGCGCATTCCCGCCAACCTGCGCACGCCCAACTGGATCGCCTTCTCGACACGCGCGCGCATCGTGGTCTACAACAAGGCCAGCATCAAGGCCGAATGGGTGCAAACCTATGGCGATCTGGCCCACCCGCGTCTGAAGAACCAGGTCTGCGTGCGCTCGGGCTCTCACCCCTACAACCTGTCGCTGGGCGGCGCCTTCATCGCCCACCAGGGCGAGGCGCAGGCCGAAGCCTGGGCACGCGGCCTGGTGCAAAACTTCGCACGTGCCCCCAAGGGTGGCGACACCGACCAGCTCAAGGCCGTGGCCGCGGGCGAATGCGGCGTGGCCGTGTCCAACAGCTACTACCTGGCACGCCTGATGCGATCAAGCAAGCCCGAAGACAAGAAAGTGGTCGATGCGCTGGGCGTGGTCTGGCCCAACCAGGCCACCTGGGGCACGCACATCAACGTGTCGGGCGCCGGCATCGTCAAGACCGCGCCCAACAAGGCCAATGCCGTGAAGTTCCTGGAGTACCTGAGCAGCGACCAGGCCCAGACCTACTTCGCCGAAGGCAACAACGAGTGGCCCGCCGTGCCCAGCGTGAAGGTGACGAACCCCGCGCTGCAGAAGCTGGGTACCTTCAAGGCGGATCAGCTCAACGTGGGCGAACTGGCGAAGAATGCCGCCACGGCCCAGAAGCTGTTCGACCGCGCTGGCTGGCGCTGAGTGAGGTCTGGCCCTCGCGCTGAGCTGCGTTCAGGGGGCTTCTGAGCCCCCGGGCTGGCGGCTGCGCATGATCTGGCGGCTCAGCACGATCAAGGGCAGCAAGCCCACGGCCACGATGGTCAGGGCCGCCGTGGAGGCCTCGGCCAGGCGTTCGTCGGCCGCCAGGGTGTAGGCCTGCGTGGCCAGGGTGTCGAAGTTGAAGGGGCGTAGCACCAGGGTGGCGGGCAGTTCCTTCATCACGTCGATGAAGACCAGCAGCATGGCCGTGAGCAGGCTGCCGCGCAGCAGCGGCAGGTGTACGCCGCGCAGCACGGCCCAGGGGCCTAGCCCCAGGCTGCGCGCGGCCTGGTCCATGCTGGGCGTGATCTTGAGCAGACCGGCATCGACCGTCTGCACGGCGGGGGTCAGAAAGCGCACCACGCAGGCATACACCAGCCCGGCAATGCTGCCAGTGATGAGCAGCCCGCCCTGCCAGCCCAGATGGAGGTCAAGCCAGTCGGTGAGGGCCACATCCACCCGGGTGACCGGGATCAGCACACCGACCGCGATCACCGTGCCCGGCAAGGCATAGCCCAATGCGCCCAGGCGATGGATAACCCGCACCGGGGCGACAGGTTGCAAGCGGGCCGCGTAGGCCAGCAACAGCGCCAGCAGCACGGCCAGCACGGCCGTGAGCGCCGACACCGTCACGCTGTTGAACGCCAGTTCGATGAAGCGCGGACCGAACTGCGCATCGCCCTGGCCAATGGCCATGTGCAGCAGGACCCCGGCCGGCAGCACGAAGCCTCCTGTCACCGGCACCAGACAGGTCATCATGGCCAGCAGGCCACGGGCACCGCTGAGCCGAACCGTGCTTTGCCGCGAGCGACGCTGGCTGGTGTCATGGAACCGCGCACGCCCACGCGAGAGCTGCTCCAGCAGCAGCACCAGCACCACGAAGCCCAGCAGGGCTGAGGCCAATTGAGCTGCGGCCACGCGATCACCCAGTGAGAACCAGGCGCGGTAGATGCCGGTGGTGAAGGTCTGCACGCCGAAGTAGGACACGGCCCCGAAATCAGCCAGCGTCTCCATCAGCGCCAGCGCGACCCCGGCGGCGATGGCCGGGCGCGCCAACGGCAGGGACACACGCACGAAGCTGCGCCACGGCCCCAGGCCCAGCGCCCGGCCCACCTCCAGCATGCCGGCTGCGCGCTCCAGAAAGGCCGTGCGTGCCAGCAGGTATACATAGGGGTAGAGCACCAGCGAGAACATCACCACAGCCCCGCCCAGCGAGCGCACATCCGGGAACCAGTAGTCGGCCCTGCTCCAGCCGAATGTCTCGCGCAGCCACGTCTGCACGGGGCCGACGAACTGCAGCAGATCGGTGTAGGTGTAGGCCATCACGTAGGCGGGCACAGCGAGTGGCAGTACCAGGGCCCATTCGAGCGGGCCGCGCAACGGGAATTCGTGCCGGCTGACCAGCCAGGCCGCCCCCACGCCCATGAGGGCCGTGCCCATGCCCACCCCGAGGCACAACCACCAGGTAGACCAAAGGTAATCAGGCAGGACCGTGTCGGCCAGGTGCGCCCAGGTATCGCCCGTGCCTGGCAGGAACACCTGCGCCACCACCGCCCATACCGGCACGATGAGCAGTGCGCCCACCAGCACGGCCAGCACCACCAGCCAGGAGGTGGTCAGGCGTGGTGCGGCGATGCGGGAAGACGGTGTGGCCAGGGTCATCATGGGCAGCGGAATTATCATCGCAGCTTCAGATCCTGTTCAGCCGCATGCCCGTCGCTTCTCACCGCACATCATCGCCCTCTCCGCCGCAAGGGCCGGGGTGGCTGGTCGTTCAGGACCTGTCCTTGCGCTACGGTGCCAAGGCCGTGGTGCAGGCACTGGGCTTTTCCTTGCCCAAGGGCGTGATCGCCTGCCTGCTGGGCCCCTCGGGTTGCGGCAAGACCTCGGTGCTGCGGGCCCTGGCGGGCTTCGAGCCCATCACGAGCGGCAGCGTCGTGCTGGGGAATCGGCTGCTGAGCGCGCCGGGGCAGATGCTGCCCCCCGAGCAGCGCCGCATCGGCATGGTGTTCCAGGACTACGCCCTGTTTCCCCACCTCACGGTGGCGCGCAACGTAGGCTTCGGTCTGCATGGTCACGCTGACCCTCAAGGCCGAATACACGAGATGCTGGACATCGTGGGCCTGGCCCACGTGGCCGACCGCCATCCGCATGAGCTCTCCGGCGGGCAGCAGCAGCGCGTGGCCCTGGCTCGTGCCCTGGCGCCCCAGCCCGAGGTGCTGCTGCTCGACGAGCCCTTCTCCAACCTGGACGTGTCGCTGCGCGAACGGCTGGCTGGCGAAGTGCGCGATATCCTCAAGGCCACGCAGACCACCGCCGTGATGGTGACGCACGACCAGCACGAGGCCTTCGCCGTGGCCGATGTGGTGGGCGTGCTGGCCGAGGGCAGGCTGCAGCAATGGGACACGGCCTATGCGCTGTACCACCAGCCGGCCAACCGCTTCGTGGCGGATTTCGTGGGGCAAGGGGCTTTCGTTCATGCACATGTGCTCGATGCGCAGCGCCTGAGGCTGCAGATCGGCGAGGTGCAGGGCGAGGACGCCGTGTTCGCGACGAACCAGGCCCTGGACTTCGCACCGGGCACCACCGTCGAGGTGCTGCTACGCCCTGATGACGTGCTACACGACGATGCGAGCCCTGTCCAGGCCCGCGTGGTGCACAAAGCCTTCAAGGGGGCGGAGTTTCTTTACACGCTGGCCCTGGCCGACGGCACGCGGCTGCTGTCTCTGGTGCCATCCCACCACGACCACGCCATCGGCGAAGCCATCGGCATCCGGCTGGACGTCAGCCACGTGGTGGCCTTCCAGCGCGCCTAGGCAATATCGGCAGGATCAGGGAGACTTGCACGCATGCACTGATCCAGGAGTGATCGCATGCTCATCGCACAACTGTCAGACCTGCACATCCGGCCGGAGGGTGTCCTGTACCAGGGGGAAATCGACGCCGCGCAGCAGTTGCGCGAAGCCATCGCGCAGTTGCACCGGCTGGACCGGCTGCCTGATCTGGTGCTGATCACCGGCGACCTGACTGATGAGGGACACCCGGACGAGTACGCTGCGCTGCGCCGCATCCTGGCCACACTGGACCTGCCGTTCCTGCTCATCCCCGGCAACCATGACCAGCGCGAGAACCTGCGCACTGCGTTCGCGGATCACCGCTACCTGCCTGCCAGCGGCCCTCTGCACTACTGCATCGACGATCACCCAATGCGCATCATCGGGCTCGACGCCACTGTGCCTGGCGAGCACCATGGCCACATCGACGAAGCAGGGCTGCACTGGCTGGAGTCGACACTGCGCGACGACACAGGCCGGCCCACCCTGATCATGCTGCACCACCCGCCCTTCGTCTGCGGCATCCCCTACATGGACGAGTACCGACTGATGGACGAGGCCTCACTGCGCGCGGTGGTGGCGCGCTTCGACCACATCGAAGCCGTGCTGTGCGGGCACGTGCACCGCCCCATGTGCCGGCGCTGGGCAGGCACAGTCGTCAGCACAGCGCCCAGCACCGCCACACAGATCGATCTGAAGTTCAGGCCCGATGCCGAGCCCACCAGCCATGCCGGTCCGCGCGGCTTCATGCTGCACTTGTGGCATCCGGCGCACGGGCTGGTCAGCCACACCTGCGAGGTCGGCGCGCACCGGGGCCCCTACCCCTTCGCATGAGCCTGCTCAGGCCGTGGCCTGTTGTACCTGCTGGGCCACATCCACCCATTCGGCCTGCACCAACTGCGCCAGGTACTCAGGCGCGATCCGCAACGCCGTGTCGACAGAGCCGGCAGCCGGCAGCACTTCGGCAAAGCGCCGCAGGGACACATCGGCGAACACCTTGAGCGGCCCCGGCAGGCCGAAGGGGCAGACACCGCCCACGGGGTGGCTGGTCCAGTGCAGAACCTCCTCGGCATCGAGCATCCTGGCCTTGCCGCCAAAGTGCGCCTTGAAGCGGCGGTTGTCCAGCCGACAATCGCCGCCCATCACCAGCAAAATCACTTCGTCATTGAGCCACAGCGACAAGGTCTTGGCAATCTGGGCCGGCTCGACCCCGTGCACCCGCGCAGCCTCGGCCACCGTGGCCGTGGGCTCTGTGGTCTGCAGGATGGCGATGTCGGGCGCGTGCTGCGCGATGAAGGTCTGGACGGATTGGAGGCTCATGGCCGCATTGTGGCGCTGCTCAACGGCAGGCCACAGGCGCCTGAGGATCAGCGGCATCGGCCGCTTTGGCCGACTCCGCTGGCTTGGGCTGGGCTGACGCCGGCAAGCCGAACACATGGTCGAAGGCCAGGTTGAACAGGAAGGTGTAAACCATGAAAAACAGCATCAGGCCCAGGTCATAGACGAAGGCTTCCCACAGGCTCAGGCCCAGCAGGTAGGCGAACAGGGGCACCAGCATCAGCACCAGGCCGAACTCGAAGCCCAGCGCATGCACCACGCGGCGCAGCAGGCTGCGGCCCTTCTTGGTCTGGCGGGCTTCCCAGTACTCGAAGCCGGTGTTGTAGGCCAGGTTCCACAGCAGCGCGATGATGGATGAGGCGACCGCCGCCACGCCGGCGTACACGAACGGCCGCTCGGAGATGAGCGAGAGCAGGACGCTGCTCATGCACACGGCGATCAGCTCGAACAGGGTGACGTAGACCAGCTTGCGCTTGAGACCTTGCATAGGAATCCAGAAAGACCGGGCCGCCCCGGCAGTTGTCATGGGCTGCACTGTATATCTGCCTTTCTGACGAAAAAAGTTAGAATATTTCAGAAAATCTGACAGATCAAACCCATGAAAGCCGGCTTTGACAGCGACAACGTGCAGGTCTTCCTGGCCGTGCTGGACCGTGGCTCCTTCTCGGCCGCCGCCCGGGCACTGGGCCGCGTGCCCTCGGCCGTGAGCATGACCATCGCACAGCTCGAGGCCGAGCTGGACCTGGCCCTGTTCGACCGCGCCGGGCGCGAACCCACTGCCACCGCCGCCGCCAAGGCACTGGAGCCGGCAGCCCGGCAACTGGCCCACCAATTGCGCATGCTGCAAGGGCAGGCGCTGTCGCTGCATCAAGGGCTGGAGCGGCGGCTGAGCCTGGCCATCGCGCCCGAACTGCTGGCCGCATCCTGGAAGACACCCCTGGCCCTGCTGGCCGAGCAGTTCCCGTCGCTGGAGGTCGAGATCCTCACGGCGCCCCAGGCCGATGCCCTGCAGATGCTGCACAGCGGCTGCGTGCAGCTGGCGCTGGTGTTCGAGCGCAGCGCCATCGACGAGAAGGAAGGCTTTCAGGAGTTCAGCAGTGAAACCCTCACCGCCGTGATCTCTCCAGCCCTGCTGGCCGCCCTGGGCCCCAAGCCACGGCTGAGGCCCGCCGACCTGCTGGAACTGCGCCAGGTGGTGGTGATGGGGCGGGATGAGGAAAACGTCGATCCCCGCCTACTGCTGTCACGCCATGTCTGGCGCACGGACAACCCGCAGACCGCCCTGACGCTGATGCAGTCGGGCCTGGGTTGGGGCTACCTGCCCCGCTCGCTCACTGCCACGCACCTCGGGCCTGACACCCTCACGGAGATCTGCTTCGACAACATGTCCAACGAGGTATCGCTGTGGGCGGACATCGTCTGGATCAAGGAGCGCCCGTTGGGACTGGGCGCGCAGCGCTACATCGAACTGATGCGGCAGGCCCATCCGCGCCCCTGATCGCGGTGGTGCACAACTGCTGCATCAACGCTGCCGGAACACCGCGGAACCCCAAGGAACACCACGGAACAAAACCCCGCCCCCGCGGTCGCACCCCTCAGATCCCGTCATGAAAGCCCCAGATGCACGCGATGAACATCGGCCAGGCTGCCCAGGCATCAGGCGTATCGGCCAAGATGATCCGCCACTACGAAAGCGTTGGTCTCTTCCCGCAGGCCCGCCGCACCGATGCCGGCTACCGCCAGTACACCGACAAGGAGATCGGCACGCTGCGCTTCATCCGCAGCGCACGCGACCTGGGTTTTTCCCTTGAACAGATCCGGGCCCTTCTGGGCCTGTGGCAGGACCAGCAACGCCCCAGCCGCGACGTCAAGGCGCTGGCTCAGGCCCACATCGACGAGCTGGACGCCAAGCTGCGTGAAATGCAAGCCATGAAGGCCACGCTGGAGCACCTGGTGCACTGCTGCAGCGGCGACGACCGCCCCGACTGCCCCATCATCGACCGGCTGGCACAGCCACCAGCCAGCCGCGCCAAGGCCGCCGCCTCCGCTTCCGCACCTGGCCAGCACGACTGCAGCGAGAACGCTTGACCTTGCCCGTGTGGGAAGGTCTAGACTGCCCCCCGTGATGACAAGGCTGCGCGTGTGCCTTCTGCTGATGCTTTTGGTGCTGCTTCCCTGGCGGGGTGCGGTGGCTGCGGCCATGCTGTGCCCGCCTGCCGCCATGCCAGCCTCGCATGGCGCACATGGCCATCACGGCCACGACAACAACCCGCCACCTGCCGCCGATGCCAAGTGCCAGCTCTGCGCAGCCACCTGTGCCCTGAGCACCCTGCTCGCGCCTGCCCTCAGCCTGCCACAGCCCCCCGCCATGGCGGCCGCAGCCTTCCCACCGCTCGTGGCGCTTGCACCGGAGTTCCTTTCCAGCGGCCAGGAACGCCCACCCCGAAGCATCTGACGCCTGCAAGGCCTTCGCGCAAGGCCAGAGCGGCCCTGCGTACGCGTCACGGCGCGGCACGCAGGCATCCCACCGGTCGCCGGCCACATCCAGGCGCACCGGGGTTCGAGATGCTTCACATCCATGACCACCCACTCCTTACGGCGGCGCTGGCTGGCGATGGCCTGCGCCATGGCCGTCACGCTCCTCAGCGGCTGCGCCACCTTCTCGCCCGACGGCGGGTTCGGCACCGTTTCCGAGCTGACCCGCGAACGCACAGGGCAACCCGCGACCTGGCAACGCACCCGCGGCGATGCCGACAACACCTCAGCGCGCCTGGCCGAACTGTTGCGCCACCCCTTGAGCGCGGACAGCAGCGTCGAGATCGCCCTGCTGAACAACCCTGGCCTGCAGGCCCGCTTCGCCGACCTGGGCGTGGCCGAGGCAGAACGCGTGCGGGCCGGCCGCCTGGCCAACCCGCGCATCGGCTTCGGCCGCATGCACGGCGGCGGCACCACTGAGATCGACCGCTCGGTGATGTTCGACATCCTGGGCCTGCTCACGCTGCCTGCCACCTCGCAGCTGGAGCGGCGTCGCTTCGAGCGCGTGCAACTGCAGGCTGCGTCTGACGCCGTGGCCGTGGCCCAGCAGGCACGCGAGGCCTTCTTCCGGGCGGTGGCCGCCGAGCAACTGGCCCGCTACCAGGCCCAGGTGCAGGAAGCCGCCGATGTCTCCAGCGAACTGGCCCGGCGCATGCAGCAGGTGGGCAATCTCAGCCAGCTCGATCGCCTGCGTGAGCAGGCCTTCGCGGCCGAGGCCCAGGCATCGCTGTCACGCAGCCGGCAAGGGGCCCTGTCCGCACGCGAGCAGCTTGTACGAACGCTGGGGCTGCCCGATGCCTCCGTGACACTGCCGGGGCGCCTGCCTGATCTGCCTGCCGCGCCCCATCAGCCCAGGGACGTCGAGCAGGCCGCGCTGGACAGGCGCCTGGACGTGCAGATGGCGCGCCGCTCGACGGATGCCACGGCCCGCTCGCTCGGGCTGACCAAGGCCACCCGCTTCATCAACGTGCTGGAGCTGGGCTATGCCAACAAGAGCAGCACCGGCACTGCGCGCGAGAACGGCTACGAGGTCGAGCTGGAACTGCCGCTGTTCGACTTCGGCAGCACGCGTGCCGCACGGGCGGACGCGCTGTACATGCAGTCGCTGCACCAGGCGGCTGAGGTGGCCGTGACCGCCCGCTCCGAAGCGCGCGAGGCCTACGCCGGCTACCGCAGCGCCTATGAACTGGCCCGCCACTACCGTGACGAGGTCATCCCCCTGCGCAAGCGCATCTCCGACGAGACCCTGCTGCGCTACAACGGCATGCTGATCGGCGTGTTCGAGTTACTGGCCGATGCGCGCGAGCAGATCGGCAGCGTCACCGCCAGCATCGAGGCACTGCGCGACCACTGGCTGGCCGACACTCGCCTGCAGGCCGCGATGGCCCTGCCGCCGGCCAGCAACACAGCACCAGCGCCTGCCGCGCCCCCAGCCGAGCTGCCTCGACAACACGCCACGCATCAGCACACCCAGGAAAGCCAGCCATGAACCAGCGCCGAGACTTCTTCAAGACCGCAGGCGCCCTGGCCCTGGGTGCCACCGCCGTCAGCCGCGTGGGCGCGGCCTCCCTGCCTGAGGCGGTGGTGCAGACCTCTGCCGCCACGCAGCCGCCACCGCTCCCGCCCAATGGTCGCCCCTTCAACCCCGTGGTCACCCTCAACGGCTGGAGCCTGCCCTGGCGCCTGAAGGATGGCGTCAAGGAGTTCCACCTGGTGGCGGAGCCCGTGGTGCGTGAAATCGCGCCCGGCATGACGGCCCGCCTGTGGGGCTACAACGGCAGCAGCCCCGGGCCCACCATCGAGGTGGTCGAGGGCGACCGCGTGCGCATCTTCGTGACCAACAAGCTGCCAGAGCACACCACCGCGCACTGGCATGGTGTGCAGCTCCCCAGCGGCATGGACGGCGTGGGCGGGCTCACGCAGCCGCACATTCCGCCGGGCAAGACCTTCGTCTACGAGTTCACCCTGCAGCGTCCGGGCACCCACATGTACCACCCGCATGCCGACGAGATGGTGCAGATCGCCATGGGCATGATGGGCCTGCTCATCGTCCACCCGAAGGACCCGCGCCAGTACAAGGTAGACCGGGATTTCGCCTTCCTGCTGGGCGCCTACGACATCGAGCCCGGCAGCGCCACGCCCCGCGTGAGCGAGATGACCGACTTCAACCTGTGGGCCTGGAACAGCCGCGTCTTCCCGGGCATCGACCCGCTGGTGGCGCGCACGGGTGACCGCGTGCGCATCCGCGTGGGCAACCTCACGATGACCAACCATCCCATCCACATGCACGGCCCCAGCTTCGAGGTGACGGGTACCGATGGCGGCTGGGTGCCCAAGGCCGCCCGCTGGCCCGAAGTGACCACCGACATCGCCGTGGGCCAGATGCGCGCCATCGAGTTCGACGCCATCGCCGGCGACTGGTCCATCCATTGCCACAAATCGCACCACACCATGAACGCCATGGGCCACAAGGTACCCAACCTGATCGGCACCGACATGCAGGGCCTGGGGCAGCGCATCGGCCAACTGATCCCGGGCTACATGGTGATGGGCGACACAGGCATGGCCGGCATGGCCGAGATGGACATGGCGCTGCCCGAGAACACGCTGCCGATGATGATGGGCCGGGGGCCTTTCGGTTCGCTGGAGATGGGCGGCATGTTCAGCGTGGTGAAGGTGCGCGACCACATCAAGCCTGGTGATTACAAGGATCCTGGCTGGTTCCAGCATCCCAGGGGCACGGTGGCGTATGAGTACACGGGCGAGCCCCTGCCCGCCTACCAAGGCCGGTACAGGTGATCGGCTGGCAGCCCCAGGCGGTGGCAGGCCTGCACCGCCGGGCTGTCGCGCAGCAGCAGGCGGTCGGCCAGGCGCCCGCCCAGGTGCAGCACGGCACGCTGCCAGGGGCGCAGGCGCCACTCGTCGCCCAGGCCCAGGCGCTCGCGCACCCAGGGCGGCACCAGTTCCACGGCAGCCTTGACCAGCAGACGCTGCCCATAGCGCCCGATGCGCGGCAGGATGGGTGCGCGCTGCATGATCTCCAGGAACTCGAAGACGATGGGCGAAGCCTCCAGCCTGGGCGCCATCGCGTCAAACATGGCCTGCATCTCCGGCAGCGAGGTGGGCGCGTTCACCGCCCCATAGAGCCGCGACGACTCACGACTCTCCGCGTAGAGCTGGCCGCGCTGGGCATCGTCCAGCGGCCGCACATAGGCGCTGTAGGCCTCCACAAAACCGAAAGATGCCGTGGCCTGCACCCAATCAAGCAGTTCAGGATCATCCGCGCGGTAAGGCACACCCGATGGCGTGACGCCCTTCACCTGCGCATGCAGGCGGCTCACCCGCGCGATCATGGCCTGGGCCTGCTCACGCGGGCCGTAGACCGTCATCATCGCCGCCAGCCCCGTGCGCTGCAGCCGGGCCACCGGTGCACGCTTGAAGCTGGTGTGCTCCCACACGCCGGTACGCACACCAGGCTCGGCCAACTCCAGGATCACGGCCGCGATGCCGCCGATGGCCAGCGCCAGCGGATTCTTGAAGATGCGCCACGAGAGCGAATCAGGCGGCAGCAAGGAAGGCGCACCCGTGGGAGCGCTGAAATCGACCGGCGGGCGGCCTGGCGGCTGGATGAACCCCCTGGCGAATCGTTCGACCGGGCGCTGCAATGGCGCCGGCAGGATCAAGGCCTTCATGCGGCCATGTTAGGCGAGCCCATGAAAAAAGGGGCCCAAGGCCCCTTTTGCATCCCTGCCGATGGCCGGGACTTGCCCCATCAGGGCTTGACCGGCACACCCGACTGGATGTTGACGCGCTGGCTGCTGGACGATGAAGAGCCTTCGGCACCCAGGGAGAAACCGCCGCTGCCCTGGGTCTTGCCTTCGCCCGACGCAGCGCCACCACCGATGCTGGCATCAATGCCGTAGGACGACGCGCTGCTCTTGGCATCGACCGCCTTGACCCCGCCGCCCGCCTTGACCGAGGACGTGCCGCTGCTTTGCACCTGCGTGCCTTCGAGGGTGGTGTTGCCACCGGACTTGATGGTCACGCCGCCATTGCCGGCCTGGATGGTGCTGGCCTTGGCCGTGTCGCTGGATGCGCCGCTGGCCGAGACACCCAGCGAGCCCGCGCCTTCGCTCTCGCGGCTCTTGCCAGAGCCCGAGGTGCCTGCCGAGATGCTGGCAGACACGCCCTGCGAGGATTCCGACGAGGTGTCACGCGCCGCGTTGAACGTAACGTTGCCGCCCGCATCCACCGTGGTGGCTTCCTTGGCCGACATGTTCGTGCCCTCGAAGGTGGCGTCGCCCTTGGTCTTGATGTTGATCGAGCCGCCTGCGTTGATGCCGCCCGCGTTCGACGTGGTCGACTGGGACTTGGACTTCTCCGCATCCAGTTCGGCCGAGCCGTTGACGCCAGCTGTGCCGACCACGCCCACCTTGGCCTCGACCGAGCCGCTCAGGCTGCTGGACGAGCTGGAGGTGGTGTCCTTGGCGGCCTGGTAGTCCAGCGAGCCGGCCGAGATGTTCACGTCCTTGCCGGCCTCGAACTGCGTGCCGATCAGGGTGGTCTTGTCGGTCGAGCTCGAATCGATCGAGCCGCCGGCCTTGTAGCGCGAGGTCACGGTCGAGGTCGATGATTCGGATTCCGACGCGGTCGAGCCCGAGTACGAGGCCTTGAAACCCGCCGAGGCATCCGCACCGGCATTGCCCGTGCGGCTGTCGGCGCCAGCACCCGCTCCGGCGTAGACACCCACGCGGGCGTCGTTGCTGGAGCTGCTGCTGTTGGAGTAGCTCGAGTTCTCGGCAGCGACTTCCTTGATCGTGGCAGCGCTCTGCTTGATATTGCCGGCCGCCTCGATCTGCGTGCCCTGGTCGGTGATCGTGCCCTGCGCTTCACGCGTGATGTTGCCACCCGACTTGAAGCTGGAGGTCTGCTGCGTCACCGAGCCCGAGTCGGAGCTCTCGGACTTGTCGGCATAGCGCAGGCCCGCGCTCACTTCCGCACTGGCGCTGGCCGAGGCCGTGCCGTTGGAGCTGGCCGAGGCATCGGCGCTGGCGTTGCCGCCCACGTAGACACCGGCCGTGCGCGTGGTGCTGGAGCTGGAGCTGGTCTCGATGTCCTGCGCGGCCATTGACGTGATGTCCTTGGCCTTGATGCTCATGTCACCGCCGGACTCCACGTTCGCACCGACGAACTTGGCCTCTTCCTTGGCATGGAGGTTCATGTTGCCACCGCTCTTGAGCGACGAGGCGCTGTTCTTGAGCGAGTACTCGCTGGACTCGGCCGATTGCGTCTGCACGCCCAGGGTGGTCGTGCTGTCGGCGCTGGCGCTCGCGCTGGCCGAGGCGCTGGCGCCCGTCTGCTTGGCGTTGGCGCCGGCTTCGGCGTTGTTTTCGGAGTAGATGCCGATGGAGGTCGACTCGGTCTGCGAGTTCGACCAGGTCTCGTTGCGGCCCGACAGCACCTCGATGTTCTTGGCATCGACGTTGAGGTTGCCACCGGCCTCCACATTGGAGCCCTGCACGGTGACCGTGCCTTCGGACTTCATGTTGAGGTTGCCGCCCACGCTCAGGTTCGAGGCCACGCTGGTGTTGCTGCCCGACTGCGTCGTGGTCGTGGTGGTCTCCGCCAGCTTGAGGCTGCCGTTGGCACTGGCCGACGCGCCGGCTTCGGCCGAGCGGCCTGCGCCGTTCTGCGCCTTGGCGTTGGCTTCGGCCGCGGTCTCGCCGCCCACCTTCATGAAGGTGGTGGTGACCGTCTTGGTGGTTTCGCGGTGCTCGTCCAGGCCGTCGAGCACCTGGATGCCCTTGGTCGCGTCGATGTCGGCGTTGCCCGAGATCTTCACGTCCGAACCCTGGATCGTCACGGTGTCGGCCGACTTGATGTTGGCATTGCCGCCCACGTTCAGGGTCGAGCCCTTGTTCGTGCCGTCGAACACGTCCTTGGTGGTCGTGCTGGTGCCGGCCAGGCCGCCTCCCACGCCCAGGCCGCTGGTCTTGCTCTCGGTCTGGGTGAAGGCCTTGTCCTGGCGGGCGATCACGTTCAGGCTGCCACCCGTTTGGGCGTCGAGGTTGCCGCCCACGTTGGCATTGCTGCCCGCGATGGTCGTGTCACCACCCGACTTGATCTTCAGGTTGCCGCCCGTGTTCAGGTTCGAGCCGATGTTGGTCTCGGTGCCCGTTGTCGTACGAGTGCTCGACGAACTCAGGAAGCCGCCACTCTCGGTGAAGCTGGTGCTGGTCTGTTTGTCGACGATGGTATCGACCGTGATGTTGCCGCCAGCGCTCAGCGAAGCATCGCCCTTGGCCGTCACATCGGCACCGATCACCTCAATGTTTTTGGCTGCATCCAGGTTCAGGTTGCCGGTGGACTGAATGCCAGCCGTCTTGCCAATGGCCGTGGTGTAGGTGGTGTCATCCCCCGAACCTATGGCCGTTGTCTCGTTGCGGATGCTGCCGCCCGTCGAGGTCAGGTTGACATTGCCGCCCTTGATCGTGCCGCTGGTGTTGGTGATGTCGCCGGTGGTCTTCACGTTGAGCGTGCCGGTGCCCGCGATGGTGCCGCCCGTGTTCTTCAGGCCTTCACCCGCGATGGTCACGTTCTGGCCGCCGATCACGGCGCCCGTGTCGATCGCCGCGACGGTTGTGGCCGCCAGGTAGACCTTAGGTGCCAGCACCTTCTGGCCATTGACCACCACCTCTTCCATCCAGACGATGTCTTCCGTCAGACCAGCCAATTGCTCTGGCGTCGGCGTCTTGCCGAATTCCAGGCCCAGCTTGCCGCCCTGTGTGACGGCCTGGTCCATCAGGCGCTTCATCTGGTCGGCTTCGTTGTTGTAGCCGGCGATCACGTTGCTGCCCGTCTTCTCGATCAGCTGCTGGCGGATCAGGTAGGCCTCGTAGTTGGCATCACCCAGGCGCGTCTGCACCGTGTCGGGGTTGAAGCCGAAACGCTGGGCCATGTAGTCAGAGCCCACGAAGTCAGAGCCCACCGCGAAGATCGGGTTGGTCTCCACCAGGAACTTGGCCGCCGGGTCCTTGCTGGGCACGTAGTAGCCGTTGGGGTTGCTCGGCAGCGTGACGGATGCGTTCTGGTTCGGCGCGTTGACGGCCGGGCCTTGCTGGGCGGCCTGGGCAATGCGGGTGGTGTCATCCGGCCAAGGCGAACCCACGTTCTCGACGGTGCCGCCAGTGAAGGTCAGGTTGGTCGCGAAGATGCCGGCACCACTGCGGCCAATGACGGTGGCATTCAAGAGCTTACCGCCCAGGACAGCTTTTGCACGGGCTTCTCCATTGCTGTAAGTTCTTGTCCAGGCCGGCGCGCCCGCGTGGTTCGGGTTCCAGTCGCCCAGGTCGTAGTCATCGTCATCCGGGTCCATGGCGAAGCTGTCGTCGCGCGTGGCACTGGTGCGTGCCCAGGAACCGTAATCATCAGACCCTATCTTCTCGTCGACGATCTCGACCCAGCGCAGCACCTTCTGCACGTTGTACAGCGCCAGCTCTTCGTTGGTGAAGGTGCCGGTGCCCTTGATCTCGACCGTTGGGGCGGAGATCACGCCCACGCGATTCAGGCCGCTGGGGCCGTAGTCGATGGTCAGCTTGCTGCTCGCGCCGTTGGCGATGATCTGAGCCTTCTGCAAGCCTTGCAGCTCTGACAGGGTCAGGCCGACCAGCTCTTCGTCGTAGTCGAAGTTCTCGTCGTGCAACCACGCATTCATACCCGCGTCGAACGATCCCTCGTTGGCGATCTTGTTGTAGCTGACCGTCGAGCCGTAGTTGACCGATCCATCCTGCTTGGTCAGGCTGCCACCGTTCCAGACTGTCTCGTTGACAAAAGAGCGTGTGGCCTTGATGAGCATGTCGCCCACGCTGACGATGGCGCCGTTGTTGATGAAGTCGGCGCTGTTGGTGGTCAGGGTGCCGCTGCTGTCGATCGTGCCGGTGCTGTGGTTGCGGATGGCGCCATTGACGCCCGTAGCCTTGAGCAGCATGTGCTCGCCGGCGTAGAGCGCGCCTCGGTTGTGGATGTTGCTGGCCGCGCTCAGGGTCAGGGTCTTGATCGACGACAGCCCAGCCGTGGCGGTGTTGTCGATGACGTTGGCGCGGACCTCCAGGTCGTCTGCCGCGTGGATCACGTTGCTGTTGGTGACGGTGGTGCCGGCCTGGATGTCCCCTTTGGCGGCGCCCAGCAGTTTGCCGGCATGGTTGATGGCGCCAACAGCCGTCAGCGAGTAATCGCCCGTGGCGCGGATGTCCGTCGTGCCGTTGGTGGTGATGCTGCTGGCCGAATCCAGATCCAGCGTGCCGGTGCTCTGCACGCTGGTCTGGTTCAGGGTCAGCGCGCCGGCCGTGGTGGTGAGCGACAGCGACTTGCCCGTGGCCTGTGCATCGGCACCGCTGTAGAGCTTGCCCTGCCCCACGGTCAGGGAGGATGCGGACACGGACAGGTCATCGCCCGCCCCCCAGGTGCTGCCCGTGATCTGGGTGACGCCCGTGGTCGTGATGGTGACATCACCGCCAGCGTAGCGCTGCTTGGCCGTGGCGCTGGTGTCGGTCAGGCTGGCGGCCGTCAGCGTCAGGTCACGGCCGGCGCTGAAGGTCGATTCGTCCAGGGCCACTGCGCCCAGGCTGGCCAGCAGCACCAGGTCACGCTTGCTGCTCAGCTGGGTCTCGGCGCCTTCAATGCTGATCGCGGTGGCCCCCACGGTGCTGGCCAGCTTCAGATCGCGCTCGGCGCTGATGCGCGTGTTGATCTCGATCTTGCCGGCAGCGCTGACCACGAAGTCATCGGCCGTGGCCGCCACTTCGCCCAGCATGCGCACGCCCACGCCGGCCTCAGTTGCCACGATGGCGATGCGGTTGGCGTACATGCCGCCCAGCACGGTGGAGTCGAACGCGAAGCTGGGCGCAGCGTCGCCCGCCACGATGGGTGTGGCCGTGCGCGTGGCCCACGTGAAGTCATTGGTGCCCGTGGTGATACCCACGTCGGCGCCCACCAGGCGACCATCGACCTTGATGCTGCGGGCCACCAGGTCCAGCAGGCGGGTGCTGCTGGCATCGATGCCGGCACCATTGATCAGGATGTCGCCCTGCATGACGCGGAAGCCATCGAGCGTGCCGCCCGAACCGATCTGCGGCAGCCCGGTGGTCAGCACGGCGCGGTCGGTGTTGATGAAGCCGCAGCCCGAGCAGGTGATGCCGTAGGGGTTGGCCACGACCACGTCGGCCTTGCCGCCCAGCACTTCGGTGAAGCCCTGCAGCATGCTTCGGCTGTTGCCCACCACCTCGTTGAGGATGACGCGGGCTTCGGCCCTCAGGTTGAGGTTGGCGGCCACCTGGCCGGCCCGCCGCGTCAGAATA
>DDJC01000021.1 GCA_002339015.1 Burkholderiales bacterium UBA1834
GCCCGCACTGCGACGGCCCGCTGTTCAAGGGCAAGCGCACGGCTGTGATCGGTGGCGGCAACTCGGGTGTCGAGGCGGCCATCGATCTGGCCGGCATCGTGGCCCACGTCACGCTGATCGAGTTCGCCGAGCAGCTCAAGGCCGACGCCGTGCTGGTCAAGAAGCTGCAGAGCCTGCCCAACGTGACCATCCACACCAATGCCCAGACCACCGAGATCACCGGCGAAGGCGGCAAGGTCAACGGCCTGAAGTACAAGGACCGTGCCACGAACGTGGAGCACCTGGTGCCCCTGGAAGGCGTGTTCGTGCAGATCGGCCTGGTGCCCAACACCGAATTCCTCAAGGGCACGGTGGAGCTCTCGCGCTTCGGCGAGATCATCGTCGATGCCAAGGGCGCGACGAATGTGCCAGGCGTGTTCGCGGCCGGTGATGCGACCACGGTGCCCTACAAGCAGATCGTGATCGCCGCGGGTGACGGGGCCAAGGCAGCGCTGTCGGCCTTCGACCACCTGATCCGCCACGGTTGAGGCCTCAGGGTCTGTCCGCAGGCCCGCCACGAAGAAAGCCCGGCGGCAAGCCGGGCTTTCTCACTTTTGGACGCCGTGTCGTGAGGCGCCTAGGGTTACCCCGAATAACGATGTCCGTTATTTGAGGGTCGCAAACGTCCAAAGCAGACAATCCGTGCAAAAAACACGGTGCTTTCCCTGAACCGAGGGGGACCCATACCCGCGGCCTGATTCCGATAATTGAATCATTCATCTGAATTGCCGAGAGGAGGCACCCTGTGTTCAAGAACTCCAAGTCGATCGCGTTGGCCCTGACCGTGGCCGGCTCCCTGGCGGTGTCGGGCGCGCAGGCTGCCACATCTGCCTCCTTTGATTTCTACAAGAACGGTGGCGGAACCTTTGATTCCAAGTCCACCGAATTGAGTTTCATGGACAACGGTATCAAGCTGACGATCTCGCCGGTGTCCGCCAGCGACAATCCCAAGGTGACATACCGCTGGGATGGCATCGGCCTGTATGCCGGCGGCCTCGATGCGCCCGAGCTCAACAGCTCGCTGTTGCACTCGCCGGGAGACGCCCTGCTGTTCACGTTCAGCCAAGCCGTGTCGCTCGATTCAATCGCCTTGTCCCTTTGGGAAGGCAATTCGCTGGGCGCGCTCGACAAGGCCACCATCACCACCGGGGGCCAGACTTACGCATTGAGCGCCTCCCTCAACGATGGTGGCCTGCTGGTTGACCATTTTGGTGTGACGGGTCTGATTCCGGCAGGGACTTCTTTTGTGCTGCAGGCGCAGGGCAGTCTGTCGTCGTTCCGCCTGGCCGGTCTGGATGTGACGGCTGTCGCCGCTGTGCCAGAAGCCAGCACCGTGGCCATGTTTGGCCTGGGCCTGCTGGGTGTGGCCGCCGTGACCCGCCGTCGCCTCAAGGGTTGACCCTTGTCGTTGAACGGGCTTCGGGTTATACCGGGGTCCGTTCAATGAAATGCAATAGCATTTCATTGGTTATTCGGACATTTTTGTCCTTGAAACTGGGTTTTGCCCCCTGTCTGCGGGGGGCGCCGCAGACACCCCCTCGGCATAATTTTCCTCAAATCCCTTCAAGGTGCGAGGAGAAGCCCATGTCCCAGTTCATCAAGTCGTCCCTGCTGGCCACCGCCGCAGTGCTGAGCATGGCCGCTTCCGGCGCCCATGCTGAATCCTTCAACTTCTACCAGTCCAAGACGCTGAGCAATCTGGTGGATACCAACTCGAGCGTGATCAACGTCACCTCGGGCAATATCGGTCTGGCGCTCAGCGCCGTGTCGAGCAGCTCGAGCGCCAAGGTGACGCGCCGCTGGGATGGGGTCGGTGTGAACTCGGGTCTCGGTGATCCTGGTGATCTCAACAGCTCGCTGCTGGGCTCCAACACGCTGCTCCTGACCTTCAATCAGCTCGTTTCGTTGAACTCCCTCGGCTTTTCGTCGTGGGACAACGGCATTTTCGGTATCGGCGCCGACAAAGTGTCCATCACTACCGGCGGCAAGACCTACAACCTGAGCTCGAACGATGGCAAGTCGCCCATCACTACTTTCAGCCTGGCCAGCCTGGGTCTGCAAGGCCAGAGCTTCCTGATCACGGCGCAGGGTGCGACCTCGTCCTTCCGCCTGGCCAACGTGAATGCCACGCTGGCCGTTCCGGAGGCGGGCACCTCTGCCATGCTGGGCCTTGGCCTGGCGGGCATCGCCCTGGTGGCTCGTCGTCGGAAATCTCGCAAGGCCTGATTCAGGCCGAGCGCTGGCAGCGCCTGCCGCGCCAAAGAGCCCGCCCCAGGCGGGCTTTTTTCATGTTTTTGGCGCTCACGGTGGTCATCCACGACTCAACCCGCCGCGTTGATCTCCGAAGACAGGGCTGTGTCCCTGTTGCTTGATGATTGACGGAGCTAGCGCGATGACCACCATTGCTTCTTCCCAGGATCTGCATGCCGAGCTGATGGCCCCCGAGGCCATGAAGCGTGTGCTGGCGCTGCACGCCGTGGAGGTCGAGGCCGACAAGGCCACTGCCACGGCCGTGGCCAAGGCCTTCAACGATTTCGCGGCCCGGGGCATCCCGTTCTACTCGCCCCAGGATCCTCACTACCAGGAATGGGTGGGCAAGGCCGTGGGCTACTGGGAACAGCTGCATGGTGGTGCCAAGGCACCCCGCCGTGCCGCCGCCAAGCGCCACGCCTGAGCGCTGCCTCCGTTGTGGGCCCGCCGCGTGTGGCGGGCCTGGCATGCGCCGGAGGCCGGTCTGCCGTATGCTCCCAGTGAGCCCTGACGGTACCTACTGGCCATGCATGCATTTCTTCCTGCCCACATCCAGGTTCTGGAGCGGGGCTGGCTCTCGTCCAACAACATCGTCTTCGCCCAGGCGGACGTGCCCACGGTGGTCGACACCGGCTATGTCTCTCATGGCGAGGCCACCGAGCGTTTGCTGGATGAGGCCCTGAGCGGGCGCCCGCTGGCCCGCATCATCAACACCCATCTGCACTCCGACCACGCCGGCGGCAACGCGCGGCTGCAGCGTCGCCATGGGTGCCGGGTCGTGATCCCGCCCGGTCTGCGCGACGCCGTGGATGCCTGGGATGAGGAACGCCTGAGCTACACCCCCACCGACCAGGCCTGCGAGCGTTTCACCTACGACGAGGTGCTGCGCATCGGTGCCCGCATCGAGCTGGGTGGCCAAGAGTGGGACGTGCTGCCCGCCGGCGGGCACGACGCCGACATGGTGATGCTGTGGAACCCGCGCGAAGGGGTGCTGATCTCGGCCGATGCGCTGTGGCGCAACGGTTTCGGGGTGATCTTTCCGGAGCTGGCAGGCGAATCGGGCTTTGCCGAGCAGCAGGCCACGCTGGACCTGATCTCGCAACTGGCGCCGCGCTTGGTGATCCCGGGCCACGGGGCGCCCTTCACCGAGGTGGACGACGCCCTGTCGATCGCGCATGCCCGCATCCGCTGGCTGGCCGAGGACCCGAAACGCAATGTGGACAACGCCCTCAAGGGCCTGGTGGCGTTCAAGCTGCTGGACCGGCGGCGCATGCCGCGCGAGGAGGTGCAAGACCTGATCGAGCGCCACCTGCTCACGCAGCGCGGCATCCGGGCCGTGATCGGCGACGACACCGAACCGTTGACCGACTGGGTGATCAACCAGCTGGTGCGCGTGGGCGCCGCGCGGCTGGAGGATGACGCCCTGGTGGCCCGCTGAGTCTGACGCTGCACGCACCACAGCCCAGTGGCGGACAATGTCGGCCTGGAAGGCGTGCCTTCCACCTTCCTCCTCATTTCCCGGCAGCTGTGCTGCCAGCGTGTTCGCCGTGATGCCTTCTTTTGTCTCCGATGATTCAGCCGATCCTGCCCTGACACGCTTCATGGGTCTGCTGTCACGCGCGCTGGCCGAGGGGGTCTGCGACAAGCTCACGCTGGCCGGCTACCATGGCGACGAGCCGCAGCTCGACCGCGTGCTGGCCCGCCCGATCGAGCTGCGTGGTCAACGGCACCTGAGCCTGGTGTGGCGCTACAAGACGCGCGACATCACCAAGAACCTGCCGCTGGACGAGGCCCTGGCCATGCTGCCCGGCCTGCTGGGCCCGGCGGGGTTTCGCAATGCCCACCTGCACACGCCAGGGCAAGAGGTGCAACTGGCCTTCAGCAAGAAGGGCAAAGGCTCGGTACGGATCGGCAAGGCCCGCGCGGACCAAGGCGCGCAGGGTGCGGCCGACGCGGACGCCGCCCAGGGGGCGACAGGCGCGGCAACGGCCCAGTCGGCGGCCCACAACCGTGAGAAGCACCGCTACCTCGAACTCTCGCGCCCCTTTCTGCGCGAGTTGGGCGTGACCGATGCGCAGGGCCGCCTGGTGCCGGCCATGTCACGCAAGTGGAAGCAGATCAACAAGTTCGTCGAGGTGCTGGCTGGCGCGCTGGCCGCCTCGCCCCTGGCCGATGCCCGCGAGGTGAACGTGGTGGACTTTGGCTCGGGCAAGGGCTACCTGACCTTCGCGGTGCATGACTGGCTGCGCCACACGCGCGGCATCGACGCCCGCGTGACCGGGGTGGAGCTGCGCCAGGATCTGGTCGCCCTGTGCGGCGGCGTGATCGAGCGCCTGGGCCTGGAAGGCATGGCCTACGAGCAGGGCGATGTGCGCGATTACCACCCGGCCGCGCTGAACGTGATGATCGCGCTGCACGCCTGCGACATTGCCACGGACTACGCCATCCACCTGGGGCTGCGCGCGGGCGCCGAGATCATCCTGTGCTCTCCGTGCTGCCACAAGCAGGTGCGCCCGCAGCTGCTGAGCCCGCACCCGCTGCGGCCCATCCTGCAGCATGGCATCCACCTGGGCCAGGAGGCCGAGATGCTGACCGACGGCCTGCGCGCCCTGCTGCTCGATGCGGCGGGCTACGACACACAGGTGTTCGAGTTCATCTCGCTGGAGCATACCAACAAGAACAAGATGATCCTGGCCGTCAAGCGTGCCAGGCCGCGCGACAACAGCGAGGTGCTGGCCCAGATTCGCGAGATCAAGGCCTTCTACGGGATTCGCGAGCAGGCGCTGGAAAGCCTGCTGATCGCCGACGGGCGGCTGGCGGCATGATCAGCGCATGAGCGCCCAACGCCTGCTGCTGCTGGAAGACGATCCCGCGATCGCGCGGACGGTGGCCTATGCGCTCGAGCGCGAAGGTTTCACCGTGGACCACGTGCTGCTGGTACGCGAGGCGGCCGCAGCACTGGCGCAGCCCCGCCACGGCTATGCCCTGGCGATCATGGATGTGGGCCTGCCCGATGGCAGCGGCCTGGACCTGTGCCGCGACCTGCGCCGCGGTGATGCCGCGCAGGCCAGCGCCGCCGCCGACAACCGCGCCCTGCCCGTCGTGATGTTGACCGCGCGTGGCGAAGAGCTCGACCGCGTACTGGGCCTGGAGCTGGGCGCGGACGACTACATCACCAAGCCCTTCAGTCCGCGTGAGCTGTGCGCCCGCGTGCGCTCGCTGCTGCGCCGCGCCGCGCTGTCGCCAACGCCAGTGGCCGCTTCCCCTGCCCGAGGCTTCGTCTGCGATGAAGCCGCGCAGCGCGTGAGCTATGCCGGCACGCCCTTGCCGCTGACACGGCGCGAGCTGGGCCTGCTGAACACCCTGCTGCGCACGCCCGGCCGCATCTGGAGCCGCGACGCCCTGCTGGACGCCGTGTGGGGGCAGGACGCCGACAGCACCGACCGCACGGTGGACACCCACATCAAGACCCTGCGGGCCAAGCTGCGCGAAGCCTGCGGCGATGTGGAGCTCATCGTCACGCACCGGGGCCTGGGCTACGCCATCGACCTGAGCCGGTTGCCTGCGCCATGAAGCTCGGTCTGCGGCTGCTGCTGGGCTTCTTCCTGATCACCGGCATCGCCGCCTTCTTCGTGCTGCGCGTGTTCTCGGCCGAGATCCGGCCCAGCGTGGCCCGGGTGGTGGAGGACATGCTGGTGGACACCGCCAACATCCTGGCCGAACTGGTCGAGGACGACCTGGCCGCCATGCCGCCCGGGAGCACGCTTGAGGCCAGCCCCTTTGCCCAGCGCGTGCGCGACTACGCCGAGCGGCCCGTGGATGCGCGCATCTGGGGCATGAGCAAGCAGTCGCTGGACTACCGCGTGTACGTGACCGATGCGCAGGGCCGTGTGGTGCTGGACACCGGCGCGTGGCCCGGTGGCGTGGCCGTGGGCCAGGATTACTCGCGCTGGCGCGACGTGGCGCTCACGCTCAAGGGCCAGTACGGCGCACGCGCCACGCGCGAGGTTGAGGTGGCGGGCCAGCCCTCGGTGCTCTACGTGGCGGCGCCCATCCGCCAGGGCCCGCGCACCATCGGCGTGCTGACCGTGGCCAAGCCCATGAGCACGGTGCAGAAGTTCATCGACCGGGCCGAGCGCGAGATCCTGGTCAAGGGCCTGTGGCTGATGGGTCTGTCACTGGGCGTGGGCGTACTGGTCACGGCCTGGATCGTGTGGTCCGTGCGGCGCCTGCGGCATTTCGCGCAGCACGTGGAGCTGGGCCAGCGCGGTGGCGAGCGTGTGCAGGCGCCGGTGCTGTCGGGCGAGCTGGGTGACCTGGCCCGCGCGATGGAGGCCATGCGTGATCGGCTGGAGGGCCATGAGCATGTGGAGGACATGGTGCGCGCGCTCACCCATGAACTCAAGAGCCCGCTGGCCGCCATCGGTGGCGCGGCCGAGCTGCTGCACGACGAGCTGCCCGCTGGCGACCGCCAGGCCTTCGCCACGCAGGTGCAGGAGCAGGCCGCCCGCATGCAGCGCCTGGTCGAGCGCTTGCTGGAGCTGTCCAAGCTGGAGCACCGGCGGCGCCTGGAGCACCTGGCCGTGGTGGACGTGGCCGCCAGCCTGGACACCGCCCTGGCGCAGGCCAGGGGCCGCGCCGAACAACGCGGCCTGACTGTGCACTGGCAGCACCGCGACACCGACGCGGTGCTGGGCGAGCCCGAGCTGATGGTGCTGGCCATGAGCAACCTGCTGGACAATGCCATCGACTTTTCCCCACCGGGCGGGCGCATCGAGTTGTCGGTGTGCCGCGAAGGCGCGCACGTGCTGCTGACCGTGCGTGACCACGGCCCCGGTGTGCCCGACTACGCCCTGGCCCGGCTGGGCGAACGCTTCTACTCCACCCCCCGGCCGGCCGAGGCTGGCGAGCCGCCGCGCAAGGGCTCCGGCCTGGGCCTGGCCATCGTGCGGCAGGTGATGCAGCTGCATGGTGGCGAGGTGACCTGGGCACCGGCCGAGCCGGGCCTGGCCGTCACCCTGCGCTGGCCGCTGGCCACACCGGCTGCGCACGCCGTCACGGGCGGCTGAACACTTCACCCTGGCTTCACACAGCTCATCAAGACCTCACCGTCGGTTCCGACACTGGCCGTGTTTCATGGGAACACACAGGAGAACACGATGAGATTTCCCTTGTTGAGCAAGTCCGTCGCGCTGGGGGCGGTGGTGGCCGGGCTGCTGGTGGCGTTGGGTTCGGTGCGGGGCGTGGTCGAGGAGCGCCAGGAGCGCCGTGACGAAGCCGAGCAGAACGTGGCCGACAGCCTGGCCGCCAGCCAGGTGCTGATGGGCCCGGTGCTGGTGCGCCGTTGTACGGAGACCTGGCCGATCGAACAGCGCGAAGGCACCGTCCTCAAGGTGCTCACCGAGCGGCGTGACTTCCGCCTGGTGCAGGCGCCGCAGACCCTGCAGATCGACAGCGGTGCACGCATGGCGCCCCGCTACCGCGGCCTGTTCAAGGTCAACGGCTACGAGATGACGGCCAAGGTCGATGCCCAATGGGCCGACCTCAAGGGGCTGCAGGCCGTGCCCGAGCACCCGGGCGGGCAGGTCAGCTGCGATGTGCCGGTGGTGTCCATGGTGCTGGGCGATGCGCGCGGCATTCGCACCGTGCGCGTGAACATGCAGGGGCAGACCCTGGCCGTGAACCCAGGCTCCGGCCATCCGGCGCAGCGCAAGGGCTTTCACGCCCAGGTGCCGGAGGCGTTGCTGCCGGCGCAAGGCCCCTTGCGGGTCTCGCTGGCGCTGGAGCTGGCCGGCACGCAATCGCTGGCCTTCGCGCCTGTGGCCGACAGCACCGAGGTGATGCTCAAGTCCGAGTGGCCTCACCCCTCCTTCGGCGGGCGCTTCCTGCCGGCTGAGCGGGAGGTGTCCAGCCAAGGCTTCCAGGCCAGCTGGCGCATGACCTCGCTGGCCACCACGGCCCAGCAGGAGCTGATCAAAGGGGCGCCACTGTGCCCCGTGGGCGTGGTGATGCCGTCGCGTGATGACGATGTCCCGGCGGCAGGTCAGCCGTCCACCGGCTGCATCGAGACCTTCAACGTGTCCTTCATGGACCCGGTGAACCCGTATGTGCTGTCGGACCGCGCCAGCAAGTACGGCGTGCTGTTCATCGCGCTGACCTTTCTGGGCGTGATCCTGGTGGAAGTGCTCAACCGCTTGCGCGTGCACCCCATCCAGTACCTGCTGGTGGGCTCGGCGCTGATCGTGTTCTTCCTGCTGCTGGTGAGCCTGTCCGAGCACCTGCCGTTCGCGGTGGCCTACACGGCCGCCAGCAGCGCCTGCACGGGCCTGCTGATGTTCTATGGCAGCCACGTGTTGGGTGGTTGGCGGCGGGGCCTGGTGTTCGGCGCGGCGCTGGCGCTGCTCTATGGCACCCTGTACCTGCTGCTGCAGATGGAGCAGACCTCGCTGGTGCTGGGCTCGGTGATGCTGTTCACAGTGCTGGCCGCCATCATGGTGGTGACGCGTCGCCTGGATTGGTATGCGCTGATCGAGGGGGTGCGCGGCGCGGCCGATACAGGGCGCCCCGTGTCAACCACGGCTCAGCCCTGATCAACCCGGCAGCCCCTGCAGGCACACGCGCCAGAACGCCTGCCCATAGGCAGAGGCCGGATCCTGCGGGAAGACGCGCAGGCCGATGTGCAGGCCCAGCTGCCGGTAACTTTCCCACTGGGCCTCGTCGAAGAACTGGTCGCCGGTGGTCTGCTGCGGAAAGCCGTCGTGCGTGCTCTGGTAGTGGCACAGGTCCACCGGCACGTCGCTGGTCAGCACGGGTTTGAGCAGCACGATGCGCGCGACCACGCTGCCCGGTGTGCGCGGGGGCTGCGCCGCATCGCGGCTGGTGGCCAGCACATCGAGCAGCATGGCGCAGCGCGTGCTGGCCGGCGGCAGGGTGCCATCGGGCCGGCGGCGGAAATCGGCCTGGCGGCCGAAACGCTCGGACAGCAGCGGATCGTCCGCGGCTTCCTCGTTGACGCGGATCTCCAGCCCGTGGTCGATGCGGGCCAGGCGGATCAGGTTGGCCAGGTCGCGGAAATCGTTGTCCACGTCCTGGCCGCAATCGCACAGCACGATCAGGCGCACGCCCCGGTCGCGCTCGGGCTTGAGCAGTTCGTAGATGCCGGTGTTGTCGAAATGGCCGCCGTCGGACAGGTACTGGTAGGCGCGGTGGCTGCCGTAGAACAGGCCCCGGATCTCGTCGATCAGGTAGGTCTGGGTGGTGAACGCGCGCCGCACCCAGTGGCTGCGCATGCCCTTGTGCTCGGGCACGCCGGGCCACCAGCGGCCCAGGCGCAGGTTGGCGAAGCCGATGATGAGCGAAAAGCCCAGGCCGCTGTTGCGCCCCAGCCCGGTGGAGATGGCCGCGCCCGACACGCCGATCCACTCGCCGAAGCTCAGCGGGTAGCTCAGCTCGTTGCGCGGGCCGTGCATGTGCATGGCGTAGGCGCCCTGGTCCAGGTAATAGCCCTTGGGCGCGATCACGAGCGGCTTGCCCTTGCGGTCGCGCTGCACCAGCTGCTCGCCCGGGCTTACCGTCTGGTTCACGCAGACGTTGACGAAGTGCACCGGCGCCAGCGGGTTGGCGTAGGGCGCGATGGTGTCCAGGCTGTCGCCCTCGATGGGCTCGGCCACATCACGGTGGCGGCTGCGTGCATCGGCGCAGAAGCGGCGGTGGTTGGTGGCGCCCAGGTAGGCCCGCGTGATGCGCGCGGCGTACAGGCTCTGGAAGGTCGACAGGTTCAGAAAGCCCGGAAAGCGCCCCACCACCAGGGCCAGGCCGACGGCCACCAGCAAGGTGCCCAGGGCGTAGCACAGCAGGGCGTGCACGGTGGCCGGATCGCGCAGGCTGGCCGCGACCGTGTAGGGCTCGAAGCCGAACCACACCACCTGCAGCAGCAGCATGCCGAAGGCCGAGGCCACGGCGATCCACAGGGCGATGCCCAGCAGGCCGGCGATCAGGTCCAGCGGCAGGCGCTCGACCAGGGCGACGGTGGATTTGTCGGCCAGCTTGGGCAGGCCCGTGCGCAGCAGCCACACCAGGCCGCCCAGCACCGCGCCGCCGATCACGCCGGATTGCACGTGCCAGCCCAGCCAGAGGGTCTGCGCCAGGGTCTCGATGGCGGCCAGCAGGCCGATCACGATCAGCACCATCAGGGATTGCGCCAGGCAGCGCGTGAGGAGGACGCGCTGGCGCGCGATGCTGCTGCCCTGCAGCACGACGGCGCTGATGCCGTAGATCAGCACCGACCACAGCACGAACACTCCGCTGCCCGACACGATGAGGCCCAGCGGCCAGCGCGGGCCTTGCGCCCAGCCCACGCCCAGCCCGCCCACCAGGATCAGACCCACGGCGATCACCCCACCCAGGAAGGAGGCCCAGGTCACGGGCAGGGGCTTCATGGTGATCGGATCAGCATCCTGCGCAGTGCGCCGGCCCTTGTCGCGTGCGGGGTGGCTGAGCCAGAAGGCCATGCCTACCGGGCCCATGGCCACGACCATCACCACGGCGCACAAGGCCCAGGTCGGGCTCCACCAGATGCCGCCGCCCTGCACGCCGGCCGCCGCGCACAGCTCGGCTTCCCATTGCGCATAGGCGGGGAAGGCCAGCGCAAGGGCCAGCCGGATCGACAGCAGCAGCGCCAGGCCCATCAGGATCACGGTGCCGGTGACGTAGTGGGTGGCCATCCAGTTGCGCAGGGCCACGCCCATACCGTAGAGCACGTCGCCCGCGCCGTGAGGTGCCAGGTAGCGGCCGTTGTCGCGCAGCCAGGCCAGGGCCGCGCGGCCGGGGTGGGCCGGGTCGTACTGGGTGGTGGCGTGGATGCGGGCGGGGGGCTCGTCCTGCAGGGCGCGGTAGGCGCGCCAGGTGACGGCGGCGGGATCTTCGCCAGGGCCCTGGCCTGACAGGCGCCCGGGCACGAACAGGCTGGTGAAGAAGCTGCCGATGTAGCCCCCGCCGCTGACGGTGGACAGGTAGTCGAACTGGGCGATCAGCGGATCGATCACACCGGCGCGCAGAGACTTGGTGGTTGATGCGCCTGGGGCGGCTTGCGAGGCGCCGGTTGTTTGTGCGGACGATGGCGTGGGGGGTGGCGTGGGTGATGAGGCCGCCGGGGCTGCCGTGCCGCCGCTGGACACCAGGGGTCCCGGGCTGTGCGCCAGCGCCTGCAGGGCGCCCAGGCAGAAGGTGGCGCTGCGGATGCCGCCGCCGGACAGCGCGATGCCCCATTGCGCCTGGGCCTGTCCGGCCGGGCGGGTGATGCCCAGCGACAGGCGCCGCTGCTGGGCACGTTGGCGTTCTTCGGCAGGGTCGGGCAGGGGCACTGCGGTTGCGGGCATGAGGTCCTCCAATGGACCTTCGATGCTAGGTGCGGCCAGGGCCTGCCCTTATCCCTAGAAGTAGGGGCGCGTCTGTGAACAGCCTCAGTGTGCGGGCAGGCGCCGCTGCAGATGGAAGGGCCGCTCGCCGATGCCGCAGCAGAAGGCGCCGATCCACGGGCGCAGGGCCTGGGCCAGGTGCCGGCCTTCGGCGTTCAGTGTGTCCAGCCGCTCGGCCGCCGCCTGGGCCTGGCGGCGCAATGCAGCCTCATCGACCGTGAGCAGGCGCCCGTGCTCGACCACCAGGCGCCCGCCCACCAGCACGTGCGTGACGGCCGCACCGTTCTCGCCATGCACCAGCTGGCGCAGCGCATGGCGCAGGGGCACGTAGATGGGCTGGGCCAGGTCCAGCAGCACGATGTCGGCCTGGTAGCCCGGCGCCAGCTTGCCCAGCCGATCACCCCAGCCCAGCGCGTGCGCGCTGTTGACGGTGCCCATGTGCAGGGCCTCGCCGGCATCGACCCAGCGGGCCTCATCGGAGCCGACGATGCGCGAGAGGTAGGCCGCCAGGCGCGCCACCTCGAACAGGTTCTGCGTATCCGAGGTGTTGGCGCCGTCGCTGCCCAGGCCCACGCGCAGGCCGCGCTCCAGCATGCGGCGCACGGGCGCCACGCCTGATCCCAGGCGCAGGTTGCTCAAGGGGTTGTGGATGGCGGTGACGCCGGCGGCTGCCAACTGGTCGATGTCCTCGTCGCTGATCCAGATGGAATGCGCCACGCTCAGCCGATCACTGAGCATGCCCAGACGGCTCAGGTGCGCCACCAGGCTCATGCCATAGCGCTGCTCGCCGAACACGGCCTGCTGCTTGCTCTCGGCCAGGTGGATCTGCATGGGCAGGCCGAACTCGGCGGACAGCTGCTCGCAGCCCTGCATGAAGGCATCCGAGCAATGCAGCGGGATGGTGGGCGCGATGCCCAGACGCACACGGGTGGGGTCGAAGGGCCAGCCTTGCGCGGCAGTGCGCACATTGGCCAGGCAGGCTTGCGGGTCGGCGGCGCGGGCCTGGGCGGCCTGGGCCTTGAGCGGCTCGGGCAGGCTGTCCAGCAGCTCGGGGTAGGCCTGGTAGAGCGAGCGGTCGGCCATCATGGGCGCGACCACGGCGCGGATGCCCACGGTGTCGTAGGCATGGGCCACGGCGTGCAGGCCGGCCACGGTGGGCAACGGGAACTCGCTGGTCATGTCGAACAGCGCGGTGCAGCCCTTCTTGAGCAGCTCGGCGGCGGTGAGCGTGGCGCTCAGGGCCAGGTCATCGAGGCCGCGCTGGCCGATGATGGAGGGGGCGGCCGCGAGAAAGCCTTCCAGGCCCGTGTCTTCCACGGCACCGCGGCCCAGGCCGCCATGGGCATGGGCGTGGCCGTTCATCCAGGCGGGCATCACCAGGCGGTCGCTGGCATCCAGACGGTGCAGGCCTTCGAGCGCATCGAACTGGCCGGGCGCGCCGATCTCGGCGATGGCGCCGTCGATGATCAGCAGGTCGGCGTTGCGGGCCTGGCTTTCGGTCTGGCCATCAGGCAGTACCAGGCCGCCGTGGATCAGCAATCGTTGGTGGGTCATGGTGCTCTGCTTGTCTGCTCACTCGGCCAGCTCGAACACCACGTCCTGCGCGCCTTCCCACAGTGTCTTCACGCCCAGGGCGCGCAAGTGCTCCTTGCCTTCGGTGATGGTCAGGAAGTGGTTGCCGGCCAGTTGGCCCATCTTGCTGGCGAAGCTGCAGCTGCCGTAGGCCAGGATGATCTCGGTCTCGCTGTAGCCACCGGGGTAGAACAGGATGTCGCCCACCGAGGGGTGGCTGGTGTGGTTCTCGAAGCCGACCTTCTGGCCGTCGTTCTCCAGCACGAACTCGCCCAGCGGCACCCAGCAGCCTTCGCCACTCCAGCGAACGTGGATCAGCTTCTGGCGATAAGGCAGCAGCTTGAGGAAGGCGGCGACGGTTTCTGGTGCGTCGGGGTGGGTCTCGGCCAGGAAGCTGTGGCCACCGGCGGTGATGCGGATCTTGGACATGGAGAAGGCTTGCGAGGAAAAAAGGGGAATCAGGAACCGGGCTGGCCGATCCATTTGGTGACGGTGGGTGCACGCCACGCGGCCAGGCCATCGAGCAGGGCGTCAGGCTGGCTCTGCACCACGATCATGTCGCGGTGCTCGGGCTTGAGAAAGCCTTCGTCGGTGGCGGTGGACAGCATGGCGCGCATGGGCTCGTAGAAGCCGCGCGTGTTGAGCACGCCGCAGGCCTTGATGTGATCGCCCAGCTGAGTGAGCGTGGCCACCTCGAACAGCTCTTCGAGCGTGCCCAGGCCGCCGGGCAGCGCGATGAAGGCATCGGCCAGTTCGGCCATGCGGGCCTTGCGCTCGCGCATGTGCGGTGCCACCTCGTGGCGGCTCAGGCCTGGGTGGAGGTGGCCGCGGTCATGCAGGCGCTGGTTGATGACGCCGACCACGGTGCCGCCACCGGCCAGCGCGGCATCGGCCACCACGCCCATCAGGCCCTTGCTGGTGCCGCCGTAGACCAGGGTGATGCCGCGCGCCGCGATGGCGGTGCCCAGCGCTTTGGCCGCCTCGGCGTAGTCGGGCGACACGCCGAAGTTGGAGCCGCAGAACACGGCGACGCTGCGCAGCAGGGGGTTGGATCGTTCGAGGTCGGTCATTGATGAAGGTGCGGAATCAGGAGGCCATGCCCAGGTCGGTCTTGCGCTGGGCCCAGCCCGTCATGCGGCGCTCGACCAGCGAGGACAGAGCGTACAGCGCCACGCCCAGCACCGCCAGGATCAAGAGGCCCGCGAACACCATGGGCACGTCGAAGTTGCCGCTGGCCAGCATCATCACGGTGCCGATGCCCTTGTTGGCGGCCACTGTCTCGGCCAGCACCGTGCCCACGAAGGCCAGCGTGATGGCGATCTTGAGCGAGGCGAACAGGTAGGGCAGCGCGCGCGGCAGGGACACGTTCCACAGGATGTCGCGCTTCTTGGCACCCAGCACGCGCAGCACATCTTCCAGCTCGGGCTCGGTGCTGGCCAGGCCCGTGGCCACGTTCACCACCACGGGGAAGATGCTGATGACCAGCGAGGTGAGGATGGCCGGCACTGTGCCCGCGCCGAACCACACCACGAAGATCGGCACCACGGCCACCTTGGGGATGCTGGAGAAACCCACCAGCAGCGGGTAGGCGACGTCGTAGGCGGTGCGTGAGGAGCCGATCAAGAGGCCCAGCACGATGCCCACCAGCACCCCCAGCGCGAAGCCGACCAGCGTGGTGTAGAGCGTCTGCACGGTGTGGGGCCACAGCAGCGGCATCTTCTCGAACAGCACGCCGAGGATCTGGCTGGGGCGGGGCAGGATCAGGTCGGACACGCCGGTGGCCACGCAGGCCAGCTCCCACAGCAGGAAGAAGCCGATCAGGGCCGAGCCTGAGAGCAGGCGCTGGCGCAGTTGCGGCGAGATCATCGATGCGGTGTTGCTCATGCGGCTTTCCTCGCGGGCGTGGGTTCGTTGTCGGCGCTGGCCTGCACGGCATCACCAGCGGTGCGGGCCTCGGCGATGCGCATCCGCAGCTCCTGCACCAGGGTGGAGAAATCGGGCGCGTAGCTCATGGGCAAGGTGCGCGGGCGCTCGAAAGGCACCTCGCGGTCTTCGAGGATGCGGCCCGGGCGCGAGCTCATCACGCAGATGCGTGTGGCCAGGTAGGCCGCCTCCCGCAGGTCGTGCGTGACCAGCAGCACCGTGGGCTTCTTGTCCATCCACAGCTGCTGGGTCAGCGACCACAACTCTTCGCGCGTGAAGGAGTCGAGCGCACCGAAGGGCTCGTCGAGCAGCAGCAGTTGCGGCTCGTGGATCAGCGCGCGGCACAGCGAGGCGCGCTGCAGCATGCCGCCGGAGAGTTGCCAGGGCCGCTTGTCGCCGAAGCCTTTCAGGCCGACCTGGGCCAGCAGGGCCTCCGCACGTTCAGCGAACTCGCCGCGCTTCTTCTTGGCGTAGTCCTGCCGGAAGGGCTCGACGATCTTGAGCGGGATCATCACGTTGTCGCGGATGCTCAGCCACGGCAGCATGGTCGGGTTCTGAAAAGCCAGGCCGATGCGCGTCTTGCCCGACTGCTGGCTGCTGGGGCTTTCACGCCCGCCCACGATCAGGCCGCCCGAGCTGGGCTGCAGCAGCCCGGCCACGAGTTTCAGGATGGTGGACTTGCCGCAGCCGCTGGGGCCGACCAGCGCGATGAAATCGCCCTGGTCGATGCGCAGGTTGGTGCGGTCCAGGGCGAGGGTGGCATTGGCCTGCGTGCCGTAGCGCACGGTCACGTCGGCCAGGTCGATGAAGGCTTGGGTCATACAGCGTCCTCTACATGCAAGATGGCGGCCACGGGGCCGCCGCCGGCCGGGCCCTGGTGCTCCGCGCCGCCCGAGACGTACAGCGCGGTGTGGCCCGCGATGGAGGCCAACACGCCGCCCACCACCGCGCGGGCGTGGCGCGTGGCGTTGATGTCCGAATCGTTGAGCATGGTGTGGCGCTGGCCGCGCACCAGGCCATCGGGGCTGGCTTCGGCCTTGGCCAGCAGGTTGACCAGGCGGCCGGACAGGGCTTCGTCGCCGGCCTCATCACGATCGGGGTCGATGGCGAAGCACTCGCGCAGCAGCTTGCGCACCGAGGCGGCATCGACGGCGTCGCGCATCACCGTGTGGGCGATGCGGTAGGGCGATGCGGCGCCGCGCGCCTCGCCCAGCACGATCACCACGTTGTGGTCCAGCTCGATGCCGGCCGAGGCCGAGGCGCGGCCGGAGTAGAGCGACCAGTCGCGCAGCACGGCGGCGTCGTTCACCTTGGCGGCGGGCACTTCTTCCAGCGCCAGGGCCACGCCCAGGGCCGAGGCCCCGCGTGAGTAGCCCATGGATTCGTAGGTGTCGCGGGTGGCGGGCTCCAGGCGCTCGCCCAAGGCCTGCTGCACCTTGGTGGAGGTGAGCAGCGGGCATTTCACCTGCACGAAGTGCACATCCTCCACACGCTGGATGCCGGCTTGCAGCATGGCCTCTCGCACGGCCTGGGCCGTGGCCTCGATCTGCGCCATGCGGCCGATCTCGGTGGGCGCGAAATCGCGCGTATGCGCGGTGCCGATCACCAGGCGAGGCGCGTTGTGCTGTGCGGGGGCGGCCTCGTCCAGCCAGCGGCGCGTGAACACGGTGAAGTGCGGTGACAGCACGCCCTCGGTACCGCCGGACATCACCAGCGCCACGCGTTGTGCGGCTTCCAACGGCGTGCAGCCCAGGTGCGGTGCCAGCAGGTGGCTCCAGGCCATGCTGGCGTATTCGCGTGTGTGGTCGTTGACGCAGCCATTGCCTTCGGTCTTGCCCATCACGGCGACGATGTCGGCCGGCACCAGCGTGCCCGCGTCGATCAGGGCCTGCACGCCGGAGAGATCGCCCGGGCCGCAGCAGTCGACGCGGTGCACGCCGACAAGCTGCGGGTGCGCGGCCGTGGCACTGCCATGCCTTGCTTGCGCACTGCCGCCATCGCGGGTCGGCAGACTCATGCGGCCTCCTTCGGCGCGGGCGGCAGGTAGCCGCTGCCGTCGAACGCGCTCAGGTCCGACGGCACGGCCGTGGGCGGCACGCCGGCTGGCGTCTTCAGCACCGCGCTGGTGTAGTGCTCGGTGTTGCGCGGCTTGGGCGTGGGCATGCGCTGCACGCCCTTGACCGACTGGCCCCAGCCCGATGCTTCCGCCACCAGCTGGCCATCACGCATCACGAAGCGGCCGCGCACCAGCGTGTGGATGGGCGCGCCGTGCACGGTGCGGCCGTTCCACGGCGAGATCTTGCTGATGGACTGCAGGCGGCCTTGCGACAGCACGGCGCGGCGGTCCATGTCCACCACGGCGATGTCGGCATGCGCGCCCACGGCCAGCACGCCCTTGGTGCCGTACAGGCCCCAGGCCTTGGCGGGGGCGGCGGCGCTCCACTTCACGTAGTCCATCAAGGTGGCGCGCTGGCGGTTCACCTCGGTCAGCATCAGCGGCATCTGCGTTTCCACGCCGGGGAAGCCGCAGTCGCATTGCCAGATGCTCTCGCGCGTCTTCTCTTCGGGCGTGTGCGGCGCGTGGTCGGTGGCGATCATGTCGATGGTGCCGTCCATCAGCGCGTCCCACAGCGGCTGGTTGTGGCGCTCCTCGCGGATGGGTGGGTTCAGCCGCAGGATGCCGCCCAGGCGCAGCATGTCCTTGGTGCTCAGCAGCAGGTACTGCGGGCAGGTTTCCACCGTCACGTCCACGCCGCGCAGCTTGGCGGCGCGCAGCACGAACAGCGAATCGGCCGCGCTGTGGTGCGCGATGTGCACGCGCGCGCCCGTCCATTCGGCCAGCGTCAGCACGCGGCCGATGGCCTCGATCTCGGCCACGGCCGGGCGCGAGGCCAGGTGGGCCAGCGGGTCGATGCGGCCGGCTTCTTCCAGGCGGTGCTGGCGGCGCGCCATGATCGACGAGTTCTCGGCGTGCACCACGGTGCGGATGCCCAAAGGCGCCAGCTTCTCGAAGCCTTCGAGCAGCGCGCCATCGGTAGGCGCCGGCAGGTTGCCGAAGGTGTTGCCCACGAAGGCCTTGAAGCTGGTCACGCCGGCGTCGAGCAATTCCTCAAGCCGATCAATGGTGTCGTCGCCCAGCAGGCCGTGGATGCCGTAGTCCACATAGGAGGCTTCGGCCGCCTTCTGCTTGAGCCGCAGCGCTTCCAGCGTGCCGGTGGGCGGGTTGGTGTTGGGCATCTCGAACACCGTGGTCACGCCACCGCAGGCGGCGGCGGCCGAGCCGGTCTTCCAGGTTTCCTTGTGCGGGTAGCCCGGGTCGCGGAAGTGCACGTGGCTGTCGATGGCGCCGGGCAGCAGGTACTGGCCGTCGGCGCGCAGCTCTTCGCGGGCACTGGGCATCAGGTCGTCGTGGCCGATGGCCACGATCTTCCCATCGGCAATGGCGATGGAGGCGTCGATGATCTGCTCGGGCGAGACGATCTTGCCGCCGCGGATGACGAGGTCTGCGTTGCTCATGATCGGTCGCCCCTTACAGCATCGCCCAGCCGCCATCGACGGGCAGGTCCACACCGGTGATCTGGCGCGACGCGTCGCTGGCCATGAACAGGCAGGCGTTGGCCACGTCTTCGTCCAAGGTCACGCGCCTGAGGGCGTAGTCCTCGGCGTGGCGCTTCATCGCTTCTTCCAGCGTGATGCCCAGCTTGGCGGCCATGTTGGCGCACACCTTCTCGCGAAAGCGCGGGCCGTCGACCATGCCTGGGGCCACGCAGTTCACATTGACGTTGTGCGGGCCGGCCTCCAGCGCGAAGCTCTTGGTGATGCCGCGCAGGCCCCACTTCGAGGCGGAGTAGGCCATGCGCCCCGCGCGTCCGCGCATGCCGAAGGTGCCGCCCACGTTGACGATCTTGCCGCCGCCCTGCTCGATCAAGGCGGGCAACACGGCGTGCATGGTGTTGAAGCAGCCGGTCATGTTGAGCTCGACGATCTCGTTGAACTCGTCCATGCTGGTCTCCCAGCCGGTCTTGCCGATGGGGCCTGAGCCGCCGGCCACGTTGACGAGGATGTCGATGCGGCCGAAATGCGCCAGGGCCTGGCGGGCCAGGGCCTCGGTCTGCTGGTCGTCGACCAGGTTGCAGGGCACGACGATGGCCGGCACGCCCAGGGCGCGCGCCTCTTCGGCCACGGGCTCGATGGCGGCCGTGTCGCGGCCAGCGAGCACCAGGCGGCAGCCTTCCTGGGCAAAGGCCAGCGTCACGGCGCGGCCCATGCCCTTGGCGGGGCCGGTGATCACGGCCACCTTGTTCTTCAGTTTCAGATCCATGGTGTTTCCTTCAAAGCGGGGCGGGGTCGTGCGAGAGCTGAGCGAAACGGGCTCAGAACAGCTTGCTGGGCCGCTGGTCGCGCGGGGGCAGGAAGCTGCGGTTGAAGACCTCGGCAGGCGTGGGCGTGCGGGCCAGCTGGTTGGCATCGACCAGGATCTCGATGCTGCGTTCCAGGCGCTTGTCGTCCACATCGCCCAGGCCGATGCGGGCCACTTCCGGGTGGCTCATGTCATTGCGCAGGGCCGACAGCAGGCGCTCCTTCTCGACCTCACGCTTGAGCAGGGGCTCGCGCTTCATCACCGAATCCATGGCCATCTCGGGGTCGGCCAGCACATCCTTGATGGCGCGGTTCAGGGCCTTCACGAAGCCGGCCACGGCCTTGGGGTTGTCCTGCACGAACTTGCGCGAGAAGAACACGGCGTTGGAGTAGAGGTCCATGCCGTAGTCACCGTAGCGGATGAAGCGCAGGTCCTTGGCGGCATCGATGCCCATGGCCTTGGCGCTGAAGGTCACGGTGTTCACGTAGCCGAAGGTGGCATCGACCTGGCCGCGCATCAGCATCTGCTCGCGCAGGTTGGGCGCCATGTTGGTGATGTTGACCTTGCTGGTGTCGACCTTGGCGATCTTGGCCAGGGCGGGGAAGAGCTTGAGCGCGCCATCATTGGCCGGGCCGCCGATGGTCTTGCCTTCCAGATCCTTCGGGGTCTTGATCGGGCTGTCCTTCTTGACGATCAGCGTGAAGGGCGGCGTGTTGTAGAGCATGTAGACGCCCACGGGCGCATCGGCCGGGCGCTTGGCGGCCATGTCGATGATGGCGTTGAGGTCGCCGAAGCCGGCGTCATAGGCGCCCGAGGCCACCTTGGGGATGGAGGCGGCCGAGCCTTCGCCCTGGTCGATGCTCACGTCCAGGCCTTCGGCCTTGAAGTAGCCCTTGTCCTGCGCCACGAAGAACCAGGCCTGCGAGCCTTCGAACTTCCACTGCAGCACGAACTTGACCTTGGTCTGGGCCTGCACGGCCAGGGGCATGGCCGTGAGGGCGAAGGCGGCGGCCAGCGCGGCGGCGGGGGCCGCCAGGGGGCGCAGGGCGGCACGAAGCGAGAAGGATGTCATGCGTGGAACTCCGTTGGGTGAGAGACAGAAGGCGAAGGCGTGAGAGAAGTCGGATGCGAGAGCACGGGCGGCTGTGGGGCGGTCAGCACGCCATAGGTGCCAGGCAGGCGGTTGCGCAGCATGTCGACGCCGGGTTCCATGCACTTCTGGCGTGCGAGCGCGAGCTCGGCGTACAGCGGCATCACGGCGCCCCAGCGCGGGTTGGCGGGCGCGTTGACGTTGAGGTCCCAGTGGGGCAGGCCGCTGGGCGGCACGACGAAGGAGCCACCGGGGGCAGGTGCATCGGCGCGGTTGGCGCAGACCAGGTAGACGCGGTTGTCGGCCGCCTTGGTGGCGGTGAGCAGGCGGCGCTCGTCGGGGTGCGACCAGGCCGAGGCCCAGACCACGATGTCGGCACCCTGCAGGGCCAGCACGCGGGTGCTTTCAGGGAACAGGCCGTCGGTGCCCAGCAGCAGGCCGATGCGGCCGCGCGGCGTGTCGAACACCTGCAGGCCGGTGCTGGCAGGGACCGCCCAGCTGCGCTCATGCGCGCCCAGGTGGACCTGGTGCTGGCGCCCGATCACACCTTGTGGCCCGATCAGGATGGCACTGGGGTGCAGGCCATGTGCATCGGCCTCGACGCTGGGCAGCACGACGAGTGCGTCGTGTTCGGCGCACAGGGCATGCAAGGCATCGATCAATGCGGGGGTGCGTTCGGCCAGCGCACGGGCGGCGGCGGCGTCCAGCACCGGGCGGTCGGCCCCGGCGTGCAGGGGCAGCGCCAGCAGCTTGGTGCCGAGCAGCGCGGCATGGCGGGCCATGGTGAGCAGGTCGTCCACGCTGTGTGTGCGGTCGGCATGCGCCTGCACGGCACCGACCTTCACGCAGCAGGCTTCGGGCCGCAGGGGCTGGGCCAGCACGGGGGCCAGGGGCGTATTCTCGAAAGGCTGGGTCAGCAGCGTGTAGGCCTGGGGCTGGCGGCCCGCCCACTTGCCGGTGCCGTCGGCCCAGCAGGCGCCTTGTGCATCCAGCTCGATCTCCGCACAGGCCACGCCTTCGGTCTCGTTGGCGATGCGGGCCCGCACCTCGCCTGTGGGCGCAACGATCAGGCTGCCGCCGGGGTAGTAGATGCTGCGCTCTACCCCGGCCTTGGTCGCGGCCAGGAACCACACGCCGTTTTCCATCGCGCGGGCCGGTACCCACTGGTCGGCCTGGCCCATCACGAAAAAGTTGGCCATGTCCAGGATGAGGTCGGCGCCGTTGGCGGCCAGGCAGCGCGAGACCTCGGGGATGCGCCCGTCGAAGCACACCAGCATGCCGATGCGGCCCAGGGCCGTGTCGAACACCGGCATGCCCGTGTCGCCCACGGAGAACCAGTGCTGGTCCTGCGCCGGCAGGAACTGCTTGCGGTAGCAGCCGATCAGCTCGCCTTGCGGGCCAAACAGGATCGCGCTGTTGTAGAGGCGGCCATCGGCGCCGAGCTCCGTCAGGCCGGCACCGATGTGGATGCCGTGCGCAAGGGCGAGCTCGGCCAGGACCTGGCCGTAGGGACCATCGACCGGTTCGGCCAGCGTGCGCGCGTGTTCGAGGGAATCGAACAGGTAGCCGCTGTTCATGCACTCGGGCAGCACCACGAGCTGGGCGCCCTGCCGAACGGCCTCGTCGACATGCCGGCGCGTGCGCTCGATGTTGGCGGGCAGATCGCCCAGGTCGGCGCAGGTCTGCACGACGGCAGCACGGAAACGGCGGGGGCTCATGCGCGGGCTCCTCGGCGTGCAGGCGCCTTCTTGGCCATGGAGGCGGTCAGGGCGCTGCCCACGGCCTTCGCGGTGGTGTTGAAGCCGTGCAGCTGCTGCACCAGGAAGTGGATGGCCCGGCTCACGTAGGCCGGCGACGGCGTGCCGCAGGCGTCGGTGAGCAGCAGGTTGTCGTAGCCCAGGAAGCCCGCGTCCTGCAGCGAGGAGAACACGCAGCGGTCGGTGTTCACGCCGGCCCACAGCAGGGTCTGCACGCCGCCCAGGCGCAGCAGGCTGTCCAGCTCGTTGTCCTGGAAGCCGCTCAGGCGGTGCTTGTGGACGGTGATGTCGGTGGGGGCCACGGCCAGTTCGTCGATCACCTGGGCGCCCCAGTGGCCAGGCACCACGCTCGGGCCACGGTCCAGGGGCGAGGTCTCGGCATAGCCGACGGCGTCCAGGCTGCGCTTGCCCTTGTAGAGCACGATGGGCGGCAGGTTCAGGCGGTCGGCCCGCACGCCCCAGTTCAGCCACACCACGCGGCCACCGGCGGCGCGCCAGATGGGCAGCAGCTGCGCGATCGCCGCGATGGGCTTGCGCATGGGGCCGACCTTGATGCCTTTCTGGCCGAACCAGCCCTGGGGGTGGCAGAAGTCGTTCTGCATGTCGACGATGACCAGGGCCGCGCGCGCCAGGTCGATCTCGACCGGCTGGGGCTGCGCGTCCAGACGCAGCGGGCGAGGCGCCAGCGGGGCGCGCACCAGGCTGAGGTGGTCGTCCTGCTGGGTCCAGGCGTTGTGTGGCACGGGGCCGAAGGCCGGGGCCTTCGCGGGTGCCTTGGGCGGGGTCTTGCGGGTCATCGCCGTGGGCCTGTCACTTGAGCTTGAACTGGCGCTCGGCCAGCGGCGGCAGGAAGCGACGGTCGAAGACCTCGCCGGGCGCAGGCTGCCTGCTCAGGTCGAAGGCCTGGGCCACCTGGCCGATGGCGCGCTGCAGGCGCTCGTCCTGCACATCGCCCACGCCGCTGCGCTGGGCCTCCGGTGTCAGCACCACCTGGCGCAGGGCGTAGAGCAGGCGCTGCTTCTCCAGCGCCTTGTTGACCAGCGGCTCGGCCTTGCCCAGCGCGGCGATGGCCGCGTCCGGATCGGCCACGGCGTCGCGCAGGCCCTTGTTGATGGCGCGCACCAGGCCGGCCACCACCTGCGGCTTGTCCTTGATCAGCGCGGGCGAGACCAGCACACCGTTGCCGTACAGCGCGATGCCGTGGTCGGCGTAGTGGAACCAGCGGATGTCCTTGTCCGGGTCCACGCGCTGGCCGACCAGGTTCATGTAGCTGGTCACCGAGAACACGGCCGAGGCCTCGACCTGGTCGTTCAGCAGCATCTGCTCCTGCAGGTTGGGCGCCATGTGGCTCCACTTCACCTTGCGCGCGTCGATGCCGTTCAACTCGGCCAGGGCCGGGAACATCTTCATCGCGGCGCCGCCGGCCGGCGAGCCGATGGTGCGGCCCTCCAGGTCCTTGATCGTCTTGATGGGGCTGCCCGCCTTGGTCATGATCGCGAAGGGCGCGCGGTTGTAGATCATGTAGACCATCACCGGCACCGTGCCGGCCGGGCGCGTGGCGGCGTTCTGGATGATGGCGTTGATGTCGCCGAAGCCGGCCTGGTAGCTGCCGGCCATCACCTTGGTCACCGTGTTGGCCGAGCCGTCGCCGGTGTCGATCTGCAGGTCGATCTTTTCCTGCGCGAAGTAGCCGCGCTCCTGCGCCAGGTAGTACCAGCTGTGCACGCCCTGCAGCTTCCAGTCGAGCACGAACTTGATGGGCGTGGTCTGGGCCTGGGCGGCGGTGGCGCCCAGCAAGGCCAGGGCGGTGGCGGCCGCGAAGCGGCGCAGGGTGGCGCGCCGGGAAGGCGTGGGCTGCAGGGGCAGGGCAGGGAGGCGGGTCAGGGACACGGGTAAAGCTCCGTCATCGTCGATGAACGGGGTATTGCATTGGCCGTGCCGGATGCGGTGTCTGGGGCGTGCTTAAGTCATGCTTTTTTGGGCGTTCTGCGTTGCCGAAAGGGCAACGGTCGCCAGCGAAACCTGTGTTCATGGGGCCTGCAGCACCCTCGGCCTGTCAGCGCTTGCGGTGGCGTGGGCATGGAGGGGGCCTGAGGCGTTGGCCAGCCTGTCCGAAACTGGCAGGCCAGGCTGACGGGGCAGCATGGCGGCATGCCCCAATTTGGGTCGTTTCGGTGCGATGTGGGCTGATCGTGGTGCACGTGCGTTGCCGTTTCATGTGCATGGCATGTCGTTGCGTTGCCGTTGCGGCAACGATGGCGTGCGCGCCATGGCATCGAAACTGCTCGCTGCCGTCCGCATGAACCACCTTCGATTCCTGCGCTACGTCGATGAGGTCGCGCGTGCCGGCTCCATCCGCCAGGCAGCCGAACGCCTGCATGTGGCGCCCTCGGCCGTCAACCGCCGCATCCTTGATCTGGAGGACGAACTGGGCACCCCCATCTTCGAGCGCCTGCCGCGCGGCATGCGCCTGACGGCCGCGGGCGAACTGTTCGTGCGCTACATCCGTGGCCGCACGGCCGAGCTGGATGAAGTGCGCTCGCAGATCGAAGAGCTCCGGGGCCTGCGGCGCGGGCGGGTCAGCCTGGTGGCCAGCCAGGCGCTGGCGCCCGTCTTCCTGCCGGGTGTGGTGGCGAGCTTCCGCGAAGCACACCCCCTGGCCGTGCACCAGGTGCGCATCGGTGACCACCTGCAGGCGCTGGACGCCCTGCGCGCCTTCGAGGCCGACCTGGCCCTGGTGTTCAACCTCGCGCCCGAGTCCGACATCGAGGTGCTGGCCGAGTTCGAGCAGCGCCTGGTGGCCGTGATGCACCGTGACCACCCGCTGGCCGCCCGGCCCAGCGTGCGCGTGCGCGATTGCGCCGACTACCCGCTGATGCTGCCCAACCGCGACATCGGCGGGCGCCAACTGCTGGAGCGCTTCCTGGCGCGCAGCTCCGTCAAGCTGCGCCCGGTGGTCGAAAGCAACTCCTTCGAGTTCCTGCGCGGCTGCCTGTACCACGGGCAGGCGGTGTCCTTCCAGATCGCCATCGGCACGGTGGCCGATGGCGGCGCACTGGTGGCCCGGCCGCTGGAGGACCGCCACTTCCCGCATGGGCGGCTGGTGCTGGCGGGCCTGCGCGGGCGGCAGCTGCCGGTGATCGCACATGCCTTTGCCGAGCACCTGAAGGTGGCCTTGCAGGGGCTGGGTCAGATGGCGGCCTGAGCGATTGGCGTCGACCCACGCCAATGGGCTTCTTACGTACGGCCTTGCCTGGAAGCGCGTGGCGCGATACTCCTGCCATGCCCACGCTGCGTTCTCTTGGTTCTCCTTCTTCATCCACCGAGCCCCCGGCCGAGCCTGGGCATGACACCGCTGAGGCTGGCAGCGCCGTCGCTGTCGACACGCCAGCACTGGCCGGCCCACGCCCGCGCGGCACGCCGGCCAACCCGCAGAAGTACGCCGTCATCGCTGCGCCCAGCGCCATCGACGGGCTGGGCGCCTTCGCGGCCGAATTCATTCCCGCGCGCCGCAAGATCGGCGAGATCCGTGGCGAATCCATACCCACCACCGAGGCCTATGCCCGTGCGCGCGCCGCAGCCCGTGAGGGGGGCCGCATCTACATGATCGCCCTGTCGGAGCGCCGCACGCTGGACGCCACTGCCGGCACCGACGTGCTGCGCCACGCCAACCATGCCTGCGAGCCCAACACCGTGCTCAAGGTGCAGCAGGGCCGCGTGGCCTTTTACGCGCTGCGCGACATCCAGCCCGGCGAGGAACTCACCGCGCGGTACGGCCCCACCCACCACGGGGGGAAGCTGGTGTGCCGTTGCGGCTCGCCGCGCTGCATCGGCCGGCTCTGAAACGGTTCGGCGGCTGAGGTGTCCGCCAAAGCCAGCCTTGTAACGCCTCTCCACGACTGTTGCATCCTCTTGTCCCAGGATCTAGGGGGCACGGGTTGACGCCTGTCGCCCGTCTGCCTAGCCTCGTTGCTGGACCGGCAACCGATCCCGCTGAGAGGCCGGCCATCCATCCTTCAACCGGAGAAGACACCATGCAGGAACTCGACAAATCCCAAGCAGAGCACGTGGGCGGCGCGCGCATCCGCCCGCCCGTCACGACCCTGGCCGTCGGCGAAGAGGGCGGTGGTGGCGTCACCACGCTGGCCCTGGGTGAGGAAGGCGGTGGCGTGACCACCAAGGCCCTGGGCGAGGAAGGCCCGATCTACACCACGCTGGCCCTGGGCGAAGAGGGCGGTGGCGGCGCCACCAGCAGCAACGCCGGCGGCGCGTTCGGCTCGTTCTGACGCACGGGCACGGGCGGCGGCCTCGATGCTGTTGATCGCCGGAGGCCAGGCCGACCCCAGCCTGCACGCGCTGGCCGAGGCCGCCCAGGCGCTGGGCAGCTCCTGGGTGGACTTGCGCGTGCCCACGGGCAGCAGCCCGGCCTTCCACTGGGATCTGGAGGCCGATCCCGCGCCGGCTGGTGCGGCCCGGCCGACGTCCCTGCCCTGGGGCGACGGACCACCGCCACGCGGCGCTTTCATCCGCCAGGATGTCTTCGCGCCGCTGGACGATCCGCGCCCCGAGGTGTCCACCCGCGCCCTGGGCTGGTACAGCGCCGTGCAAGGCTGGCTGCTGGCCCACCCGGAGGTGCGGCTGTTCAACCGCGACATCACCCCGGTGCCGTTCAACAAGCCGGCGGCCCTGCTGCGCGCCCGCGCGGCCGGGCTGCGTGTGCCGGCCACCTGGGTCAGCAACGACGCCTCGCGCTTGTCCGCGCGCCTGGGTGAGGCCTGCATCGCCAAGCCCGTGGCTGGTGGTGGCCTGTGCCAGACGCTGGACGAGGCCCTGGGCGAAGCGTCCAGCGCCCCTCAGGGCCAGCCAAACTTCCTGGCCATGCCCGCGCTGGTGCAGCCCCGCCTGGTGGCGCCCGAGTTGCGCATCTTCGTCATCGGATCCCAGCCCTTCGCCTTCGAGGTGCGCAGCCCCTCGCTCGATTACCGCGCGCTGCAGGATGCCGACGTGCGGGCCGTGCCCGTGCCCTCGCGTGCGGCCCAGCCACTGCAGGCGCTGATGCGCGAGTTCCGCATGGATTTTGGCGCCGCCGACTTCAAGACGGATCCCGACGACGGCGACCTCGTCTTCCTGGAACTCAACACCTCGCCCATGTTCGCGCGCTTCGACATGGCCTGCGGCGGCGCACTGTGCCGTGCCATGGTCGGGCACCTGACAGGCAGCGCCTGACACCACGAACGCCCATCCCCCGCATTCGAGGGGGGTCTTGATGCCATCTCCGCACGCCTGGGCACCCGATCTGGGCACAAACCCGGAGGGTCGGCGCCGGCTGCATCCGGATACTGGTCCGCAGTGCCACGCAACAGTCCACGAGACACGCCAAGATGCTGTCACTGCAAGATCAGGCCGGCCTGGAAGACCAGGTGCGCGCCGCCCGCCTGCGCATGCTGCTCGACCATGTCGAAGTGGCCTTGCTGGGGTCGGGCGTGTTCGCGGCCGTCGTGGCCTGGCTGATCCATCACCTGGTGCCAGAGGCCCGGCTGTGGCCCTGGCTGGTCATCAAGCTGGTGTGCCTGCTGCCGCGCCTGGCGCAGGCCAAGTGGCTGATGCGCCGCATTGGCGCGCCCGGTGTGGATGTGGCGCGCGGCCGCCAGCTGATGCTGGCCTTCATCGCGCTCGACAGCCTGGCCTGGGGGGCTGTCTGCTGGTGGCTCACGCCGCTGCACCACCTGGATCTGGCCGTGGTCACCATCAGCTCCTTGATGGGACTGGCCGCCATCGGCGCCTTCATGAACTCGGTGGACACGCGCGCCGTGGCCTGCTTCACGCTGCCCATGCTGCTGCCCAACATCGCCTATGTGCTGTGGCGTCAGGATTCGCTGGGCCTGTTCGGGGCGGCGTCCATGCTGGGCTTCATGGCCGTGATCATGCTCGAGACGGTGCGCAGCCAGCGCCGCATCACTGAACTGCTGCGCCTGCGCTTCATGCACGAGCACGTGGCCGGCGAGCGCGCCCGCGCGCTGGAGCAGGCGCGCCACCACAGCGATGCGCGCAGCCGTTTCCTGGCCACCGTCAGCCACGAGATGCGCACGCCGCTGCACGGCATCCTCGGCCTGGCGCGCGTGCTGCAGCAGGACAAGCCCCGCGCCGACCAGCGCCAGCGCCTGGCCCTGATGGCGCGCTCCGGCGAGCACCTGCTCACCGTCATCAACGACATCCTCGATTTCTCCAAGATCGAGGCTGGCCGCATGAACATCGAGGCGCGGCCCTTCGACCTGGGAGAGGTGCTGGACGATGTCACCGGCGTGTTCCAGGTGCTGGCCCAGCGCAAGCAGGTGCCACTGCGCCAGTTGCGCCACTGGCAGGGGCCCTGCCCAGTGGTGGGCGACGCCGCCCGCGTGCGCCAGGTGCTGCACAACCTGCTGGGCAATGCCGTCAAGTTCACCGACCATGGCAGCATCCAGCTGATCGCCCGCCGCCATGACAACGGCCTGGTCGAACTGCAGGTGCGCGACACCGGCGTGGGCATTGCCGAGGCCGACCGCGAGCGCATCTTCGATGCTTTCACCCAGTCGCACTCGGCCTCCAGCGCCGTGCTTGACCGCCAGCACGGCGGCACCGGCCTGGGCCTGGCCATCGCGCGCCAGCTCTGCCGCTCGATGGATGGCGATCTGGTGTGCGACAGCGCCATGGGCGTGGGCTCCATCTTCCGGGCCACGATGATGCTGCCCGCCCAGTCCGAAGGCGCTGAATCCGGGCAGGAACTGCAGGCCGAGGCCGGTGGCGAGGTTCGGACCGGGGGCGCCCTGGCCGGCCTGCGCGTGCTGCTGGCGGAGGACAATGCCGTCAATATCCTGGTGGCCGAGGCCGTGCTGGGCCACCTGGGCTGCGAGGTGCACACTGTGACCGACGGCCAGCAGGCCGTGACCTGGCTGTCTCAGCACCGCTGCGACGTGGTGCTGATGGATTGCGCCATGCCCGTGATGAATGGACTGGAGGCCACGCGGGAGATCCGTCGCAGGGAGCTGGCCGCCGGCCAGGCCCGCGTGGCCATCGTGGCCCTCACGGCCAACTCCCTGCTCGACGAGCGTGCCCAATGCCTGGACGCCGGCATGGACGACCACCTGGCCAAGCCCTTCGGCCCCGACGACATCCGGGCCGTGCTGCAGCGTGTGTTGCTGCAGCGTGCGGTCCATGTGCCCTGAGGGCGTCTCACGCCCCACAATACATCCCACAACAACGACCGAGGAGACCCCTTTTGAGCGTGAAGAAGACCGTGTGCATGGCCGCCCTGCTGGCGCTGCTGGCTCCCTTGGCCCAGGCCAAACAACGCATCTGCATCTACGACCCATTGGGCACCAGCGGCGAAGGCTACAGTGCCGCCCGTGACTACGCCATCGCCATGCAGCGCCATGGCGTGGACCTGGAGATCAAGGCCTTCATCGACGAGCGTGTGGCGGTGGAAGATTTCCGCACCGGCCAGTGCGATGCCGTGAGTGCGACAGCCCTGCGCACGCGCCAGTTCATCTCCCTGCCCACCGCGCTGGATTCGGTGGGGGCGTCGTCCATCGTCAGAAACGGCAAGCTGGACCTGACGGCCAGCTACGAGGTGGTGCGCCGCTTCATCCAGACGCTCAGCTCACCCAAGGCGGCCGAGCTGATGAGCGCCGGCAACTACGAGGTCGGCGGCATCATCCCGCTGGGTGCGGCCTACGCCTTCGTCAACGACCGCAGCATCAGCACGCTGGAGGCTGCGGCCGGCAAGCGCGTGGCCGCGATGGACTACGACAAATCCCAGGCGGCGCTGATCCAGCGTGTGGGCGCTCGCCCCGTGGCGGCCGATGTCACCAACTTCGGCACCATGTTCAACAACGGCAACGTGGACGTGATCATCGCGCCGTCCATCGTCTACCGGCCGCTGGAGCTGCACAAGGGCATCGGCAGCAAGGGCGGGGTGTCCAGCTTCCCGCTGGCCATGCTCACCTACCAGATGGTCTTCAAGAAGGACAAGTTCCCGGCGGGCTTCGGCCAGAAATCGCGTGACTACTGGCTCGCCAACTATGACCGTGTCATGGAGATCGTGGCCCGCTCCGACAAGGAAGTGCCGGCCAAGCTGTGGATGGAGCCTTCACCGGCCGATGCCGAGCGCTACGTGGTGCTGATGCGCGAGGGCCGCATCGACATGGCCGAGAAGGGCCTGTACGACAAGCGCGGCCTCAAGCTGATCAAGAAGATCCGCTGCAGCGTCTACGCCGAAGCGGCCGAGTGCGCCCAGGCCACCGAGAACTGGTGAAGCATGTGGGGGGCTCTGCCCCTGCTGGAAACAACAACGCCCGCATGATGCGGGCGTTTTTCCTGGGGCAGCAGCCGGCGGGTCAAGCCCAGGCCGGCGCGCCAGGCACTGGGATCAGCCCAGGGCCTTGAGGTCGGCGTCGACCTTCTGCAGCAGGTCGTCGGTGATCAGGCCACCGGAGAACTTGGCCACCATCGACAGGGCGAAACCCTTGCCCATGCCGATTTGCGGATGGGTGGAGATGCCGGGCAGGTGCTTTTCCAGGATCGCCTTGGTTTGTTCGTTGTCCAGCAGATCGCCAAGCTTGGATTCGATCGAGAAGCTCATGGATTGTCTCTCAGGTAATGATGGTGGATGAAACACGCGGACAGCCGGGAGCTTCCTGCGCAGGCTAAAGCATAACTCGCCTCGCCCGCATTTCAAACGGACGTTGGGGCACTGGGCAGGCAAGGCGTTCGGGCAGGCAGACGTTTGCGGAAAAGACCTGACGCATGTGCTGATTCACGGCCGGGTTTCATGGCGGTCAACGACCCGGGAACATCCCTCACGCGGTACCAATGCGGTGCACTTATCCCCATCGCGTGCAGAGCGAGCGTGATGCGCAGCAACTTGTCAAGAGGGCCTGGAGACGTACGGAGATGTGTTGCAAGTGGTTGATTTGACTCAACAAATTGAACACTGGCGGCCGCAGGGTGTTTGGGGGAAACCCCAGGGTGTCCGCCGCAGATGCGCCACTGTGCCTATTTTTCCCACAAAGTTATCCACAGCCTCGACTCGGTCCGTGAGTCAAACGAATCAAGCACTTAGAGACCATAGCTGGGCCGGGACTTTGAGGCCGCCAGCTAACTGCCACCATGGGTCGCCGCAGAGTTCGTCGCGCTCATGAAACAATGCAGGCCCAGGCCCGGTGCGAGCTGGCTTGGGCGGCAGCCAGGGAGTTCGGCCACTTCGTGAAGGACTACACACCCTGTAAGGCGAATGGAAACTAGGGTTAATACTTAAAATTCAACATTCAGGCCTCGGTTATCCCCATCTTGGACATCCCATACTGCCCAGAGTCGGTGCGTGCGCCCGGAATTGCAGAAACCCTGATAAAGCGTGCTAAGTGATTGATTTATATAGAGCGAACGGGCGTGCTCAAATCTGAGGCAATCTAGGCCAAACGACCACCTGACAAGCATTTAGCGCGTGTTTGCAAGCCTTGCCCACAAAGTTATCCACAAACCCCGGGGATAAGGGGGAAGCTCGTTTGGATCAAGGACTTAGCGCATTCTTTTCATCGATTTGTAGGAATAACGGAGACAAGACGCAGGTGCCTGCCAAGCCTCGCTCCCAGGCCCCAGCGCCTAACGCCCCCGCTGTACCGGACACCGCGCCCGAGGCACGGGTGCGGGTGCTGGTAGAGGCACCCCAGCACAGCGGCCTGACGGGTCCGCTGGACTACCTGGCCCACCAGCCGCTGCCGCCGGGCACGATGGTGCGCGTGCCACTGGGCCGCCGTACCGTCACCGGTGTGGTGTGGGACGCATTGGCGGACGAGGTCGCGCAGGGCTGGGACTTGGCGCCGCTCAAACCGGTGATCGAGGTGCTGCCCGATCTGCCGCCCATGCCTCTGGTCTGGCGGCAACTTATAAAGTTTGCAAGCGCTTACTATCAAAGAAGTCTCGGCGAAATGGCGATGATGGTGCTGCCACCTGAGCTGCGTCAGTTGGACGCCGTGCAATGGGCGCGGCGTTTCAAGCGCCTGAACAAGGCCCTGGCCCAGGCGCCGGAGGCTGCCCAGGCGCCCGAGGCCCTGCCGGAACTCACGCCCGAGCAGCAGGTGGTGCTGGACGCGCTGGCGCGCTCTGCCTCTGCGCAGTCGGCCTCCGATGGCGCGGCAGCAATGCCTTCCTCGACCTTCCTGCTGTGGGGCAGCACTGGCAGCGGCAAGACCGAGGTCTACCTGCGCCAGGCCGACCGCGCCTTGCAGGCCGGTCGTCAGGTGCTGCTGATGGTGCCCGAGATCAACCTCACGCCGCAACTCGAGGCGCGCGTGGCGGCGCGCTTTGCCGGCCGCCACATCGTGTCGCTGCACAGCGGGCTCACGCCGGCCCAGCGCCTGCGCAACTGGATGCTGGCCCACCTGGGTGAGGCCGACATCGTGCTGGGCACGCGCCTGGCCGTCTTCACGCCGCTGCCGCGCCTGGGCCTGGTGGTGGTCGATGAAGAGCATGACCCGTCCTACAAGCAGCAGGACGGGGCGCGCTACTCGGCGCGTGACCTGGCCGTGTACCGCGGCCAGCTGGAGAAGGTGCCCGTGATCCTGGGCTCGGCCACGCCCAGCCTGGAAACCTGGTTCAACGCCCTGCCCCAGGCCGAGGGCGGCGCGGGCCGCTACCAACGCCTGACCATGCCCTCGCGCGTGGGCCAGGGCAGCATGCCGCGTGTGCGCCGGCTGGACCTGTCACGCGAGCCCAAGCCGCGCCCCGGCCAGGAGGCGCCGCCGCTGGCCCAGGCGCTGCTGGACGCCATCGCCGAGCGCATCGACCGTGGCGAACAGAGCCTGGTGCTGCTCAACCGCCGCGGTTATGCCCCGGTGCTGCAATGCAGTGACTGCGGCTGGAAGAGCGAGTGCCCGCAGTGCAGCGCCTGGCGCGTCTTCCACAAGGTGGACCGGACCCTGCGCTGCCACCATTGCGGCCTGACTGACCGCGTGCCCCGCGCCTGCCCGAACTGCGGCAACCTGGACATCCACCCCATCGGCCGCGGTACCGAAAAGCTCGAAGAGCAACTGGCCGCCGCCCTGCCCGGCGCCCGCGTGGGCCGCATCGATGCGGACGTGACCAAGCTCAAGGGCGCGCTGGAAGACAAGCTGGCCAGCGTGCATGCCGGCGAGGTGGACATCCTGGTGGGCACGCAGATGGTGGCCAAGGGGCACGATTTCCGCCGTATCACCCTGGTGGCCGCCGTGAACCCCGATGCGGCGCTGTTCGCCAGTGATTTCCGCGCGGCCGAGCGCCAGTTCGCGCTGCTGCTGCAGGCGGCGGGACGCGCCGGGCGCGATGCCAGCGTGGCCCAGGGCAGCGAGATGTGGGTGCAGACCTGGCACCCCGACCACCCGCTCTACGCGGCCCTGGCCCGCTACGACTACGAATCCTTCGCCAGGCAGCAGCTCAAGGAGCGCGAGAGCGCAGGCCTGCCGCCCTACGCCCATCTGGCCATGCTGCGCGCCGAAGCCAAGACACAGGAGGCCGCGCAGGGCTTCCTGGAGGAGGCCGCCAGACTGGTGGAAGAACTGGCCGCCGGGCTGGGCGGCATCCTGCTCTACCCGCCGGTGCCCACGGCCGTGCAGCGTGTGGCCAACATCGAGCGGGCGCAGATGCTCATTGAGGCTGGATCGCGGCCCGCCCTGCAGCGCCTGCTGTCACGTTCGACGCAGACCTGGCTGGCGCTGGCGCAACAACACCGCCCGCGCGGACTGGTCCGCTGGGCGGTGGATGTGGACCCTCTGGCGATCTGAGCCGGCCACCGGGGACGGCGCCAAGGCTGGATCAGCCCAGCAAGGCTTCCATGCCCTCGCACAGCTCGCCCATCGGCGGCATGTCGGCCAGGAACTTCTTGGGATCCAGCTTGAGCGCGGTGGCCACCTCGGCCGGCACCGTGGCGGCCAGTTCGCTCTCGCTCAGGCCGTTGTGCTCGGCCCGGGCGCGCCAGGCGGCCAGGTGCAGGATGGCTGCGATCGGGTCCACCGGCTTGCTGGCCAACGGCTCGGGGAATTTGGCGATGGCCTCGGAGAAGGCGGAAGGGAACTTCCACTGGCGGGCCAGCTCGGCACCCACGGTGGCGAAGTTGTAGCCGAACGAGGCCTTCTCCATGTCCAGGCGGCGCGGGTCCATCGGGCCGGCCTGCTTGTCCAGCTGCAGCATGGGCTCGGGCATGCCGGCGTGCATCACCAGCTGGCCGATGCCGTGCATCATGCCCACGGTGAAGGCCAGGTCGGCGTTGTGGCCGGTGGTCTTGGCCAACCAGCGCGACACCACGGCGGCGTGCAGGCTGTACTTCCAGAACTTGCCCAGGTCCATCCCGGGCATGGCCTTGAAGCCGCTGGTCAGGCCCGAGCTGATCACCAGCGTGCGCACGGTGACAAAGCCCAGCATCATCACGGCGTCATCGACAGTGCCCACGGTGCGGGAGACGTGGTAGTAGGCCGAGTTGGCCAGGCGCAGCAGGCGCGCGGAGAGCACCGGATCGGCCTGGATCTTCTTGGCGATCTCGTCGATCGAGATGTCCTCGGCATTGAAGCTGTCGATCAGCTCATGGACGATCTTGGGCACGGCCGGCAGGGCCTGGGGTTGTTTGAAAAGGGCTTCGAGCTGCATGAGTCAGCCTCCAAATTTGATGAAACCAATACGCCACCGATCCCCCGCAGGACGTGGCAGAGTTCACTGAATATCGACCCGCCGGGAGCACGACTTGAGCATCTCAGATGGTGGGAATTTCAAACAACGGAAATAAAGGGTGCGAAACCGCACAGTTTGTTCGCTAGGGCGGGCGGGGAAACCCCGGGTCAGCCGTCATGCTGAGGGATCCAACGAGGAGCGCACGATGAAGCACGAACCTGCCCCTGAGGCGACAGGGGTGACGACCAGGGCGATGTCGACAGAGCTGTTGCCCAGGCCGATGACGCGGCGCGGGCTGGGTCAGGCCTTTGGCTTGGCCATCGGATGCGCCCTGGGCCTGGCCGATCTGACGCTGGGCTTGCAGGGAGCCTCCGCCCAGGTGCCTGCGCGCAACCTGCTGGTGTCGTGGCGGGTGGTGTCCTCGGTGGATGCCCAGCAATCACGCGCCGGCGTGCGCCAGGGCGGCCTGGTGATCGACAGCCGCAAGGGCGTCATTGGGCATGGCGGCCAGGGCGGGGTGGCGCTGTCCACCCGCCAGCTCGAGCGCGATCAGCAGGTTCACCAGCAGATCCTGGTGCTCAACGGCCGCAAGGCGCGGCTGGACCTGCGCCAGCAGCGCCCGATCACGCAGTGGCAATGGGTGGCCCAGTTGGGCACGGCAGGCCAAGGGGGCTCGGGCGGCTGGCGCGGTGGGCAGCAAGGAGGGCAGGGCGTGCAGCCCCTGGTCGGCCTGGTGGCGCAGACCCTGTGGGTGGACGCCGGCCAGCGCCTCACGGCCACGCCACGCTGGTCTGGCGGCAAGACCGCCACGGTCGAGCTGGAAGCCGAAGCGCCCGCCCATCCCGAGCGCCCCTTCACGCAGGATGCCCAGGGCACACCCCCGGCGCGTCTGGTGGTGCAGACAGCCCTGAGCGTGCCGCTGGGCGAATGGGTGCCCGTGGCCCAGACCAACCGCCAGGAAGAGGTGCAGCGCCGCGGCATGCTCAGCACCCAGAGCGTCAGCAGCGACGACCAGGCCGTGCTGGAGATCCGCGTCAGCCTGCCCTGAATCATGGGCACGGCCGCCAGGCTTCTTGCTACAGTCACCCGCGCATCAGTTCAAACGGAGACACATCCCCATGCCCACCCCCCTGGACCAGTTGAACCAGGCCACCCGCGCCCTGATCGAGAACGTCAAGCGCGCGGGCTTCCCGCCCATGAGCTCCCTGCCCGTCGACCAGGCCCGGCAGGCCTACCGCATGGGCGTGGGCGTGAGCACCATCCAGCCAGTGCCGCTGCCCCGGGTGGAAGACTTCACCATCCCCACGCCCGATGGCTACGCGATCCGCGCGCGACTGTGGGCGCCCACCACGGATGCCGGCCTGCCCGTGCTGCTGTACGTGCACGGCGGCGGCTTCGTCGTCGGCGGCATCGACACCTGCGAGGCCATGTGCCGCTCGGTCGCCGCGCAGAGCGGTGTGGCCGTGGTCGCCATCGAATACCGCCTGGCACCGGAGCACAAGTACCCCGTGTGTCTGGACGACACCTGGACGGCGCTGCAGTGGCTGGCCAACCAGGGCCACACCCTGGGCCTGAACGGCAGCCGCCTGGCCGTGGCCGGCGACAGCGCGGGCGGCACCCTGTCGGCCGCCGTGTCGCTGCTGGCGCGTGACGCCGGCATCCCCGTGGCGCTGCAGGGCCTGATCTACCCCTCGGTGCAGGTGGGCGTGGCCACGCAGTCGTTCAAGACCTACGCCTCGGCCGGCCTGATGCTGGACCAGGCCCTGATGAACTGGTTCGAGGCCCAGGCCACTGGTGGCGACCTGAAGGAGCCCTGGCACCGCCAGCCCCTGATCGCGCCCAGCCACACGGGCGTGGCCCCCGCCTGGATCGCCCTGGCCGAGTGCGACCCGCTGGCCGACGATGGCCGCCTCTACGCCCAGGCGCTGGAGAAGGCTGGCGTGCCCGTGCAACTCACCGTGTATGCGGGCACGGTGCACGACTTCATCAACATGGGGCGTTTCCTGCCGGAGGCGGCCGAGATGCACACCGCCTTGGCGCAGGCCCTGCGAAACGCCTTGCTGCCGGCCTGAGGCCACCTTCCCGGGAAGGCGCCGGGACCGGCGGGCCGGTGGTCACATGTCGTTGCACAGTGCCCGGCTGATCCGGCACGGGCCTTGCAAGACAGGCGTCAACCGACGCTGTCATGAGTGCCCTGCCTTCACCCGCCCTGCTGGCCAACGGCCAGCCCCTCAGTGGTTCCAAGCCGCCGCTGGTCGCGCCCGAGCGCGTGGCCGAGGTATGGCGCGACCGCCTGAACCTGCTGCTGGAATCCACCGGCGAGGGGGTGTTCGGCGTCGACATGGACGGGCGCTGCACCTTCATCAACCGGGCCGGAGCCCAGATGCTGGGCTACGACCCCGAGGAGGTGCTGGGCCGCGACATGCACGCCCTGGCCCACCATACCCACCCGGACGGCCAGCACTACCCGGCCGAGCAGTGTCCGATCTTCAATGCCTTCCGCGCTGGCGTGCCTTGCCGCATCGACAGCGAGGTGCTGTGGCGGCGTGACGGCACGGCCTTCCCGGCCGAGTACTCGTCCTACCCCATCCTCGACGAGGGCGTGGTGCACGGGGCAGTCGTCACCTTCGTGGACATCACCAAGCGCAAGCTGCACGAAGAGCAGCTTCGCGCAGCCCATGAACTGCTTGAGCGCCGCGTGGCCGACCGCACCCAGGCCCTGAGCCAGGCCCTGGGCCAGCTGCGCGAGCTGCAGGCCCACATCGACCGCGTGCGCGAGGACGAGCGCACCCGCATCGCCCGCGAGATCCACGACGAGCTCGGCAGCCTGCTGGTGGGCCTGAAGATGGATGTGAGCTGGCTGGAGAAACGCCTGGACGACAGGCTCAACCTGCGCTGCAAGTGCCAAGACATGCGCGGCCTGATCGACATGGCGGTGGACAACGTGGGACGCATCATCACGGACCTGAGACCCTCCATCCTGGATCACCAGGGCCTGTGGGCCACGCTGGAATGGCAGGCGCAGGATTTCGCCGACAGCGGCGAGCTGCGCTGCCTGTGGTCCATGGACATCGCGCCCAACCTGACGGCGCCCGAAGGCCCGCTCGCCACCGCCGTGTTCCGCATTTTCCAGGAGCTGCTGAGCAACGTGGCGCGCCACGCCCACGCCACGCAGGTCGAGATCCGCATCAGCGCCACGCCCAGCGACATCACCCTGCTGGTCAAGGACAACGGCCGGGGCGCTCCGCCCAGCGCCTTCGACAGCACCGATGCCTACGGCGTGATGGGCATGCGCGAGCGCGCCGGCCACTTCGGCGGCTGGCTGCACATCGACAGCCAGCTGGGCAGCGGCACCACGGTGATCCTGACCATGCCGCTGTACCAGCAGGGCCACACCGTGCCGTTGGAAGGGGCCGTCTCATGATCCGCGTGCTGCTGGTCGACGACCACCACATCGTGCGCCAGGGCCTGCGCCAGGTGCTGGCCGACGAGCCCGACATCACCGTGGTGGCCGAGGCCGCCGATGGCGTCGAGGCGGTGCGGCAGGTGCGCGACTTCCTGGCGCCGCACGAAGGCCCGGGCCTGGATGTGGTGATGCTGGACATCGCCATGCCCGGCCGCGACGGGCTGGACGTGCTCAAGCAGCTCAAGGCCGAGTACCCACGTCTGCCGGTGCTGATGCTCTCCACTTACCCCGACAAGCAGTTCGCCGTGCGCTCGCTGCGCCTGGGCGCCAGCGGTTACCTGCACAAGAGCGCCGACCCCGACGAGATGATCGCTGCGCTGCGCAAGGCCGCCACGGGCGCGCGCCACATCACCGCCAGCGTGGCCGAGGTGCTGGCCAGCTCCATCAGCGAGCCGCATGACCGCCCTGCGCACGAAAACCTGTCGCAGCGCGAGGACCAGGTGTTCCGCCTGCTCGCGCAGGGCAGCTCTGTGGGCACCATCGCCGAGCAGTTGCACCTGTCGCCCAACACCGTGTCCACCTACCGCGCCCGCATCCTTGAGAAGACGGGTACGCGCAATGATGTAGAGCTGGCGCTGTACGCAGTCAGGCAGCAGGAGGTGGTGCTGGCCTGAAGATGGCGCCCACCCAGGGTTATGGCCCGCGCCTGTAGGGCTGGCACTACACGCGGATCACAGCCGCCGTGATGGTGCCCGAAGGCACGCGTTCCTACAGTGGACACCGTTGTCCCGCCGATGTTCCGGCGGCAGAAAGGATGTCCGATGTCCAGCGCCTTCGATCCCTACGACGCCGACCGCCCCCTGCGCCTGAGCTGCGCCTGCGGCGGGCACCACGCCCCTGACGAGCACGATGCGGCCCAGGCCGGCGCCCATGGCGATGCCGTGCGCACCCTGCGTGCGCGCAGCGAGACGGAGGACTTCCAGGCCTACTCCAACGACTTCATCGAGGCCAGCCTGGTCAAGGCCCTGTTCCCGCAGGATGCCGTGCGCCGCGGCTTCCTGCGGGCCGTGGGCAAGGGCACGGCCATGGCCGCCATCGCCAGTGTGCTGCCCACCGCCAGCCTGCAGGCCATGGCGCAGGAGGCCGCCCCGCTGGAGAAAAAGGACCTCAAGATCGGCTTCATCCCCATCACCTGCGCCACGCCTTTGATCATGGCCCACCCCCTGGGCTTCTACAAGAAGCAGGGCCTGGACGTGCAGGTGGTCAAGACGGCTGGCTGGGCGCTGATCCGCGACAAGATGCTCAACAAGGAGTACGACGCCACGCACTTCCTGTCGCCGATGCCGCTGTCGATCAGCATGGGGCTGGGCTCCACGGCCAAGCCCATGCACGTGGCCACCATCCAGAACACCAATGGCCAGGCGATCACGCTGGCGCTCAAGCACAAGGACAAGCGCGACCCGAAGGACTGGAAGGGCTTCAAGTTTGCCGTGCCCTTCGAGTATTCGATGCACAACTTCCTGCTGCGCTACTACGTGGCCGAGCACGGACTGGACCCCGACAAGGACATCCAGATCCGCGTGGTGCCGCCGCCCGAGATGGTGGCCAACCTGCGCGCCGGCAACATCGACGGCTATCTGGGCCCGGACCCCTTCAACCAGCGCGCCGTGTTCGAAGAGATCGGCTTCATCCACATCCTGACCAAGGACCTGTGGGATGGCCATCCCTGCTGCGCTTTCGGCACCAGCGGCGAGTTCATCGCGCAGAACCCCAACACCTTCGCCGCGCTGTACCGTGCCGTGCTCACCGCCGCCGCCATGGCGCGCCAGACCAAGAACCGCGAGCTGATCGCCAAGGTGATCTCGCCCACCCAGTACCTCAACCAGCCGGAGGCCGTGGTGGCCCAGGTGCTCACCGGCCGCTTCGCCGATGGCCTGGGCAATGTGCGCAACGTGCCCGACCGTGCCGATTTCAACCCCATCCCCTGGCAGTCGATGGCCGTCTGGATGCTCACGCAGATGAAGCGCTGGGGCTACGTCAAGGGCGATGTCAACTACAAGCAGCTGGCCGAGAAGGTCTTCCTGCTGACGGACGCCAAGAAGCAGATGAAGGCCCTGGGCGAGCCCGTGCCCGATGGCGCCTACCCGGGCTTCAAGGTGATGGGCAAATCCTTCGATGCCGCCAAGCCGGAGACCTACCTGGCCAGCTTCGCGATCAAGCGTGGCTGATCGGCAGACCGATACAGACGGAACCTCAGCACCATGCGACAAGCAGCCCCCTGGTGGCAAGGCGAGCGCTTCAAGGCCGCCCTGCTGTCCCTGCTGATCCTGGGCCTGATCCTGGGCGTGTGGCACCTGGCCACCCTGCCCAAGACCGCGCCCGTGGCCAGCCTCACGCCCGAGCAGATCGAATACCTCAAGCTGATGGGCAAGGATCCGGGCGCGTCGGCGGGCGGCGGCACCACCTCGGGCTTTCCGACCCTGGCGCAGATGGGCGGCACGGTGGTCGAACACCTGTCTTCGCCCTTCTACGACAACGGCCCCAACGACAAGGGCATCGGCCTTCAGCTGGGCTACTCGCTGGGCCGGGTGGCGCTGGGCTACCTGATCGCGGCGCTGGTGGCGATCCCGCTGGGCTTCGCCATCGGCATGTCGCCCCTGATCTACCGCGCGCTCGATCCGTTCATCCAGGTGCTCAAGCCCATCTCGCCGCTGGCCTGGATGCCGCTGGCGCTGTACACGATCAAGGATTCGGCCGCCTCGGGCATCTTCGTGATCTTCATCTGCTCGGTGTGGCCCATGCTGATCAACACGGCTTTCGGCGTGGCCAGCGTGCGGCGCGACTGGCTCAACGTGGCGCGCACGCTGGAGGTCTCGCACTGGCGCCGGGCGGTCGAAGTGATCCTGCCGGCCGCGGCGCCCACCATCCTCACGGGCATGCGCATCAGCATGGGCATCGCCTGGCTGGTGATCGTGGCGGCCGAGATGCTGGTGGGCGGCACGGGCGTGGGCTACTTCGTGTGGAACGAGTGGAACAACCTCTCATTGCCCAACGTGATCTTCGCCATCCTGGTGATCGGGGTGGTCGGCATGCTGCTGGACGCGATGTTCGCCCGGCTCCAGAAGGCGGTGACCTATGTCGAATGATGCAATGAGCACCCCGGTGACCACCCCAGACAGGCGCCCCTACCTGCAGGTGCAGTCCCTGGGCAAGCGCTACCCTGGTTCGCCCGAGCCCGTGTTCGAGCACGTGAACTTCCAGCTGCGCCGCGGCGAGTTCGTCTGCATCATCGGCCACTCGGGCTGCGGCAAGACCACCATCCTCAACACCCTGTCGGGCCTGGAGCAGGCCAGCGAAGGCCATGTGTTCATGGACGGCCGCGAGGTCAACGCCCCGGGCCTGGAGCGCGGCGTGGTCTTTCAGGGCCATGCGCTGATGCCCTGGCTCACCGTGCGCCAGAACATCGCCTTCGCCGTGCGCTCCAAATGGCCGGACTGGTCGCGCCAACAGGTGCGCGAGCATGTCGAGCGCTATGTGAAGCTGGTGGGCCTGGACCACGCCATCGACAAGCAGCCCTCGCAGCTGTCGGGTGGCATGAAGCAGCGCGTGGGCATCGCGCGGGCCTTCGCCATCGAGCCCAAGATGCTGCTGCTCGACGAGCCCTTCGGTGCGCTCGATGCGCTCACGCGCGGCACCATCCAGGACGAGCTGCTGCGCATCTGCGCCGAGACGCAGCAGACCGTCTTCATGATCACCCACGACGTGGACGAGGCCATCCTGCTGGCCGATCGCATCCTGCTGATGAGCAACGGCCCGCGCGCCCGCATCGCCGAGATCGTGGTCAACACCCTGCCGCGAGACCGCACCCGCGCCGGCCTGCACCACGACCCGCGCTACTACCCGCTGCGCAACCACCTGGTCGATTTCCTGGTGGACCGCGCCAAGGACCTGAGCCATGGCCGGGCCCCCGCGCAGCCGCTGGAGGTGCATCCCGGGCTGCTGGCGGCCTGATCTGTCCGACGCCGACCGAGCGCCTGCCGCCGCACCACACGATCGATCACAACGCTGAGGACACCACCATGAACGATGCCCGACTGAGCAGGCCGCCCCTGCCGCCCTTCACCGAGGAAACCGCCCGCCTGAAGGTGCAGATGGCCGAGGACGCCTGGAACAGCAAGGATCCCGAGCGCTGCGCGCAGGCCTACACCGAGGATTCCTGGTGGCGCAACCGCAGCGAGTTCTTCACGGGCCGCGAGGCCATCAAAGCCTTCCTCGCCCGCAAGTGGGCCCGCGAGCACCAGTACAAGCTCAAGAAGCGCCTGTTCGCCTTCAGCGGCAACCGCATCGGCGTGTGCTTCGAGTACGAGTACCACGACGACCAGGGCCAGTGGTGGCGGGCCTATGGCAATGAGAACTGGACCTTCGACGAGCGCGGTCTGATGGCCCGCCGCGAGGCCTCCATCAACGATGTGCCCATCGACGCCTCCGAACGGCAACTTTGATCTGACGACAACGCCCCCTTTTTTCTGACACAGGAGCAAGCAACATGAACCGCGAAGACGTGACCGACCTGATCGTGCAGGCCAAGGTGAAGAAGGGCCTGAAGTGGGCCGATGTGGCCACCAAGGTGGGCCTGAGCAAGGAATGGGTGACCGCCGCCTGCCTGGGCCAGATGACGCTGACGGCCGAGCAGGCCGGCGTGATCGCCGAAGTGTTCGACCTGCCCGACGAAGCGAAGCTGTGGCTGCAGGAAGTGCCCTACAAGGGCTCGCTGCCCACCAGCGTGCCCACCGACCCGCTGATCTACCGCTTCTACGAGCTGGTCAACGTGTACGGCACCACCTTCAAGGCATTGATCCATGAAGAGTTCGGCGACGGCATCATGAGCGCCATCGACTTCAAGATGGACCTGCAGCGCGAGCCCAACCCTGCTGGCGACCGGGTCAGCATCACGATGTCCGGAAAATTCCTGCCTTATAAAACGTACTGAAGCAGGGCTTGCGTGGTCCGGGGACCGCGCAAGGTCCGCGCCATGGCCGGTGGGCCCTTTTGTTGGTGAAACCTTAAAAGGAGCACATACATGGCCTGTGGCTTGCCCATTTCTTCTCCTGTCATCCGTCGACGACGACTTCACCTGTCTTCCCTTGAGGCGCTGGGGCGCCCGGGTGGCGCGGCGCTGGCCTGCGTGGTTGCCCTTGCTGCCCTGTCGCCGCCATCCATGGCACACGCGCAGGAGGCAGCGGTCGCACCAGCCGCTTCGGCATCGTCACCCGGCCCTGACGCCAGGCCCTGCTGGCGTGGTCAGGTCGGCGCCTCGATGGCCGCCACCTCGGGCAACACCGACAGCACAACGCTGCTGCTCAACATGGACCTGAACCTCAAGCGGCCTGGTGACAAGACGACGCTGACAGGGCATGTCAACGAGGGGCGTACACGCGCGGGGGATGGCGAGCGTCAGACCAGTGCGGCACGCTGGGACCTGAGCGGCCAGTACGACCATGACCTCAACGAAGACTGGTTCGGCTTCACCCGCCTGGGTTTCGAGCGTGACCGTGTTACCGACCTGTCGCTGCGCACGCTGGTGGCCGCCGGTCTGGGTTATCACGTGCTCAAGGGGCCCAAGCACACCTTCGACGTCTCGGCCGGTTTGAGCTACACCGACAGCCGCTGGAATGTCGACACGACGATCGATGACAAGACCGGGCGGCATTTCACGAGCGTGGGCCTGTTGCTGGCGGAGGAGTCGTCGCACGAGCTGACCGACGCGGTGACGCTCAAGCAACGGCTGGAGGCCTATCCCGGTGTCACAGGGGCCAAGTCGAAGCTGTTGCGGTTCAATGCCTCGCTGAACGTGGCAATGACCAAGGCCTTGTCGCTGTCTGTGGGCCTGGTGCACAACTATGACGGTAATGCCGCTGAAGGGCGGGAGAAGAACGACACGGCCTTGTTCACGGGGGTGAACTTGAAGGTGGGTGGCTAGGCCGACACCACGCTTTTCCAGGCAGGAGGCGTTGAAACAACGCCTCCTCACTGAAGCGCTGGTGTGCATCGATCTGTGTGTCAGAATGTTTCATCCGGCGTCAACGATGTTGCCGCTGCAGTGTTAACTCAGCTGTTGGCGAGAGATGTTCAAAATAATCATGGGAGTGGCCGCGGCATTGTCGCTGGCGGCCTGCAGCAACGTGCCCAAATATGTTGCGCTGGATCCTGCCAATAAGGCAGCCATCCAATCCATCGATGTCCATCAGATCCTTCCCCAGGACGAGATCTATGTGACGGCCGCCAATCCTGGTGTGTCGGCGGCCATGGGCGGCGGGCTGATCGGTGCCCTCATCGACTCGCAGATCTCCAAGAGCAGGCAGGCGGGCATCCAGAGCGTGGTGGAGCCGTTCTATGCGTCGGTGGACGACGTGGACCTGCGCGAAACCTTCTGGTCAACCGTGGAGCCACAGGTCCGCCAGAGCTTCGCGGGCCAGATCCAGACGGTGCAGACCAGTCCCAGCATCAATGACTTCTCTGGCCGAAAGAAGGCGGTCGAACAACTCACCACAGGCCAGGGCCTGTTGTTCATTTACACGCGCTACACCTTCACCCCAGACTACAGCCGCCTGGTGACATCCACCATGGTGGATCTTTGGAAGGCCGGGGGCACAGAGCCCGTGTTCTCGAACATCTACACCTACCAGTCCAAGGCCATTCCAAGCGCGTCCGGGCTGTCCGCCTGGTCCGCAGAGCAAGGGCGTTTGTACCGCGAGGCGGTGAAGGAAGGCTCGCGCGAGGTGTCGGCCATGCTGGCCCTGGACGTGGTGACCACGCCAGGCGGCCAAGGTGCGAGCTCAGCGCCGACCTTGACGCTGGATGCTTCTGGCGGGGCCTTGACGCCTTTCATGGGGCTCCCGCCCTTTCCGGTGAAGGTCTCGGGCACGCCCCTGGACGCGCGGCCCCAGCGAGCCGTGTTGCGTGATGCAGAGGGCCGGCTGTGGTCTCTCTCCCGTTGACTCCACCAAGATCTGGACACGTCATGACAATGAAGAACATGCCCTTGGTGGCCCTGCTGTGTGCGGCCCTCAGCCCTGCTGTGGCCATGGCTGCTGAGAAAGTCACTTTGGTCTACGAACCCCAGACGGCAGACAACACGCCTCGGCGTCTGGTGTCATCGACGTGCACCGTGGCTTTGGCGCCGGTCCAGGATGGGCGAAACAACCGGGAAACCATCGGCCATGAATGGGAGGCCATCGTGGCGGATGGTGCCGTGCCATGGGTCACTGCGGCGGCCGATCGACTGAAGGCGTATGGGTTCGATGTGGTCGAGACCAGCACGCCGCCGGCAGGCAGCATCGGTCTGGCGCCAACGTTGATCCGTGCATACACCTTCCACGGCCCCATGCGCATCAACGGCATGGTGGCGCTGGACAGCCGGCTGACACTGCCCAATGGGCAGGTTGAGCAGCGTAAATTTCGCGCATCTGGCAACAAGGCCAACATGGCTGGAAGTGCCAGCGAGTACGTGACTGCGCTGAACTACGCCATCAATAATTTGATGGACAACGTGGCACAGCAGCTTGCCCCCTTGTGTCCGGGCGGCGCCTTGGCCCAGGCCTCTCAGACGGTGCAGTAAGGCCGCGAGCCGATCATTTTGCGGGTTGGGCATGGGTCGCGGCATCGGCGCCCATGCTGAGGATCCGGGCTGGATCCATCGGCGTGCTCGCCGTGTCCCGAGGCCACAAGGCCCACACCCGCAGTGGCTGCTTGGTCCGGCCCGCCTGCGTCAGGGCCTCATCTCCCCAACCCCAGAAGTAGTCGGCGCGCACCGCCCCCACGATGGCCCCGCCCGTGTCCTGCGCCACCACCAGCCGCTGCAGCGGCCGGGCAGGTGCCGCTGTCGCGCTCCAGGCCTGCGGCTCCGTGCTGTCCAGCCACACCGGCGTGCCGTAGGGCACCGCGTCGCGGTCTACCGCGATCGAACGGCCGGGCGTCAAGGGGATGCCCTGCGCGCCCACCGGCCCCTGATCGGGCTGCGTCAGGGGCTCTTCACGGAAGAACACCACACGCGGATTGGCGCGCAGCATCTCCGCCACGCGCTGCGGGTTCGCTGCGGCCCAGCCGCGGATCGATGCCCACGATGCCTGGTCCAGCGTCACCGCGCCTTGGTCCACCAGCCAGCGCGCCACCGATTGATAGGGCTGGCTGTTGTGCCCGGCGAAGGCCAGGCGCACCTGTTTGGGCTGCCCCTCAGGGGTCAGGTCATCCAGCACGCGGATGCGGGTGGAGCCCTGCACCTGGATCATCAGTGCGTCCAGCGGGTCGGCCACGTACATCAGCTCGCGGCCGATCAGCGAGGCACGGGCTTCGGGCAGGGTGTCCAGCTCGGCACGGGTGTAGTGCGGCTTGCGCGTGGCCAGATCGACAGGCGGGCGGAACAGCGGCGTCTGGAAGGCGCCCACCGGCTTGCGCATGCCGTCGACCTGCGGCTCGAAATAACCCGTCAGCAAGCCCGTGGTCTGGCCGTCGTAGCTCTGCACTTGCCAAGGGCGCAGGTTGGCTTCCAGCCAGCGGCGCACGGTCTCGTCGCCCGCCTCACGGCCCCAGCCCGCACCCAGCGTGCGGGCCTGGGTGCACACAGGCAGCCAGTCGCCCGTGGCGCGCTGGCAGCTGCGCCACAGCGCGCTCCAGGCTTCGCCCACGCGGTCCTGTGTCCAGCCAGGCACGGAGGCCCAGTCGGTGGCCACCCAGCGTGCGCGGGCACGGTTCCAGGCCAGGCTGCCATCGGGCTGGATCTCTGGCGAAGCCGAAGGCTTGTGCAGGCCGGGCACGGGGGGCTGTGGCTGCGCGGGCGGGATGGGTGTGGCCGGCTGGTGCGTGGGCAACTGGCCGCAGGCGGCCAGGAATGCTGCGATGATGAGGGCCAGAGAGGCCCGCACCCGGGGGTGCGGCTGGTGATTGCTGCGGAGACGACGACCGATCATGTGGCTGATTCTGCTCGAAGCGCTGGCGGCGCTGGCGCTCTTGGTGTTCTTCGTGTGGTGGACGATGTTCTCGGGGCGCCGCAAGGGCGAGCCGCCGGCGAAGGTGGCCTCACCGCCGCCGCCACCCCCGCGTGATGACACTGGCGGTGATACGCCCTCCTAGGCGAGCGGGCCTCATCGGGCGCGGGGAGGCTTGCCCTCCGGCGTTGGGGCCGGCGCCGTGGCCGCTGCTTCAAGCTGCACCAGCGCCTGGGCCCGCTCGGCCGCTTCGCGCGCTTCCTTGCGCTTGCTGGGCGGCAGCACGAAGCTGAGGGGGTGGCGCAGGAAGCGCCGGCCCATGGCCTTCCACAGGCGCGAGCGGTCCTTCACGCGCACCCCGCGTGAGCGCAGGGCCACGCGCAGGGCCAGCGCAAAGCTCACGCCCACGTTGAACAGGCCCGTCAGCGGGATGGCGGCCATGCACCACCAGAACAGCGGGTCGTTCAACGCCGGCCAGCCCAGCGTGCCCAGCGCCGCGGCGATCTGCCCCGTGGACAGTGTCACGTGGCGCACCTCCAGCGGCAGCCCGAAGAAGGCGGCGATGGACGGCACGAGGCCCAGCATCAGGCCCAGCGACACGTTGGCCGCGAGGCCCGACACGTTGAGCCGCCACCACCGGGCCCAGCGCGCTGCACGCTCGGGGCCCAGCAGCGCCTGCATGCGCGGATGCCACTGCATGGCGCTGTCGATTCGGTGCCACACGAACCAGTTCTCGAACCAGCCGGCGAAGATGCTGGAGGTGAACAGCAGGATGCCGGTGAAGGCGGCGAAGAACACCGAGGGGCCCAACAGCGTGAGGCTTTCCAGCGTGTGGTGCGCTTTCTCTTCGCCGATCAGGGGGTGGCCCAGGGCCCACCAGGCCAGGGCCTGGATGGCCAGCACCACGGGGAACACCAGCATCAGGTTGCCGATGATGCCCGCCATCTGCGAGCGGATCAGGTTGGCCACTTCGTCCACGAAGGCGGCTGCGCCCTCCTCGGTGTGCGCCTCGCCCAGCTTGGCGGCCATGGCCGGGGCGGTCATCGCCGGCTGCTTGGTGGCCACCCGCCAGTGCAGCAGGTAGATGATCACGAAGCTGATGGCGTAGTTCATGCCGGCCGCGAAGCCACCCCAGAAGGCCGAACCCACCAGCGCCAGCAGGAAGAACTTCAGGAAGGTGGTGCCGGCCAGCACCACCCCGCCGCCCGAGGCCCGCCGCAGCATGTCGAAGTAGGCCGCCCGGGTGCGGGTGATGTAGTGCTCGCCCGTCTCGGCATTGCGCTCGGCCACCAGGCGGGCCAGCAGCGAGTAGTGCCGGGTGAACAGGGCGCGCACGCTGCGCCGCTCGGCGCTGTCCTTGATCAGGCCCAGCACCAGGGCACGGATCTCGCGCTGGGGCTGGGGCGCCAGCAGGCAATCCAGCACCTGCTCGATGCGGCGGCCGCGGGCGCGCAGCTGGTCGATCTGGAAGACCACGTCCACCGATACGCCATAGGCCTCCAGGTGGTCGTGCACACCCACGGCCAGCTGCATGCAGTGGTCCAGCAGGCCGCGCAGGTACTGGGCCTGCTGCAGCACGGCGGCACGGCGCTTCTCGTCGGGCACGGGGGCCGGGGCCGGGCGTGAGAAATCGGCGGTGCGGGGCATGGCATCGGCCGTGTGCTCGGGCGGCCCGGGCATTTCCGCCTTGGCGACGTCTTCCAGCAGGTCGTGCAGATCTTCGGCGGCGCGGGCCAGCTGGCCGAAGGTCTGCGTCACCTCTCGGCTGGGGCCATCGCCCATGCGCAGGCGCAGTTCGGGCGACACGCCGGCGGCGCGCACCTGGCTGGCCAGGATGCTCAGGGCCTCCATGAAGGGCTGGCGCCAGCCCAGCGGGCTGTCCTCGGCGTAGTGCCAGGCCTGGCTGAACAGGTCGCCCAGGCGCCCCATCGTGGCCTCGTCGAGCTGGGCGATCCAGAGCGGATCACGGTCCAGGTCGAACAGCAGGCCGAACAGGGTGGACAGCTCGCGCGTCTCGGGGCTGGAGGGCAGCAGCTTGCGGCGCATGCGCTCGCCGAACTCGCTCATGAAGGCCGCGCGCGGCGCGAAGCCGTGGTCGGCCAGCAGGCTGGTGAAGTGCAGGTCGCGCAGGCAGGCGGCCAGCAGGGCCACCACGCGGCGGCGGGCCTTGGGGTGGTCGCCCACATGGCGCACCACATACTGCAGGCCGGAGACGGGCTCGCCCTGGCGCACCCAGCGCAGCACCTCGATCAGCCACAGGTGACGTTGGGCGGCGGACCCTTGATGAGGGGCGTTCTCCAGCAGTTGGTCGATGCTGGTGGGCGGTTTGGCGCGGGAAAACAGTCGAAATGCCATGCAGTGCCCGGCTCAGTGCAGCGACTGCGCACGTGACAGCACGAAGGCCGGGATGGGCGATTCAAACCAGCGGGCGTCCTCGGACATGCAGAAGTAAGTGCCCTGCATGGTGCCCTGGGGCGTGTTCAGGCGCGTCCAGCTGGTGTACTCGAACTGCTCGCCGGGCTGCAGCAGGGGCTGCTGACCGATCACGGCCAGGCCGCGGACCTCTTCGACATGCCCGGTGGCGTCGGTGATGACCCAGTGTCGGCCGACAAGCTGTGCCGGCACGTCGCCCGTGTTGGCGATGGTGACGGTATAGGACCAGGCGTACTCGTGCCGGGTCGGATCGCTGTGCTCTTCGAGGTAGTTGGGGACCACGGAGCAGGTGAATTGGGGCTGACTCATGGGTTGGGATTCTAGGCAGGCCCGCCGGGCGGGTGCTGAACAATACCCCACGGCGTCATGGGGCTGTCATCCAGGCTTGGCACGCTGGCGCCCGTCACACATGTCACGAAAGGGAGTGGTGATCATGGATCGTCGTCGTTGGCTGGCGTCGCTGGGCGCCGCAGGTGCAGGTTTGTCCTTGACCTGGTGGTCGCCCATGGTGCGGGCGGTGCAGTGGCTGTCCACGGGGCAGTGGCCCATCGACGCCAATGCGCTGCGCACCGATTCCGCGCGGGTGTTCGACCTGTCCGTGGCCTCGGCCGACCCGAGCCCCACCGGCGTGGTGCTGTGGACGCACATTGCCGACACGGCCGTGCGGCCAGGCGAGCCCCTGTACCTGCAGGTGGCCCTGGACGAGCGCTTCCAGACCCTGCTGCTGCAGGCCCGCATCGATGCCTCGGAGATCACCCCCGGGCGCGACCACACCGTCAAGGTCGACCTGGACGGCCAGCTGCCCGCCACGCAGGGCGGCGGCCCATTCTTCTACCGCTTCATCTACGACGCCACCGTGAGCCGCACGGGCCGCTGCCGCACCCTGCCGGCCAGCAGCAGCCTCAGGCGCCTGAAACTGGGCCTGCTGACCTGCCAGGACTACACCAACGGCTACTACGGCGCGCTCACCCACGTGGCGCAGGACGACACCATCGATTACGTGCTGCACCTGGGCGATTTCATCTACGAGACGGCGGGCGATCCGCGTTTCCAGAGCCTGCCCTATGCCGACCGCACCCTGGTGCTGCCCTCCGGCGGCCTGGTGGCGCTGGACCTGGCCGACTACCGCTTCATCTACCGCACCTACCGCAGCGACCCGCAGATGCAGCTGGCCATGGAGCGCCACACCTTCATCTGCGTGCCCGACGACCACGAGACGGCCAACGACTGCTACTGGGACTACGCCCGCGACACCCTGGGCGCGCCCGACCACCCCTACACCACCGATCCGCAGTACGGCAACGATCCACGCCTGCTGCGCCAGCTGAAACTCGATTCGCAGCGCGCCTGGGCCGAGTATGTGCCCGCCCGCGTGGCCCACAACCCGCTGGCCACCCACCCGCATGACGCCCTCAAGGTCTACCGCCGCTTCACCTTCGGCCGCTTCCTGGACCTGTTCATGATCGAGAACCGCAGTTACCGAAGCCCGCACCCCTGCGGCGAGGGCGACGTGCTGCAGCGCTATGTGCCGCTGGGCTGCACCAGGGTCAACAGCCCCGAGCAGACCCTGCTGGGCGCCACCCAGCGCCAGTGGCTGATCGATGGGCTGACCGGCTCGCGCGCGCAGTGGAAGCTGATGGGCAACCAGACCTTCTTCGGCCGCCTGGCGCTGACCTTCCTGGGCGCCCAGGTGGCGCCGCTCAATGTGGACGCCTGGGACGGCTTCGCGGTCGAGCGCCGCGCCATCACCGGTGCCGTGCGCGAGGCCGGCGTGCGCGATTTCCTGATCGTCACGGGTGATCTGCACACGCACATCGCCAGCAACGTCAAGCACAATTACGGCAACCTCAACCCATTGGACCTGGGCAACCTGGTGGGCGCCGAGTTCATGACACCGTCGGTGAGCTCCTCCAACCTGGGCGAGATGCTGGGCGCCAAGCTCAATGCGCGGCAGCGCCAATTGCTGCTGCAGGGCCTGGCCACCCCGGCCGTGCGCCTGAACAACCAGCACATCCAGTTCTTCGACAGCACCCGCCAGGGCTATTCCACGCTGGAGATGACCGACACCTTCGCCGAGTGGGTGTCCTACGCGGTCGACAAGGGCGTGAGCCAGGGCCTGCCGGCGCGCACCTGCATCGCCCGGCAGCGCAAGTACACGTCCATCCCCTGGCTGATCGGGCAGACGACCTGGGGGTACTGACCGCGTCAGGACGGCGGCGGGGCAAGTTTTCTACAATGAGCGTTCCGCCCCACCAGAGCACCGAGCGCCCCGCCATGGCCACCTACCGCATCGCCCCCAGCATCCTGTCCGCCGATTTCGCCCGCCTGGGCGAGGAAGTGCGCAACGTCATCGACGCCGGCGCCGACTGGATCCACTTCGACGTGATGGACAACCATTACGTGCCCAACCTCACCTTCGGGCCCATGGTGTGCCAGGCGCTGCGCAAGCACGCGGTCAAGGCAGACGGCACCCCCGTGCCCATCGACGTGCACCTGATGGTGCAGCCCGTCGATGCCCTGGCCACGGCCTTCGCCAAGTCGGGGGCCGACATCGTCACCTTCCACCCCGATGCCTCTACCCACGTGGACCGCACGCTGCAGCTGATCAAGGCCGAGGGCATCCAGGCCGGCCTGGTGTTCAACCCTGCCTCCCCGATGGACGTGCTGGAATGGGTGATCGACAAGGTGGACGTGGTGCTGCTGATGAGCGTGAACCCCGGCTTCGGCGGCCAGAGCTTCATCGACAGCACGCTGCGCAAGGCCGAGAAGGTGCGCAAGATCATCGATGCCTCGGGCCGCGACATCCGCCTGGAGATCGATGGCGGCATCAAGGTGGACAACATCCGCCGCGTGGCCGATGCCGGCGCCGACACCTTCGTGGCGGGCAGCGCCATCTTCGGCCAGCCGAGCTACAAGGCCGTGATCGACGCGATGCGTGAGCAACTGGCACGCTGAACTCGCCCTGCTGCGCGAGGCCCTGGCCGCAGGCCCCTTCGTCATGCTGACGGGGGCAGGGCTGAGCACGGGCAGCGGCATTCCGGCCTACCGAGATGCCGAAGGGCGCTGGGCCCACCCTGCGCCGGTGCAGCACCAGGCTTTCATGCGTGACGAGGCGGTGCGCCGCCGTTACTGGGCGCGCAGCTTCGTAGGTTGGCGGCGCTTCGGACAAGCCCGGCCCAACGCTGGCCACGTCGCGCTCGCCGAGTTGGAACGCCAGGGCCATGTGCACACATTGATCACGCAGAACGTGGATGGTCTGCACCTGACGGCCGGCAGCCGCTCGGTGATCGAACTGCATGGCGCCTTGCGCCAGGTGGTGTGCATGAATTGCGGCCATCGCCATGAACGGGCCCAGGTGCAGGCGTGGCTGGAGGCCCTGAACCCGAGCTTCGATCCGCAAGCCGCCGAGTCCACGGCACACGCCGCGCCTGATGGCGATGCTCACCTGCGGGATGCGGTCTATGAGGGCTTCGTAATGCCTGCCTGCCCCAGCTGCGACGGCATGCTCAAACCCGACGTGGTTTTCTACGGCGACAACGTGCCACGCGAGCGCGTCGCCGATGCGCAGGCCGCCGTGCATGAGGCTGCCGGGCTGCTGGTGGTGGGCTCGTCGCTGATGGTGTACTCAGGTTACCGCTTCGCCGAGCAGGCATACCGGCTGGGGCGGCCGGTGATCGCGATCAACCAGGGCGTGACGCGGGCCGATGCCTTGCTGTCGTTCAAGCTGGACGCTGATTGCACTCAGGTGCTCGACGCCTTGGCTGCGGCCCGCTGACATGGCTCCGAATCAGACCTTGGGATCGGATGGAAACTGCTTGTTCAGCCGGTCCCAGGACGAGCGCGTCGCGTGGCGTGCGTGCTCCCATTCCAGCTTGGAGCCGCCTCTGAAATGGCCCCAGTCGCGGGACAACTCTTCCTCGGCCTCCTCGAAGGGGCGTCCGCGGAAGGCATCGTAGGTGCTCACGCCATAGCGGTAGGCCGGCCCATAGTCATCGTAGGTGCTGCCTTCGGTCACATAGGGCTGTGATGCGTAGTTCTCGCGCCAGTAGGCGTCTTCCAGGTCCGAATCGATGCGGTGGGCAATGGCCTTGCCGGCAGCAGCGCCCGCAAAGGCACCTGCAGCGGCGCCAATGGCCGCGCCAACCGGGCCGGCGATGGCGCCAGCCGCAGCACCGGCCATCACGCCGCCGGTGGCGGCGCCCACGCCCGTGCCCACTGGGTGGAAGTCAGGGGCGCCCGTGACCGGGTCGTGCGAATGCACATGCGTGTCCGATGGATTGGTGGGGGATGAATGAGGTGTATGCAGGGCCATGATGGTCTCCTTTTGATCGGTGCAGTCACTGGCGAGCTGCCAGCGGTGTGCATCCAGGTGGCAACCCACGTGCCTGCACACGTCGCCCTGCGGGTAAATCCCTTCGGACATCGCGTGCCGTCGCAGCGCTATCCTGAACACCGTGATTCAACGAGCCAGGAGACAGCCATGACACAGCGCAAGGACTACACCGCCGATGCGCCTTCTCGCGATGAGGTCGACCGCACACGTGGTGCATTGGTGATCGAATTCGGCACGGGCTGGTGCGGCATCTGTGCGGCAGCGCAGCCCAAGATTGCCGAAGCGTTCAATCAGCATCCCGGCATTGCCCACCTCAAAATTGAGGATGGCCCGGGCCGGCCGCTGGGCCGCTCTTTCAAGGTGAAGCTGTGGCCCACCTTGATCTTCATGGCCGACGGGCAGGAGGTGGAGCGACTGGTGCGCCCCACCGACGCCGGGCCCATCGAGGAGGCGCTGTCGCGGCTGGCCTTGCGCCCGGCGCCGCGTTGAGCGTCTGGCCTGCGGTGCCCTGGGAGAGCGTTGATATAGCCGCGCGGCAGTCTTCACGCTGCCTACCAAGTCTCAAGCTGCGCACCCTTGACGCCAGTGTTGCGTCCTGCGAATAGTTGGCGTTAATTTTGAATGACACGCGATATCTTGGGACCGGAGATACCGCGATGAGAACAGGCCGACCAAAGACCGAACTGTTGCTGACAGACGAGGAGCGTTCGCAGCTTCAATCCTTTGCGCGCAGCCTCACCGCAACGAGGGCTTCAAGCTGTCCAACGATCCGTTCTTTATCGAGAAGCTGTGCGACGTTGTGGGGCTGCACCTGAGCCCGCCGGACATCCGCAGATCAAGGCCTGGTTAACCGCCAGGCCATGCTGGCACATGCACTTCATCCCGACTTACAGCTCGCGGCTCAATCAGGTCGAGCGATTCTTCGCACTGATCACCGACAAAGCCATTCGGCGAGGATCGTTCACCAGCGTCAAACAACTCGTGCAGCGCATTGATCACTTCGTCGCCGCACACAACGCCAACTGCCAACCGTTCAAATGGACTGCTACCGCTGATTCGATCCTTGAGAAGCTGCACCGACTTTGCTCACGTATCAGCGGGACATGACACCAGCTTGCTACTTGAAGGCCAACGCGCGGTCGCCGTCATGAGCCTGATCCAATTGTCCAAGCTCAATTGGTTCGAACCACATGCCTAGCTGTGGCGGACAGGTCGGTCAATGGGGCACATCATTTCGACTTGGCGGGGGAGCCGTTTTTTTGAAAGAGAGTATTTGTCGTGTGACTGCCAGCACTCCTATCTCCACGTGTGTATTTGCTAAGAATGAATTGCTCCCGCTCTTCCGAAGAGCTAGAATAGGTTTGCCTACTTCACTCATGATTGGAGTAGGTCATATTTATAAACTTCAGGAACCTTGCCATGACTTTGGCCCAGAACGTGTTGCGCACGAACGTTGGTCACGACGCCGATGCCCGCATCGAGGAATTGATTTCCATGATGACTGAGCGCGATTTTGAAGAACTCAAATCTACGCTACAAGAGCGCTTCGGCCTCGAATACGAAGAAGCTGACAGTCATCCTCACAACATAAAGACCATCATCACGGGCAAGAAGATCGTCTTCTCCAAAAGCGTATCTCCATCGTCTCGAACCTTCATGGTTCTGCACAGCCTGGGACATTACTACTTCATTTGTGAAGCTAAACGCAAAAACATTGAACGCTACGCTTACATCTACGACCTACGTGGGGTGCAGTCCGCGCTTCACTACTATGAGACTGAGGGGCAGTCCAACGCTTTGGACACCCCGCCCGAAATGACCGTGCAGCGACGCAAGGATCGAGTCTCCTTCGAAGTAGGGGCCAACAATTTCGCGATTGACCTGCTGTCGCGTATTGGATTCGAGCGAGGCGCAGACCTCATCAAACGCTACGAGATCGGAGATATCAACTACATTCTTGATGTCTCTCGTGGCGGAAAGTCCGCCATCGTGCCGACGGATCGCGACTATCTACGTCAGTACGTTTGTGCTGGCTTGTCTATTAATCCTGAGGATACATACGACGATGGCGTCTACTGCCCTGAGTCCTTCGATACGGACGCAATAGATTGGCAGTACATCCAAGACATCAAGCTCGAAATCCACTTCTTCTGACCATACTGGGAACCAACATGCACATGTCAATTAGACACGCCGATGACAATGTTGTTCGCCCATCGCGCCAAGATGCCGAGGAGGCAGTGCGAACGCTGCTTCGTTGGGCGGGTGACGACCCGAGTCGAGAAGGCTTGATTGAAACGCCAGATCGAGTCGTCAGGTCTTACGGAGAGTTCTTCTCTGGCTATGCCATGAACCCGGCTGAAATTCTGGCTCGTACTTTCGAAGAAGTCGAAGGTTACGACGAGATCGTGGCCTTACGAGACATTCGATTTGAGAGTCATTGTGAGCACCACATGGTGCCCATCATCGGAACGGTACACTTGGCTTATCTGCCCGCCACCCGGGTGGTGGGCATTTCTAAGCTTGCGCGCGTGGTTGAAGCATATGCGAAGCGCTTCACTATTCAGGAAAAAATGACATCCCAGATTGCAAATGCCATCAACGAAGTATTGCAACCCAAGGGTGTCGCCGTACTCGTCCAAGCCTCACACCAATGCATGACGACGCGGGGCGTCCACAAACCAGGTGTATCTATGGTTACCAGCCAGATGATTGGAGCGTTCCGAAACGACTTTAAAACCAGAATGGAGTTTTTGTCCCTGATCGGTAAAACACAAGGTGAGTTGCTAACCAGCGTGTAGTTCAAGCTTCCCGAGTGGGCGCTCCATGAAACCGCGGCAACTGGCCACCCTCTTCGGCTGCCTGTTCCTGATTGGATCAGCCGAAGTCGTGGCCGGCCCGATGATGGCATCCATGGGGCGCCACTTCGGTGTGCCTTCCAGCAGCATCGCTTACCTACCGGCCGCCTATGGGCTGACCTACGGTGGCGTCGCGCTATTTGCCGGCCCTCTGTCTGACCGTTTCGGTCGCAAACGGCCACTGCAATCAGGCCTGCTGGGTTTTGCCGTCTTGTCAGCCCTGATCCCTGCTGCGCCCGGCCTGAGCGCGGCGATCATGCTATCGGCCTTGACCGGTTTGTGCGCTGCGATCATCCAGCCGAATGCGTTGTCATTGGTGGCAGACCTTTCGCCACCCGACCAAATTGGTCGCCGCATCGGCCACGTGTTCATTGGCCTGATGTTGGCCTTCGTGCTCACGCCTGCACTGGCAGGCAAGCTGGCTGACACGGCCGGATGGGCCTCTGCCTACTATGCGTTGTCGGCACTGGCGCTGATGGCGTTGGGTGCCGCATCGGTCATCTTCGAGCGTGATGGCCAAGCCGATGCTGCGGGGCGTGGCGGGCTGTCCATTTTCCTGGCCACCCATTACGGCGCCCTGGCCACGCCTGACGTTCGCTGGCGCTTGGGTGCCAGCTATCTATGGCTAGGTTGGGTCGCCGGTTTTGGAGCCGTGGTCGCAGAGGTCGCTTCACGCAAGTTGGTCATGACGACCACTCAGGCTGGCTTGCTGGCCAGCTTCTTCGGCCTCATGGTCATCGCAGGCAATCTGTGCAACGGCCGCATTCAACGCACCATGGGTAACGCTGCATTGCCCATCACGGCCTTGGCATCGGCACTAGGCGTGCTGCTTTTCTTGCTGCCAATCAGTTCCTCGATGCAACTTGGATTGATCGGCATACCCTGGGCTTTCGGATACGGATGTGCCGGCCCCCTGCATCACGCTCGTCTGAGCGCCCTGTCTGACCACTACCGTGGAACCATCAATTCTTACCATGCCAGCTTGCTGAACATCGGCATATTCTCGGTGTCGGCACTGATGGGCGCACTGGTGCCGATGGCGTCGCTGTCTGCATTTTGCGCTGCGGTAGGAGGCATTGCCTTGGTGGGCTCCGCACTGCTTTGGCGCAAGAGCCCGCCTCAACCGAATGCGGCGACGGCTGCCTGAGTGCGCGGACAGCGCCTGTTGCGCGCGGTATCCACTTGAGCGAAAAGGCGCACACACGCGAGCAAACGTTTGGATACATGGCCACCGCTGACCGGCACGGGCCGGCAGGACGCCGCCCGCTATCCTTGCGGCCTATGCCCAGCCACCCCCTGTCCATCGAATCGCGCCTGCCCGACGTCGGCACCACCATCTTCACCGTGATGTCGGCCCTGGCCCAGGAGCACGGCGCCATCAACCTGTCGCAGGGCTTCCCGGATTTCGATGCGCCGGCCGAGCTGCTCGCGCTGCTCGACAAGCACACCCGCGCCGGCCACAACCAGTACCCACCCATGGCCGGCGTGCCGGCGCTGCGCGAGGCCATCGCGACCAAGGTGCAGGCGCTCTACGGCGCCACGTATGACCCGGGCACCGAGATCACCGTCACGGCCGGCGCCACGCAGGCCATCTTCACGGCGGTGGCCGCACTGGTGCACCCGGGCGACGAGGTGATCGTGTTCGCGCCCGTGTACGACAGCTATGGTCCGGCCATCCGCCTCAATGGCGGCACCCCTGTGGTGTCCACGCTGCGTCAGCCCGATTACCGCCCGGACTGGGCCGAGGTGCGCCGCCTGATCACGCCGCGCACGCGCATGATCATCTTCAATACGCCGCACAACCCCACGGGCACGGTGTGGACGGCCGAGGATCTGCAGGCGCTGCAGACCGTGGTCGAGGGCACCGACATCGTCATCGTCAGCGACGAGGTCTACGAGCACATGGTGTTCGATGGTGTGCGCCATGAAAGCGTGATGCGCTACCCGGCCTTGGCCGAGCGCAGCGTCGTGGTCTCCAGCTTCGGCAAGACGTATCACATCACCGGCTGGAAGGTGGCCTACTGCCTGGCCCCGCGCGCGCTGATGGCCGAGTTCCGCAAGGCGCACCAGTTCATCGTGTTCACGGTGCATGCGCCCTCGCAGCATGCGCTGGCCGAGTTCATGACCAAGCCCGGCTGGTACGACCAGTTGCGCGCGCTGTACCAGGGCAAGCGCGACATCTTCCGCCAGGCGCTCAGCGGTTCGCGCTTTGAGCTGCTGCCCTGCCAGGGCACCTACTTCCAGTGCGTGAAGTACGGCGCCATCAGCGACGAGGGCGATGTGGCCTTCGTGCAGCGGCTCACGCGCGAGCATGGCGTGGCGGCCATCCCCGTGTCGGCCTTCTATCCCCATGGGGATGACCACGGTGTGATCCGCTTTTGCTTCGCCAAGTCGGCGGCCACGCTGGGCCGCGCGCTGGAGACGCTGGTCAAGCTGTGAACAGGCGCCCATAAGACGCCGTCGAATTGTCACGTTTTACCGTTTGTCCTCCCGGGGCATCCCTGAGGAGCCTGCATTCCATGTCAGCGGGGCGCATAATCGGACATGAGATGTGCCCGGTCGGACAGCATGTGATGACGTATGGAATGACGCCATGTGAAAAATGAAGCGATGCCGGGTGTATCTCCGATGAGCACGGACATGAATTCCGTGTACGAGCGGCCCGCCTTGGAGGGGGGTTGCATCAGCCTCACGGGACCCCATGGACAGCACCGCCTCATCCGGCACGGTCGTCGATGCTTTCGACGGCCTGTCGCCCAGCCAGCGCATCGCACGGCTCGAAGCCCTGCTGCGCCAGTCGCGCGCTGAAACGCAGCGCTTTCGTGACTGTTTCGAATTGGGTGACCACGGCCAGGCCCTGATCGGCCTGGATGGCCGCTTCGTGGAGGTGAACCCCGCGCTGTGCACCATGCTCGGCCTGAGCCGAGAACAGCTGTGCCAGCGCACCTGTCTGGATGTCACCCACCCTGACGACCTGGACATCTGCCGCGCCGCCGTGCATGCGCTGTCAAGCGGCACGCTATCGCATTTCCGCACCGAAAAGCGCTATCTGCATGCCGACGGCCACGTCGTGCAGGTCCATGTGTCGCTGACCCTGGTGCGTGATGCGCAAGGCGAGCCTTCGCACTTCGTTTCGCTGATGCAGGACATCACCGCGCGCAAGGCTTCCGAGCGGGCCCTGGTCGAGCGCGAGGCCCTGCTCAGCAGCATGGGCAAGTTCGTGCCCGGCATCATCCACAAGATCGGGTTCGGGCCCGATGGGCGGGCGCGCTTCATGTACATCAGCGACCGGGCCCTGGAGATGTTCGAGCTGCCGCCCGAGGTGATGGCCAACGATTACTACGCCCACCACGTGCGCGTGCACCCGGAGGACATGAAGCTCGCCGAGCGCCTGGGCCAGCCGCCCAGGCCCGGCCAGCCTTTGCACCCGGTCGATTTCGAATACCGTGTGCTGCTGCCCGTCAAGGGCCTGCGCCACTACCGTGGCCGCGCCCTGCCCGTGATCGAGGCCGATGGCCAGGTGGTCTGGTATGGCCACACCGCCGACGTGACCGACCAGAAGCTGCTGCAGGAGGCCCGCGTGGCCGCCCGTGCCGCCGAGGACGCCAACCGCGCCAAGAGCGAGTTCCTTTCGCGCATGAGCCACGAGCTGCGCACGCCGCTGAACGCCGTGATCGGCTTCGCGCAGCTGCTGCGCCTGGACCGCAACCAGCCCCTGGCTGACACGCAGCGCAACAAGGTCGAACTGATCGAGCGTGCCGGCGCTCATCTGCTGGACGTGATCAGCGATGTGCTGGACCTGTCCCGCATCGAGGTGGGTGGACTGCCCCTGACGCTGGAGGACGTGCCGGCTCGCCAGGTGATGGACGAGGCACTGACCCTGGTCGAATCCATGTCGCGCGAAGCCGGCATCCGTCTGGTCTCCGAGGTAGGGCCGGCGCAGTGGCGCGTGCAGGCCGACCGTCTGCGCCTGCGCCAGATCCTGGTCAACCTGCTGAGCAACGCCATCAAGTACAACAAGCCGGGCGGCCAGGTCACGGTGCGCCTGCGCCAGCAACCGGCCGGTGTGCCCTCGCCCGATGGCATCGCCCTGCTGGCCCTCGAAGTGCAGGACACCGGCATCGGCATGACGTCCGATCAGCAGGCCCACCTGTTCGAATCCTTCAACCGTCTGGGCGCCGAGCGCACCGCCATCGAAGGCACGGGCATCGGCCTGGTCATCGTGCACCGCCTGGTCGAGCTGATGCATGGCCGCATCGACGTGCACAGCGAGGCGGGCGTCGGCTCGCGTTTCACCGTGTGGCTGCCCGTGGCCTGCGATGGCGACGGAGGGGAAGCCTGCTCACCCGCGGCAGGCGGCGCGGTGCTGGAGGCGCCACACGGCAGCCTGACTGTGCTCTACGCCGAGGACAACGAGGTCAACATCGACCTGGTTCGCCGCGTGCTGGAACTGCGCCCGGCTTGCCGCCTGCTGGTGGCGCGCAGTGGCGCGGAAGCGGTGGCGCTGGCCACGGCCACCCGCCCGGGCCTGCTGCTGCTGGACATGCACCTGGGCGACATGGACGGTTTCGAGCTCATGAATCGGCTGGCGGCGGTCCCGGTGCTCAAGGGGGTGCCGCGCGTGGCCTTCTCGGCCGATGCCATGAGCGAGCAGATCGACAAGGCCAAGGCCAGCGGCTTCACGGCCTACCTGACCAAACCGCTGGATGTGGTGGCGCTGCTGCGCTGCGTGGACGAGCACACGGGCGTGGCCGGCATGGCCTGAGGCAGGCGCCTGCCGTGGGGGCTCACAATGGTGGCATTCAACACCACCCAGGAGACGCCCCGCCATGCCCGCCAACATCCTCAACCCCCTTGTCGCCATGATGGTGCTGACCTTCGTGGTCTGGGTCTTCATGTATGCGCGCCGCCTGGGCTACATGGTGCGCCATGGTATCGACCCGCAAGAGGTCGACACCCCGCAGAAGATGGCCCTGCGCCTGCCCGAATCGGTGGAAGCGCCCTCGAACAACCTGAAGAACCTGTTCGAGCTGCCGGTGCTGTTCTACGTGGTCTGCCTGACCCTGCTGCACCTGGGCTGGGTCTCGCCCACCGACGTGACGGCGGCCTGGCTCTTCGTGGGCCTGCGCGCGGCGCACAGCGTGGTGCACTGCACCGTCAACATCGTGAAGGTGCGTTTCGTGTTCTACCTGCTGTCCAGCCTGGTGCTGTGGTTCATGCTGGCCAGCTTGCTGCGGCGGGTGATGGCGCTGGGCTGAGGCGCGTCAGCGTGGCGCCCCTTCGCACGCACCGGCGGACGTCGGTGTCGCCAGGGGGGCAGGCCCTGCCGTGGTCATGCAGAAGCTGGCGGTATAGGCTTGGGGTGCCGAGGGCAGCTCGGCCACCGGTGCCATGACGATGACCCTGTAGCGCTGGCCAACGGCCAGTGGCGTGGCGGGCGTGGCCGTGGTCATGCCCTCGGTGCGGGAGCCGTAGGTGATGCAATGGGCAGGGGTGATGCGTGTGCCGTCGCGAAACTGGGCATCCCAGGCCTGGTGACCGCTGGCGTCGACAACCTGCACGTACGCCAGTGCCAAGACCTTGTGGCGCGTGTCCGGGCGATCCTCGACGGAGAAGCAGGGCAGGCCTTGATGCGTGGTGACGATGGCCGTTGCACTGTCTGTTCTCTGGGGGGTGCAGGCCGATACCCCCAGCAGGGCGGCCAGCATGCAGGAAGCCCATGCTGTGCGAGCGGTGTGGGCGATCACGGCAGGTTCTTCTTGTCGGATGGGTCGGCCATGAAGTCCTGCAGCACGTGCTCATAGTCGGCCAGTGTCGGGATCTTGCCGCCGACCCGATGGCGGACGATGCCGGGTGCCTCGAGGTGCCGCAATGCGAAGTAGTCGGCAAGCAGGTCTCCCTGCGCTTCCATGTTGTAGTCGCCCAGCCGCTTGTGCCTGGCCAGCACATAGTCATAGGCCAGGCCGCTGCGCACGGCGCCTCGCAGGCGCACGGGGTATCCGAGCTGGTATTGCCAGACATGCGTCAACTCATGGATCAGCCAACGCTTGTCGTACACGGTGCCTGCAGAAAAATCGGCGAGGTAGTCTTGCGGCAGGAAATGGATGTGACCGTTCGGGGCGACGGCCGTTCCTTTGCTTTGCAGCCCGAACGGGAAATAGCTGCCGCGGTGAATCTTCACCTTCTCATAGGCGATGGCGTTCTGGAAGATGAGGCGGGCCATCGCGGTCTCGCCGACGGTCAGTGCGCGTTCGTCTGATCTGTCGGACCATTTGGGGACCATGGGCGGACCGTTTGCACCGTGGCTGATGATCGGTTCTAGGCGAACAGGCGCTTCGCGTACAGACCCAGGCCCGTGGCCACCGAGGCCAGCCGGTCACCGCGTGCCGCACGTGCTGTCGGGAAGGCGGCAGCCAGACCGTCGGTCAGCAGGCCCAGGCCGGTGGAGCCGCCGGTGAAGTACAGCGCGTCGATGTCGGCGGGCTGCAGGCCGGCGCGGGCCACCGTGTCGCGGGCGCAGGCCACGATGCGGTCCAGATCGTCACGCAGGGCCTGCGCCATGCCTGGCGCATCCAGGTGCGATGCCAGGCCGGGTTCCACCACGCCCAGGTCGATGTCGGCGGTGCCGTGTTCGGCCACGGCGATCTTGGCGGCTTCCGAGCGGCCCAGCAAGGCATGGCCCAGGCGGTGGCGCACGGTGGACATCAGACGCTGGTGGTGCACCGGCTCGCCATAGAAATCGACCATGTTGGCCAGCTCCGCCACACGCTGCGGGGCGTACACGGTATTGACCAGGTGCCAGGTGCTCAGGTCGAAGTAGACGCGGCTGGGCACGGGGCGCGCGGGTTGGCCCTTCACCTCGGGCCCGAAGGCGCCGAAACCCAGCGGTGGCATCACGCTGCCCAGCGAGACGCGGCGGTCGAAATCCGTACCGGCGATGTGCACGCCGTGGTTGGCCAGGATGTCGTCGCGGCGGTCCAGGCGCTGCGCGCGGCCGGGGCCCACGCGCACCACGGAGAAGTCGGAGGTGCCGCCGCCGATGTCGGCCACCAGCACCAGTTCCTCGCGCTCGGCGCGCTGCTCGTGGTCCAGGGCGGCGGCGATGGGCTCGTACTGGAACGCGATCTCGGCAAAGCCCACGGCACGGGCGGCGGCCTCCAGCGAGGCCTGGGCCTGGGCATCGCGGTCGGCATCGTCATCGACGAAGAAGACCGGGCGGCCCATCACCACGCGGCTCAGGGGCTGGCCGCCATCGGCCTCGGCCAGGGTGCGCAGGTGGCGCAGGTAGCCGGTGACGATGTCCAGGTACTTCACGCCGTGGCCATGGCCCACCTCGGTGGTCTGATCAATCAGGGCGGTGCCCAGCACGCTCTTCATGGAACGCATCAGGCGGCCTTCGTAGCCGTCGACATAGGCCTGCACGGCGGCGCGGCCGAAGGCGCGGGGCAGCTCGGGCACGGGCGGGCGGTGCACGGCGGGCGGCAGGTCGTCCGCGTCGGTGCAGTAGAACACCGCGGTGGGCATGGTGGGCTGGCCGTTTTCCAGCGGCACCAGGCGCATGCCCTGGTCCCCGTTTGACGGGATGGCGATGGCCGAGTTGGAGGTGCCGAAGTCGATGGCGCAGTAGCTCATGGGCGAAGCGGGCGCCCTGAGGGCGCCGGGGGAAAGGAAACGCAGGGGGCGAAGGGGCGTTTATACCGCGTCTGCCCTGATCCTGCGTTTCCAGCCCCGGCGGGAAACCTCCTCAGGGGGAACTGCTGCTGCCGCTGGAGCCGCTGCCAGCGCTGGAACTGCCCCGCCCGATGATGAATTTCAGAGAGCCGGCCACATCAGGGTTGAATTGCCACAGTGTGGTGGTGCTCATGTCTGGGTACTGGGCCGTGATCAGGGGATGCTGGTCGTAGATGTCGGCCAGGAAGGCTGACGCCAGCACCGCCAGTGCATCGGTGGTCGTGATGCCCTGCCCCAGGGCGGTCACGGCACCTGTCGCCATGTTGTAGCTCTTGAAGCGCGACGCTGTGCAATCGACGGGGGTGGAGGCGGTGCCCTTGTCGCACCACAGCAAGTGCGTGGCATCGGAGAACTGGCCGACTGTTGTCGTGCGCTGTGCCTGAACGCCGATGCCGAACACGCGCTCTGCCAGAAGGCGGGGGGCCGCGCTGACATTGTCGATGACATGCAGCGAGATGTCGTCGTCTTCATCATCGGATGGCTTGGTATAGACCAGCCGGGTGCCATTCACGCCAGCAAGACCCATGGCCAGTTCGGTGGGCATGCCGTTGGGAACCTCGTAGCGATCCACCTCACGTGATGCGCCGGTGGTCTTGTTGAAGCCTGTCAGGGTGCTGGGTGCCGTGGCGAGCGTGGTGTCCTGTTGGACCACCCACATGGTGTCGCCGTTCACCATCAACTGGATGGGGTCACCTTTGCCGGTGTCCAGCGGCAACATGGGCGGCGGGATGTTGCCTGACCCGTCGAAGGCGATGAGGGCCGGACTGGGCAGTGTCCTGATGACATAGAGGCGGTTATCGTCGGTCGCGATGAACGGGCCGCCAGGCACAACACCGGCTATCAAGGTGGGCGACAAGGTGGCGCTGGTGCTGGTCCAGGACAGCAGACGCAAGCTGCCATCGACCTGCACGATGCCCCGGTCACGGTGGCCGGGCACCAGGCCCAGCCAGCGGATATTGGCTGCGGCAGGGAAGACCAGGCCGCTGGTCTCAATGTTGTAGTGAGCGCCATTACCGTCAAGACGCCAATGCACAAACTGCCCGACGATGGGCTCGAAAGTGATCAGGCTCTGCAGCCGGCCGGCTTCGTCGCGACCTGACGTGATCAGGCCGTTGAGGTTGAAGATCGCGGTCTCGGGGGCGGTGCTGGGCGACATGTTGCTGTTGACCAGAACGAGCGCGTCGTCACTGGTGTCGCATTGATCGTCGGGACCCTCGGTCGCGATGGCCAGCCAGCTGTTAGCGCCTGTCAGGTCACTGTCGATGTGCCACAGGATGCGGCATGCATCGGTGATTGAGGACACCTGTCGCGGTGCTGTCGAGCTTCCACGCGCAAGGCTCACGGCTTGCACCTTGCCATCAAGGTAGTAGAGCATGGCTGGATGCTGATAGGTCTGCGTGCGCCCATCACTGCTCTGTGACATGCTGAGCGTGATGCGCCAGCTCTCGGAGCCGTGGACCCGGATGCTGCTCAGCACATCGGCGGTGCTGGGGTCCACGATGTCGAGGTAGTCTTGATCGGAGGACAAGGCCACCTCGTAGGCGGCTGACAGCGTTGTGGTGGTCGGTATTTCGGACTGAGGTGTCGGCGGCGGCTTCTTGCCCCCGCCACCCCCACCGCCGCACGCGGCCAACAAGCCCAGGCACGCGGCCACCACCGCCCAGCGGATCGTGTTCATGTACTTCAACTCCCTGTGGACGTGAGCGTCCTGGATTTTTGTGACAGCCAAGAGTATGAGCCTGCGCCGGCCTGTACTGCACCCCTCGCTCAGGGGTGGCTGTTCAGGGCACGAAGCGGTAGCCCACGCCGGTTTCCGTGACCAGGTGCCGCGCCTGCGAGGGATCGTGCTCGATCTTCTTGCGCAGGTTGGCCATGTGCACGCGCAGGTAGTGCGTGTCTTCGGCGTGGGAGGGGCCCCACACGGCGTGCAGCAGCTGGCGGTGGGTGAGCACGCGATCAGGGTGGGCGGCCAGGTGCGCCAGCAGGCGGTACTCGATGGGCGTGAGGTGCACGGGCTGGCCGGCGCGTTCGACCACGCGGCGGGCTTGGTCCAGCACCACGTCGCCGAAGGTGGTGATGGCCGAGGCCTGGCCGCCGGCACCCTGCGCACGGCGGCGCAGCTGGGCGCGCACGCGGGCCAGCAGCTCGCCGGTGCCGAAGGGCTTGGTGAGGTAGTCGTCGGCGCCGGCATCGAGTGCGGCGATCTTCTCGGCCTCGGCCGTGCGGGCCGACAGCACGATCACCGGCATCTGCGACCAGCTGCGCAGGTCACGGATGAAGGCCACACCATCGCCGTCGGGCAGGCCCAGGTCCAGCACGACCAGGTCGGGACGGCGTGTGCCGGCGTCGATCAGGCCGGCGCGCAGGGTGGGCGCTTCGTGCACCTCCATCTGTTCGCTCTCCAGCGCGAGGCGCACGAAGCGGCGGATGTGCGCGTCGTCTTCGACCAGCACCAGGCGGGGTGTCGGATCACTCATGAGGCAGCGGTGGGATCGGTGGCAGCGTGGGCGCCGGGATCATCGAGCGGGACATCGGCGGGCGCCTCCAGGGCCGGGGGCTGGCCCCGCGGAATGCGCACCACGAAGCGCGCCCCGCCGCCTTCACGGTTCTGGCCCCGGATGGTGCCGCCGTGCGCCTCCACGATGGCGCGGCAGATGGCCAGGCCCAGGCCCACGCCGGGGGTGGCGCTTTCTTTCTGACCACGCTCGAACTTGTTGAACAGCGCCTCTTCGCGCCCACTGGGCAGGCCGGGGCCATGGTCGTCCACCCACACGGTGATGTGCTCGGCCTCCGTGCCGGCACCGATCTCGATGGCGGTGTGGGCGGGGGTGTACTTGGCCGCGTTCTCCAGCAGGTTGGCCAGCACGCGTTCGATCAGCACGGCGTCGATCTGCACGAAGGGCAGATCACCGGGCAGGCTCACCCGCACGGGGCGCTCACCGAGTGCGGGCCGCGCGGCCTTGATGGCACCGCCGACCACCTCCTCCAGCGGCTGCCACTGGCGGTCGAGCTGCACGGCACCGGCCTGCAGGCGGGCCATGTCCAGCAGGTTGGTGACCAGGGCGTTGATGCGCAGCGAGGCCTCGTGCAGGGCCATGGCCGTGCCGGCGGCAGGCTCGGGCAGTGGCGGGCGGGTGTTCAGCAGTGATTCGGCCAGGCCCTGCACCGACGCCAGCGGTGTGCGCAGATCGTGCGATACGGCGGCCAGCAGCGAGTTGCGCAGGCGCTCCGATTCCATCTGCACGGTGCTGGCGCGGGCCACTTCGATGTAGTGGATGCGTTCGAGCGAGATGGCCAGCAGCGAGGCGCAGGTGTCCAGCAGGCGGCGCTGCTCGGGCACGGCCAGGCGGCTGGGATCTTCTGGTTGCACGGCCAGCACGCCGCGCAGGCGCATGGGCGCGGCCAGCGGCAGGTAGAGCGTGGGGCTGGCGGTGAGGGTGTCGGTGCCATGGCCGGCGGCTTCGGCCTTGGCGTAGCTCCATTGGGCGATGGCGGGATCCAGCTCGGGCGCGGGGCTGGAAGCGATGGGCTCGCCCAGGCGTTCGCTGCCTGGGGCACCGAGCGTATCGTCACCCGCGACCAGCAGGGCCGAGCGTGCGCCGAATTCGGCCTTCAGGAAGCGCGCGGCGATCTCGGCCACCTGCTCGGCCATCAGCGCGCCTGACAAGTCTCGCGACATCTCGTAGAGCGAGCGCATGCGGTCTTCGCGCCGCTGGGCCACCCTGGCCTGGTAGGTCAGGCCGGCGGTCATCTGGCCGATCAGCAGGCCCACGATCAGCATCACGGCCAGGGTCAGCAGGTACTGGAAATCGCCCACCGCGAACGAAAAGCGCGGCTGCACGAAGAGGAAGTCGAAGGCCCCCACTGCCAGGCAGGACGCCAGCACCGCCGGCCCGCGCCCGTGGCGCACGGCCACCACCACCACCGTCAGCAAGAAGAGCATCACGATGTTGGCGGGTTCCAGCACGTCCATCAGCAGCACGGTGGACAGCAGCGAGGTGAGCAGGCACAGGCCGGTGGCGATGGCGTAGCCGCGCCAGTTGATGGGCTCAGTGCCGTTGGTGGTGGCCGGTGCCGGAGTGCGCGTGGGCGCGGCCGACAGGGCGATGTCCAGCACGTCCAGGTCCGGGCCCAGGGCGCCAATGCGCTCGGCCAGAGGGCGGCGCCAGGGACGCAGCAACCGTTCCCAGGGGCGTGCGCCCTGGCCATCGTGGCGGCCGGTGACCACGCGCAGCAGGTTGTGCTGGCGGGCATAGCGCACCAGGGCCTCGGCCTCGTCCTGGGCGGCCAGCGTGGCGGTGGTGGCGCCCAGATCCTGCGCAAGCTTGAGGCTGCGCAGCGCGCGCTGGCGGGCCGCGTCGGGCAGGCGCTGCAGGTCCGGGGTCTCCACATGCACGGCGTGCCAGGGCACGTCCAGGCGCGCGGCCAGGCGGGCGGTGGCGCGCACGGTCTTGTCGCCGTGTTCGCCGGGCCCCACGCAGGCCAGCAGCGATTCGCGCACGCCCCACACGGGCTGCACCGCGCTCTGCTTTCGGTACTGCAGCATATCGTCGTCGACGCGGTCGGCCGTGCGGCGCAGGGCCAGCTCGCGCAGCGCGATCAGGTTGCCCTTGCGGAAGAAGTTGCGCGCGGCGTGCTGGGCCTGCTGGGGCAGGTAGACCTTGCCTTCCTTCAGCCGCTGCAGCAGGTCGTCGGGCGAGACATCGACCAGCACCACCTCGTCGGCCTCGTCGAAGACCTTGTCGGGCACGGTCTCCCACACGCGGATGCCGGTGATGCCGCCCACCACGTCGTTCAGGCTATCGAGGTGCTGCACGTTCATCGTGGTCCACACATCGATGCCGGCGTCCAGCAGTTCCTCCACGTCCTGCCAGCGCTTGGGGTGACGCGAGCCGGGCACGTTGGAATGCGCCAGCTCGTCGATCAGGATCAGCGCAGGGCGGCGCGCCAGGGCTGCATCCAGGTCGAACTCCGGCAGGGTGCGGTCGCGATAGGACACCTGGCGCAGCGGCAGGATCGGCAGGCGCGAGGCCGCGGAACTGTCTGTCAAGGCCGGCCCGATGTCCTGGCGATGCCCGTTCGATGGCGCATCGACGTCCTCCAGCAGGGCCTGGGTTTCCGTGCGGCCGTGCGTCTCGACCACGCCGACGACGACGTCGATGCCCTGCGCCAGGGCCGCGCGTGCGGCCGACAGCATCGCGTAGGTCTTGCCGACGCCGGCGTTGGCGCCGAAGAAGATCTTCAGGCGGCCGCGCCGGGCATCGGCTTCGTCCTGCTGCACCTGGGCGAGCAGGGCGTCGGGATCGGGTCGTTGTAGGTCGTTCACAGCCAGCCGGCGCGGCGAAAGCGCCAATACAGCACGCCGCAGGTGGTGCCGATCAGGCCCAGCGCGGCCAGGTAGCCCCAGCGCCAGTGCAGCTCGGGCATGTGGTCGAAGTTCATGCCCCAGATGCCGGCGAAGGCGGTGGCGGCACCAAAGATGCCGGCCCAGGCGGCCAGGCGTTTGGTGACTTCGGATTCCTCGATGGTGACCATGGACAGGTTCACCTGGATGGCCGTGCCGATGGATTCGCGCAGCGACTCGAGTGTGCGCTGGATGCGCGTGAGGTGGTCGTTGACGTCGCGGAAGTAGGCGCGCGAATGATTGCACACGCCCGGCGCGCGCTCGCTGGAGAGCTTGGCAACGGCCTCCAGCAGTGGCGAGACAGCATGCCGCACGGTGGTGATGCGTTGCTTGAGCGCATACAGGCGTTCGATGTTGGTGCGGCCCAGGCCGGGGGCGAAGATCTGCGATTCGATGGCGTCGAGTTCGACGTCGAAGGATTCGATGATGGGAAAGTAGCGGTCGACCACGGCGTCCATCACGGCGTACAGCACGAAGCCCGGCCCCTGGCGCAGCAGATGCGGCTCGCGCTCGGCACGCTCACGCACCCCCAGCAGGCCCTGCTGGCTGCCGGAACGCACCGACAGCACGAAGCCCGGGCCGGCGAAAACGCTGACCTGGCCGACGCGCAACTCGTCGGTGGCGTCCAGCTCGATGGTGTTGATCACTGCGAACAGGCAATCGCCGTACTCCTCGACCTTGGGTTGCTGCTGGCCATGGCGCGCGTCTTCCACGGCCAGTTCATGCAGGTTGAAGATCTGCTGCATGCGGGCCAGTTCGGCCTCGTCGGGGTCACGCAGGGCCACCCACACGAAGCTGTCGGGCTGGCCCAAGTGGGCCGGCAACTCATCCAGGCTGAAGTCCGACAGACGCTGGCCTTGCCGGTAGGCCACACAGTTGATCAGCATCGGTGATGAGGGGCTGTCATGTTGAGTCCATGATAGCGCTCGGGCTCATGGCGTGCGGGTGCCCAAGGCGCTGTCGAGCGCCAGGTTCAGGGCCAGCACGTTCACGCGGGCATCGCCCAGCACACCCAGCTGGGGCCGCTCGGTGTGGCGCTCGATGAACTGCATGACCTGATCGACCGGCAGCTGGCGCACGCGGGCCACGCGCCCGGCCTGGTAGCGGGCCGCCTCGGGACTGATGTGGGGGTCCAGCCCGCTGGCCGAGGCGGTGACCAGGTCCTGCGGCACGGGCGCGGTGTTGCCAGGGTCGGCCGCTCGCAGGGCGGCCACGCGGGCCTTGACCGCATCGACCAGCGCGGGGTTGAGCGGCCCCTGGTTGGAGCCACCCGACAGGGCGGCGTTGTAGGGCATGGTGCCGGTGGCGGAGGGGCGGCCCCAGAAGTGGCCGGGATCGGTGAAGTTCTGCCCGATCAGGCGGGCGCCGATGGGCTGCCCCTGCTGGTTGCGCAGCAGGCTGCCTTCGGCTTGTGCAGGGAACACGGCCTTGGCGATGGCCGCGGTCAGCAGCGGGTAGGCCAGGCCTGTCAGCAGCGACAGCAGCAGGAAGAGCACCAGGGCCGGGCGCAGCAGGCTGCCCTTGTCGGTCGGCGCCTGGAGGGTCGGGGTGGGTGTGGTGGTGGTGTTCATGATGAGTTTCCCGAAAAGGGGCCGATAGGCATTCAAACCAGGCCCAGCCCGGAGAGCGCCCGATCGATCACCTTGATGCCGATGAAGGGCACGATGACGCCGCCCAGGCCGTAGACCAGCAGGTTGCGCCGCAGCAGCACGGCCGCGCCCAGCGGCAGGTACTTCACGCCGCGCAGGGCCAGCGGGATCAGGAAGACGATGATCAGCGCATTGAAGATCACTGCCGACAGGATGGCCGACGAGGGGCTGGCCAAGTGCATCACGTTCAGGGCGCCCAGCGCCGGGTAGGTGCTCACGAAGGCCGCGGGGATGATGGCGAAGTACTTGGCGATGTCGTTGGCGATGCTGAAGGTGGTCAGCGCGCCGCGCGTCATCAGCATCTGCTTGCCTGTCTCGACGATCTCGATCAGCTTGGTCGGGTTGCTGTCCAGATCGACCATGTTGCCGGCCTCCTTGGCGGCCTGCGTGCCCGAGTTCATCGCCACGGCCACATCGGCCTGGGCCAGCGCGGGCGCGTCGTTGGTGCCGTCGCCCGTCATGGCCACCAGGCGGCCCTCGGCCTGGTGGCTGCGGATCAGCCTGAGCTTGTCTTCCGGCGTGGCCTCGGCCAGGAAGTCGTCCACGCCGGCTTCTGCGGCGATGGCGGCGGCCGTGAGCCGGTTGTCGCCCGTCACCATCACCGTCTTGATGCCCATGCGGCGCAGTTCGGCGAAGCGCTCCTTGATGCCGCCCTTGACGATGTCCTTGAGCTCGATGGCGCCCAGCACGCGCGTGCCATGGGCCACCACCAGGGGCGTGCCGCCGCGGCGTGAGATCTCGTCAACGGCCTGGGACACCTGGGCCGGGTAGTGGCCGCCCAGTGATTCCACATGCTTGCGGATCGCGTCGGCCGCGCCCTTGCGGATGGCGATGGGCTGGCCGCCTTCGCCCGGCAGGTCCACGCCGCTCATGCGCGTCTGTGCGGAGAAGTGCACGAAGCTGGCGCCCAGCGCGGTGATGTCGCGCTCGCGCAGCTGGAACTGCTGCTTGGCGAGCACGACGATGCTGCGCCCTTCGGGCGTCTCGTCGGCCAGTGAAGCCAGCTGCGCGCCATCGGCCAGCTCCTGCGGCGTCACGCCCGGCGCGGGCACGAACGCGGCGGCCTGACGGTTGCCCAGGGTGATGGTGCCGGTCTTGTCCAGCAGCAGCACGTCCACGTCGCCAGCGGCTTCCACCGCGCGGCCCGAGGTGGCAATCACGTTGGCCTGCATCATGCGGCTCATGCCGGCCACGCCCACGGCCGACAGCAGCCCGGCGATGGTGGTGGGGATCAGGCACACCAGCAGGGCCACCAGCACGGTGATGGGCACGGGCGAGCCCGAACCAGACGCCTGCACGCCGAAGATCGAAAAGGGCAGCAGCGTGACGGTCACCACCAGGAACACGATGGTCAGCGCCACCAGCAGAATGGTCAGCGCGATCTCGTTGGGTGTCTTGTGGCGCTTGGCGTTCTCCACCATCGCGATCATGCGGTCCACGAAGGTCTCGCCCGGGTTCACGGAGACGCGTACCACGATCCAGTCGGACAGCACGCGGGTGCCACCCGTCACGGCCGAGAAATCACCGCCGGATTCGCGGATCACGGGGGCCGATTCGCCGGTGATGGCGCTTTCGTCCACCGAGGCCACGCCTTCGATCACCTCGCCGTCGGCCGGCACGGTGTCGCCGGCCTGGATCAGCACGACATCGCCCTTGCGAAGCTGATCGGCTTCGATGGGGTGGAACTGTGAGCCGAAGCGAGGTTCATGCAGCTTCTTGGCCCAGGTCTGCTTCTTGAGGCCGCGCAGCGAGGCCGCCTGGGCCTTGCTGCGGCCCTCGGCCAGCGCCTCGGCGAAGTTGGCGAACAGCAGGGTGAACCACAGCCACAGCGCGATGGCCAGGATGAAGCCGGCTGGCGCCTCGCCCTGGCCGCCCAGGGCCTGCAGCCACAGGCCGGTGGTGACGATCGCGCCCACGTAGACGACGAACATCACGGGGTTGCGCCACTGGACCTGCGGGGCCAGCTTGCGGAAGGCATCGGCCACGGCGGGCTTGAGCAGCGCAGGGTCGAACAAGGTGAAAGCTTTGCGGGTCATGTTGGTTGGTCCCGAAGGTTCAGGGATGCAGCACGAGGTGCTCGACAACGGGGCCCAGGGCCAGCGCGGGCACGTAGTTCAGCAGGCCCACGAGCAGCACCACACCGATCAGCAGCACCACGAAGAGCGGGCCATGCGTGGGCAGGGTGCCGGCCGTGACGGCCAGACGCTTCTTGGCCGCCAGGCTGCCGGCAATGGCCAGCACGGGCACGATCACACCGAAGCGACCCAGCCACATGGCGATGCCCAGCAGCGTGTTGTAGAAGGGGGTGTTGGCCGACAGGCCCGCGAAGGCGCTGCCGTTGTTGTTGGCGGCCGAGCTGAAGGCGTAGAGGATCTCGGAAAAGCCGTGCGCCCCGGGGTTGGCCACACCGGCCTGACCGTCGGGTGACAGCACCGCCACCGCGGTTCCCGCCAGCACCAGGACGGGGGTGACCAGGATGGCCACCGCCACCATCTTCATCTCGAAGGTCTCGATCTTCTTGCCCAGGTACTCTGGCGTGCGGCCGATCATCAGCCCGGCGATGAACACGGCCAGGATGGCGAACACCAGCATGCCGTACAGGCCCGAGCCCACGCCGCCGAAGACGACCTCGCCCAGCTGCATGAGGATCAGGGGCACGCCGCCGGCCAGCGGCATCAGCGAGTCGTGCATGGTGTTGACCGCGCCGCAGGAGGCCGCCGTGGTGATGGCGGCGAACAGCGCCGAGGCTTCCCGCCCGAAGCGCGTTTCCTTGCCTTCCAGGTTGCCGCCGCTCACGTCCACGCCCAAGGCGGCCAGCAGCGGGTTGCCCTGCGATTCATGGTGCGTGAGCACGACCACGGCCACCACGAAGATGGCCGTCATGGCGGCGAGCACCGCCCAGCCCTGGCGGACATCACCCACCATGCGGCCGAACACCAGGCACAGCGCCGCCGGGATCGCAAAGATCGCCAGCATCTGCACGAAGTTGCTCAGCGGTGTGGGGTTCTCGAAGGGGTGGGCCGAGTTGGCGTTGAAGAAGCCGCCGCCGTTGGTGCCCAGCATCTTGATGGACAGTTGCGAGGCCACGGGGCCCATCGCCAGGCTCTGGGTCGTGGTGGTCTTGTCTTCCATCACCGGCTGGCCCTGGGCGTCCTTCACGGGCTGCCCGTCAGCGTCCAGCCTGGCGGTCTGGTAGGTGGTGGCTTCCAGCGTGCTCACCTCCTGGTAGGGTGAGAAGTTCTGCAGCGTGCCCTGGCTCACGAAGAACACGGCCAGCACCAGCGAGATCGGCAGCAGGATCCACAGCACCACGCGGGTCAGGTCGGCCCAGGCATTGCCCAGGTTGCCGGCACCATGCTGCGCGAAGCCACGGATCAGCGCGATCACCACCACGATGCCCGTGGCCGCCGACAGAAAGTTCTGAACGGCCAGGCCCAGCATCTGGGTGAGGTAGCTCATCGTGGCTTCGCCGGCATAGCCCTGCCAGTTGGTGTTGGTCACGAAGCTGATGGCGGTGTTGAAGGCCGAATCGGGGCTGACGGCGCCGAAGCCCTGGGGATTGAAGGGCAGCCAGCCTTGCAGGCGCTGCAGGGCGTACACGGCGACCATGCCGAGCACGTTGAACAGCAGCACGGCCAGGGCGTAGCGTTGCCATCCCATGCCGTGCTCGGGGCTCACCCCAGCGAGCTTGAAGAGGGGCGCTTCGAAGACGGCGGCCCATCGGGCACGCCCCTGCATCACCGAGGTGATGAGGCCGGCCAGTGGCCAGGCCACCGCCAGCAGGGTGGCGAGAAAGGCTGCCAGCAGCAGCCAGGCTTGTGAGCTCACGTGAAGTCCTCCGGGTTCAGCAGGGCCGCCACCAGGTAGACCAGCAGGGCCAGCGCCACCATGGCGCACAGGGCGTAGAGCGCGCTCATGAGCGGCCTCCCCGGGGTGTCATCAGACGGGCGCAGCCAGCGGCCATCCCCCAGATGGCGGCGGCCAGGGCGGCCGCCAGCACGGTGTAAACGATGTCCATGTCGGGATCCTTCTTGATCTTGTGATCGACTTGGAGATCGTAGGAATCGGCCCCTCAAAACATCGGCAAGTTTCTGGAAGGCGGTATCAAGATTCCATCAAGATGGCCTTGATGCGGTCTTGACGGGAGCAGCCTCAATCTGTGCCTAAACTTGAGGGGCGTCTGCCTAGAGTGATGTGGTCGCTACCGATGGCATGCCTGTGTCGCATGCCTTGACCATGAGACCGATCGCCCTTTTCCAGCACGATCCCAACCAGCGCGCCGGCTACCTGCAGGCCTTCCTGAACGCCTGGCACGTGCCCACCGTGCACATCCATCCGGAGGCCGGCGATGCCGTGCCACGGCAGGCGCGTGATTTCAGCGGCCTGGTGCTGCTGCGCAGCAACCGCAGCGTGAACGACCCGCTGCCCTGGATCGCACAGGAGAAGGCCTTGCTCAAGCAGGCCTTGGCGATGGACATCCCCGTGCTGGGACACTGTTTCGGCGGGCAGTTGCTGGCCCGGGGCCTGGGTGCAGAGGTCATGCGCAACCCCGTGCCCTGCATCGGCTGGGAAACGCTGCATGTGACCCCGCCTGCCCGCGCGCTGTTCGGTGGCGCGGCCGAGGTGGTCACCTTCAACTGGCACTACGAGACTTTCGCCCAGCCCAAGGGGGCCACCCGTGCCCTGTTCGGCACGCATTGCCGCAACAAGGGGTTCACGCTGGGGCCGCACATCGGCCTGCAATGCCACCTGGAGGTCACCGAGGAGATCGTGCGGGATTGGTGCCGGGCCGGCGCGCTTGAACTGCTGCGGCCCTGTGGCCCCTCCGTGCAACCCGTCGAGACGGTGCTGGCCAGCCTGCAGCACCAGCTTCCCCGCACGCGTGAAGCCGCCCGCTGGCTCTACGCTGGCTGGCTGGCGCAGGTGCTGCGCCGGCAACCACATGCACCGCTGAGTCGGCCGATGGCGATGGCTTCGCAGCCGGCTGGCGCCCTGGCGGCCCAGCCAGCGAGCCCATGGGCGAGCGCATCGCCTGACAGCCGAATCGGCATTGTCTGACACGTGAAGAGGGCTTGGCGCGTCACACTGCGGTGATTCCAATCACCGGGATGCTCCATGCTTTCAACGACGACGACGCGCCAGTTTCAACCTGTCCGATGGGGCGTGGCGGGATCTCTGGCCGTGGTTGTGCTGGCCGCAGGCTGGCTGCAACCCTCGCCGGCCCTGGCCCAGAAGGGCCAGGCCGACAAGGCGGACCCCAATGTCTCGCAGCCGGTCGGTTATGGCGCCAATCCTCAACTGCCCGCGCCCGAGAAATCACTCATCCCCACGGTGCACATCGCCAAGGCCACCGGATGGCCTGCGGGCGTCAAGCCAACGCCTGCCCAAGGGTTGCAGGTGCAGGCCTATGCCACCGGACTCGCCCACCCACGCTGGCTGCATGTGCTGCCCAATGGCGATGTGCTGGTGGCCGAAACCAACGCGCCGCCCAAGCCGGCCGACGGCCTCAAGGGCCAGGTGATGAAGCTGGTGCAGAAACGTGCCGGTGCAGGGGTGGAGAGCCCCAACCGCATCACCCTGCTGCGCGACACGGACCACGATGGTGTGGCCGAAACCCGGCACGATTTCATCACCGGGCTGAATTCGCCCTTCGGCATGGCCCTGGTCGATGGCAGCCTGTATGTGGCCAACGCCGACGCCATCGTGCGCTTTCCCTACAAGACAGGCCAGACCCGCATCACTGCATCCGCCGAGAAGGTGGTGGACCTGCCATCGGGCATCAATCACCACTGGACCAAGAACATCATCGCCAGCAAGGATGGCAGCAAGCTCTACGCCACGGTGGGCTCCAACAGCAACGTGGGCGAGAACGGCCTGGAGGCCGAAGAAGGCCGCGCCGCCATCTGGGAGGTGGACCTGAAGGCCAAGACCAAGCGCCTGTTCGCCAGCGGCCTGCGCAATCCCGTGGGCCTGGCCTGGGAGCCCACCAGCGGCGCCTTGTGGACCGTGGTAAACGAGCGTGATGAACTGGGCAACGACCTGGTGCCCGACTACATGACGTCGGTGAAGGACGGCGCCTTCTACGGCTGGCCCTACAGCTACTTCGGCGGCCATGTGGACGAGCGCGTCAAGCCGCAACGTCCGGACCTGGTCGCCAAGGCGGTCGTGCCTGATTACGCGCTGGGCGCGCACACCGCCTCGCTGGGCCTGGCCTATGCGGAGGGCAGCAACCTGCCTGCGGCCATGCGCCAAGGCATGTTCATTGGCCAGCACGGATCGTGGAACCGCAAGCCGCGCAGTGGCTACAAGGTGGTGTTCGTTCCGTTTGCCGATGGCAAGCCCAGCGGCCTGCCGGTGGATGTGCTCACAGGCTTTGTGAAGGATGACGAGGCGCGCGGCCGCCCGGTTGGTGTGGCCTTCGACAAGAAGGGCGCGCTGCTCGTGGCCGATGACGTGGGCAATGCCATCTGGCGCGTCTCCGGCAGCACATCGCCAGCCAGCAGCAAATCAAGCCCATCCAACCCACCCAAGGATCCGCCATGACGCTCACTGCCCACCAGGAAGCCGCTTCCGCTGTCGATGTCATGGCGCGCTGGTCGCAGGAGCCGCTGGAGTTCCGCTCGGACATGGAGCGCATTGAGGATGACGAGGCCGACGTGGCCGTCGCCATCGGTCGCACCATGCGCAGCATCGCCGAGACGGTGCTGGAAGACGAAGGCCAGGCCGAGCGCGGTGTGCATGCCAAGTCGCATGGCATCGTGATTGGCGAGCTGCGGGTGCACGAGGGGCTGCCGCCATCGCTGGCGCAAGGGCTGTTCTTCCGGCCCGCCACCTACCCCGTGGTGATGCGCCTGTCCACGATCCCGGGTGATGTGCTGGATGACCGTGTATCGGTGCCGCGCGGCATCGCCATCAAGGTGATCGGGGTGAATGGCGAGCGCCTGCCGGGCAGTGAGGACGAGCTCACCCAGGATTTCCTGATGGTGGATGCGCCGACCTTCGGGCAAGCCACGCCACGCGATTTCCTGCAGGGCCTCAAGGGCCTGGCGGCCACCACCGACAAGGTGCCCGTGCTCAAGCGGGGGCTGTCCACCTTTCTGCGCGGTGCGGAGAAGACGCTGGAAGCCATGGGCCTGGAAAGCTCCCTGCTCAAGACACTGGGTGGTCATCCGCTTACCCACATCCTCGGCGAGACCTTCTACACCCAGTTGCCGCTGCTGTATGGTCGCCACGTGGCCAAGCTCAGCCTGGTGCCGGTCTCGGACCATCTGTTGGCGCTCAAGGGCCTGCCACTGGACTCGTTCGTGGCCAGTGGCTCACCCAATCCGATCCGTGAAGCCGTGATCGACCACTTCCAGCACCATGGTGGCCGGTGGGAGCTGCGCGTACAGCTGTGCACCAACCTGCAGAGCATGCCCATCGAGGATGGCTCGGTGGCCTGGTCCGAGGCAGAGAGCCCCTATGTCACGGTGGCCACGCTGGACGCCGGTGTGCAGGATGTCTGGAGCAGCGGCCGTGTGGCCCAGGTGGACCTGGGCATGGCCTTCTCGCCCTGGCGCGGGCTGGCGGCGCACCGCCCGTTGGGCGCACTCAACCGCGTGCGCAAGACGGCCTATGGGGCATCGGCGCGCTACCGCGCCCAGGCCAATGGCCAGGTGCTGCGTGATCCCCGCTCGCGCCTTGATCTGCCGGCGTGATCAGTCTTCGGCAGGCTGCTGTCTGTAGCGCGCCGGCGTCATCCCCTGCCAGCGCTGGAAGGCGCGGATGAAGGCGGCCGATTCTGCATAGCCCAGCTGCTGTGCGATGGCCTCCACGGCCAAGGTGCTGTGAGCCAGCAAGTGCCGCGCACGGGCGTGCCGGGCCTCGGCCAGCAGGTCGCGGAAGTTGTGGCCTTCCTCCGCCAGTTGCCGGCGCAGGCCGCGCTCGGACAGCCCCAGCGCCTTGGCCACATCCTCCGAGCCGGGGAACTCGCCGTTGAACAGCCCCAGGTGGGCCTTCACGCGCTCGGCCATGCCCTGCTGGGCCTCCTCGGCCTGCTGTGTCTGCAGTTGCTGGTCGCACATGGCGCGGTACATCGCGTGCGCGGCCGGGTCCGCGCTGGGGAAGCGCAACTGCAAATGTTCATTGCGCAGCCAGAAGCGCGCCTCTGTTTCGCCGAAGCGCACGGGGGCGTTGAAGTAGGCCTCGTACTCGGCCGCCTGCGGCGGGCGCGGGTAGGGCATGTCGATGCGCTCTGCGTGGATGTCCAGGCCCATCGTGGCCTGCATGTCGCGCACCATCTTGTAGGTGCCTGAGACCTCGCCATCCACGCGGAAGCGGAAGACCTGGGGCGCCATGGCCATGGGCGAGAGCACCAGCGCGCTCAGGCGCTCGCCCGGCTCCAGCCGCAGCGTGCCGAACAGGTAGGTCAGGCGCTGGTACTTCACGCCCATCTGGAAGGCCTCCCACGCGTTGGCGCAGGTCATGATCAGCATCACCAGCGGGCCATAGCCGGCCAGGCCGTAGAAGCCGCCCAGGCGCAGGCCCAGCATCGGGTCGTGCAGCTGCTCGGCCAGTTCGGCGTAGATGCGCAGCTCGCGCGCGCGCTCGATGCGGGTGCTCGGGTCCAGCTTGTCGATGTCCAGGCCGTGCCTGCGCAGCACCGGGCCTGGATCCTCGCCCAGGTGCTTGAGGCCCTGCACCATGTAGATCAGGCCGAGGATGGATCGCGTGCTCATGTGATCAAGATCAATGGAGGGGCGGGGTGAACCCTTGAAACTGGCCGAAACCAGCGGGTCTGGCCGAAAAGATCAATTTGCCGGTCGAATCTAGCATGGCCCCCGCGGGCCGGTTTGCGCACCATCAAGTCACTGATCCGAACCACCATCCACCACGAGACAAGGTGACGCCATGACCACGAACCCTCCCAACGCCCATCCCGTCCGCCACGTCGAGGTGGCCATCGCCGGTGCCGGTTTCGGCGGTCTGTGCATGGCCATCAAGCTGAAAGAGGCCGGCATCCATGACTTCGTCGTGCTCGAGAAAGGCAGCGAGGTGGGCGGCACCTGGCGCGACAACCAGTACCCCGGCGCGGCCTGTGACGTGCAATCGCACATGTACTCCTACTCGTTCGCGCCCAAGAACGACTGGTCCAAGCGCTACGCCCCGTGGAGCGAGATCCAGCAGTACATGCTGGACGTGACCGAGCGCTACCAGCTGCGCCCGCACATCCGCTTCGGCCAGGAGGTGACCAGCGCCGTGTTCGACGACCGCACCGGCCGCTGGACGATCAAGACCGCGGCAGGTGACACCATCAGCGCCCACCATTGGGTGCTGGCCTCGGGCCCGCTGCACGTGCCGGCCATTCCCAAGATCCCGGGCCTGGAGAACTTCAAGGGCAAGGTGATGCACTCGGCCCAGTGGGACCACGGCTATGACCTGCGCGGCAAGCACATCGTGTCCATCGGCACCGGCGGCAGCGCCATCCAGTACGTGCCCGAGATCGCGCCCTTCGCCAAGCAGCTCTACGTGTTCCAGCGCTCGGCCGCCTGGGTGATCCCGCGCGACGAGCGTGAGTACGGCCTGCTGCGCAAGAAGCTGTTCGAGGCCCTGCCCATCACGCGCACCCTGCACCGCTGGCGCTGCTACTGGACCAACGAATCGCGCGTGTGGCCCATCTTCAACCCGTGGATGGCCAGGATCGGCGAGATGGGCCTGCGCAAGCTGGTGCGCCTGCAGGTGAAGGACCCGGCGCTGGCCAAAAAGCTCACGCCGGACTACACCCTGGGCTGCAAGCGCATCCTCATCTCCAACAAGTGGTTCCCTACCTTCAACCGCGCCAACGTGTCCCTGGTGACGGAAGGCATCCAGGAACTGCGCGAGCACAGCATCGTCACGCGCGATGGCGTGGAGCGCCCGGCCGACTGCGTGATCCTGGGCACGGGCTTCGTGGTCGACCCGCGCATCTACATGAAGAACTTCGAGCTGCGCGGCCGCAAGGGCCACACCCTGCAGGAAGACTGGAAGACCAGCCCCACCAGCTACCTGGGCATCAGCACGGCCAACTATCCCAACATGTACCAGCTGGTCGGTCCGCACACGGGGCTGGGCCACAACTCCATCATCTTCATGATCGAGGCGCAGGCTGACTACATCGTCAAGTGCCTGAAGCTGGTGCAGGACCAGAAGGTGGACTACATCGACGTCAAGCCCCAAGCCCAGGAACGCTTCCTGGCCGAGGTGACCGAGGCCCTCAAGGGCACGGTGTGGCAGACCGGCTGCAAGAGCTGGTACCAGACGGCCGAAGGCATCAACTTCGCGATCTGGCCCAAGTCCACCTGGAAGTACTGGCTGGAAACCCGCCACGTGAACCTGGGCGATTACGACCTGGTGTGCTGCGGTGGTGTACGGCCTGTGCAGGTGACGCGCAGCGAGGTGGCGACGGCTTGAGCGCTGGTGGCGGCGGGCCCGGGAGGACTCCCGCCGCACGGGCTCGGATCTGCGGGCTCAGAGCAGATGATCCAGCAGCTCCGGGCCGAACACCTCGCGATGGATGCGCTCTGCCGACACACCCTGGTGGCGCAGGCCATCCCATTGCGCGCGCATGAAGGGCAGCGGACCGCACATCAGCACCTGGGCCTGGGCCAGGTCCACATCGGCCAGCACGGGTTCCAGGGTCATGCGGCCCCGGTAGGTGGTGTGTGCCAGATCCTGATGCGCGTCATGCTCGCGCCCTTGTTCATGGAACAGAACGGTGCGCAGCCGGGGCATGTGGCGGGCGGCCTCCTGCACATCGGCCAGCAGCGCCTGCTGCGCGGCGTCGCGCGCCGCATGGGCGAACACCACGGGCCGCGCCGGGTTCTGGCGCGACTGGGCCTTGAGCACCGACACCATGGGCGTGATGCCCACGCCGGCCGACAGCAGCACCAGGGGCGCATCGCCCTCCAGCACGGGCGTGAAGTCACCATACGCAGCGCTCACGGGCAGCACGTCGCCGGCCTTGACCTGATCGTTCAACCAGTTCGAGACCTGGCCTGCCGGCGTGCCAGCCTCGCGCTTGATGGTCAGGCGCCACCAGGGCTGCCCGGGGGCGTCCGACAGGCTGTACTGGCGCAGCTGCCGGCATGCAGCGCCCGCACCGTCGGTCCAGTCCATGGCCACGCTCACGTACTGGCCAGGCAGGAAGGTGCCGGGGCTGGTGCCCTGCGCGGTCTGCAGGTAGATCGACACCGTGTCCTCGCCTTCGCGCTCGGTGCGCAGCACCTGCAGGGGCTGTAACTGCCCCGGTTGGGCGCCGGTGCGCTGGTACAGGCGGGCCTCGGCCGCGATCAGCTCGCCGGCCAGCAGCCAGTAGGCTTCGTCCCAGGCGGCGATCAGTTCGGGCGTGGCGGCCTCGCCCAGCACCTCGCCGATGGCGCCCAGAAGGTGCCGGCCCACGATGGGGTAGTGCGAGGGCTTGATGCCCACGGCCGCGTGCTTGTGCACGATGCGGTCCAGCACGGGCGTCAGGGCCGCCGCATTGTCGATGTTGGCCGCGTAGGCGAACACGGCAGCGGCCAGCGATTGCTGCTGCGCGCCGCTGGCCTGGTTGCCCATGTTGAAGAGGTTGCGCAGCTCGGGGTGCGCCTCGAACATGCGGGCATAAAAACGTGTGGTGATGGCCAGGCCGTGCTCGCGCAGCACGGGCACGCTGGCCTGGATGTAGGGACGGGCGGTGGTCGAGATCATGGGGGGCTCCAGTGGCTAAAAGAGGTATAGAAAATGCATCTTTATGGGAAGGGCTTCGGCGCCAAGGTTGAACAGGCGGGCTCAGTGGGAGGGGCTGGCCAGCGCGTTGCGCTGGTTGATGAACTGCCGGTGCAGCTGGATGATGGCCTCACCCGTGCGTGTGGTGCAGACATCGGCCAGCGTGTGACGATTGAGTTCGTCGTAGAAGGCGCGCAGCGCGGCGTGCAGTGCGCCTTGCAGCATGCATTGCCCTGCAAGCACGCAAGCCAGGCCGGCGCAGTCGATCAGCTGTTCATGGCCTTCCATCTGCTGTACCACCTCGCCGATGCGGATTTCGGTGGCGGGACGGCCCAGGCGAAGTCCGCCGTGACGGCCCCGCAGCGTGCTGACCCAACCCAGATGGCCCAGCCTGTTCACCACCTTGGTCAGGTGGTTGGTGGGCACCTGGAACTGGGTGGCGATCTCGGCGATGGTGACGGGCTCGGGCCGGTCCTGGTGGGCCAGGTACATCAGCACGCGAAGGCCAAGGTCACTGAAACGGGTGAGCTGCATGGGGATAAGGCGTCTTTAAGATGCATATTACATGCAACTTATTGGCCGTGCAAGCCAGCCACTCGTGCCAGCAGACCCGCCGCCAGCGACGGCGCTGTCGGCGTGCACCGCTGTGTCGGCGGTCGCTGACGCCAGTTTCCGGCGCTGCCGACAAGCCAACTGTCGGGCCATGGGGCACCCTTCACGGTGATTCACAAACAGCCCCGAGCCCAATGAAAAAATCCACCAAATGGGCGCCGGCGGAGGCCGGCAGCCCGCACCGCCTGGGTGCCACCGCCGACGAAGACGGTGTCAATTTCGCCCTGTTCTCCGCGCATGCCACGCGTGTGGAGTTGTGCCTGTTCGACGAGACCGGCACCAAGGAGCTGCACCGTGTCGACCTGCCGGAGCACACCGACGAGGTCTGGCATGGCCGCCTGCCGGGTGCCAAGCCCGGGCTGGTCTATGGCTACAGGGTGCACGGCCCCTACAAGCCCGAGAAAGGTCACCGTTTCAACCACCACAAGCTGCTGCTGGACCCGTACGCGCGCGCGCTGGTCGGCCAGTTGCAATGGGGCCCGAGCCTGTTCGGCTATCAGCTGGATCACCCGGATGCCGACCTGTCCTTCTGCGAACTCGACAGCGCGCCAGCCATGCCCAAGGCCCGGGTGCTGGCCGATGACCCGCGCCTGATTCCCGCGCGCCCGGCGTGGCGTCGCCCCTGGGATCGCACCATCGTCTACGAGACGCATGCCAAGGGCTTCACGCAGCGCCACCCCGCCGTGCCGGACGACGCACGGGGCCGCTTCAGGGGCCTGGCCCACCCGGAGGTGATCGCCTACATCCGCTCGCTGGGCGTGAGCGCGGTCGAGCTGCTGCCCATCCACGCCTTCGCCGACGAACCCCATCTGCACGATCACGGCCTGACCAACTTCTGGGGGTACAACACCATCGCCTTCTTCGCCCCGGATCCGCGCTACCTGGCGGGCGGCCAGCTGGCCGACTTCACCGAGATGGTCGAGCGCCTGCACGACGCCGGCCTGGAAGTGCTGCTGGACGTGGTCTACAACCACACGGCCGAAGGCAATGGCCTGGGGCCCACCTTGAGCTTCAAGGGCATCGACAACGCCTCCTACTACCGGCTCGATCCGCAGCACCCGCGCCACTACATCAACGACACCGGCACGGGCAACACCGTCAACGCCAACCACCCTCGCGTGCTGCAGATGATCATGGACAGCCTGCGCTACTGGGCCAGCCTGGGCGTGGACGGCTTCCGCTTCGATCTGGCCACGGTGCTGGGCCGCGAGCCTCAGGGTTTCGACCAGACCTGCGGCTTCTTCCAGGCCTGGCGGCAGGACCCGGTGCTCACGGGCCTCAAGCTCATCGCCGAGCCCTGGGATTGCGGCCCCGGCGGCTACCAGGTGGGCAACTTCCCACCTGGCTGGGCCGAGTGGAACGATGCTTTCCGTGACCAGGTGCGTGCCTTCTGGCGCGGTGACGAGAAGCAGGTACCCAGCCTGGCCTCGCGCCTGACCGGCTCGGCCGACCGCTTCCGCCACCGGGGCCGCAGGCCCTGGGCCAGCGTCAACTTCATCACCGCGCACGACGGCTTCACCCTGGCCGACCTGGTGGCCTACAACGATCGCCACAACGAGGCCAACGGCGAGAACAACCGCGATGGCAACAGCAACAACATCTCCTGGAACTGCGGTGCCGAAGGCCCGACGGACGACGAAGAGATCCTGAAGCTGCGTGCCCGCCAGCAGCGCAACCTGCTGCTGACGCTGCTGCTGGCCCATGGCACACCGATGCTGCTGGCCGGTGACGAGGCGGGCCGAACCCAGCAGGGCAACAACAACGCCTATTGCCAGGACAACGACATCTCCTGGGTGGACTGGGATCGCACGGAAGATCAGGAAGCGCTCACCAACTTCGTGCGCAAGCTGCTGTGGCTGCGCGACACCCTGGCCGTGCTGCGTCCCAAGCGCCATGCACGTGGCCGCCATCCCACGCGGGCCGGCATCCGTGATGTGGCCTGGGTGGATGCGGCCGGGCGAGAGTTGCAGCCAGCCCAATGGAATGACGCGGCCATGCGCAGCATCGGCATGCTGGCCGACGCGCGGGCCTTGCTCGATGGGCGTCCGCCTGCGGGGCAGCACGGCGTGACCACCTTGCTGGTGGTCAATGCCCACCATGATCTGGTGCTCTGGACCATGCCGGCCCACCATGGCGTGGCCCGCTGGACGCGCATCGTGGACACCAATGCCCCGCTGGAGCGAGAGATTCCGGAGTACGCGCCGGGCGATGTCTACGAGGTGACAGGGCGTTCGGCACTGCTGTTCGTGTCCGGCACGGATGCGGCCTCGACCGCACTCGTCAAGGAAGTGGTGGACGGGCTGCGCAGGGGGGAGATTTCAGGGCCGGTGGGCCGTTGAAGGCGGCAAGCAGGGCTGGCCTGACGCGGCCTTGTCCTCTGCTGCCTTGTGGCGCAACAAAAAAGGCGGGTTGTACCCGCCTGGCTGCCTACCAGGAGAGCAGGCTGAACCACCTGCTCCGCCGAGTAGCGTGTTCACCAATCGCCGTGTGCCGACTCCAACGCACCGATCTCGTCGGCTTCCAGTCCCAGGGCGCGCGCGGCCGAGCTGCGCATGTGGTCGATGGCATTGAAGCTCATCGCGCGACGACGGCTGTCCATCGCTTCGACCGGAAAACTGTCGCCATGGCTCAGGGCAGGCATCCAGGCGGACGAGGCGTTCATGGCGTGGGTGGGGGCATCGTGCATCGGCTTCATGGGCGGCCTCCTCTGGGCTCTTCGGGGTGGTTTGTGGATGGACCCTGGTCACCAGGATCGACCGCGTGCAGGGCGCCACGCTTGGAGGACAGTGTCCCGAAACACAGCCTCGCCCGCAGTCGGCCGACCGCCCAAGATGCTGTAGGCATCGCACTACAGGACGGTGCCCGTTTCACACGCGGCGGTATTGACGTAGGGCGTCACTGACGGCCCTCGTGCGCTTGCCTGACGATGCTTTGATCTTTCGACGACTGCTGCAACGCAGCATGCTTTTTAAAGTGCCTGAGCGGTGATTGATTCGCACCGCTCACGAGCAAAAGAGGCACGTCATGTTGATGGACGCATGGTCGGGATCGCAGGGCAGCACAGGTCACCACGCCGAAGCGCGTGGCGCGGCTGCACAAGGTCATCGCGCCATGGGCGCCCACCTGAGGCTGGACCATGGCGTGGCCGGCGCGCGTTTCCGCGTGTGGGCGCCCAACGCCAGCGCGGTCAGCGTCATCGGTGATTTCAACGGGTGGCAGGGCGGCCTGCACAAGCTGCATCTGCTCAGCGACGATTCCGGCGTGTGGGACGGCTTCGTGCCCGGTGCCCATCACGGCCAGCGCTACAAGTACCGGATCGAACCGAAGCAGGGCGAGGCCTTCGACAAGGCCGACCCCTATGCCTTCCTGGCCGAGGAGCCGCCCCGCACTGGCTCCGTGCTGTGGGACCTGTCCTACGAGTGGCGCGACGGTGATTGGATGGCCCACCGCATGGCGCGCAACGCGCTGGGCGCGCCCATGTCCATCTACGAGCTGCACGTCGGCTCCTGGCGGTCCGGCCGCGATGGCCGGCGATTCCTGGGCTATGAGGAACTGGCCGACGAGCTGATCCCCTACCTGATCGACATGGGGTTCACGCATGTGGAACTGATGCCGCTGACCGAGCATCCCTTCTATGGGTCTTGGGGCTATCAGACCACTGGCTACTTCGCGGCCACCTCACGCTACGGCACGCCACAGCAGCTGATGCGCTTCGTGGACCGGCTGCACCAGGCCGGCATCGGCGTGATCCTGGACTGGGTGCCCTCGCACTTCCCGAACGACGCGCACGGCCTGGCGACCTTCGATGGCACGCACCTGTACGAGCATGCCGATCCGCGCCAGGGCTTTCATCCTGAATGGAACAGCCTCATCTTCAACTATGGCCGTCACGAGGTGGCCGACTTCCTGATCGACAGCGCGCTGTTCTGGCTGGATAAGTACCACTTCGACGGGCTGCGCGTGGACGGCGTGGCCTCCATGCTTTATCTGGACTATGCCCGCAAGGCCGGCGAATGGATCCCGAACAAGCATGGCGGGCACGAGAACCTGGAAGCCGTGGCGTTCCTGCGGCGCCTGAACACCGAGGTCTATGCCCGGCACCCCGACGTGCAGATGATCGCGGAGGAATCCACCGCCTGGCCAGGCGTGAGCCGGCCAGTGGGCCACCCGGATGGCCTGGCCGGCCTGGGATTCGGCCTGAAGTGGAACCTCGGCTGGATGCATGACACACTGCGCCACTTTGCGCGCGACCCGCTGTACCGGGGCTTCCATCTGGACGACCTGAGCTTCGGCCTGGTCTACGCCTTCAGCGAAAACTTCGTGCTGTCGCTCTCGCACGACGAGGTGGTGCATGGCAAAGGTTCACTGCTGGGCCGCCAGTTTGGCGACAAGTGGCAGCGTTTCGCCAACCTGCGCACGCTGTATGGCCTGATGTGGGGCCACCCTGGCAAGAAGCTGCTGTTCATGGGCGGCGAACTGGGTGCGGAGCGTGAGTGGCACCACGAGGCCACGCTGGACTGGAACCTGCTGAAGGATCCGCTCAATGCCGGGCTGCGCCGCTGGGTGGCCGACCTCAACCGTGTCTACCGCAGCCATCCTGCGCTGTTCGAGATCGACTTCAGCGAGCAAGGCTTCCGCTGGCTGGTGCGTGACGATGCCCACCATGGCGTGGTCGCCTTCCTGCGGCAGGGCCATGACGACGCCCACCCCGTGCTGGTGGTGCTGAGCCTGACACCGGAGGTGCGCCACGGCTACCGGCTGGGGGTGCCCCTGGCGGGCCACTGGCGCGAGCTGCTCAACAGCGATGCATCGATCTACGGCGGCAGTGGCGTGGGCAACCTGGGGGGCGTGGATGCCCTGCAGGTGCCGCACCACCATCAGCCTGCCTCGCTCACCCTCACGCTGCCCCCGCTGGCGGCGCTGTTCTTCGAGGCGCCGCGATGAACCGCGCCGCCTGCCCCACCGACCTGACAGGGCCACGAGCCCGCACTGGAGACTGACATGATCGCAGGCAAAACCGTATTGGCCATCGTGATGGCCGGCGGAGAAGGAACCCGCCTCAGCCCCTTGACCGCCGAACGTTCCAAGCCGGCGGTGCCCTTCAACGGCCGTCACCGCATCATTGACTTCGTGATGTCCAACCTCATCAACAGCAAGATCTATTCGGTCTATCTGTTGGTGCAGTACAAATCGCAGAGCTTGATCGAGCACGTGCGACGCACTTGGGTGACGAGCCCGCTGATGCCCAACCAGTTCATCACCGTGGTGCCGCCGCAGATGCAGCGCGGCCCCGAGTGGTTCCAGGGCACGGCCGATTCGGTCTACCAGAACATGCACCTGATCCAGTCGATGAAGCCCGACTTGGTGATCGTGTTCGGTGCGGACCACGTCTACCGCATGGATGTGCGCCAGATGATCCAGTTCCACGTGGACAACAATGCGGATGCCACGGTGGCGGCACTGCCCGTGCCCCTCAGCCAGGTGTCTTCCTTCGGCATCGTCAAGACCGATGGCAGCGGCCGCATCCGCGACTTCCAGGAAAAGCCCGCTCATGCCGAGCCCATGCCCGGCCGTGCCGATCGCGCGCTGGCCTCGATGGGCAACTACATCTTCAACACCGACCTGCTGCTGGCATCGCTGGAGAAGGCCCATGCCAATGGCCAGCACGACTTCGGCAAGCACGTGCTGCCCACCTTGACCGAGAGCCATCGCGTGATGGCCTATGACTTCGCGACCAATAAGGTGCCTGGCGTGCACGACTTCGAGGAAGCTGGCTACTGGCGTGACGTGGGCACGATCGAGGCCTACTACGAAGCCAACTTCGACACCCTGGGCGAGCAGCCGCGCTTCTCGATGCACAACGCGCTGTGGCCCATCCAGGCCAGCCCGGACCACACCGAGGCCGCCCAGCTGTACGACGCCACCATCAAGGGCGCGTCCATCGGCGCCGGCGTGCATGTGCGCCGCGCCCTGATCGAGCGCAGCCTGCTGCGCCGCAGCGTGCGTGTGGACAGCAATGCCGAGGTGGTTGGCTCCATCGTGATGGACCGCACCACCATCGGCGAAGGCGCCCGCATCCGCCGCGCCATCATCGATTCGGACAATGTGATCCCGGCGGGCATGCGCATCGGCTATGACCTCGACGCGGACCGCCAGCGCTTCCACGTGAGCGACAGCGGTATCGTCGTCATCGGCAAAGGGCAGTTGCGCGCATGACGACCGCCACCCTGAGCGCTCTTGTGGGCGAGGACCTGGGCCAGGATCGCTGCCCGGCGGCACCCGACACGCTGCCTTCCGACGTCGAGCCTATTGCGCCGGTGGTGCCCGGCCTGGGCCGCTGCCTGCACGCCATGCCTTTCGGGCCAGTGCGCATCGACCCGGACGATACACGCTCGGGTTACGCCTTCCGCCTGTGGGCACCTTCGGCGCCCAAGGTGGATCTGGTCTTTCAACCGGCCTCCGGGGGGCGCCTGGAATTGCCCTGCGAGAAGGTGGATGACGGTTGGTGGCACGTGAAGGTGCCCCAGGCTCGCGCCGGCGACCGCTACGGCTTCGCCGTGGACACGGCGCATGGCATGCTGGATGTGCCCGATCCCGCCTCGCGCTACAACCCCGACGGTGTGCACCAGCCCAGCCAGGTGCTGGACCCGCGCTCTTTCGATTGGGGCGAGGACATGGCCTGGCAAGGGCGCCCCTGGGCAGAGGCTGTCGTCTACGAACTGCACGTCGGCACCTTCACCCCCGAAGGCACCTATGCCGCAGCCGAGCGACGGCTGGAGCACCTGGCGGCCCTGGGCGTCACGGCCATCGAGCTGATGCCGCTGGGAGCATCGCCTGGCCAGCGCGGCTGGGGCTATGACGTGGTGCTGCCCTATGCACCTCAGCCCAGCTACGGCCACCCGAACGACCTCAAGGCCTTCATCAAGGCCGCGCATGCACGTGGCCTGATGGTGCTGCTGGACGTGGTCTACAACCATTTCGGGCCGGACGGCAACTACCTGCATGCCTATGCGCGCGAGTTCTTCAATCCCGCGCACCAGACGCCGTGGGGCGACGCGATCAACTTCGATGCGAAGCATGCCGCCACAGTACGTGACTTCTACATCCACAACGCGTTGTACTGGCTGACCGAGTACCGCTTCGACGGCCTGCGCATCGACGCGGCCCATGCGATGGCGGATGCGTCCAGCGACCATTTCCTGACCGAGCTGTCGCGCCGTGCCCGCGAGGCCACCGGCAGCCGCCAGATCCACCTGGTGCTGGAGAACAACCGCAACGAGGCCCACCACCTCGGCCACCCTGGCAAGCCGGGCCTGTTCGAGGCGCAATGGAACGATGATTTCCACCAGGCCGCCCATGTGCTGCTCACCGGCGAGACGCACGGTTACTACCGCGATTTTGCCGAGCAGCCTTTGCAGCAACTGGTACGCTGCCTGGCCGAAGGCTTTGCCTTCCAGGGCGAGGCTTCCCAGCATGACGGCGGCCCTCGTGGTGAGCCCAGCCGAGACCTGCCTGTCACCTGCTTCGTCAATTTCCTGCAGAACCATGATCAGACCGGCAATCGCGCCTTCGGCGAACGGTTGACAGCGCTCAGCGCCCCCGCACCCCTCAAGGCGCTGGCCTGCATCCAGTTGCTGGCGCCTGGCATCCCCATGCTCTTCATGGGTGAAGAGTTCGGCACCATGGCCCCCTTCCAGTATTTCTGCGATTTCCAGGGGGATCTGGCCCGCGCCGTGCGCGAAGGTCGCCGGCAGGAGCACGCCCAGGGTGCGGAAGGTGAGGACGGGCCGCCTGTGCCGGACCCGAACGATCCCACCGTGTTCCGCGCGAGCACGCTCGACTGGGACGAACTGCGCGCCGCGACCCACCGCGACTGGCTGTCCTTCTACACCCAGGCCCTGGCCGTGCGCGCGCACATGGTGGTGCCGCGATTGCCGCTGATCCGCGCAGGTGCCGCCACCAGCCGATTCCTGGGGCCCCGCACCGTCGAGGTGAGCTGGCCCACCGCGGGCGCCGGGACGCTGGTGATGCGTGCCCATCTGGATGGCGCGCCCAGCGATCCCCTGCCGCGTGTGGACGGTGCCCTGCTGTTCGGTGTCGGCGATGACCAGGTCGCGCTGCCCGGGGCGCTTGGTCCATGGTCCGTGCGCCTGCATCTGGTGGAGGAGGCGCTGCCATGACATCGCTGCTCCCCCTGTTGTGCCATCAACTCGGTATCTCACTGGACTACCAGGATGCCTGGGGCCGCGTGATGACGGTCGATGCCGCCACCTTGCGCCGCGTTTGCAAAGCCATGGGCTACCCGGCCGACGACGACGACGAAGCCAGCCGTTCGCTGAACGCCCTGCGCGAGCAGGCGGAGCATGAGATCCTGCCGCCCTCACTGGTGGTCACGGCCTCCGTCACGCCCCTGGCCTGCGCCTTGCGCCTGCCCGCCGAACAACTTGGCCGCCCGGTGACCTGGTTCATCGCGCTGGAAGGCGGGCAGGGCCTGCAGGGCACGTCGGTGGCCACGGCGGCAGAGGTGACGCCGCCCTTCCCGGCTGAACTGCTGCGCGAAGATGGCCCACGCCTGGTGCCTGCGGTGATCGAGCTGCCGCCCGGCCTGCCTGCGGGCTATCACCGTCTCACGCTGGAGGCCGGCGACCCCCGTCAGGCCATTGCCGCCAGCAACCTGGTGGTGTGCCCACCCCGTGCGCATGAACTCGCTGGCCCCCTGGATCCGCACCCTCGTGTCTGGGGCCTGTCGGTGCAGCTCTATGCGGTGCGCAGCCGTGCCAACTGGGGCATGGGCGATTTCGGAGATCTGCGCGAGCTGGTGCAACTGGCTGCGCGGGCTGGTGCCGATTTCGTCGGCATCAACCCGCTGCACGCCTTGTTTCCGCATGCCCCCGAACAGGCTTCACCCTACAGCCCTTCGAGCCGGCAATGGACACAGGCGCTCTACCTCGATGTGGAAGACATCCATGAGTACGCCGAGTGCGACGATTGCCAGCGCCTGGTGAATTCGCCCGCCTGGCGTGCGCGTCTGCAGGCCCTGCGCGAAGCACCCATGGTGGACTACACCGGCGTGTCCGAACTGAAGTTCCAGGTGTTCGAGCTGCTGTACGCACGGTTCAGGTCACAGCACCTGGCGCGCGGCACGGCACGTGCGCGGCGATTTCGCCAGTTCCAGCGCACGCATGGCCGCAGCCTGCGCCTGCAGGCCCTGTACGACGCGCTGCAGCGCTACTTCCACCGCAAGGATGCCGGCCTGTGGGGCTGGCCCGTGTGGCCCGACGCCTATCGTGATGTGCGCAGCAAGGCGGTGCGCGACTTTGCCAGCAGCCATGAGGCCGAGGTGGAGTTCTTCGAATACCTGCAATGGCAGGCGGAGCTTCAGCTCGAGGCCGTGCAGACCCTGGCGCGCGAACTGGGCATGCGCATCGGCCTGTACCGTGATCTGGCCATCGGCGTGAACCCTGGCGGCGCGGAGACCTGGGCCCAGCCCGCGCTGTATGCGCAAGGCGTGCAGGTGGGTGCGCCGCCCGATGAGCTCAACCCCAATGGGCAGGACTGGGGATTCTCGCCTCCCACGCCGAATCGACTGCGTGAAGCCGGGTTCAAGCCCATGCTCGACGTGCTGCGCGCCAACATGCGCCATGCCGGTGCCCTGCGCATCGACCACGTGATGGGCCTGATGCGCCTGTTCTGGGTGGTGCCTGGCGCAGATCCCTTGCAGGGCACCTACGTGGCCAATCCCTTCGATGAGCTGCTGCGCTTGGTGTGCCTGGAAAGCCAGCGCCACCGTTGCATCGTCATCGGCGAGGATCTGGGCATCGTGCCACCGGAAGTCTCCGCGGCGATGGAACGCCACGGCCTGCTCTCCTACCGGCCCTTCTATTTCGAGCAGCACTGGCACGAGGGCCGCTTCAAGCCCCCCGCCGAATGGCCGCGCCGCGCGATGGCCACCGTGGGCACCCACGATCTGCCCACCTTGCGCGCTTACTGGACAGGCCATGACCTGCGCCTGCGCGATGAACTGGGCGTGTACCGTGACCCGGAACTGCGCGAGGGCCACATCACCCGTCGGGGGCGCGAACGCACGGCCTTGCTGCAGGCGCTGGGCGAGCAGAACCTGCTGGCCGATGGCCTGAGCGAATCGCCAGACAGCGTGACGGACCCGGACCCACGCCTGTCCGAGGCCGTTCACCGCTACGTGGCGCGCACGCCCGCGGCGATGGTGGCCTTGCAGCTGGAAGACGTGCTGGGCGCCCAGGAACAGGTCAATGTGCCGGGAACCAGCGAGGCGCAGTACCCCAACTGGCGGCGCAAACTCACGCTGGACCTGCCGACGCTGGCGCGCGATCCGCGCTGGACCGCACTGGCCCAGGCCCTGCGGGATGAGCGCCCGTCCCACCACCCCGCCGCCCCTCACGACGCGGCGGCCTGGGACCCCGATCTGGCCGAGATCCCCCGCGCCACCTACCGGCTCCAGCTGCATGCCGGCCTGCGCTTCAAGGATGCGCAGGCCTTGCTGCCCTATCTGAAGCGCCTGGGCATCAGCCATGTCTACACCTCACCTTTCCTGAAGGCACGCACCGGCAGCACGCACGGCTATGACGTGGTCGACCCGCGTGAGGTGAACCCCGAGATCGGAACGCAGCAGGATTTCGAGGATTTCTGCGCCGCGCTCGATCAGCACGAACTGCGATTGCTGGTCGACATCGTGCCCAACCACATGGGGGTGCTGCAGGCCGACAACCCGCTGTGGCGCGAGGTGCTGGAGGACGGACCCGCCTCCCGCTATGCCGGTCACTTCGACATCGACTGGGCCCATGGCGGCGACGAGCATGGTGGCCGAGTGCTGCTGCCGGTGCTGGAAGACCAGTACGGCCTGGTGCTGGAGCAGGGCAAGCTGCGCCTGAACTGGTGGCCTGAAGGCAACGCCATCGTGCTCTCCTACTACGATCATCGCTGCCCCATCGATCCCAGCGATTGGCCGCAGCTGATGGATGGGGGGCCCCACGCCAGCCTGGACCCCAAGGCCGCGCAGGAATGGCAGGCCCTGCGCCAGGGCTTCGGGGCTTTGCCGACGCGCCAGGAGCGAGATCCCGCCCGCCTGGCCGAACGCCTGCGCCTGAAGGAAGAGCTCAAGCGCCGCCTGGGCATCCTGCTGCGCGATCACCCAGCGGCCCGGGCCATCCTCCAGGCACGGCTGGCTGCGCTGAATGGGCACGTGGGAGATCCGCGCAGTTTCGACGCGCTGGACGAGTTGCTGCTGCGCCAGGCGTGGCGCCTGGCCTCCTACCGCGTGGCTGATGGTGTCAACTACCGCCGCTTCTTCAACATCAACGACCTGGCCGGCATCCGCACCGAGCGCGATGAAGTCTTCGAAATGTCGCACGCGCTGCTGTGGGACTGGTTCGAGCAGGGCCGTGTGCATGGCGTGCGGGTGGATCACCCTGATGGCCTGGCTGATCCGCGGGGCTACCTGGAGCGCCTGCAAGCCAGCTTCCAGCGCATCAATGCACGCCGTCATGCCGAGGGCCACAGCGCGCTCTATCTGATCGTCGAGAAGATCCTGGGCGAGACCGAGTCCATGCCGCCCGAGTGGCCTGTGCATGGTGGCAGTGGCTACCGCTTCTGCAACCTGAGCACGCGCCTGTTGGTCGATCCCTCCCAGGAGACGCGCCTGAGCCGGGTGTACCGCGCCTTCACCGGCCTGAACGAGGAGTTTGACGAGGTGCTGCTGCAGAGCAAGCGCCACGTGATGGAGCACGAGCTGGCCGCCGAGCTGCGCACCGTCACGCACCTGTTGCACGACATCACCCGGCGTGATCGCCGCACCCGTGACCACACGCCGCACACCCTGCGCCTGGGCCTGGTCGAACTCACGCTGGGTTTCCCGGTCTATCGCAGCTACATCAGCGCGCGCGGCATGTCCGCGCAGGACCGGGGCTGGATCGACACCGCCGTGCACGAAGCCATGCGTCGGCGTGGCCTGGAAGATGTCGGTGTGCTGCACCTGATCCGCGACACCCTGTTGACCGCGCCCACCGAAACGGATCCGCAACTGCGTGAGCTCAAGCTGGCCTTTGCCACCCGCTTCCAGCAGTTCACCGCGCCGGTGATGGCCAAATCACTGGAGGACACCGCCTGCTATCGCTACAACCGATTGCTTGCGCTCAACGAGGTCGGGGGCGATCCGTCGGTGTTCGGCATGACGGTGGATGATTTCCATGAATCGCTCAGGCGCCTGGCCTTCACACACCCGCACGGGATGCTGGCCACCTCCACGCATGACAGCAAGCGCAGCGAGGACGTGCGCGCGCGTCTGGCCGTGCTGTCGGAGATGCCGGCGGCCTGGCGCCTGGCGCTGGCGCGCTGGCGTCGCCTGGCCGAGCCCTTCAAACGCCGCGTCGACGGCGAGATGGTGCCCACGGCCAATGACGAGTACATGATCTACCAGAGCCTGCTGGGCATCTGGCCGATGACCCCGCCCGATGAGGCAACGCGGCAGGATCTGGCCCAGCGCCTGGGCGAGAACGCGCTCAAGGCCGTGCGCGAGGCGAAGGATCAGACCAGCTGGCGGCACCCGGATGCGCTGTACGAAGAGTCGGTGGTGGATTTCACCCGGCGTTTGGTGCTGGACGACGGTGCAGCAGCCTTCCGCCAGGATTTCGCGCGCCTGCAATCGCAGGTGGCGCGTTTCGGCGCCTGGAACAGCCTGTCGCTGCTGTTGCTCAAGATGGGTGGCCCCGGCGTGCCTGACATCTACCAGGGCTGCGAAGGCTGGAACTTCAGCCTGGTGGACCCGGACAACCGCCGCCCGGTGGACCACCTCGCCCTGTCGGCCCAGCTCGACGCCGTGGTGCGCACCTGGCCCGACGGCGCCACCCCCGATGGCCTGCGCGACATGCTGGCCAGCCTGCAGGACGGCCGGCTCAAGCTCTACCTGACCTGGCGCAGCCTGGGCCTGCGCCAGCGCTGGGAGGGCGTGT
>DDJC01000113.1:0-154 GCA_002339015.1 Burkholderiales bacterium UBA1834
CTGGCCTGGTCGCCATCACCCCCGCCGCCGGCAACGTCGGCATCGGTGGCGCCCTGATCATCGGCCTGCTGGCCGGCCTGATCTGCCTGTGGGGCGTGACGGGCCTGAAGAAGCTGCTGGGCGCCGATGACTCGCTGGACGTGTTCGGCGTGCA
>DDJC01000113.1:197-2748 GCA_002339015.1 Burkholderiales bacterium UBA1834
GCCCTGCTGACCGGCGTGTTCAACTCGCCCAACCTGGGTGGCCCCTCGCTGGTCGCCGACTGGACGACCGTCACCATGGTCTCTGCGGCTGACTACTCCATCGCCAGCCAGCTGTGGATCCAGCTCAAGGGCGTGCTGATCACCATCGTGTGGTCGGGTGTGGTCTCCGTGATCGCCTACAAGATCGTCGACCTGGTGATCGGCCTGCGTGTCCCCGAGGACGAAGAGCGCGAAGGTCTGGACATCACCTCGCACGGCGAAACGGCCTATCACAAGTGATCGTGAAGGGGCCTGGCAACAGGCCCCGATCGACCAGCCAAAGGGCTGCCTCCGGGCAGCCCTTTTCGCTTTTCCGGACAAGATGAGGCGTCATCGCGCCATTCCCTGGAAATCCGCCAACGTGCCCCAACGTGGGCACATCGTCACCAAAAGAGCACGGTTCCTGTCGACATGCGGCGCGACCGTTCCAAGCTCCTACAATGACTGCCACGACCCCGCAGACGACCCGAAGAGCACCACCCCATGGTTCCACACCTGATCACCGCGCTGACCGGCCCCATCAACGAGCTTGAGCAGCGCATGCTGGAATCCATGCCGGCCATCGAACGCTGGTTCCGGCTGGAATGGATGGAGCACACGCCGCCTTTCTACACCTCGGTGGACCTGCGCAATGCCGGCTTCAAGCTGGCCCCGGTGGACACCAACCTCTACCCCGGCGGCTGGAACAACCTGACACCGGAGATGCTGCCCCTGGCGGTGCAGGCCGCCATGGCCGCGATCGAGAAGATCTGCCCCGAGGCCAAGAACCTGCTGCTGATCCCGGAGCGCCACACCCGCAACTCGTTCTACCTGACGAACGTGGCGCGCCTGGTCGAGATCTTCTCGGCCGCGGGCCTGAATGTGCGCCTGGGCTCGCTCGATGACACCATCACCGAGCCAACCGCGCTGAACCTGCCCGACGGCAGCACCCTCACGCTGGAGCCGCTGGTGCGCACCAAGCGCCGCCTGGGCCTCAAGCACTTCGACCCCTGCACCATCCTGCTCAACAACGACCTGTCGGCCGGCATCCCGCCCGTGCTCGAAGGCCTGTACGAGCAGTATCTGCTGCCGCCGCTGCATGCCGGCTGGGCGGTGCGCCGCAAGAGCCAGCACTTCCAGTCCTACGAGGAAGTCGCCAAGAAGTTCTCCAAGCTGCTGGGCATGGACCCGTGGCTGATCAACCCCATGTACGCCGTCTGCGACGAGGTCAACTTCCAGGAAGACGGCAACAACGAGTGCCTGCAGACCCAGGTCGATGCGCTGCTGGGCAAGATCCGCCGCAAGTACAAGGAATACGGCATCAACGAGAAGCCCTTCGTCATCGTCAAGGCTGACAACGGCACCTATGGCATGGGCATCATGACCGTGCGTGATGCAAAGGACCTGGCCGACCTCAACCGCCGCACCCGCAACAAGATGTCCGTGGTCAAGGATGGCCAGGAAGTCAGCCGCGTGATCATCCAGGAGGGCGTGCCCACCTATGAACAGATCAACGACGCCGTCGCCGAGCCCGTGGTCTACATGATCGACCGCTACGTGGTGGGCGGCTTCTACCGCGTGCACGCCGACCGCGGCATCGACGAGAACCTGAACGCACCGGGGTCCAGCTTCGTGCCTCTGGCCTTTGCCGAGCCTTCGCACCTGCCCAAGCCCGGCGCCAAACCCGGCGCCAGCGTGCCCAACCGTTTCTACATGTACGGGGTGGTCGGCCGCCTGGCGATGCTGGCTGCCAGTTACGAGCTGGAAGCCACCGACCCCAATGCCGAGGTCTACGAGTGATATTCATTTGAGCCTGGTTCACGGCACAATGCGGCTTCCGCTCTGATCCGCAACGAGTTCCCGTGCAACCAAGCTCCAAAGAATCGCTGAGCAACGCCCAGCTGGGCGCGCTCACCCTGGGTGCGATCGGTATCGTCTATGGCGACATCGGCACCAGCCCCCTGTACGCGCTCAAGGAAGTCTTCACCCACGGGCACCTGCCCGTCGCGCCCGAGAACATCTACGGCATCCTGTCGATCATGTTCTGGACGCTGACGATCATCGTCTCGCTCAAATATGTGACGCTGATCCTGCGCGCCGACAACAACGGCGAAGGTGGCCTGATTGCCATGCTCGCCCTGGCCTCAACGGCCGTGAAGGACAAACCGGCGCTGCGGCGTGTGCTGCTGACCATTGGCATCTTCGGCACAGCGATCTTCTTCGGCGACGGCGTGATCANNGCCGGGGCTGGAGCGCTTCGTCGTGCCCATCACGCTCGTGGTGCTGACCATTCTGTTCATGGTGCAAAAGCACGGCACGGGCGGCATCGGAAAGTTCTTCGGGCCGATCACGGCCCTCTGGTTCGCGGTGCTGGCTGTCCTGGGCACCATCCACGTGGCGCAGAACCCGGCCGTGCTGGCCGCGCTCAGCCCGCACTACGCGCTGGGCTTCATCTTCAATCACCCGAAGCTGGCCTTCTTGGCGCTGGGCGCCATCATCCTGTGCGCCACGGGCGCCGAGGCGCTGTATGCCG
>DDJC01000113.1:2800-3310 GCA_002339015.1 Burkholderiales bacterium UBA1834
AACTACTTCGGCCAGGGCGCGATGCTGCTGCGGCACCCCGAGAACATCAACAATCCCTTTTTCGAGATGGCACCGCACTGGGCGCTGTACCCGCTGGTGGTGCTGGCGACCTTCGCCACGGTGATCGCCTCGCAGGCCCTGATTTCGGCGGCGTTCTCCGTCACCAAGCAGATCATCCAGCTGGGTTACCTGCCACGACTGCGCATCCTGCACACCTCGGTGAATGAAACCGGGCAGATCTACATCCCTTTCGTGAACTGGACGCTGTACGCCTGCATCGTGCTGGCGGTGGTGTTCTTCGGTTCGAGCAGCAAGCTGGCAGCGGCCTACGGCATCACGGTCACGATCGACATGCTGATCACCACCGTGATGACCTTCTTCGTGATCCGTTATGCCTGGAAGATGTCGCTGGCGCTGTGCCTGTTCGCCACCGGCTTTTTCTTCGTCATCGACGTGCTGTTCTTCAGCGCCAACGTGGTCAAGGTGATCGACGGCGGCTGGTTCCCGCTG
>DDJC01000004.1:0-164 GCA_002339015.1 Burkholderiales bacterium UBA1834
GCCAAGGGCCACCCGGGCGCGCGCGCTCGCGACGACGCGCTCTCGCAGGCCCGGTTCGACTTCCGCTGGCAGGACCAGTTCAACCTGGGGCTGGATCCGGAGACGGCACGCGATTTCCACGACGAGACCTTGCCCAAGGACGCGGCCAAGGTGGCGCACTTCTG
>DDJC01000004.1:216-112455 GCA_002339015.1 Burkholderiales bacterium UBA1834
TTCGCCGCGAAGCAGGGCATGGGCGATGGCGACGCGATCGCACAGGGCATGGCGCAGAAGTCCGCCGAGTTCAGGCAGGTGGGCGGCGAGCTCTACATTCCCATCAAGGCGCAAGGCTGAGGCAGGCACCATGAGCGGCTTGGAGATCGGCATCGCGGGCGCAGGCCTGCTGGGCCGGCTGCTGGCGTGGACGCTGGCGCATCAAGGGCACCGGGTCAGCGTGTTCGACCCGGCGGCCGGCCCGCAGCCGGCCTTCGATGGGCAGGGGGCGGCCGGCTTCACGGCGGCCGGCATGCTCAGCCCACTGGCCGAGCTGGAAACGGCCGAGCCGGAGGTGGCGGCACGGGGCTGGGTGTCCATTGAGCGCTGGGCTGCCATCACATCGGCCCTGGCTGCGCATGGGCATGACGCGCCATTCGCGCGACGGGGCAGCCTGATGGTGGCTCATGGCGCCGACCTGGGCGCTGCCCGGCGCGTGCTGGGGCATCTGGAGGGGGCTGCACCGACACCACGGGCGCAGGCGCTGGACACCCCGCAACTGCGCGCGCTGGAGCCCAGCCTGCACGGCAGCGCCGGCCCGCTGCACGCCTGGCTGCTGCCCGGCGAAGGCCACATCGACACCGTGCGCACCCTGCAGGCCCTGCATGATGATGCCCCCGGCGTGCAATGGCATTGGGCCAGCACGGCCAGCCGCGTCGCCCCGCACACGCTCGCGCTGGCCGATGGACACCCTCAGCGCTTCGACTGGGTGGTGGATGCGCGCGGCATCGGCGCCCGCCCCGACCTGCCCGTGCGGGGCGTGCGCGGCGAAACCGTGTGGCTGCACGCGCCCGGCCTGGGCCTGCAGCGCCCCGTGCGCCTGCTGCACCCACGCCACCGCGTCTACATCGTGCCCCGGGCTGACGACACCGTGCTGATTGGCGCCAGCGAGATCGAGAGCGAAGACCGGTCACCCGTCTCGCTGCGCAGCGCCGTCGAGCTGATGGCCGCGGCGCACAGCGTGATGCCTGCGCTGGCCGAAGCCCGCATCCTGCGCATGGACCGCAACCTGCGCCCTGCCCTGCCCGATCACCGCCCCATGATCGACGCCCGCGACGGCCTGCTGCGCATCAACGGCCTGTACCGCCACGGCTGGCTGCTGGCGCCCTCGCTGGTGGATGAGGCCCTGGCCAGCGCCGGCCTGGGCAGTACGCCACGCGCGGGCTCGGCCCATGCATCGCCCCGCTTCGCAGCCCCCCGTTGACTTGACCCGATCCCACGCGACGGACACTCGCCATGCACGACACCCCACACGCCCTAACGCGCCCCGCAGATGCCCTTGCCATCGACAGCGCCAGCCAAGCGCCTCTCGTCACCATCCGCACCGACCAGGGCCCGCTGAGCCTGGTGCAAGGCAGCACGCTGGCCGAAGCACTGGACATCCTGCTCGCGGCGCAAGGCCAGCCCGCCGACAGCGTGGCCACCGCCGTCAACGGGCAGTTCGTGCCACGCCATGCGCGCGCCACGCACCTGCTGCACGACGGCGATGCCGTGCTGTGCTTTTCCCCCATCACCGGAGGCTGAGAACATGAGCACCACACCCTCACCACGCGACACCTGGCGCATCGGCGACACCGAACTGCACAGCCGCTTCCTGCTGGGCACCGCCGGCTATCCCTCGCCCGAGGTGCTGCGCCAGGCCATCGAGGCCTCGGGCTCGCAGGTGCTCACGCTGGGCCTCAAGCGCACACTGGCCGTGCCGGGCACGGGCGGCGACAACGGCTTCGTGCAGATCATCCGTGACACCGCCAGCACGCTGGGTGTGCATCTGCTGCCCAACACCGCCGGCTGCCGCAGCGCGCACGAGGCCATCACCCTGGCCCACATGGCGCGCGAGCTGCTGGGCACGCACTGGCTCAAGCTGGAGGTGGTGGGCGACGAGCAGACCCTGCAGCCCGATCCCTTCGAGCTGCTCGAGGCCGCACGCCAGCTGGTGCGCGATGGCTTCGAGGTGCTGCCCTACTGCACCGACGACCTGGTCAGCGCACAACGCCTGGTGGACGCAGGCTGCCGCATCCTGATGCCCTGGGCCGCCCCCATCGGTTCGGGCCTGGGCCTGCTCAACCCCTGGGCGCTGCGCACGCTGCGTGCGCGCCTGCCCGGCATCACCCTGATCGTGGATGCCGGCCTGGGCGCGCCCTCCCACGCCACCGCCGCGATGGAGCTGGGCCTGGACGCCGTGCTGCTCAACTCCGCCGTGTCGCAGGCGCGTGACCCGGTGGGCATGGCCCGCGCCTTCCGCCATGCAGTGGAGGCGGGCAGGGCGGGCTTCACCGCCGGCCTGATGCCGACCAGCGACGTGGCCGTGGCCACCACGCCCGTCAGCGGCCACCCCTTCGTGCTGATCTGAGCCATGCGCCACGACACCACACCGGCTGGCAACACGGCCCCACGCCCCCCTATCCTCTGGAGCATCGCCGGGCTGGACACCGCCGGTGGCGCCGGGTTGAGCGCCGACCAGCGCGCCGCCGATGCACTTGGCGTGCATTTGTGCCCCGTGGTGGCCGCGATGACGGCCCAGCATTCCAAGGGCGTGCAGGCCGTGCAGCCGGTCACCGCCGCGTGGCTGGAAGCGCAGCTGCGCGCACTCATGCAGGACATGCCGCCTGCCGTGATCAAGACCGGCCTGCTGGGCAGCCCGGAGCTGGTGCACATGGTCGCGCGCTGGGTGGACCGCCTGCGGGCCGACCACCCGGCGCACCCCGTGGCCCTGGTGGTGGACCCGGTGCTGGGCGCCTCGGCCGGCGGCACCGCCTTCGCCAGCGAGGCCGTGCTCGATGCCTACCAGCGCCACCTGCTGCCCCGTGCCACCCTGCTCACGCCCAACCGCGCAGAAGCACGCCGCCTGCTGGGCATCCCGTCCAGCCATGAAGGCCCGCGCGACGAGGTGCCCGATCTGGCCGGCGCCCTGCGCCTGCTGGGCCCGGACAACGTGGCCATCACCGGCGGTGACGCGGCCAGCGGCGACAGCCTGCACTGCCTGGACTGGATCGACACCGACCAGGCCCAGGGCTGGCTGTGCGCGCCCCGCGTGGAGACGCCCCACCACCACGGCACCGGCTGTACCTTCGCCACGGGCGCCGCGGCCGCGCTGGCCCTGGGCCACACGGCCGCCGATGCCCTGGTGCTGGCCAAGAAGCTGACCCACCACGCCCTGAGCCATGCCCACGCGGCAGGGCAAGGCCCCGGCCCGGTGATGGCCCGCCACGGTTTTGCCCAAGGGCCGGCGCACGGCGGTGCCCCCCTGCCCTGGCTGGGCCTGGGCCGCGAGCTGCCCTGGCGCCTGCAGCACCAGGCGGGCGACACGGCACCGTTGTTCCAGCCGTTCATCCCACCGGCCGATGGCCTCTACGGCATCGTCAACACGGGCGAGCGCATCGCCCAGGCCCTGGATGCCGGCCTGCGCTGCCTGCAACTGCGCCACAAGGCGCGGGAAGGTCTGTCCGCGCACCTGGCCCAGGCCCTCGGCGCGATCACCGCGCAGGCCGATGCCACCCTGTTCATCAATGACCACTGGCAGGATGTCCTGGCCGCCCTGCCCGCCGAGGGCCTGTCTGACGCCGTCTCCGCCCCCACGCTGGGCGTGCACCTCGGGCAGGAAGACCTGCTGGCCTTGGGCACCGCCGACCGGCGGACCCTGCTCGACTCCCGCCACCGGCTGGTGCTGGGCCTGAGCTCACACAGCCTGTGGGAGCTGGCACGCGCGGCTGGCTGCGGTGCCAGCCTGATCGCCTGCGGCCCCGTGCAGCCCACCACCACCAAAAACATGCCCTGGCGCCCGCAGGGCCAGGACAACCTGCGCTGGTGGGTGGCCCACAGCCCTGTGCCCGTCGTGGCCATTGGCGGCCTGCTGACCTCGGACGACCTGCGGCGCTTCGCCGCCTGCGGCCCGGCCGCCCTGTGCGTGGTGCGCGCCCTGGATGGCGATGCCCACACCCTGCATGCCGCCGTGCCAGCGCTGCGCCAGGCCGTGCAGGCGGGCCGCGGCATGCCCATGTCGGCCCCCGTGGACTTGGGCAATCCGGCCAATGTGCAGCTGCCTCACCCTGTTCTCTGAAGGTCTGCGACAAAGCTGGCTTCTCAAGCCCCAACCTTTCTGCTAGCTTGTCCGAATCGGGCGACACCGCCTTTTCCAGAGACCACAACAACATGCAAGGGCTTCGCGAGACGCAGGCATCTCCGGCACCTGCGCTGCGTCCGTGGCGCCTGTACCTGGGCCTGCTGGCACCGTCGCTGATCGTCGTGTGCACCGTCGCGCTGCTGGCCATCACCAGCGTGAAGGTGCTGGCCGCCGTGCGGGCCTACGTGAGCGGCGAGAGCCTGTGGTCCAAAGCCCGCCACGAGGCCGTGCAGCACCTGCTGGACTACGCCCACACCCGCGATCCGCTGCGCTACGCCCATTACGAGAACATCCTCGTCGTGCCCCTGGGCGACCGCCAGGCCCGCCTGGAAATGGAACGGAAGCACCCCGACATGGCCCGCATCCGCTCGGGCTTCATCCAGGGCGGCAACCACCCCGACGACATCGACGGCATGGTCGCGCTGTTCCGCAACCTGGGTGACCAGCCCCTGTTCAGGGATGCGCTGGCCGCCTGGGTGGAAGGCGATGCCCTGATCGACCGCCTGCGTGACACCGCGCGCACTTTGCGGATGCAGATCCAGCGCGGTGATCCACCCACCGCCATCACGCCCACCGTGATGGCACTGCGCGACATCAACGACCAGCTCACCGACGCCGAGAAGCGCTTCTCTGCCAGCCTGGCCGAGGCCGCGCGCGTCACCGAATCGCTGCTGGTAGGCGCCATCGTGCTGTCGGCCCTGCTGCTGTCGGTGATCAGCATCGGCGTGATGCGGCGGCTGCTGAGCCGGCAGGCGGCGCACCATCAGGCACTGCAGGCCGCCAACGAACGTTGGCAACTGGCCGCCGCCGCCGCGGAGGTGGGCCTCTTCGAGATCGACATCGAGCGCGACCTGATCCACATGGACGGCCGCGCCTCGGCCCTCTACGGCCTGGGCAGCGAGGGCGCCACCCTGCCCCGCCCTCAGGTGCGGCAGATGATCGATGCGCAATACCGCGACACGCTGCGCCAGGGCCTGAGCGATGCCGTGGCCCATGGCGTGGGCCTCAAGCAGCGCCACCTCACGCACGGCGCCGACGGCATCCCACGCCTGCTGGAAACCACTGGCCAGATGGACCGGGCCGGCCGGGACCACGGCCAGCGCATGGTGGGCGTGGTGCGTGACGTCACCGCCGAGCAGGCCCAGGCCGACCTGGCCGCCCAGCGGGATGCCGCCGAGCAGGTCGCCAGCGCCCAGCGCGCCTTTCTCTCGCGCCTGAGCCATGAGCTGCGCACCCCGCTCAATGCCATCCTGGGTTTTGCGCAACTGCTGCACCTGGACACCGGCCGCACGCTCAGCGCCCCCCAGGCACAGCAGGTGCAGTGGATCCTCACCGCCGGCCAGCAGCTGCTGGCACTGGTGGAGGATGTGCTGGACCTCACCAAGGTCGAGGCCGGCGAGGTCCGCATGCACCTGCAGCCCGTGCCGGTGGGCCCGGCCATGGGCGCCAGCCTGGCGCTGCTCGATGGCGTCGCCACGCGGCATCAGGTCAGCTTCATCAACCGCCTGCCCGCCGAGGCCCTGCACGTGCAGGCTGATCCGCAGCGCCTGCAGCAGGTGTTCATGAACCTGCTGTCCAACGGCTGCAAGTACAACCGCCCCGGCGGCCACGTGACCATCGACGCGCGCCAGGAGGGTGCGCAGGTCGTCATCGAGATCGCCGACGACGGCATTGGCCTGTCTCGGGAGGATGCCGCCCAACTGTTCCAGCCCTTCAAGCGCGTGGCCTCGACCCCGCATGCCATCGAAGGCACCGGGCTGGGGCTCTACATCGTCAAGCAACTGGTCGAGCGCATGGGCGGCCAGGTGGCCGTGGACGGCCAGCCCGGCCAGGGCGCCCGCTTCACGCTGCGCCTGCCCACCGCAGACACCTCCGGGCCCGTGCTGGCGCCGACCATGGGTTAGCCCTGATTGTTCATGCAGGGGCAACCCTGAACCATAGACCCATGTTCACGAGGCGGCGGCCATGACCGCGCCCGACAAACTCATCACCCCCAGGAGACGTTCATGGTGACGAAACACCTGCCGTCCCACGCACGGCGCGCCTTTCGCTGGCGCCTGCTGATCGCCATCCTCGGCCTGATCGTGCTCGATCACTTTTTCCTGGCGCCGGCGCATGCCGAGATGCTGGAAGGCCCAATGGGTACTGCGGGGATCACAGCCCCTCTTCGTTGAGCCACTGCCGCAAGGTGCGCACCATGTCGCGGTCGTTGTGCAGCCACGCGTTGTGGCGGTACTCGGCGTAGTACTTCTCTTCGGCGCCGGGCTCGCCCAAGGCTTCATAGACGAAGCGCAGCACCATGCGCCCGGCGGTCGGCTCCTCGACGGTGATCGTCAGGCGCACCGGAGTGGTGTCACCGTGGGCTTCGGGTGTGAACTGGATGCGCTGCATCGGCGTGGTTTCCACCTCGTCATGCAGCACATGCGGTCCGAAATACACCTCGCGCTTGTACACGCCGGGCTCGGTCTCGCGCCATTCGCAGCGCTCCGGCCCCATCGGGAAGCGCTGCGGGGTCTGCACGCGCTTCATCAGGCCGTGCCAGAGCTGCTCGCGGGTGAACAGCGGGGCCATGGCGCCCACGGCGGTCGCGGGGGCATTGATTTCTATGAGGTGTTCGAAACGCATGTTCGCAGCTTAACGCCGCAGCCCCTGGTGACACGCGAACAGGGTCGCGGTCAGCCAGGGGCCGTGGGGCCGCATGGTGCGGCCGGTAGATAGAGGCTCAGATCAGAAGTCGACGCTGGCGCTCAGCCCAAAAGTACGCGGCGCACCAGCCGCCAGATAGCCAGCACCAGGATATCCGCCGACAGACGACCAGTAGTCACGGTCAGCCAGGTTCTCAACCCGCGCACGCAAAGTCACGACACGCCCCTGGACATCGGTGACATAACGCGCGCCTACATCCACCCGCGTCCACCCAGGCACCTTGAGCGTGTTGGTGGCATTCGCATAACTTGCCCCCGTGTACACCAACCGGCCGTCGAGGGCCAAGCCGCTTGCGCCTGGAACGTCCCATTCCGCGCCAACGGTGGACTGGAATCGAGGGACACCAATCACGCGCTTGCCTTCCGTCGTCGCCGACGACGTATCGGCCTGCTCGGCATCAAGCCAGGTCCCGCCACCCAGCACCTTCAGCCCTCGCATGGGCGTACCCTGCACGGTGACCTCAAGTCCACGATGTCGATCCTGCCCCTCATTCCTGAAGACACCACCGAGGGTCGCAGCATTACGAGGCTTGTTGGTGGAGAACAGGGCGACGCTGGCGCCAAAACGGCCCGCATCGTACTTGAGGCCGACTTCCTTCTGGCGAGAAACATAGGGTGCCAGGGTCTCGCCAAAGTTGCTTGCTGTGGACGGCGCCGTCGCGCCTTGCGACAACCCCTCCACGTAGTTGCCATAGACAGACAACTGCTTGCCCAGCTTGTACACGATACCTATCAACGGGCTGGTTCGTTGGCTGTCATAGGGCGCACTGGCTCCCAAGCCCGAACTGTAGGCATAGCTGACCGTGTAGATCTCCTGGTGCCGCAGGCCCAGGGTGAGCAGCAGATCGTCGCCCAGCATGGAGAGCGTGTCCCCCAGGGCCCAACTGCTCAGACGGGTTCGTCCCTGCAGCGCAGGATCAGAGAGGTCATTGTGGAAACTCGTCAGCGCAGGGCGGATGGAATCCACTGGGTTGAACAGGTTCGTGTCCAGACCGGCCGTCGGTGCTGAGGTTGTGCGCCCGGGGGACGTGGCATAGGCGTTTTTCTTGTCCAGCTCGAAGGAAGACCACGACACCACCCAGTCGTGGCCGACAGCGCCTGTCTTGAACTTCCCACGCAAGCCAACCTCACCTGTCTGCACATGGTCCTTGCGGGTGTTGTCGAATCGGCTGGCGATGGCAGCACCACTTGCCGCATTGACCAGTGTGACGTTGGCCAGTGAGTTCGCCTCACTGCCATAGCGCAGGCCATACGCAGCCCAAGCCGTCAGGCTGTCGTTGATGTCGTACTCGGCTCGCAATGTGCCGAAGACATCCCGCTCATTGGAGTAGGACCAGTCCTGAGCCCAATTGGTGTCATTGTCGGGAGTAGACGGGACGGCCGTCACAGGGAAAGTGGCATTGCCCAAGGTCACGTTGGTACGGGTACGACGCAGCTTGTGGTCTTGATAGCCGATGTCGCCAGACAGGCGGACATCACGACTACGCCAGTCCAACCCGACTGCCAACAGCCCCAGGTTGCCATATTCATCATCAACCCCTGTGCCACCATCTCGCAATGCTGCATTGACACGGATACCCGTGCTCTGGTCGGGCCCGAACCGTCGAGCAATGTCGGCGGACACGGTCCCCATGGTCCCGTTGCCATCCAGGGACACTGTGACACGGTTCAACGGCTCATTCGGCGCCCGCTTGGGCAGCAGATTGATGCTTCCGCCCAGCCCACTGCTAGAAGGACTCGCACCGTTCAGAAAGGCAGAAGCGCCTCGCAATACCTCGACCCGCTCGAACAGTTCGGTGGCGATGTACTGACGAGGCAGCAGGCTGTACAACCCGTTGTAGGCCACATCATCGGAACTCAGGGTGAAACCACGGATGAAGTACGACTCCTGGAAGTTGCCGAAGCCCCGCGCCACACGCACGGTCGGGTCGTTCTGCAGCACATCGCCCACGCTGCGGGCCTGCTTGTCCTGGATCAGTTCGTTGGTATAGGCCGTGATGCTGAACGGCGTGTCCATGTTGTCACGCGTGCCCAGGATGCCGGCTCGGCCGCCACGGGCCACCTGGCCACCTGCATAGGCGGGCGACAGACCCTGGGCCGAGGCATCGGCGCTTGCACGCACGGTAACGGTGGGCAGGGCTTCGGCACTCTCAGCGGGCTGGGCACCGGCTTGGGCCGCCTCGGACTGGGCCATGGCGTGCTGGGCACACAAGGCGGCCAACAAGGCCACCGCCGTGGCCACGCCACTCGGTTGGAATCGGAACATGTTCGATGGGTTGGAAATGGGCAAGACACCGATCAGCGCCCGTCCACGCCCTGCCGAGCAGCGGCAGCGCAAAAGGCGGATGCATTGATCACGAACGAGCCCGCGCCACGAAAGACCAGACCCACGCCTCGGCTATTGAATGAGAATTGATATCATTTTAACAGTCAGCAAACCGGGCAAGCAACACACCTTCCGTTAAGTGCGTCGCACGTCAGCCACGCTCAGCGGCTTGGCTGGCACGGCAGAGCGCGCTCTGCAAGCGCTTGGCGCATCCCTCGCCCCTGGCCTACACTGCGCCTGTTTTGATTGATTCCCGAGCTGCCCACAAGGCAGTGACACCCCCATGTCCGCCAGCACCCTGCCCGCCGCCCAAGCCGTTTCGCCCTCCACGTTGCCCTCGACGCCCCAGCCCATGCAGTGGCTGCCCAAGTCCGTGCTCAACGCCCACGGCTGCGGTGGTGATTGCACCGATCCCAATTTCGACAATGGCCGCTGGCCGCGCGCCAAGGTGCTGGAGCTGTTCAACCTGCCCTTCAACGACCTGCTGTGGCAGGCCCAGCAGGTGCACCGCCAACACTGGGATGCCAACGAGGTCGAGCACGCCACGCTGCTGTCGGTCAAGACCGGCGGCTGCCCGGAAGATTGCGGCTACTGCCCGCAATCGAGCAAGTACGACACCGGCATCGAGGCCAACAAGCTGATGTCGCCCGACGAAGTGCGCGAAGCCGTCGTGGCCGCGCGCGAAGCCGGCGCCAGCCGCTTCTGCATGGGCGCCGCCTGGCGCGCCCCGAAAGACCGCGACATCGAGAAGGTGGCCGAGCTGATCGGCGTGATCAAGGACGAAGGCCTGGAAGCCTGCTGCACCCTGGGCATGCTGACCGACACGCAGGCGCAATCGCTCAAGGATGCCGGCCTGGATTACTACAACCACAACCTCGATACGGCGCCCGAGCTCTACGGCGACATCATCACCACGCGCGACATGCAGGACCGCCTGGACACGCTCGCCCACGTGCGCAACGCCAGCATCAAGGTGTGCAGCGGCGGCATCGTCGGCATGGGCGAAACGCGCGAAGGCCGGGCCGGCCTGATCGCCCAGCTGGCCAACCTGCCCACCTACCCTGAATCCGTGCCCATCAACGATCTGGTGCGCGTGCCCGGCACGCCGCTGGCCGACACACCGCCGCTGGATCCGCTGGAGTTCGTGCGCACCATCGCCGTGGCCCGCATCACCATGCCCACGGCGCGCGTGCGCCTGTCGGCCGGTCGCCAGCAGATGCCCGAGGCCGTGCAGGCCCTGTGCTTCCTGGCCGGCGCCAACTCCATCTTCTATGGCGACAAGCTGCTGACCACCGGCAACCCCGAGGTCGAGCGTGACCGCCAGCTGATGGACAAGCTGGGCCTGCGCAGCGGCAAGGCCGTCACGGCCCGCGTTCAGGCCGGCTGATCCGCCCGCTTCGTCGGTGACAACGCCTGGCCCGTGCCGGGCGTTGTGCCTTGTTGGCGCCCAGCCGCCCGCAGCCACCATGCGATCTTCCATCCACATCGTCGACGTCGACCGCACCGAAACCTGGACACGCTGGCGCGCTGGCCTGTGTGACCGCTGCATGGCCAACTGCTGCACCATGCCGGTCGAGGTCAAGCTGGCCGATCTGGTGCGGCTGGAGCTGGTCGACCCGTTCGAGGCCGAGCACGAAGAACCCAGGCTGATCGCCAAGCGACTCGTCAAGGCCAGCCTGATCGAGCGCTACAACGCGAAAAACGACATCTACACGCTGCCGCGCCGCGCCGATGGCGATTGCCGTTTCCTGGATGCGCAGACACGCCGCTGCACCGTGTACGACAAGCGCCCGGGCACCTGCCGCAAGCACCCGCAAGTGGGACCGCGGCCGAACCACTGCCCCTACGGGCGGCGGGTCTGAAGCACCGATCAGGCAGCCCGGCGGCGGCGCAGCGCACTCACGCCCACGATGCCCAGCCCCGCCACCATCAGCGCCACCGAACCCGGCTCGGGCACCGGCGCGATGGTCACGCGGTAAGCCAGGAACATCGTGTCGATGTCCTTGCCATCGTTGTAGGCCGCGCCCACCTGGAAGCCATTGGTGGTGGCGAAGTCGTTGTCATTGGCCACGAACAGGAAGTAGTCGTAGGGCCGCGCCGGATCCAGCGCCGACACCAGTGCCAGGCCTTCCCACTTCTCCGACAGGTTGTCCAGGCCGGGCACCACGCCATTGACCAGGCCGAAACGCGCCAGCTGCGCGTTGTCGTTGATGTCGAGGAAGGGGGTGTACTGCGCGGCCGTGATGGCCGGGTTCAGCACACCACCCGGGGCGATCACGCCTTCGAACGACTGGCCCAGGATGTTCGTGGCCTGCGTGAGATCGATGATGTCCACGCGGCGCAGCTTGGACTCCTGCGTGCCCACGGCAAAGCCGTTGCTGTCGCGAGGCAGTACAAGGATCACGTTGTCAGACACCGCCAGGATCTCGCTCTGCGCGGCCACCAGGGTGTTGCCACCCTGCTGGAACTTGGGCAGCCCGACCACGTACTCGCCCGTGAGCTGGATGTCATCGAGGTTCTCGACGTCGTAGGTGAACAGGCGGGTGTGGTCACGCGTGGCAGCGGTGCCGCTGGTGCCGCCATCCTGGCGCGTGGCGCTCTGCAGGCCCACGAACAGCGTCTTGCCGTCCGGCGACAGGCTCAGGCCCTCGAAGCCCTGGTTGTTCTGGCGACCTGTGCTGGGGTTGGCCGGCACCGGCGCAGGCTGGCCCACGGTCGGATTGTTCGAGCTGTAGTCGCTGACGCCATTGCGCACGGGGCGCACCGAAGCGGCCACCGGCAGCGCGCCCATGAAGCGCCCGTCAGCCGAGAAGCGGTAGATCGAGGGGCCGTACTCGTCGCTGATCAGGCGTGAGCCATCACGCAGCGTGACGATGCCCTCGGCATCCAGCGCCAGCTTGCCGTTGTAGGCCTGCGGCAGTTCGGGCAAGAGGCTGGTGGCCGGGCGCGCCCCGCCCGTGGCCACGCCACCGGGCACCGGGTCCAGGCCCGACAGCACGCGCGTGCCGCCACCGGCCAGCTGCTCGTGCAGGATGGTGGATTGCGTCAGCTTCAGGCCGATCTGGTTTTGGGCCAGCCCGGTGCTGCCGACGGTGGCCGGCGTGAAGTTCATCTCGATGCGGTTGATGCGGGGAGCGTAGTCGATGGTGCCCGCCACGTTGTAGCCGCGATCGGGTGAGGCATAGAACACGCCGCTGTAGCCCGTGGCCGTGCGCACCCAGCTCGACTGATCCGCCACCAGGCCGGAGATCGAGCCGAAGGTCTCGCCATGCTCGTCCTTGAGCTGAGCGGACAGGCGCCCGACGCCGGCCAGTTCCTGCACCGTGAAGGACAGGCCATTGACCACGGTGGCGGCCTGCGCGTGGGCCAGCGGGATCAGGCAGGCCAGGCCGATCAGGCCGCTCACGCCCCACAGGGACGCCTTGCTCCCCCATGACGCCTTGGTGCTTTCGTATGACATGGAATGACTCGCGCAGTTCAAAACTGGCGATCATCGTCAGCGTCGATGACAGCGGAATGACGCACGCGCCCATGACAAAGGCCGCTCCAAGGCGGCCTCTGGGTTGCGGTGCAGATCAAATCCGATCAGTAACGGTAGCCCACGTACAGGCCCACGATCACCGGATCGAGCTTGGTGTCGATGTGCTGGCCGGTGCTCAGCGTGCTGCGCACCTTCAGGAAGGTCTTGCCCACCCAGCCTTCGAGGTAGGTCTTGGGCGTGAGCGAGTAGGTCATGCCCGCCTGGATGGTGGGCGCGAACTCGCTCTTGATGCTCAGCGTGGTCGAGCCGCCGGGATCGGTGATGGCCGTCAGCGTGCCGTTGCCCCTCTCGCCGTAAAAGCGGGCATAGGTCAGGCCGGCGCCCAGGTAGGGACGCCAGGTGGCCAGGGCTTCGCGGAAACGGTACTGCAGGAACAGGGTGGCCGGCACCACGCGCGTGCTGCCGATCTCGCCGGAGCCTGCGATGGCACCGTCACCCTTGATCTTGTGCCTGGGCGGGATCGCCAGCGGCAGGTCCAGCGACCAGTTGTCGGTGAGCATGTAGCTGATGCCGCCGGCCAGTGTGGTGGACTGGTCCACGTCGATCTTCACGCCCGGCACGGAGGGGGCGCTCAGATCACCGCTGCTGACCTGCGGGATGATGGACATGGCGCCGACGCGGAACATCCACGTGCCGGCCTGCTGGGCCTGGGCCAGGCCGCCAAAGCCCAGCGTGGCGGCCGCGAGGGCCGAGGAGAGTGCGAACTTCTTGGTCATGGTGTCTGGTCTTCCGCCGATCACAGCCAGCCGGCTTCGGTCAGGCGCTTGGCCACGAGCTGGGCCAGCAGTTGGTGACCGTAGGGGGTGGGGTGGAAGTTGTCGGCGTACAGGTAGGTCTGCCACCAGGTGGCGCCGGTCGCGCTTTGCGTCGGCGTGATGGCCGACGCGGTGCTGTCATTGCACGCGCCCACCACTGCCACGCTCGACAGCGCCGTGCTGCCTGCGGTGGCCACGGTAGGGGTGTAGGGCGTCGACGAGGTCGTGGCGTAGACCTGATCACACACGGTGGCGGTCACGTCCGTCAGGCCGTACTGGGCCGGATCGGCCATCTCGGCGTTGAAGTTGGTATAGAAGTCGACCACGGCCACCTTGCTGGCGTAGGGCGACAAATCGGTGTCTAGGCGGGTGTTGTAGGCCTGGATCCAGCCTTGCAGCAGGGCCTGGATCGATGCCGCCGTAGAGGCGCCGAAGTTGGTCGCCAGCAAGGCCATCGTGGCGTTGAACTTTGGGGTCTTGGTCACGTCCAGCGTGTTGAGCACCACGACGCGCTGAGCACCCTTGTCCAAGGCGTTGGTCTTGATCGCCGCCGTCAGCTTGTCGGCCAGCAGTTGCATGTACAGGCCGCCGGCCTGCACGTCCGACAGCGCGGCCAGCGTCGTCGGGTTGGTGATCAGCGTGGCGAGCAGGGTACGGTAGGCGCCCGTGGGCGAGCCCGTGGTACCGGTTTGCAGGGAGGTCAGGTAGGCGGTGGCCAGATCGGCCGCATCGTTGGCCGAGCCTTCGCCCACCAGCAGCAGGTCGCTGGCACCGAAACCGGCATTGCCAGCATCCACCAACTGCTTGATCAGCGACAGGGGCACGGTGTCCACCGAGGCGCCGCTCTGCACGTGGTTCACCGAGGCACTGGCGACGGCGAAGTTGGTGCAACCCGTATTACGGCCCGCCAGGGTGGCCGTGTAGGCCGGGCACAGGCTGGTGACGCCGAAGCTGGCGGCCACGCGTTCGGCATAGACGCGGTACGGCGTGCCCGCGCTCGACTGCACCGTGAACTTGTAGCCGAAGGTGCCGGAATCGGCCAGGCTGGCACCCACCACCTTCACCGAGGTGATCCTGGCCTTGGTTTCACCACTGTTGCCACCGCCGCCACAGGCGGTCAGACAGGCGGCCGCCACAATGGCCACCATCGAAAACTTTTTCACGTTATGAACTCCTAGGGCGGGACGGACTGCTGTCCTCGCAAGGGCACGATTGCAGCACAACTGTTGTATTAAAGAGCGTGCAGATTCGTGGAAACCCGAAGTGGCAATTCGTGAGAAAGTCGTAAATCAGTCCATCTGCGCCGCGATGTTCACGCGCCGTTCAGCGCCCGGCTCAGCGTCGTGTCTTGGGCACCCAGGCCCACACCATCTCGCACTGGATGGGCTCGCCGCCGCTCTCATCGGTGATGGTGACAGGCACGGTGACCTCGCCCTTGTCCTGCGTGAGGATCCATTGCACCTGCTCGGGCCGCAGTTCGGCCACGGCGGTCATGTCGCCCTGCGAGCGCTTGAGGTAATCCACCTTGAGCGACTTGATCAGGGGCAGCTTGTCATCCGGCAGGTTCACGCCCACGCAGAAGCCCGTGGCGGTCTCGGCCAGCAGCGCCATGGCCGCGGCGTGCACACCCTTGATGTGGTTCTGCACCTTGCGGCGGTTGCGGATGCGCACCACCACGCGCCGGCTGCTGATTTCGTCGAAGCGCAGGCTGGCCGTGCCGACGAAGGGCACCACTTTGCCCAGCAGGAAGCTCATCAGCCAGGGGCGCAGGCTGTCGGGCAGGCCCTCAAGCCTGGACAGCGTGCGGCTGAGCTGGTTGGGGCGGGGCGTCGTGGTCAGGTCTGACATGGCGGCGGTTCCAGGAGCGGTCGTGCAAACCCCGGATCGTAGCCGCTCTGCGGGCATCAGCCCAACGGGCGCTCACTCATACGCTCACGCGCTCATACGCCTGCCAGCAAGCCCGCCAACGGGTTCTGGCCGTTCCAGCGCGACAGGTATGGTGCGATGCGGGACAGTGCGGACGGGTCCGTCACGCCCATCCAGCGGGCCAGCATGGCCGACAGGTGATCCACCGCAGTGGTCGGCAGCAGGCGCCCCTGGCCGATGTCGGTCTCGCCACCGACCACGTCTGGGAGCGTGCCGTAAAAGCGCTGGCCCCTGACGGCGCCACCCAGCACGAAGTGGTAACTGCCCCAGCCATGGTCCGAGCCATCGCCATTGCTGTTCATGGTGCGCCCGAAATCGCTGGCCGTGAACGTGGTGACCTGGTCTTCCACCCCAAGGGTGTTCAAGTCCGCCTGGAATGCGGCCAGTGCCTTGCCCACCCGCTCCAGCAGCACGGGATGGTTGGCGCTCAAGTTGTCGTGATGATCGAACCCGCCCAGGGACACGAAGAACACCTGCCGGCGCAGGCCCAGGCGCTGCCGCGCCTCGATGATGCGGGCCACCATGTTCAGCTGCAGTCTCAGCCTCAAGGACTCCGACGCCCCCGTCAAGGGCTGGATGCGTGCGCCGGCTGCATCCACCTCGGCGCGCAGCAGGCTGTTGGTGTCCAGTGCGCTGCGCAGCACCCCTGCATGCCGACGCGCCAGCCAGTGCGCCTCGTTCCCCACGTTCACGGAGATGGCCCGGAAGGCGCTGGACAGGCCAGACGCACCGAAGTAGCTCTGCTGCAGCAATCGCAGCGGCTGCACGCCCAGCGGATCCACCATGTACTGGCTGGCGGTGTTCCCGGCCAGGAACACGGCGTTGCCGCTGAGGTTCACGCAGGCCAGGTTGTCCCGCGCCTGGCGCGACGCCACGGCCGGCAGGCCCTGTTCGCCGATCACGCCGCCCCACCCCGTGAGCGCGCCTTCCGGGTGGGACGACTGCCACACGGCCTGCTGGTCGTTGTGCGAGAACAGCTTGGGCGGCAGGGACCGGTTCTGGAAATAATCGGCCCGGCTGGTCGGCCCTTGCAGGGGGCCGATGTTGAGCAGCACCGCCATGCGGCCGTCATCGAACAGGGGCTTGAGGTCCGTCAGCGCGGGTGCCAGCGCCATCCGCCGCGCGCCGGGCAACGCCTGGACCGGGTCCAGCGCCAGGCCATCGAGGGCCGCGCGTGTGATGGCCACGGAGGGACGCGCCGCCACGTAGGCATCGTGGCTGGCCTGATCGTACGGCACCAGCGTGTTGGCGTGGTCATTGCCACCCTGCAGGAACACACAGACGATGGCCTTGTAGTCATCCTGCGCAGAGCCCCCCCCGGTGGCCGCCGCCGCCTCGGCCATGGCCGCCAGGTTCATGGTCCATGGTGCGATCGTGGCCGCCACAGCGGCGCCACCGCGCTTGAGGAAGGTCCGACGATTCGGCATGAAGTGTTCGGAGCTCATCGTTGCACCAGGTAATCAGGGCTGCACATGATCAGGAAGAAGGCCACCAGCACGCGGTTGCGCGTCTGGCTGACATCACCGACGCCGAAGACGCCCAGCGTTTCCTGGGCCGAACGCACAGCCGTCAGGACCTGGTCGATCGTGGCCTGCGACAGCGTCCCGCCAGTCAGCAGCAGGTTGAGCCGATCAACCAGCAGTTCGGGCGATGGCGAGGCCAGCACATCCCAATCCCGATAGTCGGGCGCCACGCGCTCGACCTGGCTGTATCCCAGGCCCACCGGCAGGATCTCGAGGATGTAGTTCGCATAACCAATCACGGAAGATTGGTCCGTGATCTGCATTTCGGGCGCGAGCATGGTGCCGGTGGACTCGGCCACGCTGTAGCCTGGCCTGAAAAAATTGAACACCGAGGGCGCACGCATGGGCGCCTGGGCCAGCTTGTCCGCCCCTGACAGATCGCCCACCTTCCAGAGATCGTCGTTGGAGGTCACCTTGGTCAGCCGGCCCCAGTGGACCAGGCGCAGCACCGGTTCGCGAAGCTTGCCGCGGCGGGCCTGCTGCTCATCGGACAGCTGCCCATGGCGTGCCAACGGATCGAGCAGCACGGCGCGCAGCACTGCCGCCATGTCCCCGCGCACACCCTGGCCGTTGTCGTTGAACACCTGGGCCACACGCGCCACGTGGTTGCGCTCCGGGTTGCTGGTGACCAGGCGCTGGATCAGTTGCTTGGCGATGAACGGGCCCACGTTGGGGTGCTGGAAGATGAACGACAGCGTCTGCCGCAGCGCCGGCAGGCCCGGTGCCGCCGTGACGGTGTTGGCCGGGTCCAGCACCCACTTGGGATCCGTGTCATAGCGTTCCGGGAAGAACTTCATCGGCCGGTTCACATAGTCGGCCGTGGTGGCGCTGGATCCAAACACCAGGCTGGCCGCATCAAAGTCCCAGCCGGTCAAGGCACGGGCCAACTGGGTGATCGTGTCGTTGTTGTAGGTCTCGATGGGCTTGCCCTGGCTGTCCAGGACGGGCTCGCCATCGATGTTCAGCTTGACCAGGCCAATGGAGAACAGTTGCAGCAATTCGCGCGCGAAGTTCTCATCGGGGTGGCGCCCCGTGCCGTCGGCCTTGGCACTGCCGTGCAGGCTGAGGTAGGTGCCCATGGCGGGCGACAGGGTCACGGCCTGCAGCAGATCCAGGAAGTTGCCAAAGCAGTGCTTGGCCAGCAGGTCCCAGAACGACAGCACGGCGATGTGGCCGTAAGGGATCGGCATGTTGCGCGCCGACACCACGAAGATCTCCGACAGTGCCAGCACCACGCGTTGGCGCAGCACGTCCTTCGCGGTGAAGAGATTGAACCAGAGGCAGTTGTCCAGGCCGACATCCGTGGACATCAGCGAAGGATCCGTCCAACCCACGCCATACGCCAAGTCATACAGCACATAGGTGATCGGGTACTTGCTGTCCGGCGAATCGTCCATCTGCTCGGTCAGCCAGGCGTCATAACCGATGGCCTTGACACGCTCCACCTCGTCGACGGTCGCGCCCAGGGAGGCCTGGTTCAGGAAACGGGCCGCCTGCTGAAGATCGGGCCAGGGCACCGCCACCGTCTCGACGTTGACGGGCGCTTCTGCCCCTGGCGCCGCGGGCTTCTCATCGTCACCCGACCCACCGCAGGCCGCCAAAGCCGCACTGGCCAATGCTGCAAGCGGCCACGCCGCATTCGGCGCGGTTGGCACTTGCCCACCGACGTCACCCCTGTCCTGAACCATCGCTGCACCTCTTGTCCGATGCGAGGCGACTCTAAATGAGCAATCTTTAACGAAGATGCTGAATAACGCTAGAACCCCCTCAAATGGGGGCTCATAACCCCTCACCAGGCGTCCACGAACGGCCGCTTGCGGCCCTGGCGCGGTGCGGGCGGGGGCATGGCGGCCAGCCCGCGCGCCAGCCAGCGGCGGGTGTCCGCCGGGTCGATCACGTCGTCCAGCTCCAGGTGGGCGGCCATGTTCAGGGCCTTGCCGCGCTGGTAGGCCGAGGCCACCAGCTGGTCGAACATCTGCTGGCGCTGCGCCGCGTCCTCGATGGCCTCCAGCTGCTTGCCAAAGCCCAGGCGCACCGCCCCCTCAAGGCCCATGGGCCCGAACTCGCCGGTGGGCCAGGACACGGTGAAGTCCGGCGCCAGCAGGCTGCCGGCCGTCATGGCCTGCGCGCCCAGGCCGTAGCCCTTGCGCAGCACCACGGTGAAGAAGGGCACCGTCACGCTGCTGGCCACCAGGAACATGCGCGAGAAGTGGCGCACGGTGGCCGTCTTCTCGGCCTCGGGGCCGACCATGAAGCCCGGCGTGTCGCACAGCGAGACCAGCGGCACGTCGAAGGCATCGCACAGCTGCATGAAGCGCGCGGCCTTGTCGGCGCCGTCGGCGTCGATGGCGCCGCCCAGGTGGCGAGGGTCGTTGGCGATCAGGCCCATCGGGCGGCCCTCGATGCGCACCAGGGCCGTCACCATGCCGGGCGCGAAGCTGGGGCGCAACTCCAGCACCGAACCGTCGTCGCACAGGGTCCTGATCAGGGCGCGCACGTCGTACACGCGGGTGCGCTTCTCGGGCACGGCGTGGCGCAGCAGGCGCTGGTCGGCGCAGGTCCAGCCGGGCAGGCGGCCCTGGAAGTAGCCGATGTACTGCTGGGCCACCTGCGCGGCCTCGGTTTCATCCTCCACCACGATGTCGATCACGCCGTTGGGTGCCTGCACGCTGACAGGGCCCACCTCTTCCGGCGCGAAGCGGCCCAGGCCGCCGCCCTCGATCATCGCGGGGCCGGCCATGCCGATGCTGGTGCCCTTGGTGGCGATGATGACGTCGCAGCAACCGGCCAGCGAGGCATTGCCCGCGAAGCAGCGGCCATTGACGATGGCCACCGTGGGCGCCAGCCCGCTCAGGCGCGCCAGGCCCAGGAAGGTCATGTTGTCCAGCAGGCTCACGCCGGGGTATTCGTCGTTGGGCCGGCCACCGCCGCCTTCGGCCCACAGGATCAGTGGCAGCGCACGCTGCAGGGCCAGGTGCAGCAGGCGGTCCGTCTTCTTGTGGTTGACGATGCCCTGCGTGCCGGCGAACACGGTGTAGTCGTAGGCCAGCACCATGCAGCGCGCGGCCTGCTCGCCGTACTGCGCGGCGTTGACGGTGCCCAGGCCGGCCACCAGGCCATCGGCCGGGCTCTTGTCGATCAGCTGCGCTTCCGTCAGGCGGCGGCGCTGCGAGGCCAGGGCCAGGCCGCCGTATTCCAGGAAGCTGCCTTCATCGAGGAAGGCATCGATGTTCTCGCGCGCGGTGCGGTGACCCTTGGCATGGCGGCGCGCCACGGCCTCGGGACGGCGGGCATCGGTCAGCAGCGCGTGGCGCTCGTTCACCTCGGCCAGGTCAGGGCGGATGTGGTCGGGGTCGGGCGCGTCGTCGCGCACGGCCTGCTGGCCGGCATCGCCTTCCAGCGCCTCCAGCGCCAGCAGAGGCTGTCCTTCGGCCACCACGGTGCCCGTCTCGGCCAGCAGCGCCAGCACACGGCCGGCCTGCGGCGCGGTGATCTCGAACTCCATCTTCATGGCCTCGATCACGGCCAGGCGCTGGCCGGCGGCCACCGTGTCACCCGGCTTGACCAGCCAGCTCACCAGCGAGCCGGGCACGCTGGCGCGCACAGGCAGGCCATGGGCCAGTTCGCCCTGCAGCGCATCACCGCCTTCGGGCCCGGCGCGCGGGCCGTCGTCATCCAGGGCCGTGGCGAATCGGGCCGGCGGCAGGTGGCCGCGCGCCTCGGCCAGTTCGCCCATGCGGCCCTGCAGCCAGCGTGTGCTCACGGCATAGCGGGCCAGCTCAGGATGGGCCAGCACGGCCTGCAGGAAGGGCAGGTTGCTGTCGACACCCTCCAGCCGGAACTCGGACAGCGCACGGCGCGCCCGCGCCAGCAGGGCCTCGAAGCCGCCGCGCCGCTCGTGCACGATCACCTTGGCCAGCAGCGTGTCGAACCCCGGGTGCGGCTTGAAGCCGGCATGGCCGCAGCCGTCCACCCGCACCGCCGGGCCGCTGGGCGGCTCGTACGCGCGCACGGTGCCGCCAGCCGGCAGCGCGCGGCCCTGCGCATCCATGCGCTCCACGTTCACGCGCAGCTGCACGGCCTGGCCCTGGGGCGCCGGGATGTCGGGCTGCGCCAGGCCCAGCGCCGCCAGCGTGGCCCCCTGCGAGAGTTGCAACTGCGCCCCCACCAGGTCCAGCCCGGTGATCTGCTCGGTCACGGTGTGCTCCACCTGCAGGCGCGGGTTGGCCTCCATGAAATAGAAGCGGCCCGGGTTCTCTGCATCCACCAGGAACTCGAAGGTGCTCAGGCCGCGCAGGCCCACCTCGCGCGCCAGGCGCAGGGCCGCATCCAGCAAACGGTCACGCAGGGTGGCATCCAGATCCGGCGCAGGCGCGATCTCCACCAGCTTCTGGTGGTTGCGCTGCACGGTGCAATCACGCTCCCAGGCATGGCTGACACCGCCCTGCCCGTCGCCCAGCACCTGCACCTCCACGTGGCGCGCGCGGCGCACCAGCTGCTCCACATAGACATCGCCACGGCCGAAGGCGGCCAGGGCCTCGGACTGGCAACGCGCGTAGAAGGGCGCGACATCCTCGGCGCGCTCGACCACCCGCATGCCACGCCCACCGCCCCCGGCCAGCGCCTTGATCATCATGGCGCCGCCCTCGCCCAGGCTGGCCAGGAAGCACTGCGCCTCGGCCAGGCTCACGGCATGGTCCAGCCCGGCCGTGACGGGCACCTCGCAGGCCTTGGCCAGCGCGCGGGCGCGCGCCTTGTCGCCCAGCAGGTCCAGCGCCTCGGGCGAGGGGCCCACGAACACCAGGCCGGCCTGGGCGCAGGCCCGCGCGAAGGCCGAGCTTTCGCTCAGGAAGCCGTAGCCCGGGTGCACGTGGGTGCAGCCCTCGGCCAGCGCGGCGGCCACCACGTTGTCAATGGCCAGGTAGGCGGGCACGCCCTGCCCCGGCAGCACGTGCACGGCATCCACATGGCGGGCGTGCAGCGCGGCCTGGTCGTCCTGCGCCACCAGGCCCACCGAGCGCCAGCCCAGTTCGGCCGCCGCGCGGGCGATGCGGATGGCGATCTCACCGCGGTTGGCGATCAGCAGGCTGGGGGTGGAGGTGGCGTGGGGCAGTGAAGACATGGCTCAACAAGGCGGGCATCGACAGGAGGGATCCAGGCCGGTCACCGACCGGCCGCCGGCAGCCATCGTAGCGGGTGCGGGCCAGGCGCCTCTGCGGCCCCCACACCTCGGGTAGACCCGCACCCACCAGCCCCGGGCATGGGCCCTCAGCGTCATGCAGTTGACACTCCCCGCCCCCTAGAACGAGGGGTGGCTGTCCACCGCCGGGGTAAGCCCCCACCTGGCTGACAGGCGCCCTCCGCACACTCGGTGGCATCGAGTCCATGCAGCGTCCGTCCAGGCGCTTCCCCAGCCGACCGAGGAGATAACACCATGACGATCCAAACCCTGCTCAAGACCGTGATCAAGGCCGTGGCCGCCACGGCCATCACCAGCCTGGCCGCCGCCGCGCACGCCGGCTACCTCAAATGGGAGATGGTGGAGCTGCCCGCCGCCAGCGGCGCCACCTGCGGCAACGGCACGCCCTACCGCTTCTTCGTCAACCGCACGCCCTTCACCAGCAAGACGGTGGTGATGTTCGAAGGCGGCGGCGCCTGCTGGGACCAGGGCGCCTGCAAGGGCGGCACCCTGCTCGATGCCGTCAACCCCGACGGCATCCCCACCAACTACATGACGGATTTCAACCGCCAGGCGCACTGGGGCCTGGTCACACCCTTCACCGCCCGCATCCACCCGCTGCAATCGGTGCAGACGCAGAGCTGGAACATCGTCTACCTGACGTATTGCACGGGCGACGTGCACACCGGCAACAAGACGGCCCTGTACGACAACGTCGACCCGGCCAATCCCATGGTCTACATGCACAAGGGCGCCGTGAACGCCCAGGCCGTGGCCAAGTGGATGGCCAGCAACGGCCTGAAGAACCCGGCCCACCTGCTGCTGACTGGCTTCTCGGCCGGCGGCGTGGGCTCCAGCGCGCTGTACCCCGCCTTCCGCGAAACCCTGCAGCCCAAGAAGATGGCACTGATGGCCGACTCGGGCCCGCTGTTCAACGTGCCGCGCACCGCCACGCCACAGCAGGCGCCCTCGGTGCTGCTGCACAACAAGATCCGTGACGTGTGGGGCCTGGACGGCACCAACGGCCTGGTCACCCAGCTGATCACCAAGTACCCCGGCGCCGGCTCGGCCGACAACCTGGGCAGCATCACCGCCGGCCTGGGCAAGATCTTCCCGAACGACCGCATCGGCTACACGATGTTCCAGGAGGACACCAACTTCTCGGCCTTCTCGTACCAGAAGTTCTACCCCGAGATCGCCAACGCGCCCACCAACGAAGAGCGCCTGAAGCTGCTCAACGTGAAGTGGCGCCAGGAGATCGCCCCGTGGCTGGCCGACATGAAGCCGCACAGCAACATCGGCTACTACATCCCCAACAAGCGCGACATCAACGGCTCGCACTGCACCACCATCGTCACCTTCGGCGGCACCAGCATCGTCGAGAAGAAGCTGAAATCGGTGGGCGAGTTCCTGGACAACCTGCTGGACGGCAAGGGCGCCGTGATGCGCGCCTACGAAGAGAACCCGACCACGCAGCGCGTGCTGCTGAGCGACATGTTCGCAGACTGGATCGCGCCGCTGATCCCCTGATCGATCACACCGTGCACAACAAAAAAGGCCCTCACGGGCCTTTTCTGTTTTTGCCATCGCCCTGGTGGGCGGGGCGCATCAGGCGTTGGGACGGCGACGGCGCGACAGCACGGCCACGATGCCCAGGCCGGCCAGGGCCAGGGCCATGGAAGCGGGCTCGGGCACCGGTGCGGTGGCGTAGGCCGAGCCCGAGTAGGCATGGAAGCCCAGCGGGAACACGCCATCCACCGTCAGGGTGTAGCTGCCGGCCGCCAGGTTGGCGAAGTTGAAGGTGAGGTCGCTGCCATCCGTCAGCGACTTGGTCCAGCTCTGGCCGCCTGCGGACGTGACCGTGACGGACGAGAACGAGGTGTCGCCAAAGAAGTTGGACACGCTGCCGATCACGGAGCCAGCGGCGCTCAGCGCGAAGGTGAAGTCGTCGGAGAACAGGCGGTCTCCGGGTTGAGGCACGCGCTCTGCGCCAGAGCGGTATCCGCCGAATTGCACAGGGTACTGGGTGAGCGTACCCAGGTCTCCACCCGGCTCGACCACGGCGAAAGACGAGGTCGAGGCCGCCACCAGGGCAGCCGCAGCCAGCAGCTTGACGTTCAGTTTCATAGGGACTCCTTTGGATTTGAGCATGTGGCGTGCGCGGTCTTGCTTGCCGCGCATCGTGACATATGCACGCCGCATTCTGGGGGAAACCCGCAATCCCCCCAAACCCGATCGCGTCAAACCCGTCGCGTCCGTCAGGTATAACAAAACGCAACTGCCGCTGACCGAACTGCGTCAGTGCTCAGGCTGCTGACGCGCTTGGACACTGGGCGCAAAGCGCTTGAGCAGCCAGTGCGTGGGCCACCAGATGATGGCGGGCAGCGCCGCCAGCATGCAGGCGAAGAACAGGGGCGCGGGCATCCAGGTCTGCGGTGCCTTGTCGTTCAGGCCGAACACGTAGTTCACGTTGACGGGCAGGCCAGGGTTGGAAGCCGGTGCCGGCGGCTTGGGCAGGTACAGGTAGGACACCACCATGGCGGCCCAGGCCAGGCCCCACCACACCCACAGGCCGCGCCTGTCATACCCCAGGCGCGCCACCAGCCACAGCAGCAGCAGCGGCAGCCAGAAATGGAAGAAGGACAGGAAGCGCGCGAACAGCGGGATGCTGTCCTGGAACATGTAGGCCGTCATGCCCGTGAAGGGCAGGCCGACCAGGCTGCCGACGAAATCGATCATCCAGAAGAGCTGCGGCAGCAGGATGCCCACCGCGCAGGCCGAGGCCAGCAGGGCCGATTCCCGCCACATGGCCACCACGGCCAGCAGCAGCGCGATGTCGCAGAAGTACAGGAAGTTGGTGGGGCCGTAGGCCTGCCAGTAGTGCGGCACCAGCACGGCCACGAAGGCGGTGTAGGCCAGCTTGGTCCACAGGGGCAGACGTGAGGGGGACTGCATGGGGATCGATGAGACGGCGGTGGTCGACGTTGTGGTCATGCGCGAGCTTGTGAAGCCACCTGGGCGCACGGCGCGGCACCGCCATCATCGCTGATGGCTTGGCTGAGCCCGCCGGGCTGATGCCGGCGGCTGCTCTCCCCTGTGGAATCGTTGTGGATTTGGTGGGGTGGACATTAGCAGGGTTTGGGCTGTGTGCGCATCACCGCGGATACCCCAAGAAGAGGGGGTGGGGCCGCGCGGTCAGCCGTGAACACCGCGTACCATCAGCGCCTGCCTGCGAAAGTGATCCGGGGCGCCCAGCGGCCCGCTCATGCCACCGATGTCCACACGCCACTCGTGGTACAGCGTGCATGCCGATGTGAACAGGCGCTCAGGCGCGGTCCAGCCCGCGAAAGGCGACTTCCTGAAGCCATCGGCCTCTCGCCATTGGCCCGCCTCTTCAACCTGCCAGGGATGGGCGGTGTGTCACGCCGGGCGCTGTTGCAGGCGCTCCTGCAGCCAGACCTGCGACAAGTCCAGCCATTCGCGGTAGTGCCCCATCGCGCAGTGGTCGTCATGGGGGTAGAGCTTCAAGGTGGCTTGCGCAGCGCCAGCGGCCAGATCCACCGAATCCCGGGTGCTGAGCAAGGTGTCATGCTCACCGTTGATGACCAGCAGCGGGATCCGGATCTGGCGGTAGAAGCCCTGCAGCGACAGGGCCTGCAGCTTCAGGCCCAGGCCGGCCAGCGTACGGGCACCCGTGGTGTCGAGCAACGCCCGGATGATGATATCGGGGATGCCAATGGTGTTCTTGACCTTGAACGAATGGTGGGAAGGGGCACCGCAGGCCACGGCACACCGCAGCAACGGGCTCGTGCCGGCCATGCGGGCAGCCCAGTACGCGCCGAAGCTGACCCCGACAAAGCCCATGCGCCGAGGATCGATGCGGGCGTGGCGCGACAACTGGTCGATCACCGCGTGGTACACATTCTCGGAGGCCTCGGACATCGGCTGCCGGTAGGCATAGGTGCCGGGCATCTCCATGACGAACACGGCCATGCCCGAGTCGTGGTACCTCAGCAGCGGGATCGCGAGCTCCTGCACGGTGCCCTCCAGACCGTTGGTGATGATGGCCAGCGGATGCGGGCCACCGCGGGCCGGCATCACCAGGTAGCCCTCGACGGTGTCGCCATGCGCCTCGATGCGGTGCTTCTCGATCACCAGGCCCAGCAAGGGCCCGAGGACCGTCGCCATCTGATGGAAGATCGACCGGGACCGGGCATAGGCCGCCATCCGGGCGGCCGAGCCCCCCGGAAAGGCGCTGACCTGGTAGTAGGTGACGGCCTTGACCAGGCAGCGCAGCGTCAGCAAGGCCCGGCGGCTGTCGGCGCTGACCTGCGGGTCGGCGGACAGCGCGGCCTCGGCATCCCCATCGGGCAGTGTCATCCAGTCGACCACCCGTGTGCCCAGCGGTGACAGCGCCACGGACAGGGCCTCGCGCAGCGCGGCCCATGAAGAAGCGGCCTGCGGCGCGGCGCCGTTGTCGAGAGCTGGCGGCACCGCGAGCACGTGGGCGAAGGCCGGCAGCAAGGCACCCGCAGCATCCAGCTGCGCCTGCGCCAGGGCATTCCAGTGGCCGCACCAGGCCGTGTCCTTGAACGACCGCACCGCCTGGAGCTGCGACGCGAAAAGCCGTGGATCCAGCCCCGCCATGGACGCGTAGCGCAGCACGAACAGCGCCGGCAGGAAAAACCCAGCCCCCAGGCGACGGGCGGCCAGCTCGGTGGTCCGGGTCAGCATGCAGGCGGTGATGAAGCACCGTCGCAACGTGTCTTGGATCTGGCTCATGGCGTTGACTTCGGCTACCGGGGCGCTGTTGAACATGTGTTGAATAACGGAATTATCCGTACACTGTTGCATGATGTCAAACAGTGAAGAAGGAGCCAGTCCATGAGGGGCCGCGCCACCGAGACCGTGGGCCCTCGCCTGGAGCCCGATGCCCGCCGCGCGCACCTGCTGGCCGTGGGCACCGCCGCCTTCGGCAGCAAGGCCTACGACGAGGTCCAGATCGATCAGATCGCCCAGGAGGCGGGGGTGTCGCGCGCGCTGCTCTACCACTACTTCCCCAGCAAGCGGGCTTTCTTCGCGGCCATCGTCCAGCTCGGGTACGACGAGATCCTGGAGGTCACGCGACCGGATCCGTCCTTGCCGCCGGCCGAGCAGCTGCAGGCGGGGCTGGAGGCTTATCTCGACTATGTCCAAAGCCATCCGCACATGTACCGGGCCATATTTCGCAGCGCGGCCAGCCTGGAGGCATCGGTTCAGAAGGTGGTCAACCGCAACCTGGACCAGCAAGCCAAGCGCATCCTGCTGGGCATGGACCTTCCGCCCAGCAAGGCGTCATTGACCCAAAAGGCCGTGCGCGCCTGGATGGCCTTCCTGATCCAGGCCGTGCTGGATTGGCTGGACCAGGGCGCCAAGAGCGACCGCCAGCAGCTGATCGCGGTGTGCACAGGCGCGCTTGTGGGGGCCACGGCGGCGGCTCAACAGTTCGCGAAGGCGAAGGGGGATGGGGGGTGAGCGGCTGAGTGGTGTTCACGCGGTTATCTCACCGCGAATGTGGCGCTGTCATGTCAGTGCGGATTGAACGATCAGGTCGCGTCACAACCATCATCCTTTCCCGCCCCGAGGTTCGCAATGCAGTCGATCCGCAGCACGTGGATGCGAATCAGCAGACGTCGCGGTGCTGTGGGGAGAAGACGGCATTCCGCGCCGGAACCCTCCCTGCAGAGGGCGCGGCGGCGTCGCTCGTTGGCATGCTTCGGAGCGGCGTGAATCACCTCCGCCCAGCCCGCCGCGTCAGCATCACGCCCCCAAGCAAGCACCTTGGCCAGAAAGCCAGCACCGCCATCACCAGCAAGCACGCCACCGTCAGCACGCCCAGCCATTGCACCACGCCGACGCCCCATCCGCTCGACAGGCAGCACAAGAGCAGCGAAGCGCCCCAGGCCGTGCCGCCCAGCAGCCGCCAGCCCAGCACGTGCCTGGCGGTGCGACCGCCGACCTGTCGCTGATGCCTGTCCATGGCCAGAGCCAGGGCCGCTGCGCCCACATAGTTCAGGGCCAGCGCCAGCAACGTGCTCGTCATTCCAGCGCTCCTGCGTCGCGCGCAGGGCTCATGCCCGTGGGGGAGAACGGGCCCGCAGCTGCACCGACTGCCTGGGCGCGATCCCAGCGCCGCTTCAGGTGCGCGGCCAGCCAGGCGAAGCCGGCGCCCAGGGCCAACATGCTCAGGTCGAAACCCGCCATCACCCAATCCCCTGCGGGCAGTGATTGGTTCAACCCGCGCTGCGTTGTCCAGGCATTGAGCAGTGGCAGCAAGGCGAACGCCAGAGCGGCAAACCGGCATTGTTCGAGCCAGCCGCGTTGCGGCGTCCGTGCGGCAGCGTGTACGAACGCAAGCGCCCAGGTGGCGAACAGAACATGCATCTCCCAACTGGCGCGGCCGGCCAGATGCAGCGGCAGCAGGCGGTTGGCCCAGAAGTAGGCGGCCACGGCCAGAGGCAGTCCGGCCACGGCCGCCACATTGAGCCGCTCGACCAGCCTCAGGCCCAGGCTGGGCGCCTGGCGGGTTTTCTCGATGCGCTGGCGGCGCTTGACGACCCACAGCACCAGCCCGGTGGCGACCATGGCGCAACCCATCAGGCCAGAGACGGCAAAGAGCAGGCGCAGCCACGGCCCGGCGAACAAGGCCTCGTGCAGGCCCAGCATCAGGTCCCGAAAGGCCTTGGGCCCGCGCTGGCTGGCGGGCTGGGCGGACAGCAGCCGCCCATCGACGCCGTCGAACACCAGCGCGTCGGCCACGCGCAGCGGCCCGGCCGCGAAGTTGCCGCGCACGGTGATGCGCGCATGCCGGTCGCCCGCGTGGCGCACGTCGATCGAGCGCACGGGCTTGTCGCCCCAATGGGCAGGCACCTGCGCCAGCACGCGCTGCACGTCGACCAGCGGGGCCGCCTGGCCGCTGGCGGGCAGCGCTTCCGGGCTCAGGAACACCTCATCCAGGAACACTTTGCGGCCCGGCTCACCCGGGCCATACCAGGCGGCGATCACCAACGGCATGTAGGTGAACATCATGAAGATCAACCCGGAGTAGGTGATCATGAACTGGTAGGGCAGCGTGAGCACGCTGGTGGCGTTGTGCGCGTCCAGCCAGGAGCGCTGCCCCTTGCCGGGGCGGAAGGTGAAGAAGTCGGCAAAGATCTTCTTGTGCACGATCACGCCGCTGACCAGGGCCACCAGCATGAACATCGTGGCCACGCCGACGATCCATTCGGCGGCGACCTCGGGCAGGTAGTGCAGCCGCCAGTGCATGCGGTAGAGCGCCTGCCCGCCGCCCGTCTCGCGGGTCGACAGGGCGGCACCGGTGTCTGCATCCAGAAAGGCCTCGCCCCGGGCCGGCTGGCCGGGTGCCTGGTGGCCGTCCCAGAACACGCGCGGGTAGGGATCGTTGCGGTCAATGGGCAGGGTCACGATCCAGCGCTGGGCGCCGGCCGCGTGCTGCTGCAGGTGGGCGATGCCTGCCCGGGCCACCTGGTCGGCGGGAACGCCCGTGCGCGCCAGCGGCGCCTCGGGCTTCATCCACCGGTCGATCTCGGTGTCGAAGTAGGCCGCCGTGCCGGTGACGAACATGAAGTACAGCACCCAGCCGAGCCACAGCCCCGTCCAGGTGTGCAGCCACGACATGGAGAGGCGAAGCGAGCCTTTCATGGACGCGGGCTCCTTTCAGCGCAGTGCGGCCACGGTCAGACCGCACAGGGCAGTTGGCAGGGCCAGGCCCAGCCAGGCCCGCCACGCGCTGCGTGCCGCGAAGGCCCACACCACCGCCGCGGTGTGCAAAGCGAAGCTCAGCTGCAGGGCCGCCATGGTGGCCTCGGCGCGAGCCATGGGCCATGCGCTGGCCAGGGCCACGCCGCCCAGGTTGGCCAGCGCGTAGCCGCCCAGCACCGCGGCCGCCGTGCGCGACAGCACGCCCCAATGACCCGCCGCTCGCAGATGCCGCGCTGCCATCACGCGCTTCAGAACGTCGAGGCCAGCTCCACCGACCAGGACCGTGGCGCGCGCGGCTGGAAGGTGGAGTTATACCCGTCGTAGATGCGGGCATTGTTGATGTTGCGCCCCGTCAACCGCACGCTGTAGTGGCCTGTGTCATAGATCAGGCCAAGGTTGGCGGTGGTGTAGCTGGGCAGCTTGACGTCGCCTGCGGTGAGGGGGCCGGCGCCGTCAGGATCATTGGGCAGGCCGGAAGGGCGGTCTCTGGCATGCGAGACGCCCAAGGTGGCGGAAAAGCCCTGCAGGCCCACCCGTGCGAGCGACAGCTTGCCGAACACGCCCACCGCATGGCGGGGCACGCCGACCAGCCTGTCACCCACAGGCAAACGGTTGTCTTTCGTGACGCGGGCATCGAGGTAGGTGTAGCTGGCGATCACGTCCAGACCCGGCATCACCCGGCCGGACAGCTCGACTTCGAGCCCGCGTGAGCGCTGCTCACCGACCAGGATGCTGTAGTCGTCATCGACAGGATCGGTCGTGGGAATGTTCCCCCGCGTGTACTCGAAGACGGCAACGCTGCCCGAGAGCCCCGGGCGAGGATCGAACTTGAAGCCGACTTCATACTGCTTGCCCGTCTGGGGGGAGAAAGTCTGGCCCTGTCGGTCGGTGCCCCGGTTGGCGCGGAACGATTTCGTCCAGCTGGCATAGGCCGAGATGCGTTCGTTGGGTTGCCAGACCACGCCCAGGCGCGGCGACAGATCGCTGTCTTTCGTGACCTTGGCGGACTGCCCCGGGCTTCGCTGCTGCGCCCATGACCTCAACCAGTCATATCGGGCGCCGACCACCAGCTTGACTTGTCTGGTGACGTCCATGATGTCCTGCGCATAAAGCGCCTGGAACTCGGAGTACGAGTCCTCCCACGGCGAGGTGGTCAGCGTCCCCTGAATGGCGCCTGGGTAGGTCGGCGCGAACAGATTGATCGGCGAGTAGGGCGCCACGGTGAACTGGTAGCCGCTGTCCAGCTTGCCCGCCTCCAGGCCCACCAGCCACTGGTGGCGCATGCCAACCGCCGCGGCCTCGCCCGACAGCTCGCTTTGCGAGATGCGAGAGCGGTCGTAGCTGGCGACATCCCGCACCCGGCGCTGCAGCAGTTGGGTGGCGGGGTTGTAGCTGCTGGTCTGGATCGTCGTGTCGTCGCTGGAGACGTACTGCGCGAACAAGCCCTGGCGGAACTTCAGCCCGTTGTCGAATTGGTGGGTCAACTCCAGGCGGGCCAGGTCGCGCCTCAGGTCGCCTCCGCCACCCAGCTCGGTATCGGGGTCGCCCAGCTGCGTGGTCAAGGGAATGCGAAAGAAATCCGGATGCCTGCTGAAGTAGGGCTCGCGCCCGGGGCGGTCCACCCGCTGCACGACCCACTCGGCATCGATGCGGGTGGACGGCGCCACATGCCATGTCAGCACCGGGCTCAGGAAAAGGCTTTGCTGGTCCACGCCGTCGACGAAGTTGCCGTCCTTGTCGACCTCGGCCGTCAGGCGGTAGAGCAGGCGCTGGTCCTGGTCCAGCGGGCCTGTGGAGTCCAGCTGGGCACGGCGGTGGCCGAAACTGCCGGCCGTGAGCCTGACCTCGTTGCGGCGCTCGGCCTGCGGCATCTTGCTCACGATGTTGACCAGGCCCGACAGCGCACCCGCGCCGCCATACAGCACCGACGACGGCCCCTTGAGGAACTCGATGCGCTCGATGTTCACAGCAGACTGTGGCGTCTCGAAGCCGTATTCGCGAAAGCCGTTGTAGCTGCTGGCGGCTCCAGCGGTGTTGAAGCCCCGGATGTAGAAGCTGAGCGCGTAGGGGTTGGCCTGCGCGGCCTCACGGTTCACCCCGGCCACGTAGTCGGCCACCTCGTCGATGGTGCGAAGGGACAGGTCGCGCAAGGCATCGGCACTGATGACGGACACCGCCTGCGGCGTGTCGCGCAGCGCCACATCGCCCCGCATGGCCGTGCCGCTGCGTTTGGCCGCATAACCGTTCACCGGCCCGGCCGCGGTTTCGCGCATGGCCTGGGCGCGCACGGTCACCGCCGGCAAGGAAGACGGCGCCACGGCCGTTGCCTCGCTCACGCCCTCGGGCGGCTGGGACGTGCGCTCCGACTGGGCCAGGGCCGGTCCTGCCGCCAGCGCAGCCGCCCACGCGAGCCGGTGAAGGGCACTGGGACTGGATCGAAGCAAAGCGGCAGCGTGGCTGCGGGGGCGAAAGGCAAGGGAAGTACTGCGGGTCGGCATGCGATGGTCTTGTGGGAAAAGAGGGAGATTCAGGCCAAGAGGCGGCCCTGGCCGCGCAGCAAGGTATGGCCAGCGCCAACCCGTGAACTGGGCTCGGCATCAGGCGAGGCATGCTGCCCGCCGACCACGGATGATAATCGTTATCAATACCGTTCATGAACCCCCGCTTTTGAGTGGTGCCAGATCTGGCTGGTAGTGCGCTACTGACAGCCGCACTCGGGCATCGGCAAATCTGGCCTTTTGGCGAGGAAGCAATACAGCTACGGGCTGGATACGCCCCTGCCGCTGCGCCCATCGAACGGCGCCTACCGACCCACAACAGACGGCGTGGCCGGCAGATGCGCGCCACACAGTTGACATTTGACGTCGAGACGACGGAGGTACGGCAGCAGGCTACTCGGCCGTGTTGGCTGTCTGCCGTCGTGCAGACGGCGCCCGCTTGTCTCTGGTCGGTGGGTGGCCGTACATCCGGGTGTATTCCCGGCTGAACTGCGACGTGCTCTCGTATCCCACATCAAACGCGACCTGGCTGAGAATCTTGCCGCTGGATACGATCAAGCGGCGTGCCTCGATCAACCTCAGCTGCTTTTGAAACTGCATTGGCGTCAGTGATGTGATGGCACGAAAGTGCTGGTGAAAGCCTGAGCGACTCATGCCGGCTGCCTCAGCCAAGCGCTCGATCTGAACTGGCTTGGCATAGTTGGCGCGCAAGATCGCCACCGCGCGGGCGACCCGCCTAGCGTGGCTGTCTGGCGAGCCCAAATGTCGGACGGCCAGGCCCTGACGGCCAAGCAGCAACCAATGGTGAATTTCCCGGACCAAGCCGTCCTTGAGCACCGCGAGGGATTCCGGGCGATCCAGCAGCAGCACCAGCCGACGCAGGGCGTCACGCAGTTCCTCGCGTGTGTCCTGCCCTGACGGACGCGAATGGACTTCTGGCGCGTTCATGACAAGGTCGGTGATCACGGCAAGATCCAGGTCAAACGCCAGCGCCAGGTAGGGCTCTGCGGCGCTGGCCTTGCTGATCCGACTCACCGTCGGCATGTTTCCGGTGACGACCATCGTGTCGCCATCGGCATAGGACGATGTGTCGCTGCCCAGGCTGACACGCTTGCAGCCCTGCAGTACCAGGCACACCAAAGGCTGGACCATCGTGTGCTCGAGTTCGCTTGGCGACGTGTGACTCACCAGGTACAGGCCGCGTACAGGCGTGACGACGCCGGTGGCCGCCTCGCTCCGCCGGTCGGTGTGACGCTGGACAGCGTGCTTGAGGTCATGTGCCATGACACATTATGCTTGGGGCACCAAGCGAGAGACCATCGATTTGGATAATCAGGCAAGGAACATCGACGTTTCCGCACGTGCCTGGCTTGGCTGGAGCCCACAGTGGGGAACCTCAATCTAGGAGATGCCCACATGCACGATCCCACACCGAAGGCTCTGCCATCCTCCAATCAGCCCCTCGCGGCCCACCGAGGGGTCCAGGTTCTGGGTGACCAAGGTGTTGAAGGCCGCAAGGCCTTCTTCATCCAGATCGAAGCCCGTCCTGGAAAGGAGGAGGCAGTCGTGCAGATGCTGCAAGACATCAGGGCCTGCGTTGACGCCGAACCCGCAACTGGCCCTTGGTTCGCCGTCAGGTTCTCCCAAACAAGCTTCGGAATCTTCGAGGCCTTCCCTGACTTGGCGGGGCGTCAGGCACATGTGGAGGGCGGCGGTGGCGACATCTTCCGTGATGTCGCGCGCATGAACGATATCCTGGCCGATGCTGCAAAGGTGCACCGAGTTGACGTGCTCATGAGCAAAGACCACTTCTCCCATCTACAAGAAGGTTGATTCGGGGGGCGGACTGCCGCCCGCGTCACGCAGCCACTGGGTCGGAGCAACTGGGCGTTCTGGCTGACAGGGGGTTTGTGCAGAGCGAACGCCTGTAAGCAGCCTGTCGTGGACGGCGGCTCCTGGCCGGGAGTTCCAGTTCGCTTCAGCGCCGGAAAGCTGCCTGTCAACACCAGTGGCCGCCTCCGTCCTGAATCTGATGATGGATGCCGCTCTGGCTGTTCGCTAGCGCATCCTGTTAGTCCCTCAACTCGATGGAAGACCATCATGAGATCTGGGCGCTGCGCGTTCGACTCCAGATGGAGGGACGGGTACGCGAGCTCATCCCTTTAACCTGGGAATCGACAGCAAGCTGCGCGGTTGCGATCTCGTCGCCCTCAGGATAAGGGACGTGTGCCACGGTGACCAAATGGCGACGCGCACCATCGTTATGCAGCACAAGACTAGTTTGAGATCACACAGGCCACCCCGGGATGCCTTGCAGGCTGGGTCGTACGGGACGCACTCGATGCGCAGGACCAAGGCGACGCTGATCTATCGGCGCACCAAGAACCTGCGGCTTCGCTCACGCTTCCGGCAATGATCAGCCGCTTGAAACTGTCGATGGGTCTCGTCCGGTAGGGGCGAAGGCTTGCGTTGCAAGATTTTCACCGGTTCGGTAACTGTGCGTTCAAGGAGTGCCCCAAGGGCGAAGCGGTGCTATTTCGTCAGATGCTTCAACAAGCAATCGAGAGCCAACTCGTATTGCTCCTGCATGCGCCGTGTCTTTGCCTTATCACCTCTGGCAGAAGCCACGGCCATGCCGCTGCCATGGGCATGGTCAATCAAAATGTCGCGCCACAAGATGGGCTCGACCGTAGTTCCCGTCATCAGGGCCGTGAGGCGCTCGGTGATCTGACGGGTCACCCCCTCAAAGGCGTCAGGTGTGGCAAAGATCGCCTGTGTCAGCTGGGGATGGCGGGCCACAGCCTGGTAGTAGCGCACTAGCAGTCCGCGGATTTCCGCTCGGTGATCCGCCGCCTCGCCCACGCCTTGCAACGCCTGTGCATAGACCCGATCTGACAGCGCGCGCAGCAAGCCGGCGTGGTCACCCATATGGTGGTAAAGGCTCATCGGTGTGACGTCCAATCGCGCAGCAAGCGCGCGCAGCGACAAACCGTTCCCTCCACCCTCATCCAATAGCGCAAGCGCGGTGGACAGGATCGCGTCTTGCGTCACGCCCTTTCCATGCGCTGGTCGCCCGCGCGGGCGACTCATGGAATCAACCGATAGCTTGATTGCACCAGACCCGATGGGAAGCTGCGGCTGGACACCAGCTCCAAATCAATGTCCTGGCATAGCGCACCAAACAGTGGTCGTCCCGATCCGATCAACACCGGGACAGTGGTGATCACCATGTCGGTAATCAACCCATCACGCAGGAAGGATTGCACCACCCGCCCCCCATCCACATAGATCCGACGCACCTTCTGCGCAGCCAGTTCCGCCATCACTTCCTTGGGTGCGGCAGCATAAAACCGCACTTTGCCCGTGAGTTCCTCAGGAACGGCCGTATCAGCGAGCTGCTTGGACAGCACGACAACGGGGCGGTCGTAAGGCCATGGGTCAAAGGTCAATGCCTTCTCATAACTGCCCCGTCCCATCACGATCGTGTCCTTATCGGCTATGAACGCGGTGTAGCCATGATCTTCCGTCGGATCATCGCGCTCCAACAGCCAGGCGATGTCACCATCTTGCCGAGCAATGAAGCCGTCCAGGCTGATGGCGATGAAGACATGTGCGGTGATCATTGGGATGGAATATATACGGTGTATATATAATACCATGTTTGGCGATTGAGTTCCCGCGTTTCCTCGCCGAGATATCGGTCTGCTTCGGGTCGGCACAGTGAGTTCGCGCGGCGGGCCAGCAGTCGTTAAAGCAGTGATCCCGTCCAATCACGGAGCCTGCAGTAGCGGCTGGATCGAATGTCGGCTTGCCAGTGCCAAGCGGGAGTCTGCCTGACGGCCGCGACCGGCTCCTGACGCTGCAATGCCGTCTTTCATCATTCAGGCTGGGTGAGGAAGATTGAACCCCAATGGGTGCGTATGCGGCGTGTCCGTGTGCCGTCCCGGTCGCAACCGTGCCACGAGCAAGCGCAGCGACGTCAAATCAAGCTGCGATCGCATGCAGTGCACCCGTCGGGAAGAAAAGCCGTGCATTGCACCTAGGCACGTCGCAAGGCCTCGACGTCTCGCATCGGGGGCGCCCCGAACAGCCGTGCGTACTCGCGACTGAACTGAGACACGCTCTGATAGCCCACCCGATATGCAGCACTGGCAGCGTCCATGCCACCGCCCAGCAGCAGCCCGCGGGCCTCCGTGAGCCGCAACCGCTTCTGATATTGCAGTGGGCTCATGGCCGTCAAGGCCTTGAAGTGCTGATGAAAGGACGACGGGCTCATGTTCGCTTGCGATGCGAGTTCCTCCACGTGGATCGGCTCTGCGAAATTCGCGCGCATGTGCCGGATGACCTGTCCAATCCTGTGCGTGTTGCTGCTCGCGATCGCCATTTGTGCCACCGCAGGGCCGTACGGACCGCGCAACAGCCGGTAGTGGAATTCTCGCAATGCCAAAGGAGCCAGCACCGGGATGTCGTGGGGCGCATCGAGAAGCCGCGCGAGCCTGACGACCGACGCCAGCGTCGCGTCGTCAAGATCGCCGACGAACAGGCCGCGCGCCGTTTCGCCTCGTGGCCAGTCCGCGTCGTCCATCTGTGCCAGCAGATCGGCGATCGTGCTCGCGTCCAGGTCGATCGCAAGGCAAAGATAGGGCGCCTCTGCGCTTGCAACGAGCACCTGGCCGAACAAGGGCAAGCTCACCGACACCGCGAGGAACTGCTGCGGCGCGTAGCGGTAGGTCTCACTCTCCAGCAGAACCTGCTTCTCGCCCTGCACGATCACGCACAAGCAAGGGTTGTACACGTGCGGCAATTCATGGTTGGGCGTCGACATGCGGATGCACTGCAGCGCATCGATCTCGACGGGGTGCATTCCATCCCCGTTGGAGTTTTTGACGATCAGCCGGGCCAGCTCTCTGAAGCTGTCTCGGCGCAACTCATTGATTGGCTTGTCCATGAGCATGGACGATACGCGCAGATTCCGCAGGCGTCTATCAGTGCACTTCAGAATTTGGAGGATCAGGCAATCACGCTGCAGCTTCATGTATTCCCAAAACAGCCCCCGTGGCCGATGCTCTCTCTCACGCAAAACCCACCCATCCCACACGGAGAATTCTCATGAACAGCAGCAAAGTCGTCCTCATCACCGGCGCCAGCAGCGGCATTGGCGAAGCCACCGCCCGCACGCTTGGCGCTGCCGGCCACAGGGTCGTCCTCGGCGCGCGCCGCACGGACCGTCTCGAAAAAATCGCAGCCGAGATTCGTGCCGCTGGCGGCACCGCGGAGTTCCGTGCGCTTGACGTCGTGAACCGCGCTGACGTCGCCAACTTCGTGAACTTCGCCAACAACAAGTTTGGCCGTGTCGACGTCATCTTCAACAATGCGGGCGTGATGCCCGTGTCGCCAATGAACGCGCTGAAGGTCGAAGAGTGGGATGCCATCGTTGACATCAACATCAAGGGCGTACTGAACGGCATCGCGGCCGTGCTCCCAATCATGGAGGCCCAGGGCAGCGGCCACATCCTGAGTACTGCATCGACTGGCGCGCATGCGGTTGGCGGCCAGTTCGGCGTGTACTGCGCAAGCAAGTACGCCGTGCGCGCGATCATGGAAGGCTTGCGCCAGGAGATGAACAAGATCCGTGTGACGACCATCTCACCGGGCGTGACGACCTCAGAACTTGGCCACGACATCTCTGTTGACAACACGAAAGAGGCCGTGAACCAACTGCGCAGCATCGCGCTCGAAACCAACGCGATCGCCAATGCGGTGCGCTACGCGATCGAGCAGCCGGCGGATGTGGACGTCAGCGAGATGATCATCCGCACGGTGCGAAGCGCAGGCCACGCGTTCTGAGGCATCGCTCGGTATCGCGCGCGATGGTGTGGAGGGCATCCTTGTCCAGGAACGAGGAGCCGCCCAGCCAGAGGCGTTCAGCACGGGTTCGTGGTCTTGCGGATTCACGGTCCAGAACAGCCCGTCGGCCTATCCACTGAATCCAAACTTCCCGCGGGTCAATGGCGGGCCCGAATTTTTTCAGAAAGTGTTCGAAGTACTTGTCCATTGCGCTTCAACTTGTTCTGTCTTGGCTAACCCAGCAGGTCAAGGTCAGTCAGTTGGGCCAGAAAGATCAGATGCTCCACGGCCTTGACCTTCACCAGCCTGCCCACGTCTGATGAACCGCCTAGTGCCAGGGCAGGCATAACCGTAGAGCTCATCACGATTCAATCTCCCCAAGCGGTGCTTGGCCAAATTGAATCTGCCATCGAACTCGAAGAGCTCTTTCTCCTGGACACTGAAGAATGTTCTTGCAGCGAACTCAAGATCTCTCTGCTGCGTGGCGGTCTCCTGCTTTACAACATAGGAGCCCGGCGCAAACAACTCCAGACAGAAACCAGTTCTTTCGCTCCAGAACAACAAGTGCCCGAATGCGCTCCGCGCGATGATGTGCAACGCATCCTCTTCAACCATGGGCGTATTGCCGAGCCATCCCTCAAGTACGGGCTCATAGTCCATTGGGTTGACTGTCCAGAACAGCCCATCCGCATAGCCGCACCAGCCATGCTCGGCCCAGTAGGCCAGCATCTGATCAGGCAGATTGCCCTTGAAGCGTTCCAGCACTTCTGATGGCACATCGCGCCTGTCGATTGCCGGGCCAAAGTTTCCCAAGAAGAACTCGAAGTACTGATCCATGCAGCTTGAGGTCAGCCGATGACCTTCAGTTCATCGAGTTGCGCCAGCAGCACCAGATGCTCCACCGCCTTGACCTTCTCAAGATGAGTCACATCGGCTGCCCCGCCCAGAGCCAAGGCTGGCACGAAGCCATACATCTCCTCTCGATTCAGACGCCCCAGACGCCGCTTTGCTAACTTGAAACGACCGTCAAACTCGAAAGGTTCTCTGTCCAGGAACCCAAAAAACATCTGCGCCGCAAACTCCAGATCCTCCTTTTGTGAGGCCGTTTGATACTCCATTACATAGGATCCCGGAGCGAACAACTGCAGGCAAAATCCGGATTGCTCACCCCAGATCAGCAGGTGCCCGAACGCAGTGCGCGCGATGATATGAAGTGCATCGTTTTCGACGAATGAGGTATCGCCCAGCCAGGCATCCAGCACAGGTTCATAGTCCTGGGGGTCGACAGTCCAGAACAGCCCCTCAGCGTAGCCACTGAAGCCATGCTCCTGCCAATAGGCCATCAGTTGGTTAGGCAGCTTGCCCTTGAATCGATCCAGGGTCTCACGCGGCACCTCTCGCTTGTCAATCGCCGGGCCGAAGTTCTTGAGAAAGTATTCGAAGTACTGGTCCATGCAGCTTGAGGTCAGCCCATGACCTTCAGTTCATCGAGTTGCGCCAGCAGCACCAAATGCTCTATGGCCTTGACTTTTTCAAGCTTAGCCACATCGGACGCCCCGCCCAACGCCAGAGCAGGTACAAAGCCATACATTTCATCGCGGCCAACACGGCCAAGGCGTTGTTTGGCATGTGCAAAGCGGCCATCTAACTCGAATAATTCTTTATCTTGCACACTGAAAAAGGTGCTAGCCGCAAATTCCAGATTGCGCTGCTGCGTGGCCGTCTTCAGCTGTACCAAGTATGAGCCGGGGGCAAACAGGCGCAGGCAGTACCCCGACCTTTCCCCCCATACCAAAAGATGGCCAAATGCACTGCGCGCGATGATGTGAAGGGCATCATCTTCTACAAACGAGGTTGCGCCCAGCCAAGCTTCAAGCACCGGCTCGTAATCCTCAGGGTTCACCGTCCAGAAGAGACCATCCGCATAGCCGCTCCAACCATGCTCGGCCCAATAGGCCAGCATCTGATCAGGCAACTTGCCCTTGAAGCGTTCTAGCACTTCCGGCGAGACATCGCGCCTGTCGATTGCCGGTCCGAATTTTTCCAAGAAGAAATCAAAGTACTGATCCATGCAATTTGAGGTCAGCCCATGACCTTCAGTTCATCGAGTTGCGCCAGCAATACCAGATGCTCCACCGCCTTGACCTTCTCAAGGTGGGAAACATCGTCGGCCCCACCCAGCGCCAGCGCCGGGACGTACCCATACATCTCATCGCGACTCAGCCTGCCCAACCTTTGCTTTGCCGGCGCGAAACGTCCGTCGAATTCGTAGACATCCCTCTTTTGGATACTGAAGAAGCTCCTGGCAGCCATGTCCAGATCCTTCTTCTGAGTTTCCGTTTTCACCTTGACGACATAAGAGCCAGGGGCGAACAAGCGTGCACAGTAGCCAGACCTCTCACCCCAGATGAGCAAGTGCCCGAAGGCACTGCGCGCAATGATGTGCAAGGCATCATCTTCCACGAACTTTGAATCACCAAGCCATGCATCAAGAACGGGTTCGTAGTCTTCGGGATTCACGGTCCAGTACAGGCCATCGGCATAGCCGCTCCAACCATGCTCGGCCCAGTAGGCCAGCATCTGGTCGGGCAACTTCCCTTGGAAGCGCGCCAACGTCTCGCTGGGCACATCCCGCTTGTCGATGACGGGTCCGAAATTCTTCAAGAAATATTCGAAGTATTGGTCCATGGTGCTTTTTACTTGCAACGTTCTAGCTTGGCATTCATCTTCATGTCCTTGCGGCTCCCCTCAGGAACAAGCGCTGCAGCGGCATCCAACTCAGCCACCCGACTACGCCACTGTGCACCAAGACGCGAATTGACATTACGATCGCCAAAATCATCGATAACGTCTTTACCTGCTGCAACCATATCGGGGTTATGAAGCGCAGCCAAGGTCGCCATTTTTTCTCTCGCTGCCTTGGCCGCTTGCTCCGCAGCTTCTACAGGCCCCATTCCTCCAGCAATGAAGTCCTGCTCCGCTTCAGATTGAAGTATGTCCCGAAGATCGTTTCTTGCTTGCTTGGCAGTGCTTGAACTTCTCTTCGCAGCGCCACTGTCAAAGGCCTCGCGCCCCTTGATGTACTCATCAACCGTCATGTTATTGAGCCCACGCTGCTGCCCCGCAAGCTGCCGATCAAACTCAGGAATCTTGGCAGCGGGTAAGTCGTTTGGATGAAAGCAAGGCACCTTCTTCTCAGGCATGCGTGGCGGCGGCGCCGCATCGGTGCCATCCCCCTTGCCTCTGCGCCCTGCCAGGCTGCTCGGCGACTCGGCTGACCCCACGTCCTGCTTGCGGTCTCGCCCAGATCCGGGCTTGTGCTGCAGGCTGGGGTGATTCAGCAGGCGCCCTTCGTTGTGGGCGATCCAGTCGGCCACCTTGGGCCCCAGGCGAGGGCTCTGCCGAATCTCTTGCAGCACCTGGGCCTTGTTGCCCCGGCCGCGCGTGAGGTAGCTGACCAGGGCCGAGAGCATGGCCATGATGACGATGACGTGCCCCAACGCAAAATCCGACGCGGCGCCCGACACGTTCACCGGGATGGCCGGGCCGGTGTAAGGCATGCGGTTGTTCGGCGGCGGCGCGCCCCAGGCTCGTCTGAAGCCGTTTTCGTAGTGCTTCAGCGCCTCGGGCAGGGCTTCGGTCACGTATTCGATCAGCGACTTCAGACCCAGGAAGGCCAGGATCCAGCCCCCCACCTGCGCCCCCAGGGCCGCGCCGCCGGCTGCCCCCGGCACAGCCCCCACGCCACCGGCAAAGGCGCCCGCCACGCCGCCAATCACCGCGCCCACGACCACGGAGCTGCCGTAGTAGAGCGCGATCTCCTTGCAGGCGTCGAGCAGCACCGTCCAGATGCTGGACAGGTCGATGCCCACCAGGCGCTCCACGATCAGACGCCGTGCGATCGGCCCTGAAATTTCTAGGGCCTGCTGCACGCGCTGAACCCTGCGCCACGGATCGGCGATGCTGTCCATGGCATGCACGCCCATGCGGCGCGCCCATCCCCCGGTATCGGTATACCGGGCGTTCTCGCCCGGCCTGGGGATCCATTGCTGCTGGATGCGCTCCAGCTCTTGCCACACCGCGGCCAGCCCACTGCGTTCGGACATCGCGCTCTGCCCCTTCCTCAGCCTCTGTTCTACATGCTGAGGGCATCATAGGGGCCGGGCTCGACTTGCCAGGAGCCCTCCGCCGCCACTTCGTAACAAGACCTTGCAGCCCGTCCTGGCCGGCGCGGCGCTCAGCAGAGGAAGCGCGATGTCGCCATCATGCGGAGGTGGTTCGAGGCATTGACCGAGGGTGTGTGCAGCAGGCGCATGTCCATGAGGAACACATCCCCTGCGGAACCTGACATCTCGACGATCTCGATGCCCAGGGCTCGAAGATCGGCTGGCAGGTCCGTCGATGTCTTCAGGGTGTCACGCAGGGCCTGCGCATGCTGATCGGGCCAGGCGCCGACATGGTGGGAACCAGCCAGGACCAGCGTGGCGCCCCCCTGGGGCACGACATCGTCGATCAGCACGAATGCCTGAACGCCCGGCAGCTTCTGCGGCGGATCGGCCCGCACGTCCACATGCCAGTTCAGGCCCTGCAGGGTCCAGGTGCCCTGCCGGGGCAGCGACAGCAGCAGTTGTGTACCTTGATTCGCGGATGGCGAACGGGCCGCCAGTCCAGCCAGCTCGGCCACGTCGGCCAGCAACTCAGGCGTCATCAAGGCCTGCTGCAGGCCTGACACCTTCACCGCCGTAGAGAGCTTGCTGATCTGCTGGAAGGCCGGCATGCCCTTCCACGCGCTGGACAAACTCTTGCCCGCAGCCCAGATGCGCAGGCGCTTGAGCTCATCGAGCAGTTGCTGCCGGACAGGTGCCAGGCGCTTGCGGGCGTGGAAGCCCGCCAGCCGCACATAGCCGTGCGCCTTGAAATGATCGACCTGGGCTGGCTGCATGGTGTCTCCGCGTCCCGCTGCGCTTGCGCCACCAAGGCCACGCCGCCAGGCAACAGGTCAGGCCACCTGAGGTGGCGTGCCCGCCTGACGAGCCTGCCAGGCGCGCAGGGCCTGGCGGTACTCGTCCATCGCCATGTCGTGCGTGTCGAAGATGCAGGGGTCGCAACCGCTGCCGCAGCAGGCGTTGATGTCCGGCTGCTCCGGCGGCTGGGGCATCGGATCAAGGTCGGGCTGTGAGGGCACGTCAGTCATGACGGGTATTTTCTCGCACTGGCCGGTGGCGCGGCGATATCCCGGGTCGGCCGTGCGGGCAGACGTCACGCCGCAGCGCCTTGGCAACTGCTCAGGCGCTGCGCTGTTTGCGCGCCCGCCGCAGTAAGGGCTCGCCAAGGAAGGCCAGCAGCAGCAAGCCCAGGGAGATCGCTTCGTGCCGGCGCAGCGTGTCGTACTCGGCCTCCAGGGGCAGGGATTCCTTCAGGCCCGACAGCATGATGTGCTGCCCCGCCGGGGCATCCGGCGCATCGCCAGGGCAGCCGATGTAGCGCACACAGCCCACCAGGGCCACGGAGGGATCGTCGGAGAATGTGAGCTTGCCGGTGAAGAACGTCAACGCGAACACTGCCAGCGCAATGACCTTCAGGATGATCCCCGGGATTCTCGACATGGCGCCCTGGCTCATTTCTTGGGCCCGGCCAGCTTGGTCTTGGTGCGGATGTCCCCCAGCTTGCCGTAGAGCAGGTCGCCGGGGCAGTCTGCGCCGGGCACGAAATCACGGTGCCCGCCCAGGGCCTGGGTGCCGGTGAACGTCTTGATCGACTTGACCAGATTGACGGCGGCATCGAACTGGACCGCGGGCAGGTCGTCGTCCGAGAAATCCCATACCTGATAGTCATAGTCACCGATCAGGACGATGCCGATCTTGCCCGCCCGGTCAACAATATAGTGGTAGCCGACGTTGCTCCACCCGTTTTCCTGCATGTGCTTGCGCTCGATGGCGGCCAGGCTCTGCGTGCTGCCATCGCCCGTGTGGTGAATGACCACGGTGTTGTAGCAGCCGTCCATGTCCAGCTTGGAGAGGTCGGGCTTCATGGTGCCCCAGTCGGCGCGCCTGGTGACCTTGTGGTCCGTCGCGATGCGGTCCGCCACGTGCTTGAGCCTCGAGAACTCCATGGTCTTGTCCTCGGCGGACACGCCGCAGAACGGCGACAGGTACTCCAGCGACAGCAGGGTGTCCAAGGGCGCGCGGGGCGTCGAGGCCGCGGGACGCCCCCGCCCGAGGTTTGCGCCCGCCCCTGGCCAATCTTCTCCGGGATGACGATCATCTGGCCCTTGAAGATCGCGTTCGGATTGCGGATGCCAGGATTGGCGGCCAGCAGATCCCCAGGTGGATGGAAAACCGGGTCGCGATCTTCGACAAGTTATCGCCCGGCTGGACTTTGTAGAGTTTGCTCATGGCGCCCTGCCTCCTTGAATTTCATCATGGTCCACCGCCGCGCTCGTGACCGAGACACGCCTGGGGACATCCCCAAGGTTAATCGAACCGCGTCAAGGCGAGAAGCACCTCCCTGCTTCCGGCACAATCCCACCCCATGACCGAGGCGACTCCCTCTTCCCCTGACCTGTCCGATTCGCCCAGTTTCGAGAGCTATTTCCGCGAGCCCGGCCTGGCACCGGAGCAGCCTCTGGCCTGGGCCCTGGGCCAGCGCCTGGACCTGATCGACGCGCTTCGCGGACTGTTCAACGGGCCGCAGGCCCTGGTGCGGCTGCGTCTGTGGGTGTTCATGGCCCTGGCCGGCCAGCCCCAGGCCCGCTTCTCACGGGATGACCTGAACCAGCTCTTCCACGCTTTGCTGCCCGAGGCGCTGGACAGCGCGCTCAAGCGCCTGCGCGACATCAACCTGCTGGCCTGGGATGCCACCCCGCAGGATTACCACCTGCCGCCCCTGGCGCAGCAGGTGCACGGCCTGCTGGCCTCGCTCACCTCGGTGCCCGCCGCCGAGCATGACGACATGGCCACCCTGCTGGCCCAGGTGGCCGGCGCCCAGCAGTTGGGCCTGGTGGACACCAACCAGCTCAAGCACCTGCATGCGCAACTGGCCCGGCTGCACGACGAGTTCGCCGAGGCGATCGCCAGCGGCTCGGAATCGCGCCTGCGGCTGGCGCAGCCGCGCTTCGACCGCGCCCTGTCGCTGGTGGACCGCGCCGGCCAGGCCCTGACCGCGCTGATCCGCGCCGAGCACGAAGACCCACGCCTGGAGCGCGAGGCCCGCGCGCTGGGCCAGGACCAGGCCCGCCTGCTGTCCATGGCCAGCCAGTTCACCCGCGCGCTGCAGCAGGCCGACCGCCAGCGCGTCACCTTGGGCAGCACCGGCCTGACCAGCTCCGACGTGCGCCGCTGGCTGCAGCATCACCCGGCCCTGTACGAACTGATGGGCGAGGCCCTGTCGGTGCCCGTGCGGCCGGTGATGGTCAGCCAGCATGACCTGGTCGACGTGGCCGAGGGCGAGTTCGAACGCGACCGCCCGGTGGCCGATGGCAGCGCTGGCCTGCCGCCGCGCGCTGAAGCCGGCGACGGCAAGCTGGATGTGCTGTCGCTGCCCGAAGAGCTGGGCCAGATGATCGGCCTGTTCGACCGCTGGTTCGAACGCAAGGCCCCCGATGAAGCCCCCGCCGAACGCCCGCTGCACGAAGCCGTGCTGGGCGGCCGTTTCGCGCAGGCCGCCTACCGCCTGCAGCTGATGCCCTTGCTGGGCGATGCGCAGGCGCGCACGCTCAAGGGCCTGACCGGCGACCTGGCCCGCTCGCCCTGGCAATGGCAGGCCAGTGCCGAGCACCTGGCCGTGGACGACGAGGCCGTGGCCCTGATCAGCGCCGGCACCCTGACACCGCTGTCGTCCGAAGCCGCCGCCGAAGCCAAGGCCGAGGCCCCCACGGGCACGGCCGGATCCCTTTCACGCTGACCCGCACACCACGCTGCCCCAGACATGAGTTCATCCATGGACGACGCCGCCCTGCTGGCCGCCGAGCTGCTGGCCCGCCGCTGGCTGCCCCGCCAGCACCCCAAGGTCAAGCGCGCCTTGATCGATGCCGACCTGTGGCAGGCCACGCAGGACCGCCTGGCCCAGGTGGGCCTGCGCCTGATCGACAACCTGTACGCCGACCACGTGAGCGTGGCCCTGCTGCGCCCCGCCGAAGCCACCGTGTTCGGCGAAGCGGGCCTGAACAGCCACAACAACATCGACCTGCCGCGCGATGCCGTGTCCCTGCTGGTGGTGCTGTGGTCACTGATCGTGCTACCTAAACGCGAACGCCAGGCCGCGCGCGCCGCCAACCAGAACGGCGACGAGCAGAACGACATGTTCGGCAAGGAGCGCCCGCTGCCCACCGCCGCCAGCGTGAGCCCGCTGGTGTCGTACAAGGCGCTGCTGGCCGACTTCGGCGTGCAACTGGGCAAGAAGACGCGCCTGGACACCAACCTCAAGCGGCTGGAGAACCACGGCTTCATCGTGCGCAAGGGCGAGGACATCGCCGAAGGCCCGCTGCTCGATCTGCTGCTGGACTACGACGCGCTGGCGCCGCGCATCCTGCAGGGCGCCCTGGGCGATGTGCTGGCCCAGGCCAAGCAGCTCACGGGCAACCTGCCCCTGGCGTTGACGCAGCCGCCGCTGGAAGAGATCATCGACGACGACGATTTGGAAGACGAGGCCTGACCGATGTTTCACCTGCAAAGCCTCGAACTGCTGCACTGGGATTACTGCCAGCGCCTGAGCCTGCCGCTGGACGGCGCCATCATCACCGTGGCCGGGCCCAACGGCTCGGGCAAGACCACCTTGCTCGATGCCATGCGCACCCTGCTGGGCCTGGACTGCTCGGGCGGGCGCAACTACAAGACCTACGCGCGCCATGCCAATGCCGACAGCGCCTGGCTGCGCGCCACGGTCGACAACCGCCCACGTAACCGACAGTCATCGAACCGGCCTTTCGCGCGCTGCCTGCTGTACAGCGACACCGTCACGCTGGCCTGCCGCATCGACCGCAACGGGGGCGACTGGACACGCCGCTACCTGATGACCGAAGGCGATGTCAGCATCGAGGAACTGGTCGAGCGCGGTGACCGCGAATGGCTGGGCATCGACAACTGGCGCCGCCGCCTGGAGGGCGCCGGCCTGTCGCGCGCCATCGCCAAGGTGCTGGCGCTCGAACAGGGTCAGACCGACCGCCTGTGCGAGTACAGCCCGAAAGAGCTGCTCAAGCTGGTGTTCGACGTGTTCGGCGACCAGGAGGTGCTGGACCGCTACGACGAGGCCCGCAACCACCAGAAGCAACTGCTGCAGGAGGTGGAGACGGCCGAGCGCGAATTGGTGCACGGCAAGGCGCAGCGCGCCGAGCTGGAGGCCCGCGTCAACAACTTCCGCCAGTGGGAACTGAAGTGCCAGGAGCGGGAGACCCTGGGCACCGAGGTGGTGCCCGTGCTGAGCAATGTGGAGACGCGCAAGAGCCTGGCGGGCAAGCTGCGTGAGCTGCACCGCCAGCGCATCCAGTCGGTCGATGACCGCCGCCAGCTGGGCCAGGTCAAGGCCGACCTGCTGCAGCGCCTGCAGGACCAGACCGACAGCGCCGCGCTGGTGGAACAGCTCGAAGCGCAGGTGCGCACCGCCCGCCGCACGCAGGAAGAAGCCCGTGATGCCGAGCGGCCGATGGAACTGCTGGTCAAGCGCGCCGACGAGTTGCAGGGCTTGTCCGGTGTCGAGGGCGACGAACAGCAGCTCACGCAGCGCATCCAGGAACTGAGCGAGCGCAAGCAGCAGTTGGCCGCGCAATGGCAGCGCCTGAAAGACCAGCGCGACGATGCCCAACGCGCGATGGACGCGCTCAAGGGCCAGCGCCTGGCCCCACCCCCGCCCGAGGTGACGCGCTTCACGCGCACGCTGAGCGACGCGGGCATCAGCCACCACCTGATCGCCGACATCATCGAGATCACCGACGAAAAGTGGCGTGCCGCCGCCGAGGGCGTGCTGCGCGGCAGCCGCTGGGTGGTGGTGCTGGACAAGGCCGGGCAGGAGGCGCAAGCCATGGCCCTGGCCGAGAAGGAGCGCTACCGCCACTACGTGGTGGCAGAGGCCGACGACGCGCCCAGCAACCCCGACAAGCACAGCCTGCTGGCCGTGCTGAAGTTCTCAGCCCCCGCGCCGCACTGGCTGCTGCGCCAGCTGGGCAACATCCGCCGCGTGGCCGGCACCGATGAAGGCGTGAAGGTGGGCGGCGAGTGGATCACGCCCGATGCCTACCACCGCGACCCGCGTGGTGGCCGCTCGGTGTGGGTCGACCCCAGCCAGCACCAGTTCGGCGCCTCGGCCATCGCCTCGCGCCGCAGCTCCATCGAAAGCCGCCTGGCCCAGCTCGACGACGAGATGACGCGCATCGTGCGCGACCAGACCTTTTTCGAGCGCCAGCTGCAGGACGCGCGCAAGGCCGCCCAAGGATTCACCGCCGCCGCCGAGTTGGCCGAGCGCGCCAGCGAGTTCGCCAATGCGCGCCAGCAACTGCCCGTGCTGCGCCAGGCCCGTGCCGATGCCGGTGAGCGCTGGCAGCAGCTGGAAACGCAGCTCAAGCGCGCCGTGGTCGAGCAGACCAACGCCCAGCACGCCTACCGCCAGGCGCAGGAAAAGCTCGCCCACATCGAGCAGCGCAGCGCCGCGCACGACCGCGAATGGCAGGCCCGCTTCGACGACGTGATCGCGCAGGCCGTGATGTCACGCGAGGTGAAGCTGCAGATGCCGCGCCACTGGCGCTCGCGCGAGCGCATCGCCGAGATGCAGTCGCACTATGGCAACGCCACGCAGGCCCGCCTGCGCGCCGAGGCGGTGGAGCGTGAGCTCAACGAGGGCAAGTGGGAGACCGACGGCACGGTGATCGAGCAGCTCACGCTGATGAACGCCAACGTGCTGCGCCAGGAAGACGAGCTCAACCAGCGCAAGGCCAGCAACGCCGCCGCCGGCATCGCCGTGGACAACGCCCGCGAGCGTTACACCGACGTGCTGAAGGTGACCGTGCGGCGCTACCGCAAGAACATCATCGAGCTGGGCCAGCTGGCCGGCGTGGAGGTGAACGCCGAGTTGCCCCACCTGGACAGCGACGACACCGGCCTGCGCCAGGCCGAGCTGAAGGTGCACTTCAACTTCGACGGTAAGGGCACCATCGGCCTGAACGACGGCGAGGCCTCGGGCGGCCAGCAGGTGATCAAATCGCTGATCCTGCTGGTGGGCCTGATGAAGGACGACGAGACGCCCGGCGGCTTCGTGTTCATCGACGAGCCCTTCGCCCACCTGGACGTGCGCAACATCCAGTTGGTCGGCCACTTCCTGCGCTCCACCCGCGCGCAGTATGTGCTGACGACACCGATCACGCACAACGTGGAGGTGTTCGAGCCGGCCGACATCACGCTGGTGACCTCGAAGAAGCTCAAGGGCTCACGCTGGGCGCCGCCCATCGGCGTGCTGCAAAAGCGCGTGCCGGCCGAGGCGTACTGAAGAGGCAAAGGCCACCATGACCGCGCCGCGCTTCGTGCCCATCGCCACCGGCGCCAGCCCCGCCCCCGACACGGGCGTGCTGCGCGCCGGGCAGCACCTGCGCGTGCTCTCGCTCATCCCGCCGATGACGCAGCTGAACACGCCCTACCCGTCCACCGCCTACCTGACGGGTTTCCTGCGTTCACGGGGCGTGCAGGCCTTTCAGGAGGACCTGGCACTGGCCCTGGTGTTGCGCCTGCTGTCGCGCGACGGACTGGGCTTGCTGCTGGACAGCGCCGAGGCCGTGCCACAAGCCCAGCGCAGCGACACGCTGCACACCTTCATCGGCGAGCACGCGCGCTACCTGGCCACCATCGACCGCGTGATCGCCTTCCTGCAAGGCCGCGATTCGACGCTGGCCCACCGCATCAACACCCGCGGCTACCTGCCCGAGGGCCCGCGCTTCGCCACGCTGGACGCCTACCCCGACGATGAAAGCGGCGACCCGCTGGCCTGGGCCTTCGGCAGCCTGGGCCTGCAGGACCGCGCCCGTCACCTGGCCACGCTGTATTTGAACGACCTGGCCGACGTGCTGCGCCAGGCCGTGGACGGCCGCTTCGAGTTCGTGCGCTACGCCGAATCCATCGCCGCCAGCCAGCACAGCTTCGACCCGCTGGCCGACGCCCTGGCCGCGCCGCCCAACCTGATCGACCAGACCCTGGCCGAGCTGACGCGCGACGCCGTGCTGCGCCACCAGCCCGACGTGGTGCTGCTGTCCGTGCCCTTCCCGGGCAGCGTGTACGCGGCGCTGCGCATCGGCCAGACCATCAAGGCGCAGTACCCGCAGGTGCGCGTGGTGCTGGGCGGCGGCTTCGTCAACACCGAGCTGCGCGAGCTGGCCGAGCCGCGCGTGTTCGATGTCGTCGATTTCGTGACGCTGGACGCGGGTGAGCGGCCCCTGCTCGCGCTGCTGGAGCACCTGGGCGGCCACCGCGCGCGCGACGAACTGGTGCGCACCTTCGTGCGCGAGGGCGACGGCACTGTCCGCCTGGTGCAGCACCCCGAGCCCGACGTGCCCTTCGAGCACGTGGGCACGCCCACCTGGGACGGCCTGCCGCTGCACGAGTACCTGTCGCTGCTGGACATGCTCAACCCTATGAACCGGCTGTGGTCCGACGGGCGCTGGAACAAGCTCACCGTGGCGCACGGCTGCTACTGGAAGAAATGCAGCTTCTGCGACGTGAGCCTGGACTACATCTCGCGCTACGAAGCTGCCTCGGCCACCGTGCTGGCCGACCGCATCGAGGCCATCGTGAAGGAGACGGGGCAGACGGGCTTTCATTTTGTGGACGAGGCCGCGCCGCCCAAGGTGCTCAAGGCCCTGGCGCACGAGTTGATCCAGCGGCAGCTCGGCATCTCGTGGTGGGGCAATGTGCGCTTTGAAAAATCCTTCACGCCCGAGTTGTGCCAGTTGCTGGCCGAAAGCGGCTGCATCGCCATCAGCGGCGGCCTGGAAGTGGCCAGTGATCGCCTGCTGCAGCTGATGAAGAAGGGCGTGTCGGTGGAACAGGTGGCCCGCGTGACCCGCGCCTTCACCGACGCCGGCATCCTGGTGCACGCCTACCTGATGTACGGCTTTCCCACGCAGACCGTGCAGGACACGGTCGATGCGCTGGAGTACGTGCGCCAGCTGTTCGAGAACGGCTGCATCCAGTCGGGCTTCTTCCACCGCTTCGCGTGCACGGTGCATTCACCGGTGGGTCAGGATCCGGATGCCTATGGCGTGACCTTGCAGCCCCTGCCCGATGGCGGCTTCGCGCGCAACGACGTGGCCTTCATCGACCCGACCGGCACCGACCACGACAAGCTGGGCCAGGCCCTGAAGAAGGCCATCTACAACTTCATGCACGGCATCGGCGTGGACAGCGATGTGCGCAGCTGGTTCGATGTGCGCGTGCCCAAGCCCACGGTCAAGCGCAACCGGATCGCGCAGGCGCTGGCTCAATCTTGAGCGCCGGCCGGCGCGCGGCCTGCACCCAGTGGCGATTCAGGCCGACACCGCCTCGCAGATGCGGCCCGGCGTGCTCCACCACACATCCTGCTCGCCTTCCTTGACGATGTGCGCGAGCGCGCGGCGCAGATGGCGCAGCCGGTGCGGTTGGCCGACCAGGTACGGGTGCAGCGCGATGCCCATCACCAGCGGTTGCTGGGCCGATTGGTCGAGCATCTCGTCGAACTGGTCCACGATCATGTCGGCAAAATCCGGCCCTGTCATCTGGCGCGCCACGATCATCGGGATGTCGTTGAGCTCCTGCGGGTAGGGCACGGCACACAGGTCGCCATGCGCGGTGCGCATCACCGTGGGCTGATCGTCGTGGCACCAGTTGAGCGTGTAGCGGTAGCCTGCACGCGCCAGCAGATCGGGCGTGGCGGCGCTTTCGGCGATCCAGGGTGAGAGCCAACCCAGGGGGCGCTGGCCTGATTCGCGCGCGATGCGGCGGGTACAGGATTCGATCAGCGCGAATTCGTCTTCGGGCGACAGGCCGCCTTGCGATTCGGCGTTGGTGTGGCCATGGCCGATCAGCTCATCGCCGCGTTTGGCGAAGGCCGCAACCAGGTCGGGGCAATGGTCGTACAACGCGGTGTTGAGGATGACGCCGGCCGGCAGCTTGAGCTGTTCGAAGAGATCGAGGCAACGCCAGGCACCGACACGGTTGCCGTACTCGCGCCATGCGTAGTTCAGCACATCCGGCCCGCCCTGGGCCGCCGGGGCCAGGCGCGCTCCCAGGCCTTCGCCAAAGGCGAAGTGCTCCAGGTTGAAGCCCAGGTACACGGCCAGGCGCTTGCCGCCGGGCCAGGACTTCAAGCTTCGCTGGTGGATGGGTTCGTAGTCGAAGCGTTGGTGAGATGCGAGGGGGCGATGGGCGGGCATGGGTCGCTCAATCCTTATCGAACATAGGCCTGCGTGAGGTAGGCCGGTGCGGTCTGCCGGCCTACCAAACCACCCACGGCCAGCAAGGCCAGCAGGTAGGGCAGCATGATCAGCACCGCGCTGGGCACCTGGATGCCAAAGGCCGGCAGCTGGAACTGCAGCGCCGTGGCCGCGCCGAACAGCAGGCAGGCCGCCAGCGTGCGGCCGATGCGCCAGTTGCCGAAGATCACGGCGGCAATGGCCAGGTAGCCCGCGCCATTGGTCATGCCTTCGGTGAAGGTGTGGATGTCGCCGATGGACAGGAAGCAGCCGGCCAGGGCCGACATCACGCCCGTGAGCATCACCGCGCCATAGCGGATGGCCGTGACCGACAGGCCCGACTTGTCCACCGCCTTGGGGGCGGCGCCGGCCGCATGCAGCGACAGCCCCAGTGCCGTGTGGCGCATCATCCAGGCGATCAGGCCCACGACCATCAGGCCTGCGTACAACAGCCAGGTCTGGTGGAACACGTGCTCGCCCAGCAGCGGGATGTCGGCCAGGCCGGGCGGAGCCCACTTGGCCAGGCCAGGGATCTCGGTGCGCGAGCGGCCACCGAACAGCTCGCGGTAAGCCAGCGTGGTCGCCCCCAGCACCAGGATGTTGATGCCCACCCCCGTCACGATCTGGTTGGCGCGCAAGGTGATGCTCAGCACCGCCTGCAGCAGCGCCACCGGCAGCACGGCCAGCACGCCGATCAGCAGCCCCAATGCCGGCGAGCCCGTGGCCCATGAGCCCACCGCGCCCGCGAAGGCCCCCGTGAGCATCATGCCCTCCACGCTCATGTTGAGCACGCCAGCACGCTCGCTGACCAGCTCGCCCGTGGCCGACAGCAGCAGCGGTGCCGCCAGCCGGAGGGTGGAGCCAGCGAACACGGCCGCCATTTCCCAGCCCATGCCCCATTCGCTCATCGCTCGGTCTCCTTGTGGCGGTCCATGGCCAGGGCCGCGCCGGCCAGCACCACGATGATCAGGCCCTGAATCACGACGACCAGCGCTGTGGGCACACCTGCCACCATTTCCATGTTGATGCCGCCCGAGCGCAGGAAACCAAACAGCAGTGAGCCTGCGATCACGCCCGTGATGGAGCCCCGCGCCAGCAGGCCTACCACCAGGCCATCGAAGCCGTAGCCCGATGAGAAGCCGGCCTTGAGCGAGTACTGCTCGCCCTGCAGCATGCAGGCGCCGGCCAGCCCACCGAACACACCGGCCGCGAACAGGGCGCCCACGACCGTGCTGCCCACGGCGATGCCGGCGCGGCGCGCCGCCACGGCATTCAGGCCCACAGCGCGCAGGTGCAGGCCCAGCACCGTCTTGTTCAGCACCAGGGCAACGACCACGGCCAACACCAGGCCAATGGGCAGGCCCAGGTGCATAGGCATGCTGTAGTCGCCTGTGAGCAAGGGCAGCCTGGTCGACTCCGGGATCTCCAGGGATTCGGGCAGGGTGTTGGAGCTGGTCATCGGCTGACGCAGCAGCGCTTCGGACTGCACACTGCCGTAGACCATCCACACCGCGATGAAGGACAGCAGCAGGGTGGCGATCACTTCGTTGGTGCCGGCCTTGGCCTTGAGCACACCGGCCAGCGCCCCCCACAGACCACCGGCCAGCGCGGCGGCCAGCATGGGCAGCACATGGGCCAGGCCCATCGGCAGATCCTGCACGTGGCCGTACAGCGCCACGGCCGTGGCCGCGATGCCGCCCACCGCGATCTGGCCTTCGCCGCCCACGTTGGTGAGGTTGGCACGCTGCGCCAGCACGAAGCCGATGCCCACCAGCGCGAACACCAGGCTGCGGTTGACGGAAGCGGCGAAGGCATAGGGCGAGCCCCAGGCACCATCCGCGAAAGCCTCGGCTGCCTCCGGCACAGGCACGCCCAACAGGCCCACCAGCAGCAAGCCGGCCAGCAGAGAGACGCTCACAGCCGCAAGCGACACCCACAGCGCCGGCCGGTCGACCAATGCCTGCAGCCACCGCGGCTTGCTTGATGAGAAAGTCAGTGTGTTCATGCCTCGTGCCCCGCCATCCAGGCGCCGATGCGGTCGCGCTGCGCGGGCTCGGCCGGGCATTCACCCATGACACGGCCCCGGTACAGCACCACCACACGGTCGGCCACGCGGAGGAGTTCGTCCAGTTCGGAAGAGATCAGCAGCACGCCCACGCCCTGGACGCAGGCCTGCCGGATGTGGCCGTAGACGGCTTCCACCGCGCCCACGTCCAGCCCGCGCGTGGGCTGGGCCGCGAGCAGGAATTTCAAGCCATCGAGCGTGAGTTCGCGCGCCAGAACGGCCTTCTGCTGGTTGCCGCCGGACAAGCCTCCAAAGCTCACCTCGGGGCTGGCAGCGCGCACGTCAAAACGCTGCATCAGGTCAAGCGCTTGCGCGCGCATCGCCTTGCGGTCCAGCAGGCCCCAGCGTTTGAAGCGCTGCAGGCGATCGAGGAACAGGTTCTCGGCCACGGGCAGGCCGGTGATGCAGCCCACGGCGTGGCGGTCTTCCGGCACGATGCCGGCGCCGGCACGCGTGATGTCGCGCGGGGGGCGGCCCGTCATCTCCTGGCCGTTGATGAAGAAGCGGCCATCGCTGCTGGGCCGCATGCCCGAGAGCACGGCCGCCAGCTCGCTCTGGCCATTGCCCTCCACGCCGGCCACGGCAACAATCTCGCCAGGGCGCACGATCAGGGTGAAACGGTCCAGGCGCCTGACGCCATCGGCATCGACGACGGCCAGCCCATCGGCCATCAGGGCGGGCTCGGGCACACGGCCGGAGCGGATGGCATCGACGCCGGGCACGGCGACGGCAGGCATCGACTCACCCGTCGCGTCGGCATCGCTCGAGCCTGCGGGCGCCAGATCACGTTGAATCATCGCGCGCACCAGCTCGTCCAGCTCCTGCGCGGGCTGCTCGGAACGCGCGGCCACCCGGCCGCCGCGCAGCACGGTCGCGCGCTCGGCCACCTGGCGGATCTCGGCCAGCTTGTGCGTCACCAGCATCACGCCGCAGCCCTCGTCGGCCACGCGGCGGCACACGCCCAGCAGCGCGGCGATCTCGTCGGGCAGCAGCACGGCGGTTGGCTCGTCCAGCACCAGCAGGCGCGGCTCGCGCATCAGGCACTTGACGATCTCCACGCGCTGGCGCTCGCCCACGGACAGGTCCTGGATGCGCGCGCGGGGGTCGAGCGCCAGCCCGAAGCGGCGCGAGAGATCGGCGATGCGATCCGCGCACTCAGCGCGCTTGAGCACACCGCGCGCCTGGCCCAGCAGCAGGTTGTCCACCACGCTCAGATCCGGCACCAGGCTGAAGTGCTGGTGCACCATGGCCACGCGCCGGGCCAGCGCGTCGGCCGGGCCGGTGGGCCGGTAGCGTTCACCATCGAGCGTCATGCGGCCTTCATCAGGCTGGTAGACGCCGAAGATCAGGTTGCACAGCGTGGACTTGCCCGCCCCGTTCTCGCCCAGCAGGCAGTGGATCTCGCCGGGGGCGATGTCCAGCGAGACATCGCCCAGCGCTCGGAAGGCGCCGAAGCGCTTGCCCATGCCTTGCAGGCTGAGCAGCGGACTGGAGGCTACTGGGGCAGCAGGCGCCATAAGAGGGCTCAGTACTTCAGCATGCATGGGACGTATCGAAGAAGAACATGCAATGTCTCGGCATGCCTGCTCACGTTCAGCCTTCGAGGACCTTGATCTTGCCGCTCAGGATGTCCTTCTTGATCTCTTCCAGCTTGGCTTTCTGGGCTGCCGTGCCGCCGCAGATCACCATGTCCGAGGCCTTGGCGCCCATGGCCAGGCCGAAGGGCTTGTAGCCCGCCTTCCAGCTGCCTCCCACCATTTCCTTGATGGCGTACTCGACCTGGTAGCCCACGCCGGTGATGCTGTAGGCCACGTACAGCGGGTCGCTGCCGCAACGGTCCGTGTAGCTGCCGATGATCTTGGTGCCCTTCTCCTTGGCCGCCTGCTCCATGCCGCGCAGGCCCAGGTTCAGGATGTGATAGTGCACATCGGCGCCCTGCGCGATGGCCGCCAGCGTGGCTTCCTTGGACTTGGCCACGTCGTCGAAATCACCCGTGTAGTTCTCGACGTACTTGATCTTGGGATTGATGTAGGCCGCACCCTTGCCGAACTCCTTGCCGGCGTTGACGATGGAGGGGATCTCCATGCCGCCCACGTAGCTCACCGCACCGTTCTTGCTCAGCATCGCGGCGGCAGCGCCCGCCACGAAGGCGATCTCGGCCTGCTTCACGTCATAGCCGGCCACGTTGGGCAGGCTCTCACCCTTGTTGCCGCCCACGATCGAGAACTTGGTCTTGGGAAAACGCTTGGCGATCTTCATCACGGCGGCCTGGGTCTGCCCGCCCACGCCGATCACCAGCTGGTTCTTGCTCGCCAGGTTGGTCAGCGCCTGCTCCATGTCGGCGTAATTGATGTTCTCGATCATCTGCACCTTGATCCTGTCGCCATGCGCCTTCTGCGCGGCGACCAGGCCGTCGTAGCCCGACTCCATCCAGCCCTTGTCCGACTTGGAGCCGGGGATCAGGATGCCGATGCGCGCGACATCAGCAGCCTGGGCGGGGGTGGCCAGCAAGGTGGCAGATGAGGACAACGCAGCGACCACGGCGCAAACCGAGAACGTCCGCGCGAACGTCCGGCGAGTGAGGGAAGAAAACATTGGCATTCCTTTCGCTTAGATCTGTTCGCCGCGATGTAATTAATCAGTTACTACATTCGGCGACGTCACCGGTTGCAATAACGATGCCACGCGCTGCTTCACCCTCGTATCGCCCGCAAATCCCCATGGCAAGCCGCTTCCCGGCCCATGGCGCTGCCGCGTTCAACGCGATTCGCCGTACCGCCCGATCTGGTGCAGCACGACCCACGATGAAGCACCAGGCCCCGTCAGCGTGCACCCGGCCCCGAGTTCTGGTGATGACAGGAGAAGTGCGATGACCGCTGTTCCCAACCCCGATACCGTTGAAGCGGGCGCCCTGGGCGTGTCCCGGCAGTACCACTGGCGCGCCACGCCGGGCACCGTGGACATGGCCATGCCCCCGCCACCGCCGCGCCCCCTGCCACTGCAGGCCGCGCCGCAGAACCTGGTGATCGACCTGGAGCGCACGGCCATCGTCGTGATCGACATGCAGAACGATTTCTGCACCAAGGATGGCTGGGTGGACCACATCGGCGGCGACTATCAAAGCGACCGCGCGCCCATCGAGCCGCTGCGCCAGTTGCTGCCGGCGCTGCGCGAGGCGCAGGTACCCGTGATCTGGGTGAACTGGGGCAACCGGCCCGACCTGGCCAACATGCCGCCCAACCAGATACACCTCTACAAGCCCCAAGGCCACGGCACGGGCCTGGGCGATCCGCTGCCGGGCGGTCGCGGCAACGTGCTGGAGAAGGATTCCTGGGCGGCCGCCGTGGTCGATGAACTCGCGCCCCTGCCCGGTGACATCTGCGTCGACAAGTACCGCATCAGCGGCTTTTGGGACACGCCGCTGGACAGCATCCTGCGCAACCTGGGCGTGCGCACGATCCTCTTCGCCGGCGTCAACACCGACCAGTGCGTGCTGCACTCACTGACGGATGCGAACTTCCTGGGCTATGGCTGCGTGCTGCTCGACGACTGCTGCGCCACCTCCTCGCCCGCCTTCTGCACCGAGGCCACGGTCTGGAACGTCAAGAAGTGCTTCGGCTTCGTGACGGGCTCGGGGCAGGTGCTCGAAGCCCTGCAGGCCACCGCCAAGTGATGACCACGCCCGACACCACCCAGGACACGCTGGGAGCCTTCGTGCCGGGCCCACACCGTGCGCACGCGCCCACTGGCCAAGGCCCGCTCGACGGCCTGCGCCTGGCCGTGAAGGACCTGATCGACGTGCAGGGCGAGATCACCGGCGGCGGCAACCCGCATTGGGCCGCAGCCCAGACACCCGCGCTGCGCCACAGCCCCGCCGTGGCCGCCTGCCTGGCCGCGGGCGCCACGCTGGTGGGCAAGACCATCACCGACGAGCTGGCCTTCAGCCTGGAAGGCGAGAACGCGCACCACGGTACGCCGCTGAACCCGCGCGCGCCTGATCGGTTGCCCGGAGGCTCGTCCAGCGGCTCGGCCTCGGCCGTGGCGGGCTGCGCGGCCGACATCGCCCTGGGCACGGACACCGGCGGCTCGGTACGGATCCCCGCGTCTTTCTGCGGGCTGTTCGGCATGCGGCCCACGCATGGCCGCATCTCGCTTGATGGCGTCATGCCCTTCGCGCCGTCGTTCGACACGGTGGGATGGTTCGCGCGCGACGCAGTCACGCTGCGTCGCATGGGCCAAGTGCTGCTGCAAGGTTCAACCGAAACCGACACATCATCAGCCCCGCCGCTGGTGATGCTCGACGAGGCTTGGTCATGGGCCGATGCCGACGTCGCGGAAGCGCTCGAGCCCATCGTTCAAGCATGGGCCCTGGATCAACGCAACGATGTCTTCGATGCCCCCACGGCCGACTGGCTGCGCGCCTACCAGGTGCTGCAAGACGCCGAGATCCGCGGCCTGCTCGGCCCGTGGATCCATGCAACGCAACCGGTTTTCGGCCCAAGCATTGCGCCACGCTTCGCCAGCGTGTTCTCGCTCGACGACACCGAGATCGCACGATGGCAAGCCTGGCGCACCCACCACGCCCACCGCATCCACACCCTGATGGCCCGAGAGCCCCAGGTATGGGTGATGCCCACGTCGCCTACGGCGCCCCTCAGGCGCGACGCCAGCGGTGCGCAACGCGGCAATTTCTACCAGCGCACATTGGCCCTGTGCGCCCTGGCCGGCGTGGCCGGCCTGCCCCAGATCACCCTGCCCCTGGCCACGCTGGCAGACGGCTCACCGATCGGCCTGTCGCTGATCGGCGCGCACGGCACGGACCTGCCCTTGCTGGACCTGGCCGTCCGGCTGACCTCCCGCTGACACCACGAGCCTCATGAAAGCGACCAAGCCTGTCCGCAAGACCGCCGTCAAGCGTGACCCTGAAAAAACCCAGGCCCGCATCCTCGCCGCCGCCACGGCCGAGTTCGCGGCCAAGGGCTTCAGCGGCGCGCGCACCGAGCAGATCGCCAAGCGCGCCAAGTCCAACATCCGCATGCTCTACCACTATCACGGTGGCAAGGACGCGCTCTACACCCGCGTGCTCGAAGACGTGCTGGCCCGCCTGCGCGCGCAGGAGCTGCAGCTGGACTTCTCCAGCGCCACACCGCTGGAGGGCATCCTGCAGCTCTTCGACTTCATCGACGGCCACTTCTCCACCCACCCCGAACTGCTGCAGTTGCTGGCCTTCGAGAACCTCAACAAGGCCGCGCACCTGCGCAAGTCCACGCGCATCCCGCAGCAGGCCTCGCCCGTGCTCGATCTGATCAACACGCTGCTGCAACGCGGCCAGGCCGAGGGCGTTTTCCGCACCGGCGTCGACGCGCTGCACCTGTACGTGAGCATGGTCAGCCTGGCGTACTACGGCAAGTCGCATGCGCACACGCTGTCGCGCATCTTCAAGCAGGACCTGCTGGCCCGTGATTGGCAGGCCGCGCACCGCGAACAGAACCATCAGATGCTGGCCGGCTTCCTGCGCCACCCCCAGCCCCCGACAAAACCCTCCAAGCGCAGCAAGCCATGACACGCGACTTCTCCCAACCCGGCCGCTCGGCCCTCTACACCTCGCAGGCCGCTGTCGCCACCTCGCACCCGCTGGCCACGCAGACCGCGCTCGATGTGCTGCGCCGAGGAGGCAACGCCGTGGATGCGGGCATCGCCGCCGTGGCCCTGCTGGGCATCGTCGAGCCGCAGATGACCGGCATCGGCGGCGATTGCTTCGCGCTCTACCTGCCAGCGGGGGCGAGAGAACCGATCGCCCTCAATGGCTCGGGCCGCGCGCCCATGGCCGCCACGCTCGATTGGTACCAATCACGCGGCATGAAGCGGATCGATCCGTACAGCGTGCACTCGGTGACCACGCCGGGCGCCGTGGCGGCCTGGTGCCGTCTGCTGGCCGATCACGGCACGCGCAGCCTGGACGAGCTGCTGCAACCCGCGATCGATGTGGCAGAACGCGGCCACCCCGTCGCCCCGCGCGTGGCCTTCGACTGGGCCCGCGACGAGCACCTGCTGCGCGACCCCGTCGCGGCCGAACTCTTCCTGCACCACGGCCGCGCCCCCGCCGCTGGCGTCATGCACCGCCAGCCTCGCATGGCCGAGACCTTGCGCGCCATCGCACGCCACGGCTGGCACGGCTTCTATGAAGGCTGGGTGGCCGAGGACATCGTGCAGCGTCTGCGCGCGGGCGGTGGCCTGCACACGCAGGGTGACCTCGCCGCCACGCAGCCCGAGTACGTCCAGCCCATCGCCACCGATTACCGCGACCACCGCGTCTACGAGTGCCCGCCCAATGGCCAGGGCCTGGGCGTGCTGATGATGCTCAACGTGCTCAGTGGCTACGACCTCGATGAAGGCCGCATCAGCGAGGCCGACCGCATCCACCTGCTGGCCGAGGTCAGCAAGCTGGCCTATGCCCATCGTGACGCGCTCTTCGCCGACCCGGTGCATGCCCACGTGCCGGTCGATGAACTGCTGTCCAACGACTGGGCCGCCATGCAGCGCCGCGCCCTGTGCATGGACAGCACGCGTCCGCCCATCGTCTGGCCCGAGGTGGCACACAAGGACACTGTCTACCTGTGCGTGGTCGACCGCGACGGCAACGCGCTGTCGCTGATCAACTCCATTTTCCACCCCTTCGGCAGCACCCTGGTGGCGCCCCGCAGCGGCGTGCTGCTGCAGAACCGCGGGGCCGGCTTCAGCCTGCAAAGCGGCCACCCCAACACCATCGCCCCGGGCAAGCGCCCGCTGCACACCATCATCCCTGGCATGCTGATGAAGAACGGGCGCCTGGCCGGGCCCTTCGGCGTGATGGGCGGGCAGTACCAGGCCACGGGCCATGTGGCGCTGCTGAGCAATGTGCTGGACCGGGGCCTGGACCCGCAGGCCGCGCTGGATGCGCCGCGCAGCTTCGCCTTCGGTGACGAGCTGGACCTGGAGTTCAGCCAGCCCTCATCGCTGGATGCGGAGCTGGCCAAGCGCGGCCACCGCATCACCCGCAGCGGCCAGCCCATCGGCGGCGGCCAGATGATCCTGATGGACCACGACCGGGGCCTGTTGATCAGCGGCTCCGATCCGCGCAAGGATGGGTGCGCGCTGGGCTATTGAGCGCGCATCAACGGGGGTCAACGCGGGATGTGGTTCAGCTCCGACCACCCTGCCCACATGATCTCGATGCCGATGCACAGCAGGATGAAGGCCATCAGCCGCATCATCACCAGCATGCCGACCTCGCCCAGCTTGTCCAGCAGGCGGGCCGAGTTGCGGAAGATCACGTAGAGCACGCCGGCCGTGAGCGCCGCGCCGGCCAGCAGCACGCCCGCCTCCATCATGTAGAGGAAGGGCGTGCGCGGGATCGACGCGCCCAGCGCGATGGCCGCCGAAATGGTGCCCGGCCCCGTCGTGAGCGGGAAGGTGATCGGGAAGAAGCTGCGCCGCACGATCTCGGCGTCCGTCAGGTCAGAAGCCTTCTCGGCCACGGCGGTCATGGCCTCGTCGCTGTCCTGTCGGTTGAGCATGCGCCAGCCCGTGGCCGCCACGATCAGCCCGCCGCCGATGCGCACGATGGGCAACGAGATGCCGAAGAACTCCAGCACGTAGTTGCCCACGAGCATGGACACCGTCATCACGTAGAAGCTGTTGAATGCCACCTGGCGCGCCAGCCGCTTGGCCACGCCGCGGTTCTTGCCGACCGTGGCCACGAACACCGGTGCCGTGCTCAGCGGATTGATGACCGGCAGCAGCGTGAACGGGATCAGGAAGAAGGTCTTGACGTAAGGGGCGATCAACTCCAGCAAGGCGGCCTCCTGCGGTGGTGGGTGTCAGGCGGCCTTGCCCTCGGGGGCGGCCACCTTGTCCCGCTCAGCATAGCGCTTGGCCATCACCGAGCACACGAAGAGTTGCAGCTGGTGGTAGAACATGATGGGCAGCACCAACACCCCCATCGAGGGATTGCCGCTGAACAGCAGCTTGGCCATGGGCACGCCCGAGGCCAGCGTCTTCTTGGAGCCGCAGAACACGGCCACGATCTCGTCCTCGACCGGGAAATTCAGGGCCTTGGCCACGCGCCTGGTCAGCCACAGCAGCGGGAACAGAAAAAGACAAACACCCACCGTCGTCATCGCCATCAGGCCCAGGCCATGCTTGCTCCACAGGCCATCGGCCACCGAATCGCTGAACGAGCTCAGCACCAGCAGCAGGATCACGGCGCGATCGACCTTGGTCGTCCAGGGCTTGATCTTCTGGAACCACGCACCCACCACCGGCCGCAGCAGTTGGCCCAGCACGAAGGGCAGCAGCAGCATCTTGGCCACCTTGAGCATGGTGTCACCAACATCCATGGCCTGGCCGTCGGCCGCGCCGCTGAACACGAGGCTGGCCAGCAGCGGTGTCAGCACCACGCCCAGCAGGGTCGACAAGGTGGCGTTGAGCACGGCCGCGGCCACGTTGCCGCGCGCCATCGCCGTCATCGCCACAGACGACGACACGGTGGAGGGCAACACCGCCAGGTAGAAGAAGCCCAGCAGCAGATCGTGCGGGATGAAGCGGCCCACCAGCGCGTTGAGCAGCAGCCACCACAGCGGGAAGAGCACGAAGGTACTGACCTGCACCACCAGGTGCAGCTTCCAGCGCGAGGCGCCGTGCTTGAGGCTGTCGGTGCTCAAGCCCATGCCGTGCAAAAAGAAGATCAGGAAGATGCCGATGTCGCCGACCTTGTCCAGGTGCAGGGTGCCCCCCGTGCGGCCCAGCTCCGGGGCAATGGAGGCCAGCACCACCGCACCCACCATGCCGATCAGGAACCAGTCGGCCGCGCCGCCCTGGTGCTTGCGGCACGCCCTGCGCGTGCCTGTCATCCGCTTCATCGGTGTCAACACCTTCACCACCTCGACCTCGTCAAGTCACAATGCAAGGCCGTGAGCCTAACGCGCGCACGGCTGCCCGCATCGCCCCGTTTGGACAGAGCATGCCGAGAAACGGACAAAACGAAGCACCAAGCCCGCCCGACGTGCCCCCCGCCGCGCCCAGGACACGCCGCCAGCCCCGCCAGCGCGCACTGCCCGCGCTGAGGGATGGTCTGCCCCGCTGCGTGCTGGCCCGTGTGGAATCGTTGCCCGCGGGCTCCTGGACAGACGAGCACAGCCACCCTTGGGCGCAGCTGTCCTACGCCGTGGAAGGCGTGCTGCAGGTGCACACGGCCACCGGCCAGTTCATGGCCCCGCCCGAGCGCGCCATCTGGGTACCCGCCAACCTGCCGCACGAGGTGCTGACCGCCGGGCCGGCCGAGATGCGCAGCCTGTACATTCGCGTCGAGGCGCTGGCCGGCTCGCCCCTCGCGCAGGCGCAGGGCTGCCGGGTGCTGGACATCTCCATCCTGGTGCGCGAGCTCATTCTGGCCGTGTGTGCCCTGCCCTCCGACTACGACGAGCACGGCGCACCAGGGCGCCTGGTGGCGGTGCTGCTGGACCAGCTGGCCCAGTTGCCCACCGCCTCGCTGGACCTGCCCCTGCCCACGGATGCCCGCCTGCTGCGCCTGTGCGAGGCGCTTCAGGCTGACCCGGCCGACCGGCGCACACTGGCCGAGTGGGGCCGAGAGATCGGCCTGACGGAGCGCTCCATGGTGCGCCTGTTCCAGCAGCAGACCGGGCTGTCGGTCGGCGCATGGCGACGCCGTCTGCGTCTGCTGGCCGCGCTGGGCCCGCTCGAGGCCGGTGCCAAGGTCTCCAGTGTGGCGCTGGGCTGTGGCTATGCCTCGGCCTCGGCCTTCATCTCGGCCTTCTGTGCGGAGTTCGGCGTGACGCCCACGCAGATGTTCACGCGGGGCTGAGGCGCAACGCCAAAGGCATTGCCCAAAACAAAAGCGAGCCCGAAGGCCCGCTTGACTGAAGCGAAGGATCGTGGGCGATCAGACGCGACGGCGGCGTGCGGCCACCAGGCCCACCACACCCAGACCAGCCAGGGTCAGGGCGATGGAAGCAGGCTCGGGCACGGGGGCGGCAGCCAGTTGGTAGTTCACCGTGTACACGCCCGAGAAAGCGGTTGTCCCGCTCACGTGGAAGCTGTAATTCGTGCCGGCAGCCAGCGTGTAGATGCCACTGACGGCGGTCAGCAGCGTGGCGCCGTCGTAGACCGACAGCGACAGACCCGTGATGGGGTTCTGCACGAACGGCACCAGCGTGAACGTCACCGCATTGGCCTGGGCCGTGGAATCGCTCGCGACATCGAAATTGAGAATGTCGGTGAAGCTGCCATCGCCGATCACAGATTTCGTCACGGACAACGGTGCGCCAACGGGCAGGACGCCAAGTTCGTACGTGGCGGACATGGCCGAACCGGCGGTGGCCAAAGCGGCCGCGGCCACCAGGTGCTTCGTGAACTTCATGGGGGACTCCCTTAAACCTTGCATCAACACACTTCGCGGCCTGGTATCAAACCGCTACTTCTTGAAAATCATTGTGAGGGTTTGCACGAGGCCTGTCTCCCCCTCAAACACCAGTCAACACGCCAAATCGGCCCCCTGAATAAGGGGCACCCAGCGTCATGACCCAAGTTTATCGGACATTTTTCCCGCATTCCGGAACGCAGCCCCACCTGCCATGACAAACGGCCCCGAAGGGCCGTGAGGGGGTGCTTTCGCACCGGCCTGTTCAAGCGCCATTCGGCGCCTGAATCAGGCTGCCAGACGCTGCTCGATCTTGGCCTTGGTAGCAGGCATTTCAGCCGGCAGGTGGTAGGACAACTGCTGGAACAGCTCGTCGTGCAGTTTGAGCTCCTGCTGCCAGGCAGCGGTGTCGATGCCGATCACCGACTGGAACTGGTCCTTGGTGAAGTTCAGCCCGTTCCAGTTGATGTCTTCGTACGTGGGGCTCAGGCCGAAGGCGTTGTCCACGCCCTTGGCGGTGCCGGTGATGCGGCCCAGGATCCACTCCAGCACGCGCATGTTCTCGCCGTAGCCAGGCCACACGAACTTGCCATCGGCGCCCTTGCGGAACCAGTTCACACAGAAGATCTTGGGCAGCTTGGCGCCTTCGGCCGTCAGCTTGTTGCCCAGGTTCAACCAGTGCTGGAAGTAATCGCTCATGTTGTAGCCCATGAAGGGCAGCATGGCGAACGGGTCGCGGCGGACCACGCCTTGCGCGCCGAAGGCGGCGGCGGTGGTTTCGGAGCCCATCGTGGCGGCCATGTAGACGCCTTCGGTCCAGTCACGGGCCTCGGTCACGAGCGGCACGGTGGTGGAGCGGCGGCCACCGAAGATGAAGGCGTCGATGGCCACGCCAGCGGGGTTGTCCCATTCGCTGTCGAGTGCCGGGTTGTTGGTGGCGGCCACGGTGAAGCGGGCGTTCGGGTGCGCTGCCTTGGCGCCGGTCTCCTTGGCGATCTGGGGCGTCCAGTCCTTGCCCTGCCAATCGATCAGGTGAGCCGGAGCGGTGTCGGTCATGCCCTCCCACCACACGTCGCCGTCATCGGTCAGGGCCACGTTCGTGAAAATCACGTCGCGGTCCAGCGAGTGCATGCAGTTGGGGTTGGTCTGCATGTTGGTGCCGGGGGCCACGCCGAAGTAGCCGGCTTCGGGGTTGATGGCGTACAGGCGGCCATCCTTGCCGGGCTTGACCCAGGCGATGTCGTCACCGATGGTGGTGACCTTCCAGCCGTTGTAGCCGTTGGGCGGGATCAGCATGGCGAAGTTGGTCTTGCCGCAAGCACTGGGGAAAGCGGCGGCCACGTGGTACTTCTGGCCTTGCGGGTTGGTCACGCCCAGCAGCAGCATGTGCTCGGCCAGCCAGCCCTTGCCATCGGCCTCGGCATCCTGGCGGCCCATGGTGGAGGCGATGCGCAGGGCGAAGCACTTCTTGCCCAGCAGCGCGTTGCCGCCGTAGCCCGAGCCATACGACCAGATCTCGCGGGTCGAGGGGTAGTGGACGATGTACTTGACGGTGGGATTGCAGGGCCAGACGCTGTCTTTTTGGCCGGCTTCCAGCGGGGCGCCCACGGTGTGCACGCAGGGCACGAACTCGCCATCAGCGCCCAGCACGTCGATCACGCCCTTGCCCATGCGGGTCATGAGCTTCATGTTGACGGCCACGTAGGCGCTGTCGGAGAGCTCGACGCCGATGTGGGCAATGTCAGACCCCAGCGGGCCCATGCTGAAGGGCACCACGTACATGGTGCGGCCCTTCATGGCGCCCTTGAACAGGGCACCTTCGCCGGTCTGTAGCTTGGCGCGCATTTCAGCGGGCTCGCACCAGTTGTTGGTGGGACCGGCATCTTCCTTGCGATCAGTGCAGATGAAGGTGCGGTCTTCGACGCGGGCCACGTCGGACGGGTCGGTCACGGCCAGGTAGCTGTTGGGGCGCAGCTCAGGGTTGAGCTTCTTGAAGCTGCCGGCGCTGACCAGCAGATTGCACAGGCGGTCGTACTCTTCCTGCGAACCATCGCACCAGACGATGTCCTTGGGTTGCACGAGGGTGGCGATCTCGGCCACCCAGGCAATCAGTTTCGCATTCTTGACGTAGGCGGGGGCATTCACCTGCGCCGCTTGTGCGGATGTGGTCATGACGGAAGCTCCAAAAGTTGAAATCAAAGTCTCGGCAGCACAAAACCCATTGAAATCAATGGCTTGTGCGCTCTCGACACCTTGCTATGGACGCGCCTGGCAACGGGGGTTCAGGCATACAAGCCTTGTGCCAGCCATGAGGGCCATCTCTTGTGGAGGAGCACTCAGTGTTTCATCAAACGTACATTTCGTCGGCTCCGGGGTCTCTGAACCGAGGCGGGGATTTTAGTTCAGTCCGCATTTTCCGGAGGTCCCCCGCTTCAAGGGGTTGTCCGGAGAGGACAAACGCGGTGCCAACTAATTCACATGGTGCACTCCCGCACACGGGCGGGGCGCACGGGCCGCCACAATATGGCAAACGCTTTCAAGCCGCCGTGAATGACGTCCATTGAACTTGACGCGCTCGCCTTCAGCGCGCGCATTGCCTTTGTCACCGTGCTGATCAGCTTCCCGCTGGCGATCCTGGCCGCCTCCTGGACGGGCCGCCGTGGGCTCAAGGGTCGCTGGGTGCTCGACGCCTTGCTGCTGCTGCCGCTGGGCGTGTCGCCCGCCGTGATCGGCTGGGGCGTGGTGACCCTGCTGGGTCCGGAAGGCCCGGCCGGCGACTGGCTCTCCAAGGGCGAGGGCTGGCGCGCCGTGGCGGCGCCGCACGCACTGGTGCTGGTGGCCTGCTGCCTAGTGCTGCCCCTGATGATCCGCACCATGCGCCCGGCGTTCGAGGCGGTCGATCTGCAGCAGATCCAGACTGCGCGCACCCTGGGTGCCTCGCGCTGGAGCGCCTGGTGGAGCGTCACGATGGCGCAGACCCTGCCCATGCTGGCCTCGGCCACGGCGCTGGGCTTTGCCGCGGCCTGGGGCGAATCAGGCGCCTCGGTGGTGCTGGCGGCGGCTCTGCAGTCGCGCTGGCCGGCCACCGCCCCTGACACCGTCACCGTGCCGCTGACCCTGCTCAGCGCCATGCAGACCGAGCGCGGCCAGGGCATCGCCCTGCGGCTGAGCCTGGCCTCGCTGGGCGTGGCCCTGTCGGCGATGCTGCTGAGCGAATGGGCACGGCAGCGCTGGCGCCGCCGCGCACTGCCGCTCGATGCCCGGGGGGTGAGCCGATGAGCCGGGGTACCCCTCCACCCATCGCGCCGGCCCCGCTGGCGGTGGAGTTGCGCCTGCGCAGGGGTGGCCTGGATGTGCAGGCCCAGTTCCGCGTGGCGCCCGGGCATGTGTGCGCCCTGGTGGGGCGCCCGGGCTCCGGCAAAACCTCCCTGATGCAGTGCGCCGCAGGCCTGATCCCGGCGCAATCCGGCCGGGTCAGCGTGGGCACCGATGTGCTCTACGACAGCCCCACGGGCCTGGACAGGCCGCCCGAGGCCCGCCGCTTCGCCTGGGTGGATGGCCGCGGCCTGCTGTTCCCGCACATGAACGTGCGGCGCAACCTGGAGTACGGCTACAAGCGTGCGCCTGCACCACGCCACCACATCGACTACGAAGCCGTGCTGGACTGGCTGGACCTCAAGTCCATCCTGGGCGTCTGGCCGCACCAGCTGGCCCCGGCCCAGCGCCAGCGCGTGGCCCTGGCGCGTGCCCTGCTGTCCATGCCCAACGCGCTCTTCCTGCGCGACCCGCTGGGGCAGGTGCCCACGCACGAGCAGCCGGCGCTGCTGGAGCTGCTGGGTGAGATGCGCTCGCGCTTTCGCCTGCCCACGGTGTTCATGAGCCCGCGCATCGACGAGGTGATCCGCCTGGCCGACGACGTGGTGATCCTGCATGAAGGCCGCGTGGCCAGCGCCGGCCCGCTGGCGCGGGTGCTGTCCGACGTGTCGCTCTCCACCTTCCTGGAGGGCGTGCATGCGGGCTCTGTGCTGGAAGGCCGCGTGAGCCACCACGACATCGAATGGCTGTTGACCGAGGTGGACGTGGCCGGTCAGCGCATCACGGTGCCGGCCATGCTGCAGGCCGAAGGCAAGCGCGTGCGGCTCAAGATTCGTGCACGCGACATCAACATCCACCGCGAGCCCGTGCAGGACACCAGCATCACCAACCAGCTGCGCGGGCGCATCACCCAGGTCATGCTGGCCGGCAACAACGGCGCGTACGGCGCAGTGGCGGTGGAGCTCCACCGGCTGCTGGATCTGCACGATGCCCATCCGGCACCCGCCGAGGCTGTGGTGTGGAGCCTGCTGACACGCCGAGCGATCGAGCAGATGGGCCTGGGCCCGGGGCAGGACTGCCATGTGAGCTTCAAGGCCATGGCGGTGACGGTGGCGCCGCGCACCTGAGGTCCATTCCCACCAGCAAGCCCCTCGCGCCCAGACCAGGCCCGGGCTTTGCTATCCTGAACCGCATGAGCCCCCTTCAGCCCCCACGCCAGCTCCTGTCCGTCAATGTGGCCCAGGCCCGCCACGTCACGATTGATGGACGGCAGATTCTCACGGCCATCGACAAGCACCCGGTGAGTTCGCCCGCCGATCCGCGCCGCATCAAGGTGGGGCCGCTGGGGCTGGAAGGCGATGAGCAGGCCGACCCGAGCGTGCATGGCGGCCAGGCCAAGGCGGTGTACGCCTACCCGCACGAGCACTACGCCTTCTGGCAGACGGTACGCGCACAGGCTGGCAAGGCCGGCTGGGACGACACCGCCAACCCTGGGCTGCTGGGCGAGAACCTGACCATCACCGGCCTGCTGGAGACGGACGCCTACATCGGCGACGTGCTGCAGTTCCCGGACTGCGCGCTGGCGGTGAGCGAGCCGCGCCACCCCTGCTTCAAGTTCGAGGCCAAGCTGTTCCGCCAGGCTTCCAAGATGATGGTGCAGTCGGCGTTCTGCGGCTTCTACCTCGCCGTGCGCCGGGAAGGCACCATCGCGGCGGGCGAGCACTTCGAACTGCTGCCCGGCCCGCGCGAGGTCAGCATCCGTGACCTCTTTCGCGATCAGATGTCCCGCAAGAAGAACATCTGAGCGCCACCTTTTAGCCAGGCGTTCAGCCCTGGCGGGCACGGCGGCGCAACACGCCACCGATCACCACCGCACCGGCCAGCAGCATCGCCAGGCTTTGCGGCTCGGGCACGGCGGCGACCGTCAACTGCCCTTGCAGCAAGCCCGAGCGATCGATGGCCAGGCCTTCGCCGGCACCGAGCCACACCGGCGCACCCTGCGTGAGTTGCTGGTGCGCGGCCAGTGTGAGCACCAGCTCGTCACCGACCACGGCCTCGAAGCTCAGCTGGATCTGCTGGCTGCCGCTGGCCGACCACAGGCTGTCGTGGCGGGCCAGGCTCTCAGCACCAGTACCAGCGCCGCGCGAGATGTCCAGGCTCAGGCCGATCTCACCCTGCCCCGCCAGGCCGCCGAACAAGGCATCGGCCGAGCCGCTGAAGCTCACGCGCACGCGGGTGCCCACGGCCTCGCCAGCGTCGCCCACGATCAGCAGGCGCAGGCCGCCCAGGGCCAGGTCCTGCGTCAGGTTGAAGCCCGAGACTTCAGTGCCCTGCGTGGCCGACACGTTCCAGTACTGCGCGGCCGACAGCATCACGTCGACGGCGGCCGGCGCGAGTTGCGTGTCCACCGATACCAGGTGCGAATGGCCCTGCTCGACGCTGGCAGTGCCCACGGCCTCAGCCTGGCCCGCCACGCTGTCGGCCAGCAGCACCTGGCCGGAAGCGGACAGATCCTGCAAGGCACCCAGCACGCCGGTGCCGGAGGCCTGGCCATCGACCAGGCCGGACTGATCGAGAAAATCGACGCCGTAGCCCGGCGACAGCAGGGACCAGCCGGCGGCCTGCACGGGCGCCTGCGCCGCGAGCGCCAGCCCCATGGCCATTGCCACGGTACGCAGTGAGGGCACCTTCAGGGCCCGGGTTGCAAGCTTCTTCATCATGGGGACTCCAATGGCCTGGCGCCTCATCAAGGCAGACGGGTGATGCGGTTGCGGGCACCCGGGGCCACACCGGCCGGGTTGGCGCGCAGATAGGCCTCGAAGGCGTCCGTATCGACCGCGCCGCCCAGGCGGCTGGTGCCATGGCGCAAGGCGTAGAACTGGTCGCCGCCATCGGCCAGGAAGCTGTTGACAGTGACGCGGTAGCTGGCGGCCGGGTCCACCACCACGCCGTTGATGCGCAGGCTGGCGGCATCCACCTTGGCACAGGCCGGGGCACTGGCGCTGTAGGTGTAGCGCAGGCTGTCCGACACCTGCAGGATGCGGTTGAAGGGCTGGCCGGCGACCGGTGCATCGGCCGGATAGCCTTGCGTGCAGCCGGTGAACTGCTGCTCCAGCACCAGCTTGAGATCGGCGCCCGTGAGCGTCATCGTGACCATCGCGTTGCCGAAGGGTTGCACGGTGAAGGCCTCGCCGTAGGTGACCTGGCCATCGCTCTTGCCGGGGGCGCTGTAGGGCATGTCGGCACGGATGCCGCCGGGGTTCATCAGCGCGACCACGGCATCGCCGAAGCCGGCGTCGTCGGTGGCATCGAGCTGCGCATCGGCGATCACGTCGCCCAGGCTGGATTCGCCGGTCGCGGTGGTGTCACGCGACAGCGTGGCGGTGATGCGGCCGATCACGCGGCTGGCGGGCGCCAGGGCCTCGGCTTTGTAGTGGTCGACCACGGCCTTGAGCGATTCGCTTTCGGCCACCGTGCCGTTGTTGGGAATGCTGATGTTGCTGGCGGCCACGCTGCGCACGTCGTGAGTGCGCGTATCGAGCGTGAGGTCGATGTCGGTGACCATGCGGCCGTACTGGCCCGCCGAGGTCACGCGCACGGGCGTGTTGGCCTTGTTGGGCAGTTCGCAGTTGTAGGCTTGGTGCGTGTGGCCGCTGACGACCAGGTCCACCGCCGGATCCAGGCGCCTGACGATGTCCACGATGGCGCCGGACACACCCGTACAGCCATTGGCGCCGCCGGAGACGATGGCGCCGCCTTCATGCACCAGCACCACCACGGCCTCGATGCCCTGGGCCTTGAGCTGCGGGATCAGCGCGTTGACGGTGTCGGCCTCGTCCTTGAAGCTCAGGCCCGCCACGCCCGAGGGCGAGACGATCGTGGGCGTGGCTTCCAGCGTCATGCCGATGAAGGCCACCTTGTGGCCCATGAAGTCCTTGATGCCCACGCCAGGCAGCAAGGTCTGGCCCGTGGCCGTGTCCTGCACGTTGGCGGCCAGGAAGCCGAAATCGGCCCCCTTGAACTGGCCTTCGGCATTGAGGTCGGCGGGCAGGCCCTTGCCGGAGAAGATGTCCGTGGGATGGTTGCCGCCGTGCTGCATGCGCAGGATCTCGGCCTTGCCTTCATCGAACTCGTGGTTGCCCACGGCGTTGAAGTCGATGCCGATGCGGTTCATGGCCTCGATGGTGGGCTCGTCATGGAACAGGGCCGACACCAGCGGGCTGGCGCCGATCATGTCACCAGCCGACACCACCGCATGCAGCGGGTTGGCGGCCTTGAGCTCGGCCACCTTGGTGGCGAAGCGCGCCACGCCGGGGTTGCTGCCCGCAGCCTCGACCGAGCCGTGGAAATCATTGAAGCCGATCAGCTTGACCTTGAGCGTGCTGCCCACGCCGGAAGCCTGGGCGGCGCCCAGGAGCTTCACACGCTCGACCGCCGTCAGCTTGCCGGCTTTCTGCAGATCGAAGGACACGCGCGACACATGCGACACGAAGGCGGCCTGGTTGGCCCAGGGCTGCTCGTCGGCGAAGGCGTCGTCCAGCGTGGCGCAGTCGGCGCCCACCACGCGGTTGCCCAGGCCGGTGTCGTGCGTGCCGAAGGTGACACGGCTGTGGGCCGCATCGATGGTGCACGCCGGTGTGGCGGCGTGGGCGGACTGCCAGGCTAAAGCGCCGATGAGGGCGCAGGTGAGGGCCAGGGCAGTGGGGTGGAACTTCTTGTCGATCATGGTGACCACTCCGATCAGCGCGCCAGACGGCGGCGACCCATGAAGCCCAGCAAGCCCAGGCCGGCGACCACCATCGCGGCGGCATCGGGCTCGGGCACGGCGGTCACGCTGAAGGCGGTGGTGTCGGGCACCAGGGCGGCATAGCTGCCGTTGCCGCGATCCGTCCAGTTGGCGGCATCGGACACCAGGGCCTTGTAGTCAGCCAGGTTGGCCAGGCCGTTGCGCGGGCCGGTGTACTCGGTGTAGTCGCTGCCATTGCCCAGCTTGACGGCGCCAGCACCGATGCTCAGGCCGGTGTTGCTCAGGCTGCCCTGCTCGCTGCTGAAGGCACCGGTGGAGACGGCGGCCAGGAAGGTGGTCGGCGCGGTGGCGCTGCTGCCCTGGTACAGGTAGACCGTTTCATTGTCGGCGCTCATGCCGTAGTTGGTGCTACCCGAGACAGACACGCGGCTGAGCGTGCCCAGCGAGGCGCTGAGGCCGGTGGTGTCGATCTTGGAGAAGCGGATGACGGTGCCGGCCGTGATGGCGTTGCCGCCAGTGTTCCAGCCATGGTAGCTCTCGCCGGTGTTGAAGGTCGAACCGTTCCATTCGTTGTCGGAGAAGTAGAACTGCGTGTTGGCAGCCAGGTCCACGAAGGTGACCAGCGACCAGCCGTCTTCATCGGCGTTGTAGGCCGTGAAGGCCAGGTCGCCGGCGCTCAGGGCGTTGGCATTGAGAGCGACCACGGTGGTGGCCAGGGCGAGGATCGAGCGCTTGAGGATGGACATGGGTACTCCGTGACGTGCGGACCGCGGTGCGGTGCCGTTCTGGAGCCCATGCTAGGGCGCGTGTTTGAAGCGGCCATGACGTGGCATGAGCCGTTTGATCAGCCCTGCTGGCAGGTCAGGTCGTTGTCTGAGGGTTGCGCACGCCCGCCGCGACATGGCCCGCCGGCACGTGCGGCGCGGCGTTCTCGACATGGCCGGTCTGGTCGTCGAAGAAGAAGTCGGGTTCGAACTCACGCAGGAAGGCGCCTTTGGGCAGGCCGCCCAGGAACATCGCCTCATCGACGTCGATGTGCCAATCCATCAGCGTGCGGATGGCGCGCTCGTGCGCCGGGGCGCTGCGCGCCGTGACGAGCGCGGTGCGCAGACGCATGGGCGACAGGCCCTGCCCTTGACCGAGCGGTGCGTCGTCGGGCTTGGTGCTGGCCTGTTCGAGCGCGCGCAGGGCATGCAGGGCCAGCAGCAGGGGCTTGAAGGGGCCGGCGGGCAGCGGCCGGCTGGCCTGCTCGACCTCGTGGCGCTGGAAGGCATCCAGGCCACCGCTCTGGAAAACCTGTTCGGCCTCGTCGGAGAACAGCACGGCGTCGCCATCGAAAGCGATGCGCACTTCATGAGGGTGCGCCTCGCCGGCGCGGGCGGCGTGAGGCAGCACACGGGCTGCGGGCACGCCGGCGGCCAGCGCGGAGCGCACATCGGCGTCATTGGCCGACAGAAACAGGTGCGCGCCGAGCGGGCGCAGGTACTGCCATGGCGAGCGGCCTCGCGTGAACACGCCGCGCTCGATGGGCAGGCCGTAATGCTGGGCCGAGCGGAACACGCGCAGGCCGGATGCCGGATCGTTGCGCGAGAGGATGACGACCTCGACGCGCGGGGCGCCTGGCGCATTGAAGGCCAGCAGCTTGCGCACGAGCTGAAACGCTACGCCGGGGCGCGCAGGCGTGTCGAGGCGATCGAGCTGGAGCTGCATGTAGGCGCGGTCGTCCGCGGCTTCGAACAGCTTGTTCTCCTCTTCGAAATCGAAGAGGGCTCTGGACGAGATGGCGACGACCAGTTGGCCTTCCAGGGATGCGGGCATGGGCCGAGTTTAGGCCAAAGCCCGCGGCCACCTACTGCACGAACCCGATCGACGCCTTCTTGCCTGGCCCCACGGGCAGATCCCTGACCTCCACCGCATCCCGGCCATCCAGCTTGGCATTGCCGAACGCCGTCATCAAGGCCCGCCGCATCTCTCGCGGGGCCATCGACGACATGGCCTCCAGCACCGCATCGCCCAGCTCCGGCACGAAGCGCTGCCCCCAGGCGTGGTCCGCCCGGATGCTGCGGTACAGCTTGCCCGCGATCTTGCGCGAGGCCTCGGCATCCGGCATGTCGATCTCGAACACATTGACGCGGTTGAGGATGGGATCCGGGATGCTGCGCGCATCATTGGCCGTGGCCACCCAGATCACCTGGCTGGCATCGATCGGCACCTCGGCGAATTCGTCGGTGAAGCTGTGCGCCGTGTCGTGCTCCAGCAAGCCGTAGAGCGATCCCAGCGGGTCATAGGCGTGCTCGCCACCCGCCTTGTCGATCTCGTCGACCACCATCACCGGGTTGGCGTACTGCCCGTCGACCAGGGTTTCGAACACCTTGCCCGGCCGCGCCCCCTTCCACTGGCTGGACGCGCCCGACAGCACCCAGCCCGCCGTCAGCGAACTCATCGACACGAAGCCCATGCCCGTGCCCAGCAGCTGCGCCATCTCACGCGCAAAGTGCGTCTTGCCCACACCGGGTGGGCCCAGCAGCAGCATGGGCGTGATCTCCAGGGCATCGTGGCTGTCGGTGCACAGCGCCAGCTGGCGCCGCAGATCATCGAGCACCTCATGGAAATTGGGCAGGTCGTCGTAAAGGTGCTCCATCGCCGGCAGCCCGGAGGGCTTGACCTGGAAGCGGTCCGGCCCCTTCTCGAGCATGCGCTCGTAGGTGGCCCGCAGGCTCTCGTGGTCCCGCGAGGGCAGCTTGCCCAGGCGCCGCTCGACCTCGTCGAGCCGGTACACGTGCCGCATGTGGGCGATCGGGATCCGCGTACGGCTACCGGGCTCGTGCACCGGCACCAGTTCGCCATGGCCTTGGGTGTTGCTGGTCACTGTCATCCACTCACCTCCACCCGGGTCGGACACCTCATGCCCGGGACATGATCACCACATCATTGCAGCAAAGGATAGCGGGCTGGAACCCATGAACAAGGGGGACAAGCCGGTGGGCAAATTCGCACCACAAACGCCCCTGTCCGGCGCACAATACTTGGCTGGCATGTGCGGGCCAGCGGCCGCGCTGACCGGAACGCCGATCAAAGACCATGGCGAAACGGCGACAATCCAGGGCAAGAACTCACCCGGAGGCCCATCGCCATGTCCGCCCGCGCTGCCCACGGGGCCCTCGCTCCCGACGCCGGCCTGCCCAGGCTGCCTGCCTGGCACCGCCGCCTGATCGCCCTGCTGGGCTGGATTGGCGCGGCCACCTTCCTGACCCTGCTGGTGTGGTCCGCCCACCCCTGGTTCATCAGCCAGGCCTCCCACCCCGATGTGAGCTTCGCGCAGGAGCGTTTTCGCCAGTTGCCCACACCGGCCCATCCCGGCAGCGACTGGCTGGACGTGACCCTGCCCGACACCTGGGCCGAACGCGGCCTGCCCGGCGGCGGCGTGGGCCGCTACGAGATCACCTTCAACCTGGCACGCCCGCCCAGCGCCCTGGGGGATGGCCCCTGGGCCGTGCGCTTCGACCGCATCAGCTTCCAGCACCGCATCTGGCTCAATGGTCAGCTGATCCACGCCGAAACGGTGGGCGCCGCCGGCCCCACGGGCCGACCGTTGGCCTACATGGTGCAGATCCCGCGCGAACTGCTGCGCGAGGGGCCGAACCGGCTGGCCGTGGAGGTGCATCACGGCAGCATGGGCGGCCTGTCCACGCCCATCGTCGGGCTGGCCGCCGATGTGGCGCCGGGCTTCACCGGCCAGAGCTTCCTGACCGAAGACCTGCCCCTGGCCGTCAACGTGGTGGCCGCGGCCTTCGCCGCCTTCCTCACGCTGATCTGGCTGCGCCGCCGGCAAGAGGTGGGCATGGGCATGCTGGGCCTGCTGGCCATGGTGGTTTCCATCCGCAACAGCGCCTACTACGTGGTCAACGGCCCGACGATGCCGCCGCAGCTCAGTGCCTGGATGTACTTCAGCGCGCAGACCACGGCCACCGTGCTGCTGGGCGCCTTCGCGATGGCCATTGCCGACAAGGACTGGCCCTGGTTCCGCAAGGTGCTGTGGGGCACGCTGATCGGGGCGCCGCTGCTGGGCGCCATCGCTGCCTCGCATGGCGTGCTGCCGCAGGTGCGTGCCATCGTCTACCCGGCCATGCTGCTGCTGATGCTGCCCACGCTGACGCTGCTGTTGCGCGTGCCGGCCAAGTTCGGCGGCTGGTCGGGGCGGGGCATGGTGCTGGGCATCGCGATCTCGCTGGTGGCCGGCGTGCACGATTACCTGCGCCTGCAGGGCATGGTGTCGGTGATGCACACCTACTGGATGTCGCTGGCCACGCCCATCACCCTGGCCAGCTACGGCGTGGCGCTGATGAACCGCTTCATCGAGGCCGTGGGCGAGGTCGAGCAGCACAACGTGCAGCTCGAACGCAAGGTGGCCGAGCGCACCGAGGATCTGGCCGCCGCCAACGCGGCCAAGGGTCAGTTCCTGGCCGCTGCCAGCCATGACTTGCGCCAGCCCGTGGCCGCCGTGGGCCTGCTGTCGGGCCTGCTGCGCGAGCGTCTGAAGGATTCGCCACTCAAGGACATGACGGACCGGCTGGCCGAGGCCGTACGCGCGATGGAGAACCTGCTCAGCGGGCTGCTCGATCTGTCACGCCTGGAAGCCAAGGCCATCCGTCCGCACTGGCAGGGTGTGGCCCTGGGCGACCTGCTGCGCCGCATCGCCACCCATGAGGAGCCGGCCGCCAAGGCCAAGGGCCTGCGCCTGAAGCTGCGCCCCACCCAGGCCGTGGCCGAGAGCGACCCGGTGCTGCTGGAGCAGATGGTGCGCAACCTGGTGGGCAATGCTGTGCGCTATACCCAGCGCGGCGGCGTGCTGGTGGGCGTGCGGCGGCGCGGGCAGCGCCTGTCCATCCAGGTGTGGGACACCGGTGGCGGCATCGCGCCCGCTGATCAACAGCGCATCTTCCAGGACTTCGTGCAACTGGCCAACCCGGAGCGCAACCAGGCCAAGGGCCTGGGACTGGGCCTGTCCATCGTGCAGCGGGCCTCCCAGCTGCTGGACCACCCCATCGGGTTGCGCTCGCGTGTGGGCCATGGCTCGTGCTTCTCCATCGACGTGCCGGCCCATCAGGGGCAACTGGCCTCCAACGCGCCCTCTGTGGCGCCCATCGCCGAGCTCGCGCAGGATGCAGTGCCCGCGACGCCCGCGTCCATCGCGGCCGAGCACCCCCTGCAGGACCGCCACATCGTGGTGCTGGACGACGACGCCAGCGTGCGCCAGGCCTTGACGGAGCGCCTGCGCGCCTGGGGCGCCTACGTGAGCGCCGTGGACTCCATGGATGCACTGGACGAGTTGCTGCAGCGCGTGATGGCCATCGACATGCTGGTCACCGACCATCGCCTGTGCGATGGCGATGGCTTCAAGGCCATCGGTCTGGCGCGAGCCATCCATCCCGACCTGGCAGCGATGGTGATCACGGGCGACACGGCCAGCGAGCCCTTGCAGACCTTGATGGGCAGCGGCATCCCGGTGCTGCACAAGCCCTTCCAGGCCGATGCACTGCTGGCGGTGATCGTGCTTCAGCTGGGGATCACTTCACCCAGGTGTTCATCTGCATGATGGGCAGCATCACCGACATCACGATCAGCATCACCACCAGGCCCATCACCACGATCAACAGCGGCTCGAGCACCGTGGCAATGGCAATCGCCTTGCGCTGCACCTCGCCGGAGAGCTGGTTGGCCGCGCGCTGCAGCATCACGGGCAACTGACCCGTCTGCTCGCCCAGGCGGGCGAACATGGGCAGCAGACCCGGGAAGCGCTTCTTGGCCGCCAGGGCCGAAGCCAGCGGCGCCCCTTCGCGCACCTGCACCAGGGCATCGAGCGCATCGGCCCGCATGGCGCGATTGGACAGCGTTTCGGCCGCGGCCTGCAGCGCCTTGAGGATGGGCACGCCCGAGCCGGCCAGCATGGCCAGTGTGCCGGCAAAGCGCGCTGCGTTGTAGCCGCGCGAGAGCTTGCCGATCAGGGGCAGGCCCAGCCAGAAGCCATCGAACTTCAGGCGGAAGCCCTCGTCGCGCCGTGCAAACATCAGCCCCGAGAAGCCGCCTATCGCCACCAGCGCGATCAGCCAGCCCCAGTTGCGCATCAGGGCACTCAGGCCCAGCATGAACTGGGTGAGGAAGGGCAAGGCCCGCTTGCTGCTGGAGAACACCTGCGCCACCTGTGGCACCACGAACACCAGCAGCGCCACCACGATCACCACGGCGAACAGGGACACGATGGCCGGGTACAGCGTGGCACCGATCAGCTTGGACTTGAGCGCCTGCTGCTCTTCCAGGTCATTGGCCAGCTTGTCGAGCACATTGCCGAGCTGGCCGCTCTGCTCGCCGGCCGCCACCACGCCGCGGTAGACATCGTCGAACTCGCGCTTGAAGCCGGACAAGGCCTGCGCGAAGGGCGCGCCGCCATTGACCTCGGAGCGCAGGTGCGCCACCAGCTCGCGCTGGCGCGGGTCCTCGGCCTCGTCGGCCAGGGCCGTGAGCGCGCGCTCCAGCGGCAGGCCGGCCACCACCAGCCCCGACAACTGCCGCGTCCAGATCGACAGGGCCGAGGCGCTGAACACACGGCGCGTGAACAGCGTGGACGACGCCTTGCCACCGGCCTCCTGCTGCGCCGCCATGACGGCATCGACCTTGAGCGGCACCAGGCTCTGCCCCCGCAGCTGGGCGCGCGCGGCCTTGGGGTTGTCGGCATCGACCAGGCCGGAGACGGTCTTGCCGGCGGCGTCCAGGGCTTCGAAGCGGAAGGCGGCCATGTGCGTGATCCGGCGTCTTATTCGCGCGTGACGCGCAGGACCTCTTCGAGCGAGGTGACGCCTTCGGCCACCAGCCGCTCGCCGTCCTCGCGCATGGTCTGCATGCCATCGAGCTGGGCCACCTCGAACAGGCGCGCCTCGGAGGCCTGGCTGTGGATCAGCCCGCGGATCTCGTCGTCGGCCACCATCAGCTCGTACACGCCGGTACGGCCCTTGTAGCCCGTCATGCCGCATTCGGTACAGCCCACGGGGTGCCAGCGGTGCTGGTCATCCTCGCGCTTGCAGTGCGGACACAGCTTGCGTACCAGGCGCTGGGCCAGCACGCCGATCAGGCTGGACGACAGCAGGAAGGGCTCGATGCCCATGTCGGTCAGGCGGGTGACGGCGCTGGGCGCGTCATTGGTGTGCAAGGTGGCCAGCACCAAGTGGCCAGTGAGCGAGGCCTGCACGGCGATCTGCGCGGTCTCGAAATCGCGGATTTCACCGATCATGATCACGTCCGGGTCTTGCCGCAGGATCGCGCGCAGGGCCTTGGCGAAGGTCAGCTCGATCTTGGCATTGACCTGGGTCTGGCCGATGCCGGGCAGCTCGTACTCGACCGGATCTTCCACCGTGAGCACGTTGGTGGTCGAGGCATCGACCGTGCTCAGGCCCGCGTACAGCGTGGTCGTCTTGCCTGAGCCGGTAGGCCCGGTGACCAGCACGATGCCGTGCGGCTGGCGCAGCAGGCGCTTGAAGCGCTCGAGCGAATCGCCGCTCATGCCCAGCGATTCGAGCGTGAACTTGTTGGCATCGCCCTTGTCCAGCAGACGCAGCACGGCGCGCTCGCCATGGGCCGATGGCAGGGTGGACACCCGCACGTCGACCGCGCGGCCACCGATGCGCAGGCTGATGCGGCCATCCTGCGGCAGGCGCTTCTCGGAGATGTCCAGCTCGGCCATGATCTTCAGGCGCGAGATCAGCGCGGCGTGCAGGGCCTTGTTGGGGGCCACCACCTCGCGCAGGGTGCCGTCCACACGGAAGCGCACGGCCGACGAGCGCTCGTAAGGCTCGATGTGGATGTCAGAGGCGCCATCCTTCGCGGCCTGCGTGAGCAGCGCGTTGAGCATGCGGATGATGGGCGCGTCATTGCTCGATTCGAGCAGGTCTTCCACGGCGGGCAGATCCTGCATCATGCGCGACAGATCGACCGCGCTCTCGACCTCGCCGACCACGGCGGCGGCACTGCCCTCGCCGGCCGCATAGGCCGTGGCAATGCGCTGGTTCAGTGTCTCTGCCGGCTCACGCTCGATGCTGTTGACCACGTACTGGCGCATCACCTCCGAGAGGGCCGACAGCGACACGACCTCGCTGGTCCACAGGGTGGCGCGTTCGCCGTCGGTTTCCAGCAGCAGGCCGTTGCTGCGCGCGAAGGCGTATGGCAAGGGGTGTCGGGCGCCCATGGTGTGCTCCTGAACGCGTCAGTTCGCCGGGGCCACCGGCACGGCCGGCGGCAGAGGCTGCGTGGGCACCACGGTCTGCGGCGGCACGGGCACGGCGCTGGACGGTGCCAGGCGCGGGGTATAGCCCGACCCTGGGGGCATCACGACGTTTGGCTCGGGCGCGCCGGGCTCATCGAGCGGCTGGCGCACCGAAGGCGCTGTGAGCTCATTGCTCAGCTTGAGGGGATCGAGCACCGGCGCCGAGTTGATTGACAGTGGCCACGAGGAGGGCTGGCCAGCCACCTGGCGCTGGCGCATATAGTCATAGCGGTCCAGCGTCACGGCGTTGGTGGCGTCTTCCGTACGCATCACCACCGGGCGCAGGAACACCATCAGATTGGTCTTCTTGCGCTCGCGAGAGCGTGATTTGAACAGATTACCCAGGTAGGGGATGTCGCCCAGCAGGGGCACCTGCGAATCGGCATTGGAGTAGTCGTCCTGCAGCAGTCCGCCCAGCACCAGGGTGGCGCCATCGTCGATCACGACCGTGGTCTCGATCGAGCTCTTGTTGGTGGTCGGCCCCGTGGTGGCGGACACGGAATCGACAGACGAGCGCTCCTGGAACACCGTCATGCGCACCGCCCCCCCCTCGCCCACCTGCGGCCGAACCCTCAGGGTCAAGCCCACGTCCTTGCGCTCCACTGTGGTGTAGGGGCTGACAGTCGAGCCGCCACTGGAGGTCGAATAGGAGCCCGTGATGAACGGCACGTTCTGGCCGACGACGATCTTGGCTTCCTCGTTGTCCAGCGTGATCATGTTCGGCTTGGACAACACATTGCCATCGGCCTTGGTTTCCAGGAAGTTGGCCAGCGCACCCAGGCTGTAAGTGCCGTTGCTGTTGCGCTTGACCACCCCGACGCTCATCCCGCTGACACCCGCCAGCACCGTTTCAGGGTTGACTGCTGCGGCCAGCAAGCCCGGGATGCCCTTCACGGGCAGGTTGGTGCCGATCCCGGCGTTGCTACCCAGCGCACTCACCCATTGGATGCCGACCTCGTTGAGCTTGGTCTCTGAAACCTCCACCACCATCGCTTCGATGTAGATCTGGGCACGGCGTCCGTCGAGCTGGTCGATCACCGCGCGCAGTTGGCGGTAAAGCGCATCCGGCGCGGTGATGATCAAGGCATTGCTGGCGGGATCGGCCTGGATGAAGCCCCCGGTCGACGGCTGCGCCGAGGCACCCACAGGTGCAGATGCCTGAGTCGACAAGCCCGAGGACGATGACGACGAAGAGCCCCCCAGGCTGGATGAACTGCTGGTGTTGGTGGACGTCGGCGTGGTCGGAGTCGTGGGCGTGCTGCTCGCGCCGCCCGAGGACGCGGACGACCCGCCCCCCCCCGTCGGGAACGCCGCGCGCAGGATCTGCGCCAGCTTCACCGCATCGGCGTTCTTGAGGTAGACCACGTTGATGCCGCTGCCGGCCAGGCCATTGCTGCCCGGACGGTCAAGGCGCTGCACCAGACCCTTGAGCATGGCCAGCCGGGCCGGGTTGGCTGCCCGCACCAGCAGGGTGTTGGTGCGCGGCTCGGCCATCACGGTGGTGGACTGGGCTGCAGCCGCAGCGCCCGGCACCGCAGGGCCGCCGCCATCGGCGAACCGCTGCACCATCGGCGCCAGATCAGAGGCAATGGCGTACTGCAGCGGGATCGCCTCCATCTCGGTCGCGTTGGGCACGTCCATCGCCGCGATGATCTGGCCGATGCGGCGCAGGTTGTCGGCGTAGTCGGTGATCACCAGCGTGTTGGTGGCCGGGTTGGCGTTGATGGTGTTGTTGGGGCTGATCAGCGGGCGCAGCACCGTGACCAGGCTGTTGGCGTTCTCGAACTGCAGCCTGAAGATCTGGGTGAGCACCTGGTCGCCCGAGCGCCTGACGGCATTGCCCACGTCGACCGTGCCGGTCTGCAGCTTGGCTTCGGCCTCCGGCACCACCTTGAGCAGGCCCGACACCTCGACCAGGGCAAAGCCCTGCCCCCGCAGCGCCGACAGGAAGTTCAGGTAGGCCTCGCGCGGTGTGAGCGGCTGCTCGCTGTACAGCGTGATCGTGCCCTTGACCCGCGGGTCAACCATGATCTGTCGGTCGATGATGGCGGCCATGGCGCGGGCCACGCCTTCGATCTCGGCGTTGACGAAGTTCAGGGTGATCGAGGCACTTTCCCTGCGGGCCGGGGCCGCCAGGGCCTGGCCACCGGGCAGCAGCGACACCAGGGGCAGCACGCCGCCGGGGCCGAAGACCAGCGCGAGGGTGGTGGCCAGCGCCACGGCGCGGGGACGGGAAACCAGAGGATGGGTCAGCATGACTTATCCGATCGAAATGACAGAACGGTCGCCCTCGCGGCGGCCGATGATGCTCAACAAATTGCTCAGGGCGCCGCGCTCGGCCTCGCTGGCCGTGGCCTCTCCACGGAAGCGCGCGCCGGCCGAGCCCACGGAGCCGGAGCCGCTGAGCTGCAGCGCGCCGCTCTCGGTGGACAGGCCCAGCATGACCTGGTCCTGCATGCCGTCGAGCGACAGGCGGTAGGTGCCCAGGCGATCGAGCGTGGTCACGCGCGAGGCCACGTCCTGGAACACCAGGTCGGCGCGCCCCTCCACCTGCAGGCGGCCCTGCGCCCACACCATGCGCAGCCCCTGGGTCTGCAGGCGCAACGTGCCCGTGAGCTCCAGCGTGTTCCAGGGCGTGCCCAGGCCTGACAGCCAGCCGGCGGGCCACTGCCCGCTCACACCCGGCCCGAAGCCCGGTGCAGCACCTTCTGGCCCTGCGGCCTGGGCCTGCCGGCCATTGATCAGTTCGGCCTGCACGCGACCCCAGCCAGGACGCACGATCAGGGCCACGGGCTCCGGCAGACAGCAATCCTGGGTCAGCACCAGCTTGAGGCCCAGGCCATGGGGGCGCAGATGCCAGCCCAGCCGACCGGGCAAGGCGCGCGCGTCACGGCTGCCCGGCCCACCGGTGAGCACGGCCACCGCATCGCCCGACCACACCGTGCCCTGGGCTTCGGCCAGGATCAGGCGCCCGCCCGTGCGGCTGTTGACCGCATCGGCCAGCCACGAGGCCGGCGCGAACAGCATCAGGCCAGCCAAGCCGCCCAGTACGGCGCCCCAGCGGCCCCAGCGGCGGCCGGCCTGGCGCATCTTTTCCCACTTGACCGTCTCGAGCGTGGATTCCAGCCAGCGCGAAGTGGCCTCGAAGCCCTTGGGCTTCCAGGCGGCCGTGCCGCGCTTGATGGATGAGAACCAGGACATCGGCACCGTTCCTTCAGCGCCCCGCCGGCGCGACGCCGGGCAGCACGACACTGACGGTACCGGAGTACACCCCGGGCTCGACCTGTGCGAAATTGGCCTCCACGGCACGGGCGCGCGCGTTGGCGCGCACATCGGCCAGCCACTGGGCCAGGTCGGCGCCGGCCACCTTGGTGAGCGTCACCGTGGCGCGGTCGGGCAGCATGCGGAGCTTGGCGCCCTCGCCCAGACGCTCGGTGGCGCTGCGCAGGGCGGCCTCGGCCTGGGCCGGCGGCACCACGGGCGCCTGTCGCAAGGCCTTGACCTCGGCGGCCTGACGCTGCATGTCTTCGAGCACGGCATTGACCTCGCGCAGTTGCACCGGGGTCTGCTGAAGCGTCTTCCAGGCCGGGCGCACGCCGATCAGAAAGACCAGGGTGATCGCAGCCAGCCAGGCCATCACGGTGACCAGTTGGCGCTCACGCGGCGCCATGGCGGCCCAGCGCGCCGTCAGTTGCGTGCGCAGGCCCTGGAGGGAAGAAGAGGCGGTCTGTTCAGCCATGGTGTGTGTCTCGATCAGCCCCGCGCCGCGCGACGCACGGTGACCTGGCCATTGCCCTGCTGCTCGACCGCGAAACCGGCGGCCTGCAGCGCGTCGCTGAACTGCATCACCTGCGGCTGGCCCCATTGCTCGGGCAGGGCCACCGACAGGCTGGCGCCGTCATAGGCCAGCCCGCGCGAAGGCGTGTCGCCCTGCCAGGCACCGGCCACAGCCTGCATCAGTGTTTCCAGGTCGGCCTCGCCGGGCTGGCCGGCCAGCGCGCGCAGGTTGTCGGTCTCGCGGCGCATCTGCACCGGCGCGTCCAGGATCACCTGCACCTGCGGATGGGCCTGCTTGAGCACGGTGGTGATGGCCTCACGGCGGGCCTTGACCTCGCGCTGCTGGTGCCAGGCCCACAGGTTCAGGCCGATCACCTGCACCACGACCAGGGCCAGCAGGCCGGCGCGCACGGGGCGCCACTGCGGGCTGAGGAACTGGCGCCACTGGTCGGCCACCACCTGCCAGCCCTTGGTGCTGGGCGTGAGTTCGAACTGCAGCAGGTTCCACATCGAGCGGGCAGCCTGCAGCAGGTGTTCGGTCTGGGTCTGGGCGTGCACGGCATGGCCCAGCCAGCGTTCGGCCGGCGCGGCGGCGGCCGGCGTGGCAAAGCAGCGCGCGCCATCGGGCAGGGGCTCGGGCAGCAGGGCGCGGGCCAGCGTGCCGCCCAGGGGCCAGGTGGCCACACCCTCTGGGGTGGACCAGGTCACCAGCAGCTCGGCGCCATCCTCGCGGGTGCTGCCGGGCGTGTCGTGCACTTCATGGAAGTAGGCGGTTTCGGGCGCATCCGGCCACACGGCGGGCACCACCCGGGCCACGCGCACCTTGGCCTTCTCCAGCGCCATCAGCTGGCCGGTGAGCCAGGTGTGGTTGCACACGGCCACCCAGGTCGGCTCGCCCGCCTTGGCCTGCGGGGCCACGGCCAGGTGCAGGTCTTCAGGATCGTCGAGCAACTGGTCTTCGAGCAGGCTGCCCAGGGCCTGGCGCAGGCGTGCCGAAGGCGCGCGGGGCAGGTTCAGGCGCTGCCAGCTCACATCGGTGAATCCGGTCACGGCCACCACGGTGTCGGCCTTGGGCAGGCCGGATGCCGGGGCCACGCCCTGGCGGGCCACCGTCTGGCCATTGGCGGTGAGCACATACACGTACTCGCCCGGCCCGGCAGACGCACCCGATGCCGCCCCCGCATGATCCGGGTCGGAAGACAGGCGACGATGCGCCGGCAGCTGGATGATCAGTGTGCTCATGCCCTGGGGGACTGCTCGCGTGAAGGGGTCCGACCACACAGGGTAGTCATCCCGTCGATTGTAGAAGGCGGAGAACAACGGCCATTTAAGGATTCATACCCGTTTTGCAACATCACTGCCCACCCCGGGAAGCCTGCATGTCCATGCCCGAGGCCGAGGTCTCGAACAGCACGCGGATGTTCTGGCCGTCGCGCTTGACCACATAGCGCTTCTGCATGACGCTGTCCTCCAGGCGCAGGCGTCCGGTGATCTCGAAGTAGCTCGACGTGACGCTGACGTTGCTGCCCGGCGCCTGGACGGCATTGCCCAGTATGTTGGAGACCTCGCCCGGATCCTTGAGGGGGTTGCGCTGGCGGTACTGCACCAGGCGATCGGCGCGGCCCAGGTCCACGTCCAGCACGGCCGCCAGCACCTCGCGCGGGGCGGTGTTGAGGTTGACGGGCACCTGGTCGTCCACCACCAGCGTCACGTAGGGGCGCAACCGCTCGGCCACGCCGGCATCCACCCCCAGCCACACGATCTGGTCGACCGTCTGCGGCATCACGGGGGCCTTCTGGCGCCCCTCCTCGCCACCGAGCTTGGCCAGCATCTGCGGATCGTCCACGGCGCGGGCCAGCCAGGCACGGCGCCAGGCCAGCGCCAGGGCGTCGGCCACGGAGGGCGACATCGACAGGTACTCGCACAGGCGCTGCAGGGCCTGCAGCTGGGCCTGGTCGATCTCGCCGGTGGAATCGACCAACGCCGCCAGGTTGAAGCGCGCCGCCACATCGTAGATCTGGCCGGACAGGAAAGCCTCGGGCCCTGAATCCGCATCGGCGGTGTTGTCCTTGTCGGAAGCCAGGAAGCTGGAGATGCGCGCCTCGGCCAGGGGCACTGCCCAGGGCTCGCCCAGGTGGTCCACGGTGCGGCTGTCAGCGCGCAGGATCAGGCGCCCCCAGTCCAGTGCGCCGCGCAGGATCCACTGCGACTGCGCCACGCTGCGTTCGGCCGATTCCACCTGCACGGCCCGCCACTGCTGCCAGACCATGGACGAGGCGATGGTGACCACGATGGTGACGATGACCATCGCGGCCAACAGGGCCGCGCCACGCTGGCGCTCGCGAAGATGAAGCCTGGTGATGCTGCGCGACATGCCGGGGCCTCAGTTCTGGTTGGGCTGGAACGCCAGCGCCACGTCACGGACGATGCTGCCCTCGAAGCCGCTGCCGGCGCCCATGGCCAGCACGCAGCGAACACCGCGCGGCAGGGCTGATCGGTTGGCGGCCGCCACGGCCTGCCCCAGCGTCATGCCCGGGCGCTGCGCCGTGCCCGCGCTGGACTGCGCGTTCGTCCACGCCCCGCCGCGATTGAAATAGATCTGCCACTGGTCGATGCCCACCAGGGCCTGCAGCGATCCCAGCTCATTGCCCTGGAAAGACATCGACCGTGTCCATTGCTCCTGCAACTGCCCCACCGTGGTCACGGCAGGACCCGCCCAGCGCACCCAGCGGCCGCTGCGCAGCGCCCACACCACCACCTGCATGCCCCCACCCGGCGCGCGGCGCGTCATGCGCAAGGTGGCCCCGTCGAACAGCAGAGGCTCGACCGTCTGCGAATCCAGCACCGAGCCCAGATCGGCCTGCCATTGCCTCATCACCGACTGCAGCCGCAGTGTGCGCTGCACATTGCCGTCGGCCACCTCTCGGGCCTTGCTGATGCCCTCTACACCCTGCCACGCCATCAAGGCCATCACGGACAGGATGAGCAGGGCCACCATGACCTCGATCAGCGTGAAGCCGCGAGTTCTGCGCGATGAAGCAACACCAGCCATCGCTTCAGTACCTCGGTATCACGGTGGACAGGTTGACGATGGACTGCCCCTGCTCGTCGAGCACCTGCGCATCGACACGGCGAAAATCAGGGTTGGGCGTGGCCTTCACGTGCTGCAGGCCCTTGAGCTGGCGCCCCAGTTGCTGGCATTGGAACTCACCATCTCCGGTGTCCGGGTAGACCTGGCTCAGGCGCAGCGCGGTGAGCTGGTTCTCGGCGCACCACTGCGCCACGGTCAAATCGGACAGGCGCTGGGCGTTGACCGTCAGGCCGCCAGCGGCCTTGAACCCTGCGGCGAGGGTGATGGCCACCACGGACAGCGCCACCAGGACCTCGATCAGCGTCATGCCGCGCGCGCGATGCGGTAAACGGGGCGAGAAACAGCGCGACGACTCAGCGCACATTGGCCGCCTCCACGGGCGAGCCGGCCGGGGCCTCGTCGCCCCCCAGGATCGGCGCGAAAGGCGACAACCCATCGGTGCTGACCACCAGTTGCCGATCCCCCAGGCGCAGGATCACGCTTTGCGCGCCGATCACGGGCTCCGGGCCCAGCACGATGCTGGTGGCCCCGACCACCTCGGCACGCACATCGCGCTCCATCCATTGCAGGGAAGGCGCCAGGGCCGGGGGCAAGCCCAGGAACTGGTAATCGGCGCCGGATTCGGCGCCACGCGGGATCCACAGCACCGTCATGCCGCCGGCGCGGGCCTGGGAGCGTGCCGATTCGAGCAGGGCCACCAGGCGAGCGGCCTCGCGCTCCAGCCGCGAGGTGGACGGATCCGGAATGGCGAAGCTGACCACCGCCGCCGTGATGGCGATGATCGCCACCACGACCATGAGCTCCAGCAGCGTGAAGCCGCGGCGCTTATTGCCAGGAGCCGATGTCGGCATCCTTGCCTTCGCCACCGCTCTGGCCGTCGGCGCCAAAGCTGAACACGTCGACGCCAGCGGCATTCTTCACCCCCGGGTTGACGTACTGGTAGTCATTGCCCCAGGGATCCTTGGGCAGCTTTTCCAGGTAAGGCTTCCAGTTGGCGGGGTTGGGGCCGGCCGATGGCTTGACGACCAGGGCCTGCAGGCCCTGCTCGGCCGTGGGATAGCGCTGGTTGTCCAGGCGGTACAGCTTGAGCGCCTGCATCAGGTTGGACACGTCGGTGCGGGCCGCGGTGAGGCGGGCATCGTCGGCGCGGTCCAGCACATTGGGCACGATCAGGGCGGCCAGCAGGCCGATGATGACCAGCACCACCATCAGCTCGATCAGGGTGAAGCCACGCGCGACCTGCTTGAGGACACGGGCGGCGAAACGAGGAGGCTTGTTCATAGGGGAACGCTCGAAAAACACGACATCCAGCACGACATTCAACACGTCATCGATGACAACCGCGCCGTGCCGGCCGGCAGCACGGGCATTTCTTCCACAGGGGCGCCAGCATGCCGCACTTTGCCAGCGCGGCACCGCAGGATCTACCCGCGGTGTTCGGGACATCTCTCACGCCGAAGTTCCCTGGCAGCCATGATAATGTGCCGCACCATGGTATCTCGCATCCTTGCCCTGCTCGTATGGGCCGCTGTCGCAGCCAGCCTGGCCTATTGGGGGCTGCGCTGGATGGCTCGCCCTGCCGCCGTGCCCCCGGGCACCAGTTCGGTGGCCCTGTCGAGCACGGCCATGCGGGGCGATGTCACCCGCCTGCTGTCGCCCCCCGCCAACGCGGCCGACGAACCCAGCGCGCCGTCGCAGCAGGCCATGCTGGCCTCCCGGCTTCAGCTGGTGGGCGTCGTGGCGCCCCGTCGGCCAGGCGACGGCGGCGTGGCGCTGCTGGTGGTCGATGGCAAACCGGCGCGGGCCTACCGGACAGGCCATGCCATCGATGGCGATCTGGTCCTGCAATCGGTCACGCAGCAGGGCGTGCAGATCGGCCCCTCGGGCGGCGCGGCCGCCGTGAACCTCAACCTGCCCCTGCTGCCGCCTGCCGCCACGGGCACGCTGCCTGGTATCGGTAGCGGCATGGGTGGCGGCATGGAGATGAATGGCACGGCAGGAGGCTACACGCCCCCGCCGGCAGCGGGCATGCCCCCGTCCGGCACGCCCCGCCCGGGCAGCGGCCGCCTGGGCAGCATGATGCAGCCACGTCCTGCCATGCCCCAGGGCGGCAGCGGCATGGCCGACACGCCGGTGGAAGGCGCGGAGCAGCAGCCCCCCGGCGGCCAGGCAGGCACCTGAGCCTGCGAACCCGCGCTCAGCGCAGGAACAGCCGGTACACCGGGTTGCGGCTTTCGTCCGTGTAGCGGTAGCCCATCCCGTCCAGCACCTTGGTCACACGCCTGGCATCGGCCGGTGGCACCTGCAGGCCCATCAGGATGCGGCCATAGTCCGCGCCCTGATTGCGGTAATGGAACAGGCTGATGTTCCAGCCCGGCGGCAGGGTGGACAGGAACTTCATCAGCGCGCCCGGGCGCTCCGGGAACTCGAAGCTGAACAGCCGCTCGCCATCGGCCAGCGAGGAACGCCCGCCCACCATGTGGCGCACGTGCGTCTTGGCCAGCTCGTCGTGGGTCAGGTCCACCGTGGCGAAGCCCTGGGCCTCGAAATCCCTGGCGATCTGCCTGGATTCGCCCTTGCGCTGCGTGCTCAGGCCCACGAAGACATGGGCCTGGCGCTCATCGGAAATGCGGTAGTTGAACTCGGTGACGCTGCGCGGGCCGATCATGGCGCAAAAGCGCTTGAAGGAGCCGCGCTCTTCCGGAATCGTCACGGCGAACAGCGCCTCGCGCTCCTCGCCCACCTCGGCGCGCTCGGCCACGAAGCGCAGCCGGTCGAAGTTCATGTTGGCGCCACAGTTGATGGCGATGTAGGTCTTGCCCTGGCCGCCGTGACGGGCCGCGTACTGCTTCATCGCGGCCACGCCCATCGCGCCCGAGGGTTCGACGATGGAGCGTGTGTCCTGGTAGATGTCCTTGATGGCCGCGCACACCGCATCGGTGTTAACGATCACGAAATCATCGACATGCTTGCGCACCAGGCGCAGCGTCTCTTCGCCCACCAGCTTCACTGCAGTGCCATCGGCGAACAGGCCCACGTCGGCCAGCGTGACGCGCTTGCCGGCCTTGGCCGAGCGGGCCATGGCGTCGGAATCGTCGGTCTGCACGCCGATCACCTTGATCTCGGGGCGCACGGCCTTGATGTAGGCGGCCACGCCGCTGATCAGTCCGCCCCCGCCGATGGCCACGAAAATGGCGTCGATCGGGCCTGAGTGCTGACGCAGGATCTCCATGGCCACGGTGCCCTGCCCTGCGATCACGTCCGGATCGTCGAAGGGGTGCACGAAGGTCATGCCTTTCTTCTGCTCCAGCGCGCGCGCGTGCAGGGCAGCGTCGGAATAGCTCTCGCCGTGCAGCACGATCTGCACGTTGTCACCCCCGAAAGCGGCCACGGCATCGACCTTCACCTGCGGCGTCGTCACCGGCATCACGATGGTCGCTTTGCAACCGAGTCGGCGCGCGCCCAGCGCCACGCCCTGCGCATGGTTGCCGGCCGAGGCGCAGATCACGCCCTTGGCCAGCGCCTTGGGGCTGAGCTGGGCCATCTTGTTGTAGGCGCCACGCAGCTTGAAGCTGAACACCGGCTGCGTGTCCTCGCGCTTGATGTAGACCTCATGGCCCAGGCGGCGCGACAGGTTGTTGGCGCGCACCAGCTCGCTCTCGATGGCCACGTCGTAGACACGCGTGGTGAGGATCTTCTGCAGGTAATCGGCCAGACCCAGCGGCTTGGCTTTCGTGGCGGGCTTGTTCGAGGCAGCCGGCGTCTTGGGCTGGCGGGTGCGTACAGCGGGGGCTTTGGCGGGCATGGCGTGTTTCGGGAACCTGGAAACGACAAAGGCCCGCGGCAACGAGTGCTGCGGGCCTGCGGGGCATTCGCCTGTCGGCTTTCAAGGCCGATGGGCAAAGGGAGGTGTGACGATCACTTCTTGCGCAGGCGCCGGATCGCGGCAATCTGCGCGGCCATGATGGCCAGCTCGCTCTGGGCCTTGGCCAGATCCAGTTCGCCCTTGGCGTTCTGGACGGCTTCCTGGGCCACGCGCTGGGCTTCCAGCGCCTTGGCCTCGTCCAGGTCCTTGCCGCGGATGGCGGTATCGGCCAGGACGGTGACGCAGTGCGGCTGCACTTCCACAATGCCACCGGCGACGAAGACGAACTCTTCTTCCTTCGTGTCGGCGCGCTGGATGCGCACGGCACCCGGCTTGATGCGCGTGATCAGCGGCGCGTGGCGCGGCAGGATGCCGAGCTCGCCCACTTCACCCGGCACGGACACCAGGGTGGCCTCGCCCGAGAAGAGCGACTCCTCGGCCGAAACGACATCAACGTGAATGGTGGACATAAGCGCTTCCTAAAAAACCTGATTAGCGTGCAAGACGTTGGGAGTGGCAAGCCATGCGCGTCCTGGCAAGGCGCCGCGCACAGCCATAGCGGAAGCTATGGCGAGCACGGCAACGCCGCCAGGGCGCGCAGGGCGCCGCCAATCACATCGTCTTGGCTTTTTCGAAGGCTTCGTCGATGGTCCCGACCATGTAGAACGCTTGCTCAGGCAGGCTGTCGCATTCGCCGTTCACGATCATCTTGAAGCCGCGGATGGTTTCCTTCAGGGGCACGTACTTGCCGGGCGAACCGGTGAACACTTCGGCCACGTGGAAAGGCTGCGACAGGAAGCGCTGGATCTTGCGGGCGCGGGCCACCAGCAGCTTGTCTTCCGGTGCCAGTTCGTCCATGCCCAGAATGGCGATGATGTCGCGCAGTTCCTTGTAGCGCTGCAGCGTGCCTTGCACGGCGCGGGCCACCGAGTAGTGCTCTTCACCGACCACGTGCGGGTCCAGCTGACGCGAGGTCGAGTCCAGCGGGTCCACGGCGGGGTAGATACCCAGCGAAGCGATGTCACGCGACAGCACCACGGTGGAGTCCAAGTGGGCGAAGGTCGTGGCAGGCGACGGGTCGGTCAAGTCATCCGCAGGGACGTACACGGCCTGGATGGACGTGATCGAGCCGACCTTGGTCGAGGTGATGCGCTCTTGCAGACGGCCCATTTCCTCGGCCAGCGTGGGCTGGTAACCCACGGCGGAGGGCATGCGGCCCAGCAGCGCGGACACTTCGGTACCGGCCAGGGTGTAGCGGTAGATGTTGTCCACGAAGAACAGCACGTCACGGCCTTCGTCACGGAAGGACTCGGCCATCGTCAGGCCGGTCAGGGCCACGCGCAGACGGTTGCCCGGCGGCTCGTTCATCTGACCGTACACCATGGCCACTTTGGATTCGGCCAGGTTGTCCTGCTTCACGACGCCTGCGTCAGACATTTCGTGATAGAAGTCGTTGCCCTCACGGGTACGCTCACCCACACCAGCGAACACCGACAGACCGCTGTGGGCCTTGGCGATGTTGTTGATGAGCTCCATCATGTTCACGGTCTTGCCGACGCCGGCGCCACCGAACAGACCCACCTTGCCGCCCTTGGCGAACGGGCAGACCAGGTCGATCACCTTGATGCCGGTTTCCAGCAGCTCGGTCGAGGGCGACAGTTCGTCGTAGGCCGGGGCCTTGCGGTGGATCGAGGCGGTGCGGGTCTGGTCGACCGGGCCGCGCTCGTCGATGGGGTTGCCCAGCACGTCCATGATGCGGCCCAGCGTAGCGGGGCCCACGGGCACGGTGATGGGGGCGTCGGTGTTGCTCACGACCATGCCGCGACGCAGACCGTCGGACGAGCCCAGCGCGATGGTACGGACGATGCCGTCACCCAGCAGCTGCTGCACTTCCAGAGTCAGGGTCGAGCCGTCCATCTTCAGAGCGTCGTACACCTTGGGCATCTGGTTGCGCGGGAACTCCACGTCCACCACGGCGCCGATGCACTGAACGATCTTGCCCACAGCTTGAGCTTGTGTGTCAGCCATTTTTCGTTCCTTCAATCAATTAAATCTGGGGTCAGACCGCGGCCGCGCCGGCGACGATCTCGGACAATTCCTTGGTGATCGCGGCCTGGCGGGTCTTGTTGTAGACCAGCTTGAGCTCCCCGATCACCGAGCCTGCGTTGTCGGTCGCGGCCTTCATGGCCACCATGCGCGCCGATTGCTCGGACGCCATGTTCTCAGCCACGGCCTGGTAGACCAGCGCCTCGACGTAGCGCACCAGCAGGTCATCGATCACGGCCTGTGCATCAGGCTCGTAGATGTAATCCCACTGATGGTTCTCGTCGGCTTGCAGATCGCCGGCCTTCAGGGGCAGCAGCTGCTCGACCACGGGCTCCTGCTTCATCGTGTTGATGAAGCGGGTGAAGCACAGGTAGACCGCGCTCAGCTCGCCAGCCGCATAGGCATCGAGCACCACCTTGGTCGGGCCGATCAGCTTGTCCAGGTGGGGCGTATCGCCCATGCCCGTGACATGCGAGACCACCTTGGCGCCGATCCGGTTGAAGAAGCCGAACGCCTTGTTGCCGATCGCGACCACGTCCGACTTCGTGCCCTGGCCTTCAAGCTCGCGGAGCTTGTTGGTCACGGCGCGCAGGACGTTGGTGTTGAGACCACCGCACAGGCCCTTGTCCGTGCTCACTACGATGAAGCCCACCTTCTTGGCGCCATCGTTGGCGACCATGAAGGGGTGGACGTACTCGGGGTTCGCCTTGGACAGGTTGCCAGCGATGTTGCGCACCTTTTCAGCGTAAGGCCGGGCCGCGCGCATGCGATCCTGCGCCTTGCGCATCTTCGAAGCCGCGACCATTTCCATGGCCTTGGTGATCTTCTTGGTGTTCTCGACGCTCTTGATCTTGCCGCGTATTTCCTTGCCTGCCGCCATGGCGTGCTCCTTTTAGGCGAAGGTCTTCTTGAACGCAGCGATGGCCGATTGCAGTTCGGCTTCGGCGTCCTTGTCCAGGGCCTTCGAGGCTTCGAGCTTGCTCAGCAGCGCGGCGTGGCTGGTCTTGAGGAACTGGTGCAGGCCGGCTTCGAAGGCCAGAACCTTCTTGACGTCCACATCGTCCATGAAACCCTTGTTCACGGCGTACAGCGTTGCGCCCATCAGCGAGATCGGCAGCGGCGCGTACTGAGCCTGCTTGAGCAGTTCGGTCACGCGGGCACCGCGGTCCAGCTGCTTGCGGGTGGCTTCGTCCAGGTCGGAGGCGAACTGCGCGAACGCGGCCAGCTCACGGTACTGCGCCAGGTCGGTACGGATACCGCCGGACAGGCCCTTGATCAGCTTGGTCTGGGCAGCACCGCCCACGCGCGACACCGAGATACCGGCGTTGATGGCGGGACGGATACCGGCGTTGAACAGGCTGGTTTCCAGGAAGATCTGACCATCAGTGATCGAGATCACGTTGGTCGGCACGAAGGCGGACACGTCACCGGCTTGGGTTTCGATGATGGGCAGTGCCGTGAGCGAACCTGTCTTGCCCTTGACTTCACCCTTGGTGAAGGCTTCGACGTAGTCGGCGTTCACGCGGGCTGCACGCTCGAGCAGGCGCGAGTGGATGTAGAACACGTCGCCAGGGAAGGCTTCGCGGCCGGGAGGACGGCGCAGCAGCAGCGACACCTGGCGGTAGGCCACGGCCTGCTTGGACAGGTCGTCGTACACGATCAGGGCGTCTTCACCGCGGTCGCGGAAGTACTCGCCCATGGCGCAGCCGGAATAGGCCGACACGAACTGCATGGCAGCCGAGTCAGAGGCCGTGGCGGCGACGACGATGGTGTAGTCCATGGCGCCGGCTTGCTCCAGGGCACGCACGACGTTCTTGACCGACGAGGCCTTCTGGCCGATGGCCACGTAGATACACGTGACGCCCTGGCCCTTCTGGTTGATGATCGCGTCGATGGCGACGGCGGTCTTGCCGGTCTGGCGGTCACCGATGATCAGCTCGCGCTGGCCACGGCCGACGGGCACCATGGAGTCGATCGACTTCAGGCCGGTCTGCAGAGGCTGCGACACCGATTCACGGGCGATCACGCCGGGAGCGATCTTCTCGATGGGAGACGACAGCTTGGCGTTGATCGGGCCCTTGCCGTCGATGGGCTGACCCAGGGCGTTGACCACGCGGCCAACCAGCTCGGGGCCGACGGGCACTTCCAGGATGCGGCCGGTGGTCTTGACCACGTCACCTTCGGAGATGTGCTCGTAGGCACCCAGGATCACGGCGCCGACGGAGTCGCGCTCGAGGTTCAGGGCCAGGCCGTAGGTGGGGATGCCGCTGGCGTCAGCGGGAAATTCCAACATTTCGCCCTGCATGGCATCGGACAGGCCGTGCACGCGGACGATACCGTCGGTCACGGAGATCACCGTGCCTTGGTTGCGAATGTCGGCAGCCGCGCCGAGACCTTCGATGCGGCTCTTGATCAGTTCGGAAATTTCTGCGGGATTCAGTTGCATTGCGTTGCTCCCAGTCTGGTCAAGGGCTGCACGGGGCAGACCTCGTTGACGACGACCGGCTGGATTTCAGGGTTCACTTGACAGCCCTGAAGGCCAGCCAGTGGGGGTTGGGCGACCATGTGTGCACCAGTCTTGGACAGACGGCTCTCCGGGGTCAGGCCAGGAGGGCCGTCTTCATGCGTTCCAGGCGGGCCTTGACGGAGGTGTCGAGCACCTCGTCACCCACCACCACGCGCACGCCGCCGATCAGCGTCGGATCCACCTGGACCGACAGCTGCAGCTTGCCGCCGAAGCGCTTCTCCAGCGAACCCTGGATGTCGGCCAGTTGGGCCGCATCGATCGGGAAGGCGCTGTAGACGATGGCTTCGGAGACACCCTGACGGGCATGCACGAGGGTTTGGAACTGCTCGGCCATCAGCGGCAAAGCCGCCAGACGACCGTTGTCGATGACGGTACGCAAGAAGTTGGCCACGGCCGGCGCCAGCGCCACCTTGGCGGCACCCGTCAGCACCTCGAAGACTTGCTCCTTGGTGACGACGGGGTTGTCCGCCAGGGACCGCAGTTGCGGGTCGCGGGCCACCGCGGCCAGGGCCTCGACCTGACCGAGCCAGGCAGCCTGGTCGGCATCGGGCGCGGCCTTGAACAAGGCGTCGGCGTACGGGCGGGCGATGGTGGCAAGCTCGGCCATGATCACAGCTCCGTTTTCAGGCGGCTCAGCAGGTCGGCGTGGACCTGGGGCGAGACTTCGCGCTGCAGAATCTGCTCGGCGCCCTTGACCGCCAGCGTGGCGACCTGCTCGCGCAGGGCCTCGCGGGCACGCACGACCAGCTGGTCGGCTTCGGCCTTGGCGTCGGCGACGATCTTGGCGGCCTCGGACGCTGCACGCGCCTTGGCATCCTCGACCAGCGTGTTGCCACGCTTCTCGGCGTCGGACAGACGCTTGGCGATGTCTTCGCGGGACTGAGCGAGTTCCTGCTGCACGCGCTGGTTGGCGGAGGCCAGTTCGGACTTCGCCTTGTCAGCGGCAGCCAGACCGTCCGCGATCTTGGTGGCGCGCTCGTCGAGAGCCTTCGTGATCGGGGGCCACACGAACTTCATCGTGAACCACCACAGGATCCCGAAGACCACGATCTGCGCGAACAGCGTTGCGTTCAGATTCACGGCTCGGACCTTTCTCGGTTAATTGAAAAACTCAGTCGAGAAGGGACCGATCAGGCTGCGACGAAGGGGTTCGCGAAGGCGAACAGCATGGCGATACCCACGCCGATCAGGAAGGCGGCGTCGATCAGACCGGCCAGCAGGAACATCTTGGTTTGCAGTTCGTTCATCAGCTCGGGCTGACGGGCGGTGGCTTCGAAGTACTTGCCACCCATCAGGGCGATACCGATACAAGCACCCAGGGCGCCCAGACCGATGATCAGACCACAAGCCAGCGCGACGTTACCCAACACGAGTTCCATGATTGCTCCTAAAGAAGAAAGTGAGGTTGGTGAGAAAAAGGGAGGGGAAAGGGAAGGGTCAGTGACCTTCGTGGGCCTGACCGATGTACACCAGGGTCAGCATCATGAAGATGAAGGCCTGCAGGGCAATGATCAGGATGTGGAAGATGGCCCAGGCCGAGCCGGCAAGGATGTGGCCGATCCACAAACCGATGCCACCCAGGGAACTGAGGCCAGCCGCCCCCATCAGGGCGATCAGCATGAACACCAGCTCGCCGGCGTACATGTTGCCCCACAGCCGCATGCCGTGGGAGATGGTCTTGGCGCCGAACTCGATGAGGTTCAGGGCGAAATTGGCAGGGGCCAGCAGCACGGCAGCGATGCCGTGGGCGTGGAAGGGAGCGCTGAACAGCTCCTTGATCCAGCCGAACAGGCCCTTGATCTTGATGTTGTAGTACAGGCAGATCAGCAGCACCGAGATCGACAGGCCCAGCGTGATGGACAGGTCGGCGGTGGGCACGACGCGCATGTAGGCGTGGTGCGGATCATGGCCGGCGGCGGCGTAGTAGCCTTCCCAGAGGCGGGGCAGCAGGTCGACGGGCAGCAAGTCCATCGCGTTCATGAAGAAGATCCACACGAACACGGTGAGGGCGGCGGGCGCCACGGCGCGGCGCGAGGCAGCGTTGTGGATGATGCCCTTGGCCTGGGTGTCGACCAGCTCGACGAGCAGTTCGACCGCAGCCTGGAAACGGCCCGGCACGCCGGACGTGGCCGCACGGGCGGCACGCCACAGCACGAACACGGCCAGCAGGCCCAGGGTCACCGACCAGAACACCGAGTCATAGTTGATGTAGTTCCAATCAACGATGGCCTGCTTCTCAGAGATGTTCTGAAAGTGGCGCAGGTGGTGATTGATGTATTCACCGGCCGTTGGCGCGTGTTGCGCGGCTCCGGCCGCGGCGTCGTGTGCATCAGCAGACATCAGCTACTCTCGTCTCAGACTCTAGATTTCTTGGAGCCCTGCCACAGCAGGACCAGCCCATTGACCTTCAGGCACAACACCAGGGTGACCAGCAGCGCAGCCCAGTTCAGCGAAGGCACCCACTTGGGCGCCAGCGCGAGCAGGGCCAGCACCAGCAGCAGCTTGACGATCTCCCAAAAGAGGAGACCGCCCAGGCTGCGCCCAGACCCGCGACCGAATACCCCGCGCACCATGAGCGCGCCGGGCACCACCACCACCGCGGCGCCATACAGCGCGGAGATGAAAGATGGCAGGTTGCGAGAAAGGCCCCCCCAGATCACCGCCACGACCACCCCGATCAGCGCTTGCAGCGCGATCACCCGCCAAGGCGAGAGGGAGGGGCTTTTCGCGATCAGGGCCTGAGCCTCGTCTCGCGTGAGCGGTATCACCGGAGGCTCGGGATCTTGCTGCGGCCAGAATGAATCCTGCCACCCAGCAGACGCAGGCGCTTTCGTTGGTGCCCCTGTCGCCACCGCAGGGGAGGATGGCATGGGCTTTTCCATGAAAGAGCTAGGACCACTTTTGCCATCGAACCGACCTGCCTGACCTCATTGATCCGGGACACAACCCGAGCCAGATGAACCAAACCTGTCTGCTGACAGCGAACAAAAACCCCGACCTGATGTCGGCAAAACCCAAAGATTATACGTGCTTACCCCCACGCAAACCAAGCCCCCTTCAGATCGGACACGGCCGACTGCGCCTGAGGCCCCCGTGAATGGACGATGAAGGCCCTGTGCACCAGTCGCGTGCGCACGACAAAAGGGCGCCTGACACTGGGGCATCGCGCCTCAAATCAGGCGGCGCAGCTCCGCCGCAACGGACACCCAAAAAAGCCCACATGACGCGTCAAATCTAACGCGTCATCCCCTGATTGGGGGAGCCCCCGGGCAAGCCCCATCCTGCCTGGAAAGGGCCGACTGGCATGCTCTCGAACAATCTTCCACAGAAACACTTTGTTTCCGGCCTTCCCTCCATGTGGCACCGCATGGAGTGCGTCAGGGGCCAATCACGGAGCAGCATCATGGCCAGTCCCGCGCACAAGGAAAAGACCCGGACCTTCTTCCGGCCGATCTCGTCCGTCACGGTGTCGCACATCAAGCAGATGTATGAGCTGTACGCCCAGTACTACGAGAACACCTCGCTGGACATCTTCCTGAGTGATCTGAGCAAGAAGTCGGGCGTGATCCTGGTCGAGCGCAAGTCGGATGACCGCCTGGTGGGCTTCTCGACGCAGACCTTCTTCGACCTGAAGGTCGAGGGCAAGCGCGTGCGCGGCATCTTCAGCGGCGACACCATCATCGAGAAGGAATACTGGGGCAACAACGACCTGGCCAACACCTTCTACCGCCGCCTGATCATCGAGCGCATCAAGCGGCCGCTGGTGCCCTTCTACTGGTTCCTGATCTCCAAGGGGTACAAGACCTACCTCTTGATGACCAACAACTTCTACAACTATTACCCGAAGGTCGATGGCAACCGCCCTGGTCGTGATGACCACTACCGCGCCATCACCGAGGCCTACTGCCAGCAGCTGTTCCCCGATGCGTTCGACCGAAAGAACATGGTGCTGGACTTCGGCGAGGACTACGTGCGCCTGAAGGGCGAAGTGGCCGACATCACGCCCGAGCTCAAGGCCAGCAACCCGCACATCGCCTTCTTCGACAAGGTGAACCCCGGCTGGCGCCGTGGCAACGAGGTCCCCTGCCTGGCCGCGTGCGACTACGAAAGCCTGTTCCGCTCCATCGTGGACGTGCCCTGGAAGTGGGTGAAGAAGCACATCCTGGGCACGCACAAGCCCGAAGGCCTGGCCATCGCGCGCAAGATGGACAACGAGCAGCGGAGCCCCGCGAACACCACGGCCTGGCTGGACACCGATGTCCAGGACGGTCTGGAGCGCGGCAAGGCTTCCTGAGCATGGGCGTCGGAACCTCCTTCGGCCACCAACTCCTCAAGCTGCTGGTCACCCCCGGGTGCCGGCGTTTCGAACGGCACCTCGGCGAGCTGGAGCTCATCCAGCGTGGCCGGCTGTCGCGTTGGCTGGCCGCCGTGGCCGCATCCCCTGAAGGTCAGCGGCGCGGCGTGCGCGCCGACTGGACCTGGGAGCAGTTCGCCCAGCACATGCCCCTGACCACCTACGGCGACTACGCCGAGGCCCTGGAGCGCCAGCGTGCCTCGCGCGGGCGCGAGATGGTCGATTCGCCGGTGATGCGCTACCAGCCCACCAGCGGCTCCACCTCGGCCGTGAAATGGATCCCGTACAGCAAGCTCTTCCTGGACGAGCTGGACGAGGTCATCAGCGCCTGGGTGGGCGATCTGTACCGCCAGTTCCCGCAGCAAGGCCGCGGTACGCACTACTGGTCGCTGTCCTGGATCCCGACGGACATGCGCGACCAAACCGCCGGCGACATCAACGACGACATGAAGATGCTGTCGTGGGGCAAGCGCCTGCTGGCGTATCTCACGCAATCCGTGCCGCAAGAGGTGGCCCTGGCCGAGACGTCAGACGACTCCCTGTTCGCCACCGTGGCCTATCTGGTGGCCGACGAGACGCTGGGCTTCATCTCCGTGTGGAGCCCCACCTTTGCCCTGGGCGCACTGGAGCAGCTGGCGCGCTGGCGTGAAGAGCTGGCCCAGGTGCTGGACACCGGCCACTGGGGCGGGCGCCAGGCCCGCATGGCCGAGGTGGCCTGCCCGCGCTCGGCCCGCGCCGCGCAACTGCTGCGCGCCTGGGACGGCCAACTGGCGCCCGAGTTCTTCGCCAAGCTGTGGCCGGGCCTGGCCGTGGTCAGCTCCTGGGACACGGCTGCTGCTGCCCCCTGGGCCGACAAGCTGCGCGCGCTGCTGCCGCACGCCAACTTCCAGGGCAAGGGCCTGTGGGCCACCGAGGGCGTGGTGACCTTCCCCTTCCAGGGGCGCTTTCCGCTGGCCTACCTCAGCCACTTCTACGAGTTCGAGGACACGGCCACCGGGCAGGTGCTGGCCTCGTGGCAGTTGCGCGATGGCATGCAGGTGATCCCCATCATGACCACGGGCTCAGGCTTCGCGCGCTACAAGATGAGCGACGTGGTGCGCGTGGATGGTTTCCTGGGCCAGGTGCCCTGCCTGACCTTCCTGGGCCGCAACGACGGCGTCGACCTGGTCGGCGAGAAGACCAGCGCCACCCTGGCCCAGCAGATCCAGGATGGCCTGGCCCTGCAGGGCGCCCTGCCCGTGACCCTGCTGGCCCTGGACCAGAGCACCCGCCTGTCGCCCGGCTACGCCCTGCTGGTGGAGTGCGCGGAAGGCACCGACCGCAACGCGCTGGAGGCCTCGCTGGCCGGCCAGCTGGAGCAGGCGCTGCTGAACAATTTCCATTACAAGCTGGCGCGTGAACTGGGCCAGCTGCAGCCCGCTGCCTGCGTGGCCCTGCCGCACATGCGCGACATCTATCTTGACCAGTGCCGCCTGCGTGGCATGGTCGAGGGCAACATCAAGATCGAGCCGCTGCGCCACTGGAAGGGGCAGATCCCCGACGTGCTGCGCCAGGCCCTGGACGAACCGGCCGTGGCCGCCTGACCGCCCCCAGCGTCACGGCCCTGCAGTAAACCACCCACGCCGCCCACACCCAACGCATTCGACGAGGACACCATGACCATCACCGTGCGTCTCGGCACGCCCGCCGACAACCCGAAGATCCATGACCTGATCAGCAAGATCACCATGCCCGGGCCGGCCGAAATGTGTTTCCAGCGCCAGCCGGATTTCTTCACCGGCGCCAAGGTGATCGGCGACGAGTTCATCCTGACCGTGGCCGACGATTCCGAGCGCCCCGAGGTGCTGGCCGGCCTGACGGTGATCTCCGGCCGTGACCTGTACATCAGCGGCCAGCGCCGCCGCGTGTACTACTCGGGCGACACACGGGTCGATCCGTACTACCGCCGCCGTGGCATCGCCTCGCAGATGTTCGTGGCGCAAAAGGAATACCGCAGCACCACCGACCTGCTGCAGGGCATCGTGATCAAGGACAACGTGGCCCCGCTGGAAGCGGCCAAGAACGCGGCCGACGGCGTGCTGTTCGACTACTGGGTCAGCCACACGATCGAGACCAGCTTCATCTTCACGCGCAAGCTCAAGCCGCGCATTCCGGCCGGCGTGGAGATCCGCGCCGCCACGGCCGCCGACGTGCCGGCCATGCAGGCCTTCTTCGACCGCGAAGCGCCGCGCCGCAACGGCTACCCTTGCTACGAGTTCGCCAAGGTGCTGGCCAATGACCCGTACTACGCGGGCATCTCGATTGGCGACTACGCGCTGGCGTTCAAGGGCGGCCAGCTCATCGGCATCCTGGGCAGCTGGAACCAGAAGGCCTACAAGCAGACGCGCGTGATGGGCTTCAAGGCCCCGATCGGCCTGATCCGCCCGCTGTACAACCTGTATGCCTCGATCGCCGGGGGCTTTCGCCTGCCGCCGGTGGGGGGCGTGCTGAACTACCTGACGCTGCACACCACGCTGGTCGCCAATGACGACAAAGACGTGTTCCGCGCCTTGATCGACTGGATCATGGCCCACCAGGGCCAGAAGGTCGACGCGCTGGCCTGCGGCATCACGCACGGTGACCCGCTGGTCGAGGTGCCGCGCGGCTACAAGCGCCAGAAGCTGTTCTCCAGCCACTTCTGGCTGAGCTATGGCGATGACCCCCGTCCTGGCATCGACAATCGCCCATTGTTCGTCGAGCTGGGGCGCCTGTGACCATGTGACCGTGGCAGGCCATCGTCGAACGAGCCTGCCGCCATGACCTTTGTTGAATGAAGTGTTCCCATGAAGCGCCTGCTGTCCCTCCCCTCGCCCGCCCCGTCCCGCACCCTCCTGTGCACCGGCCTGCTGCTGGTGACCGCCGGCCTGAGCGGCTGCCTGCAGGATGACAAGCGCTCGCAGCTGCCCGGCTACATCGAGGCCGACATCACCGCCGTGGCCACGCCCGTGGCCGGCACCCTGTTCCAGATGGGCGTGAAGGAAGGCCAGATCGTCAAGAACGGCGACAAGCTCTACACGCTGGAATCCAACCGTGAGCAGGCGCAGCTGGCCGAGGCCCAGGCCCGCAAGGCCCAGGCCGACTCGCAGCAGCAGAACCTCTCCAAGGGCGCCCGCAAGGACGAGCTGGACCAGGTGCGCGCCAAGCTGCGCTACGCCAAGGCCCAGCTGGCCCAGATGCAGACCAACCTCAAGAAGAGCGAGACCCTGGTCAAGAAAGGCTTCATCGCCGAGGCGCAGGTTGATGCCGACCGCACCAACGTGGCCCTGGCCCAGGCCCAGGTCGAGGAAGCCCGTGCCGCCTTGCGTGCGGCCAAGGAAGGCGCCCGCGANNCCGCGACGATGAAAAGCGCGCCGCCGCCGCCCAGGCCTCGGCCGCCGTGGCAGGCGTGGCCCAGGTGGAATGGCTGCTGCAGCAAAAGCAGGTGACGGCCCCCGTGGAAGGCGTGGTGCAGGAGATTTTCGTGCGCCAGGGCGAGTTCGCCCAGGCCGGCGCGGCCGTGTTGTCCATCCTGCAGAAGGACAGCCTGCGCGTGCGTTTCTTCGTGCCCAACGACCTGCGCCCGCGCTTTTTGCCCGGCTCGCAGTTTCAGGTGAAGGTCTCGGGCTGCGACGAGCCGCTCATGGCCCGCACCACCCGCGTGAGCGCCCGCCCCGAGTACACCAACCCGCTGATGTTCGGGCCGGAGCTGCGTGACCGCCTGAGCTTCCTGACCGAAGGCCGCATCGAAGGCGCCAGCAAGTGCTCCGTGCCGCCCGGCACGCCGGTGGGTGTGATCCTGGCGCAAGCGCAGGGCTGAGCAGACACGACACAAGCAAAAGGCCTGACGTGTCCTCCGCGACCACCCTCATCGAGGTCAAGAACCTCACCAAGACCTTCGGCACGCACACCGTCGTTGACCAGCTCAACATGACGATCGAGCCAGGGCAGCTTTACGCCTTCCTCGGCCCCAACGGCAGCGGCAAGACCACGGCCATCCGGATGATGTGCGGCCTCGTGCCGCTCACCTCGGGCGGCGGCACCTGCATGGGTTTCGACATCGCCACCCAGTCGGACAAGATCAAGCCGCTGCTGGGCTACATGACCCAGCACTTCAGCCTCTACCCCGACCTCACGGTGCGCGAGAACCTGGAGTTCGTCTGCCGCCTGTACGGCGTGAAGGACGTGCACGGCCGCGTGAACGAGCTGGTCAAGCAGTTCGCCTTCGACGACCTGGGCCGAGACCGACAGCAGGTGGGCACGCTCTCGGGCGGCTGGAAGCAGCGCCTGGCGCTGGCCTGCGCGATGTCGCACCGCCCCAAGCTGCTGCTGCTCGACGAGCCCACCGCCGGCGTGGACCCGAAGGCGCGCGAGGCCTTCTGGGACATCCTGCAGGAGATCTCGGCCACCGGCGTGTCCACGCTGGTCAGCACCCACTACATGGACGAGGCCATGCGCTCGCACCGCCTGGCCTACATGCTCTATGGCCGCCTGCTGGTCGACGACAAACCCGAGGACGTGATCCGCAACAGCCACCTGGTGGCCATGCAGGTGGGCCTGAAGGGCCCCGTCGATCTGGTGGCCATCAGCCGTGATCCGCGCGTGGTGCGCCTTTCGCGCCAGGGCAACAGTGTGCGCCTGGTGGCCCGCTCCAGGGACGACGTGGCCGGCTGGCTGCAGACCCTGGGCGATTCGGCTGGCGACGTGCACGAGATCGACGTGGGCCTGGAAGACGTCTTCTTCCACCTGACCCTGCAGCAGCAGGGCACCAACACCTCCTTCTGAGCGAGCGCAGCTTCATGTCTCCCCATCGCATCTACGCCATCGCCCAGAAAGAGTGGCTGCACATGGTGCGCGACCGGCTCACCTTCATCTCGCTGATGATCGCCACCATCAGCTACGTGATCGTGTTCGGCTACGCCATCAACCCCGACCCGCGCCACATCGACACCATCATGGTGGACCACGACAAGAGCGAGTTCTCGCGCCTGTACCGTGCCGCCCTGATCCAGAGCGTGTACCTGAAGATCGACCCGCGCGAGATGTCGGCCGAGCAGGCCAGCGACTACCTGCGCCAGGCCAAGACCTCCGTGGTGATCGAGATCCCGCCCGATTTCACGCGCAACCTGATGGCCGGCAAGACGGCGCAGTTGCTGGTGGAGGCCGACGCGACCGACCCGGTGTCGCTGAACGGCGCGATCTCGTCGACCGGCGAGGTGGCACGGCAGGTGGCCGCCCACATCCTGCGCAAGGACCAACTGCGCGTGCCCAGCATCGGCCCCAGCGTGGAGGTGCGCGTGCAGCGGCGCTTCAACCCGCAGGGCGAGCACACCTTCTACATCATCCCCGGCGTGGTCGGCATGATCCTGAACATGTCGCTGATCATGATGACGGCGATGTCGATCACGCGCGAGAAGGAGCGCGGCTCGATGGAGTTCATGATGGTGACGCCCACGGCGCCGTCGGAGGTGATTGTCGGCAAGATGATCCCCTACTTCTTCATGGGGATCGTGCAGGTGCTCAGCATCCTGGCCATTGCCTTCTGGCTGTTCAAGATGCCGCTCACGGGCAGCGCCTGGGCCCTGGCCGCGCTGCTGTTCACCTACGGCGTGACCACGCTGATGGTGGGCATCCTGATCTCGACGGCCGCGCAGTCGCAGATCCAGGCCATGCAGCTGTCGTTCTACTACATGATGCCGACCATCATGCTCTCGGGCTTCATGTTCCCGTACAGCGGCATGCCGCAGTGGGCGCAATGGATCTCGTCGACCCTGCCGATGACCTATTTCATCCGCGGCGCGCGGGGCGTGTTCCTCAAGGAGTTCGACATGGGTGACATGTGGACCAACCTGTGGCCCATCGGGCTGGCCTTCCTGGTGTTCCTGGTCACCTCGATCAAGAGCTACCGCAAGACGCTGAACTGATGCGCGCCTGATGCGGCACCACGCGGGCAGCCCGGCTGGGCTGCCTTGCCATTGGTGGCCTCAGCCGCCCACCAGCGCCTTGCCCTCTTGCACAATGCGCGCGGCGGCTTCGTCCACGCGGCGCAGGTAATCGTCGATCTGCTCGACCGTGGCATCGCAGCGCTGCCACACCACAGGCAGATGCACCTGCCCATCCAGCTCATTGACCACGTGCAGCGTGGACACGCTGGGCACCGCGGTGAGCAGCTTGACCAGGCGCAGCCTGGCATCCGGCGCATTGAGCTTGGAGACATTGCCCAGGCTGGTGGCGTGGCAACTGATGCGTGGCATGCGGCCCTTGCGCTGCATGCCATGCACGATGTGCGACAGCAAGGTGCGGCCCAGCACCGGCATCAGCATGCCCGGCAGCTGGTTCCACAGCATCTCGCGGCGCTCGAAGCGGGCCATGCCCTCGTCGACCTGGGCCTTCACCGAAGCGGCCCGCTCGCGCAGCGACTTGGCACCCACCTCGGTGACCAGGAAGGCGCCCACGTGGTTGCCCCACAGCAGGCGCGCCTTGTTGCCGTCCGCTGGCGGATAGAAGCGCCGCAGATCGACCGACTGACGCACCACGGCGGCTGCCAATGAATCGTTGGGCGCGTACGAGAGGTAGGCCTCGCACAGGATCAGGGTGACCAGGCTGTTGACGCTCAGGTCCAGGATGCGCGCCACGCGACGCAACTCCTGCGTGTCCACCGGCAGCGTATGGTGGCGCAGCATGTGGATGCTCAGGTAGGGGTGGCCCTGCGGCGCGGCCTGCTGCACGTGCAGGCCCTTGTGCCATTTGGCCTCGCGCGCCCGGTTCTGGAAGGACTTCAGCAGCTTGCCCGGCCACTGCAACAACGAGGCCGGCGCCAGCGCGCCCAGGTGCGAGGCCGCCTCCAGCGGCTGCACCGGGATGCGCGGCCCACCATTGAGGCGCGCCAGCAGGTCGGTCATGAACTGCAGCGCCGAGCGCCCGTCGAACAGGATATGGTGCACCGACAGGAAGAGCACTGGCGAGGTGGCATGCGGCACGAAGCGGAAACGGCACAGCAGGCCGTGCTCCAGCGGCACCACATCATTGAGGATCTGGTGGTGCAGGCGCTCCAAGGCGGCCGGATCGCCCGCGTCGATGTGCGCGTCCTCGCGCCAGGCCATCTCGAACAGCTGGTCGGTCGTCTCGTTGTCCGGCAGGATGCGCATCCGGTGCGAATGCAGCCCGGCCTCCACCACGCCCCGAAAGCGCGGCCAGGCGCTGACCAGCTCACGCAGCACCAGGCGCAGGCGCGCCGGCTCGATCGCCTCGTTGAACTGCATCATGTAGGTGATCACCATCGAGCCCGCCAGCCCTTCGACGGCGATGTAGGCGTGTTCGGTGTGGTTCAGCGCCAGCACGGGCGCGGCAGGGGTGCCGGCGTGGGCACGGGCTGGGGTGGTGGGTGCGACGGCCATGAGGCCGATGGTGCCAGAGCGGGCAGGCCGCCGGCCTCCTGATTTGCGCGCCCCCGCGATCGCGTGCCTACAATGCCCGGATGACCGCGCCCACCACAGCCCTGCCCCGCCTGGCCAACGACCGCTTCCTGCGGGCCTGCCTGCGCCTGCCCACCGACTGCACACCCGTGTGGCTGATGCGCCAGGCCGGCCGCTACCTGCCCGAGTACCGCGACACGCGTGCCAAGGCCGGCAGCTTCATGGGCCTGGCCACCAACCGGGACTACGCCTGCGAAGTGACGCTGCAGCCGCTGGCCCGGTACGACCTGGACGCGGCCATCCTGTTCAGCGACATCCTCACAGTGCCCGACGCGATGGGCCTGGGCCTGAGCTTCGCGCAGGGCGAAGGCCCGCGCTTTGCCACCCCGGTGCGTGACGAAGCCGCAGTGGCCAAGCTGGCCGTGCCCGACATGGACAAGCTGCGCTACGTGTTCGATGCCGTCAGCACCATCCGCAAGGCCCTGACCAACGCCGATGGCGCCGGCCGCGTGCCGCTGATCGGCTTCTCGGGCAGCCCTTGGACATTGGCCTGCTACATGGTCGAAGGCAGCGGCTCGGACGACTACCGGCTGGTCAAGACCATGCTGTACCAGCGCCCTGACCTGATGCACCGCATCCTCGAGGTCAATGCCGATGCCGTGGCCCTGTACCTGAACACGCAGATCGAAGCCGGCGCCCAGGCCGTGATGATCTTCGACTCCTGGGGTGGCGTGCTGGCCGATGGCGCCTTCCAGGCCTTCAGCCTGGCCTACACCCAGCGTGTATTGGCCAAGCTCAAGAAGGCGCACGAGGGCGCGCGCATCCCGCACATCGTGTTCACCAAAGGCGGCGGCCTGTGGCTGGAGCAGATCGCAGGCACGGGCTGCGACGTGGTCGGCCTGGACTGGACGGTGAACCTGGGCCAGGCCCGCCAGCGCGTGCAGGATCGCGTCGCGCTGCAGGGCAACCTGGATCCGAACGTGCTGTTCGCGCAGCCCGAGCAGATCCGCGCCGAGGTGATCAAGGCGCTGGACAGCTTTGGCAGGCCGACCGATGCGCAAGGCCGCACAGGCGGCCACATCTTCAACCTCGGCCACGGCATCAGCCAGTTCACCCCGCCCGAGCACGTGAGCACGCTGGTGGACACGGTGCATGCGCACTCGCGCACGCTGCGCGGGTGAGCACGTAGCGGCACCACGCTGCAGTTGCCCACTTGGCCGGGACCCGCACGCCAGGCCATCAGGTGCGTCATGTCTGATTCGGTATGCCCCCCTCGGGGGGATGGCCCCAGCATGTCCTGATCTCTATACTGGCAGCGCCCCTTTGAAGATGAAGGGGCACGATTCGACTTGGCAAGGTGAGTGCCTCCGCATACCCCTTGTCGTCCGGATCAGCCATAAACCATGAGACAGGGAAGGCGTCGGCCCTTGAGGGTCGGGGCGACAGCATGAGAAATCAAACGGGATCGGCATGGCCGGTGGCCATCGCCCTATGGACGTGCCTGGGCCTGATGTTGCCCGGCGCCATGAAGGCCCAGACCATGAGCGCCGCGGCGGCTTCGCCAGCCCGTTCGGCCGGTGGCACCTCAAGCTGCGGCGAGGCAACAGGGCCCACCGCCTGCGGCGCCAGCGGGCCGGCAAGCAAGAATGACCGAACCGTGAACGTCGGCGGCGGCAACCCTGTGAACGTCATCACGGGCAACAAGTACCAGCGCGAGGTCGATCTTCCGGCGTTGCCTGGGGTGCTGGGCCTGGAACTGGTCCGCCACTACAACAGCCAGTTCAGTGGCGTGGGCTTCCCCAATGGCATCATGGGACGCGGCTGGAAGCTGTCTTATGAAACCGAGTTGCACGTGGTGGGCCGAGCCTTGCAGATCGTGCAGGCCGATGGCGCCCGTCTGATTTTCAGCCGCGATCTGCTGGACCCAAGCCGCTGCAGCACCTCGCGTGCTTCCGACGGACGTATCGCCATCCGCCGCGGCCCGCGCAGCGAAGAGTACGTATGGACTTGGCCCGATGGCCGTCGCCTGAGTTTCGATCACCGCGGCAAACTGGTGCAGATCGCGGTGCCCACCGGTGAGTTTGTCACTTTGCAGCATGACGCTGGAGGGCATCTGGTCCAGGTCACCGATCCCCAGGGGCGTCAGCTCAAGCTCAACTACGCAGAACCTGCACGTGACGGACGCCGGCCAGCGCACTTCACCGGTGTGCAAAGCATCGACACGCCGGCGGGGCGTTTTGCCTATGAGTACGGGAGCACACCACCCAAGGGAACCCGGATCGACAAGATCCAGTTGGCGGCCAACCTGGCCAAGGTGCACCTGCCCACGCACTACGACGCCGACAAGCCCGCACACCCTTTGACCGCCCGCGGCACCACCACCAGCTCGGTCAGCCGCACCTATCACTATGAGGATGCACGCTTTCCCACGCTGCTCACCGGCATCAGCGTGTCGGGCAGCGGCAGTGATGGCAAGCCGCTCAACCAGCGCATCTCCACCTATGGCTACGACCAACGCGGTTGGGCAGTGCGCAGTGAGCACGGTGGTCTGAAGGTGGAGATGGCCGTACTCGAACGCGCCAGCTTGAGCGAACTGCCGGGCAGCATGCCAGGACTCAGCGTGCTGGTGCACGGGCGAACGACCGAACGGCCCGATGGCCGGCGACTGGAGATCCGCAGCGCCATGGTGGCGGGAGACTACCGCATCACCGAGACGCGGGGCGAGCCCTGCGTGGCCGCCCTGCCCTGTCCGCGGGCCAACATGCGGTATGTGTACGATGCGAAAGGCCTGTTGACCGAAGAGATTCAGCTCGACCTGCAGGGCCGGCCGCTGCGGGGCGTACGCACCTCCTACGACCCGCTGGACAGGGTGCTGCGGGTCAGTCAGGTTGCCTACAAGGATGGCAAGCCCGGCCCCGAGCACTGGATGGTGCGCTATGAGTATGGTGCTTCGGGTGGGCAGCCTGCGTTGGTGGCCAAGCCCAGTGTGGTGCCGGGGCGTGAGCACCAGAAGCGACTGACGTACAACGATCGCGGCCAGGTGCTGAGCATTGAAGAAAGCGGCTACAGCCCTCTGGATGCACAAGGGCTGCCCGTCATCGAGCCAAGTCAGGCCAGCCCGATCAAACGCATCACCCGCTACGAATACAGCCACATCAATGGCCGCAGCGTGCTTGTCGCGGTGGACGGGCCGCTGCCCGGCCCGGCAGACACCACACGGTACGTCTGGGACCGCCGCGCTGACCACCTGCGCAGCGTCCAGGCGCCCGGCGACCATGCAATGAAGGTCCTGCAGCGTGACACCGCGGGCCGCGTCACGCTGGTAGCGCACGACGATGGCAGCCGCTACCGGGAGACCAGCACGCGCCACGACCCCGCGGGCCGCGTGCTGGCNNNCCCGCGACATGGTGGCCTGGTCGCGCCAGGACGGCGTGCTAAGCCAGGAGAGCCGGCTGAGCCAGCATGCCGGCTACGACCACGACGCCCATGGCCGACTGGTGGCCATCCATGGGGCGGACGGCACGCGCGTCCGCACCGAATTCGATGCCCACGGGAGGCCCGGCACGCTGATCCTGCCCGACGGCGGGCGCATCGCGCTCCAGCGCGACGCGGGCGGGGCGTTGCTGGCCGTCACGCGGCTCGACGCCCA